>JBBQBH010000007.1:0-70191 GCA_038317345.1 Solirubrobacterales bacterium
GGCGATCGTCAAAGGATTCGATAGATAGCGAAGCCAGGACTGCGGGGAGACCCGCAGACCGCCCCCGGGGGAGCCGATGATCCGGTCGCCCGGCACCAGCGCCCGATGCTCTGGCAGCCAGAAGATCGTCTCGCCAGCGCGGCGCACCGGAAACGACTCCACCCGGCCGGCAGGTTCTTCCTCGCGCGCGAGGTCGATGCCTCGTAGCGGCGCGCCAGCTCGCCGCGGTCGCGGCGGTGGAATCCGATCGTGGTCAGGATCGCTGCCGGCCTCCCGCGTCCGTCCAGTCGCTGGTCTAGTTCCCGCAGGAAGCTCTCGCGGTTAGGCGGCAGCAACGGGTCGATGAGAACTGTTGCGTCGGGGGCCTCGTAGAGGACGCAGCCGACTTCCTCGGGCCAGTCATCGGGACTTCCCGCCGCCGCGCCCGGCCGCCAATCCGGATGCCGCGCCGTCCAACGAAAGAGCCCGGGACAAATCTCTTGAAGCTTCACCGCGCGATTGTCCCAACGCCGCGAGACCCAGGTGGACCCCAGGATTCCTTCATCCCGGCTTCAAATCGTTGCTCGAAAATTTCCTTTGAGATGAGGATGAAATCGTGAGCAAAAGAGGGCCCAACGTCTGCCCCCAATGCGGTAAGCGAGTGAGCGCGTTCGCCGCCGGCTGCGCGATATGCGGCGCGGAGCTCGACCCGCGGCGAGCAGACCGTTCGGGCGGCCTGCGTGCAAGGGCGGCCTCGGCGTGGCGAGCGAAGCCGCGCCTGCCTCGAATTCCGCTTCCCGAGCGGCGCCGCTAGGCGTCGGGCCGTCGGGGCAGCAGCAGTGTCAGGACCGGCGCCGGGCCGGCGCGGGTGACAAGCAGGCGCCCGCCCTCGGCAAGCGCCAGGGAGCGCGCCAGGTCGAGCCCGATCCCGTGGCCTTCGCCGTCGCCCGAGCCCGAATGCCGCTCGAAGGCGGGCTCGGGATCGCCTGAGAAGCCCTGCCCTTCGTCTTCAACGTCCACTGCGATCGAGCCGGCAGCGGCACGAGCGGTGACCGTCACCGCCCCCGAGCCATGGCGGTAGGCGTTGTCGAGGAGAACGCCGATCACCTCCGAGACCACGCTGGGAGAGGCTTTCGCAACCAGGTCGTCCCCGTTCACCGCCACTCGTAGCGGCCTGCCCTCCGCGGCGAGGGGGCCGTGCCAGCGCTGCTCGATCTCGCCGAGCAGGGCCGGGAGATCGGACTCATCGGACCGGTCCGCGGAGTCGCGGGCGAAGGAGAGCAGGGTGTCGATCGTGGCTTGCAGCCGTTCGACCTCGGCGAGTGCCCGCGACACCTCCGCCGGTGGGTTGCCGCGCATCTCCAGCGCCTCCAATTCGAGCCGCAGAGCGGCCAGAGGCGTACGGAGCTGATGCGAAGCATTGGAGCTGAAGGCGCGCTCCCGAGTGACGAGATCGCCGAGCCGCTCCGCGGTCACGTCCAGTGCCTCGGCGACCGAGTCGGCTTCCCCGACCCCGGTGCGGGGAGAGCGGACCGAGAAGTCGCCATGGCCCAGCCGCCGCGCCGCCGAGGCCAATCGCTCCAGTGGAGAGGCCAGGCGTCGGCTCAGCAGCAGCGCCGCGCCGATCGCCAGGATCACGATCCCGGCCGCGAGGCCGCCGAGGGCCAACCAGGCTCGGTGTGTCCTGCTCACCGCCGCGCCGTCGTCTCGGACCGCTCGCGCAGCGCCAGTCACTCGCTCCTTGATGAGGAGCGGCACCGCGACCGCAAACTGCCCCTCGGTGTGCTGATCCGCGATCCGGCCGCTGCGAATCGCCTGCCGCACCAATGAATCAGCAGCCCTCGGCCCTCTTCCCCCCACCCGCATGCCGGTACGGTCGTAGACCGCCAGAGTGTCGGAGGTCGGCGGGAACTCGATCGGGTCGCCACCGGCGCTGAGGTCGATCCCGCGGGTGGCGGCCACCGTGTCGCGCTGCAGGCGAAGCAGCTCGTCGTCGCGATAGTTGTTCTGAAGCACCAGCCCCAGGGGAACAGCCAAGAGGGCCACGGCAGCGGCCGCAACCCCTGCGATCGCGACGATCAGACGCGCCCTCATGGCACTTCGAGGCGGTAGCCGATCCCGCGCAGCGTCGTGATCGCCTCGGGGCCGAGCTTCTGACGCAGCGAGAGCACGTGAGTGTCCAGGGTCTTGGTCGACCCCAGCCACTCCGTGTCCCAGACCTCGCGCATGATCCGATCTCGAGTCACAGCGCGTCCTGCCTCTCGGGCCAAAAGATCGAGAAGGTCGAACTCCTTCGGACGAAGCGCGAGCTCCTCTTCGCCGCGCCATACCCGGCGCGCCGCCGTGTCGACGGTCAGCTCGCCGACCTGCAGCGGCTCCGCGACGTCGCCGTCCGCTCGCTCCGAGGCTCGGCGGAGGTGTGCGCGCACCCGCGCGAGCAGCTCCGAGAGCCGGAACGGCTTGACCAGGTAGTCGTCGGCACCGGCGTCGAGCCCGGCGACTACATCGAGCTCTTCGTCGCGCGCGGAGAGGATCAAGATCGCCAGCTCCGGCCGGGCGCTGCGTAGTTTGCGGCAGACGTCGATGCCGTCGATGTCCGGCAGGCCGAGGTCGAGCACGACCAGCTCGATGTCGGGCTTGGCCGCCGCCACCGCTCCGCCGCCGCGGTCGAGGCGGCGCACGAAATACCCCTGGCTCTCGAGCACGCGGGCCAGCCCGGCGGAGATCGCCTCGTCGTCGTCCACAACCAATATGCCGGTGTTCATTTGGATGACCGTAGCGCGCCCCGGATTCGCCGACTGAAGCGCGCGCTCCAGGTTTGACCCCGCGTTGACCTTCGCGTGGGCGGGCGCTGACCAGGCTCCTCTAGCGTCGCGGCCAATGACCAGCGACCACCTGGAGGGACCATGAAATTGCGTTCGACGCTCGCCGCGGGCGCGGCAATCCTCGCTCTCGCCGCCGGAGCCCTGGGCTGCGGCGGATCTTCCGGGACCAGCACTTCTAGTGGCGCCTCTTCGGGGGGCGGCTCTTCGTCCAGCACCACCGCCAACACGAACACAACCGCTAACGCCGTCAATCCCAACGCCCCCGACGTCACCCCCCCGGGCGACATCCCGGACACCCAGGTCTACGTTCCCTATTCGCCCCCTAGGGGCGGCTACTCGGTAAAGGTCCCCGAAGGATGGTCTCGCTCCAGCTCCGGCGGAGCGGTCGTCTTCACCGACAACCTGAACTCGATCCGGCTCGAGTCGGTGCCGACCGGCAAGGCACCGACGGTGGCGTCAGCCAAGCAGAGCCTGGTGCCGCAGCTCTCGCACAGCGTCGATGGCTTCTCCACCCCCAAGGTCAGCACGGTCAGCCGCACCGCCGGCCCGGCCGTACTGATCACTTACTTCGCCTGGGGCAAGCCCAACCCGGTCACGGGCAAGAAGCCGCCGGAGGCGGTCGAGCGTTACATCTTCTTCCACAAGGGCAAGGAGGTCATCCTCACCCTTGGCGGAGAGAAGAACGCCGACAACGTGGACCCGTGGCGGACCGTCACCAACTCGCTGCGCTGGACGCAATGACCGCGGTGCTGGAGGCGCGCAGCCTCTACCGCTTCTTTCACGCCGGCGACGACGAGACGCTGGCGCTGCAGGGGGTGTCGCTGGAGATCGAGGCCGGCGAGGTGATCGCGGTCACCGGCCCATCGGGCTCGGGGAAGTCCACACTCCTCGCCTGCCTCGCCGGGCTCGACGAGCCCGACGGCGGCCAGGTGAGGGTCGGCGGCGAACGCCTCACCCGGCGGCCCGAGGAGGATCGGGCGCGGCTGCGGGCAGAGCGCATCGGGGTCCTCTACCAGCAGGCAAACCTTGTCGGGCATCTCTCGGTGCAGGACAACGTCGCGCTGGCGCAGCGCCTCAGCACGGATATCGCCGGCCAGGCGAACCGCGATGACCTGCTGGGGCGCTGCGGCATCGCGCACCGGGCCGGCGCACGGCCCGCTCAGCTCTCCGGTGGCGAGCTGGCCCGTGCCGGACTCGCGGTGGCGCTTGCCAACGACCCGGCTGTACTGCTCGCCGACGAGCCGACCGGAGAGCTGGACTCGCTGACCGCCGCGAAGCTCACCGACCTGCTCCGCGAGCAGGCGGCGGGCGGGACCGCAATCCTGATCGCGACCCACAGCACCGAGCTGGCCTCGGCTGCAGCCAGGGTGGTGCCGCTACGCGACGGAAGGGTCGAGGCGTGAGCTCCGCTGAGCCTCTCGTTCGCTGTAAGGGCGCGGCCCGCACCTACGGCAGCGGCCCATCGGCCACAGTCGCGCTTCAACCGACCGACTGCGAGATCTGGGACGGGGCGCGTGTCGCCCTGGTCGGCGAGTCGGGGTCGGGCAAGTCGACGCTGATCCATCTGATCGCAGGGCTGGACGACCCCACCGTCGGCGAGGTCAGCTGGCCGGCAGTCGGCGATCGCGCCGCGTTGCGTCCAGGACCCGTTGCGATCGTCTTTCAAGGACCAAGCCTTCTGCCGCCTCTCAACGTGCTCGAGAACGTCGGCCTGCCGCTGGCTCTTGCCGGCCGCCCGCAAAGCGAGGTCCAGCAGCGGGCCGGGGCGGCCCTGTCCAGGCTCGGCCTCGGCGATCTGGCCGAGAAGCTGCCCGAGGAGATATCCGGCGGCCAGGCGCAACGCGTCGCCGTGGCGCGCGCGGTGGTCGGCGAGCCACGACTGATCCTGGCCGACGAGCCGACCGGCCAGCTGGACCACGAGATCGGCGCCGTCGTCATCGACGAGCTCCTCGCCGCCGCCAAACGGTGCGGGGCCGCGCTTGTGGTCGCCACCCACGACACCGAGATGGCGGATCGCCTCGGTGAGACCTGGCGGCTTCGCAGCGGCCGGCTGGAGCAGGGCGCGGGGGTACAAGCATGGTCGCTCTGACCTGGATCCGCGGCCTTCTCGCCCACCGGCGAAGCCGGTTGCTGGCGACTGCGGCGGGCGTCGCCGTCGGCGTTGCGCTGATCGCCTCGATCGGGACATTCCTCTCAGCGACGACTTCGAAGATGACCCAGCGGGCAATTGCCCGCGTGCCTGTCGACTGGCAGGTGGAAGGGCAGGGCACGGTTATCCCGGCCCATCTTCTCAACCAGGTGAAGAGGTACCCGGGCATCAGAGAGGCCCTGCCGGTCGGCTTCGCGGACACGACCGGGCTCAGCGCCACGACCGGCAGCACGGTGCAGAGCACGGGGCCGGGCAAGGTGCTCGGTGTGCCGTCCGGCTACCGAGCCGCGTTTCCGGGGATGCTCCGTAGCCTTTCGGGTCGCACCAGCGGCGTGCTGCTGGCCCAGCAGACGGCAGCGAACCTGCATGCGAAGCCCGGCACCCGGGTGAAGATCGGTCGCCCGGGACTGCCGCCGGCCTCGGTGCGGGTTGCTGGCGTCGTCGACCTTCCCGCCGCCGACTCGCTGTTCCAGCGGGTCGGCGCCCCGGTCGGCGCCCAGCCCCAGGCTCCCCCAGACAACGTGATCCTGCTTCCCAGCCGGGTCTTCTCCCGGGTCGAGGGCCCACTGGCCAGGGCCGGGTCCGTGCGAACCCAGATCCACGTGAAACTCTCCCACTCGCTGCCCGGAAGCCCGAGCGCCGCCTTCTCGCAGGTGAGCGGTGAGGCCCGCAACCTGGAGACGCGCCTGGCAGGGTCCGGGCTGGTCGGCGACAACCTCGGCTCGGCCCTCGACCAGGCCCGCTCGGACGCGCTCTACGCACAGATCCTCTTCCTATTCCTCGGCCTGCCGGGCGCCGTGATCGCCGGTTTGGTGACGGCCTCGATCGCCTCGGCGGGCGCCGACCGCCGCCGCCGCGACGCGGCGCTGCTTCGCACCCGCGGCGCCTCGACGCGGACCCTGGTCAGGGTGGCGCTGGGTGAGACGGCACTGGCGGCCCTGCTCGGGATCGCCCCCGGCCTCGGTATCGCGCTGCTGATCGGGCAGGCTGCCTTCGGCACCGCCAGCTTCGGCGCCGGGGCGGCGGCTGCCGTGTTTTGGGCCGGCGGCGCGGCCCTCGCCGGCTTTGCCATCGCCGCCGCCGCGATCGCCCTGCCCGCCTGGCGAGACGCCCGTGCGCTGACAGTCGCCGGTCAGCGACGCGAGGTCGGCCGCACGACCGGCGGCCCCTGGTGGGCGCGCTACGGCCTCGACTTCGTCGCCCTGGCGATCGCCGGATTCGTCTACTGGCAGGCCTCGCGCAACGGCTACCAGCTGGTGCTCGCTCCGGAGGGCGTGCCGCAGGTCTCGGTCAACTGGTACGCGTTGCTGGCTCCCGTATTTGCCTGGATCGGCGCCGGGCTGCTCGCCTATCGCCTCGCCGATCTCGCCCTCGTCCGCGGGCGCGGACCGCTTGGGCGGCTTGTGCGGCCGCTGGCGGGCGAGCTATCACCCACGGTCGCCGCGACGATGGGTCGTCAGCGCCGGTTGCTGGCCCGGACCGTCACGCTGGTCGCCCTGACGGCGGCCTTCGCCGCTTCCACCGCGGTCTTCAACTCGACCTATCGCGCGCAGGCGGAGGTTGACGCGAGGCTCTCCAACGGCGCCGACGTCACCGCGACCGAGTCCCCTGGTGCAAACGTCGGCCCCGGGGCGTCGGCGCGGCTAGTCGGGGTGCCGGGAGTAAAGAGCGTCGAGCCGCTTCAGCATCGATTCGCCTACATCGGCGCCGACCTCCAGGACCTCTACGGCGTTCGGCCGCAAACGATCGGTTCAGCCGGTCAGCTTCAGAACTCCTGGTTCCTCGGCGGCAGCGCATCGCAGTTGATGGACACGCTGGCGCGCAAGCCCAGCAGCGTCCTGGTCAGCGCCGAGACGGTGAAGGACTTCCAGCTGCATCCCGGCGACCTTCTGCGCTTGCGGTTGCAGAACAGCCGCAGCAAGCAGTTCATGACCGTGCCATTCCATTACGTCGGGGTGGCGAAGGAATTCCCAACCGCCCCCAAGGACTCCTTCTTCGTCGCCAATGCCGGTTACGTCGCCAAGCAGACCGGCAGCGATGCGGTCGGAAGCTTCTTGATCCAGACCGATGGCACCAGCCCGGCTACCGTCGCCCAGCGGGTTCGCGGCGTGGTCGGAACGGGCGCCCAGGTAACCGACATCGTCAACCAGCGAAAGATCGTCGGCTCCAACCTGACCGCGGTCGAGCTCTCCGGGTTGACCAAGGTCGAGCTTGGGTTCGCGCTGGCCCTTGCGGCCGCGGCGAGCGGCCTCGCCCTGGGGCTGAGCTTCGCCGAGCGCCGTCGCACATTTGCGATCGCCAGGGCGCTCGGCGCCAAGGCTCGCCAGCTCGGCGGCTTCGTGTGGAGCGAGTCGGCATTCGTCACCGGCGTCGGGCTGGTCCTCGGGGCCGCGATGGCGGTCGGGATCTCGGAGATGCTGGTCAAGGTACTCACGGGGGTATTCGACCCCCCACCCGACGTCCTCTCCGTGCCCTGGGGCTATCTCGCCGGCCTGCTGGCGCTTGTGCTGGCCGCGGTCGCGGCGGCCGGTGCGGCCACCCTGCACGCGTTGCGGCGGCCGGCGATCGAGGAACTGCGTGATCTCTAGGCCCGATGAAACGGACCCGCTTCAGGCGCGGTTCACAGCTATCTCACGCTGGCCGCGTAGCTTCGGCCGCTCTTCCCAGCAACCCGTCAAGAAAGGCGACACGCCGGTTCCAATGAGCAAAGCGGCGCCTATGAGCAAGGCGATGGCGGTGACGATCGTGCTCGGGGCGATCGTCGGCGTAGGCCTGATCGCGTCCGGGTGCGGCTCGGGATCGAATAGCTCGGATGCTTCTAGCGCTCAGAGCACGACCGCGAAATCTGCCTCGGGAAACAACCCACATGGGAATCCCTCCGCGGTCGGACAGGCGGTGAAGTACAGGGTCCCGCCGCTGATTAACCCGCGCGACGTTTACGCCGCTGACCGACCGGGAATGCTGGCGCCGGCGGTTCGGCATTTTCCGCCCCGCGTCTATGTGCCGAACAGCGACAGCAACACGGTCGACGTGATCGACCAGCGCACCTTCAAGGTGATCGACCAGTTCCCGGTCGGCGCACTGCCCCAGCACGTCACTCCCTCCTACGACCTGAAGTCGCTGTGGGTCAACAACGACCAGGGCAACAGCCTCACCCCGATCGATCCGGCGACCGGCAAGCCCGGAAAGCCGGTTCCCGTCACCGATCCCTACAACCTCTACTTCACGCCGAACGGGCAGTACGCGATCGTCGTCGCCGAGCGCCTGCAGCGGCTCGACTTCCGAGGCGCCCACTCGATGGCGTTGCACCACTCGCTGCCGGTGCCATGCGATGGGGTCGATCACGTCGATTTCACTGCGGACGGCCGCTACCTGGTCGCGAGCTGTGAATTTGGCGGCAACCTGATCAAGGTCGATGTGGCGCGCGAAAAGGTCGTCGGGTCGCTGCCACTGAAGTCCGGGTCGATGCCGCAGGACGTGAAGCTCTCCCCCGACGGCAAGGTCTTCTACGTCGCCGACATGATGTCGGGCGGCGTCTGGCTGATCGACGCGAATCACTTCAGGAAGATCGGCTTCATCCCGACCGGCGCCGGCGCGCATGGCCTTTACGCGAGCCGGGACTCGCGGGATCTGTACGTCTCCAACCGCAATGAGGGCTCGGTCTCGGTGATCTCGTTTGCGAAGCGAAAGGTGGTCAAGAAGTGGACCCTGCCGGGCGGGGGCAGCCCGGACATGGGGGGCGTTTCGGCGGACGGGAAGGTGCTCTGGCTTTCCGGCCGCTACAACGCCGAGGTCTATGCAATCGACACTCGGACGGGAAAGCTCCTCGCCCGCATTCCCGTAGGCAGCGGCCCACACGGACTCTGCGTCTATCCGCAGCCGGGCCGCTACTCGCTCGGGCATACAGGGGTCTTCCGTTGATTCCGGCCTCACGAGGATCTCATCCGGTTCGCTCAGGCTGTTGACGATGCTCCACTCCCTACACAAGTTCCGGATCGCGACCGTCGCGCTCGTGCTGGCTGCGACTGTCTGGCTTGCGGCCGATGTCGCCGAGAGCGAGGAGCCGGGACCGCCCACCGCCGCGGCGGCGAGGCAGACCCCGCTCCCGAAGGCGTCAGCCGTTCCAGGGTCCGGTCGCTCGCACGTGGCGGTGCTAGTGCTCGAGAACAAGGAGTACGGCCAGGTGATCGGAAACCCGGCTGCCCCGTACCTGAACTCTCTCGCGCGCCATTACGCGCTCGCCACCCGCTACTACGGGGTCACCCACCCGTCGCTGCCGAACTACCTGGCGCTGACCGCCGGCACGACTTTTGGCGTACACCACGACTGCACCAGCTGCAGCTTCGGTGGGCCGAACCTGATGACCCAGCTCAACTCGACAGGGTTCTCGTGGCGCAGTTACGTCGGCGGGGTTCCGAGCAGCTGCTACCTGGGCGCCAGGGCGAGCAGCTACGTCAAGGCGCTGAACCCGTTCGTGTACTTCAGATCGATAACCGGGAGCGCGTCGGGCTGCTCGAACATCGTTCCGCTTTCCAATCTCTCGTCTGACCTTCAGGCGGGAAACCTCCCCGACTTCTCCTGGATCACCCCCGATCTCTGCCAGGACACCCACCACTGCAGCGTCAGCACGGGCGATCGCCTCCTCTCCCAGCTGGTGCCGCCGCTGGTTCAGGGATTGGGCCCGCACGGGGCGCTGTTCATCCTCTGGGACGAGGGAGCCACGAACCGCGGGCCCGGCGGAACTCGGAACGGCGGCGGCCATGTGCCGGCGATCGTCGTCGGGCCGGATGTGCGCCCGGGCACACGGATCAAGACCCCGATGAACCAATACACCACCCTGCGCGGGCTGGAGTCCGCGTTTGGCTTGCCTCCGCTCCGTCACGCGCGCTCCGTGCCTCCCGACCCGTTCGGGTCCGCCTTCACCGAGAATCTGCGGATCCGGCCCTCGGCGCCGCTTCCCGAGTAGCTGCGGAGAAGGCGCTAGCTGCCGCCGACGCGAACGAGGCGATTGGCGCGCACGAGGTAGGCGCCGACGGAGTTGCTGCCGCTGTGCAGGGTGGAAGGAGGCACGATCGCGCCCCATCTGGTCCTGCCCTTGAAGCGGAAGGCGCGGCAGGTCGCGACGATCCGCCCGTTGACGCCGATCGCGACAACGCTTCCCGCCGCCCCGGCGCCGATCGTGCCGTTGACGAAGGCCGGTACCTTGCGGCCGCGGCCGAGGGACACGTGCCCGACGTCCAATCCGCTGTCGATGCTCGCGATCCTGGCCGACCCCGACGGCGCGCGCCTTCCGAGCAGGCTGGAGCGGGGCCCGAGCTGGAAGAGGCCGGTGTGCGCCCCCAGCTGCTTTGCCGCCGAGCGCAGCATCTGGCTGCGCTCGGCCAAAAAGGTCGAGAAGGGCGCGGAGACGGAGTTCTTGAACCCGTTCGACATCGTGATCGGGCCTTCGGGGCCGTCCTCGGAGATCGGCGCACCCTGCGCCTTGTAGGTGAGCTCGATGCCCAGCACCTGCGCGGTCGTCGGCACGATGTCGATCGAGTGGGAATGGATGTCGGAGACAGCGCCCTTGGTCTGCCCTGGGTACTTGATGAATAGCGGTGGGTTGGCGATGCCGCCGAAGTTGCCCGGCAAGGCGATCCGACGGTAGGTCTTGGGGTCGAAGCTGATGCCGTGGTCGGCGGTGACGATGACAAGAGCCCTCTTCCAGATGCCGACCTTCTTCAGGCGCTTGATCGTCAGCTTCGTGAGCGTGTCGGCGTAGGCGGTCTGGATATAATGGCGTTGCCAGGTGGTCGCTGTGCCGCCGATGCCGCCGGCCCACTTCTGCGCGTTGGAGCTGGCCACGTCGGAGATCGGCGTGAAGTTGTAGGAGCGGCCGTCCGGGAGGAAGTGGAAAGGCTCGTGCGGAACCTCCATGTGGATGAAGTTGAAGCTGCGCCCGCCGCGCGGGACCTTGGCGAGCCAGCGTTGGAACTCACCCGGCTTCGGCGGCACGAACAGGTCCTGGGCGAAGGCGCCGGCTGTCAAGCCGCTGCTGCCAGCTTGGCCGCGGTCAACCTGGCTCTTCGGCCCGCCGTTCCGCCGTTTCTTGGTGCCGGCGTGGTTGCACAGAGACGGCGGGCAGACGTGGGTGACCGGCTCGCTGACGTTGAACTTGTACTGGCCCCCCAGCAGGGTGAAGATGCTGTGTGGTTGCTGGGAGGAGATCGGCAGGGTGGTGTAGTCGGGATCGATCCCGGTCTCGATCGCCGGCACTGCACGGCCGGTGAAATCGGCGACCGTGGTGTTATCGCGATACCAGGTCGAGTGGGCCGCAAGGTTGGCGAAGCCGGGAAAGCGCTTCGCATCGATGCGTGTCCCGGAGGGGTCCATCAGGGTGGCGGTCGGCAGCTCGTCGAAGACCACCTCGACCACGGGTGCGTCGACCGATACCTGGCCCCCCACGGCGCGGGCATCCCTGTCGGGGAGGAGCAGCTTGTAGGCGAACAGGGCACCAACCGCGAGTGCGGCCACGAGCATCAGGCCCGCCAGTCTGGAGTGGATGCGCTTTTCGATTCGGACGAAGATACAGCGGCGGGCGAGCGGAAAGTGAATCCTCCGATAAACGCCCGAGGACCGCTAGGCGGCCGCGAATCGCTGCGCCGCCCGGGCGCGAGCCTTGGCCGCCTCGACCTCGCGGTCCTTTGGCGGCGCTGAAGTCACGAGCGCGTCGAGCAGCAGCGCTGAGGTCTCGGAGACCACGTCGACTGCCTGCTCTGTGGAATCACGGCTGGATTCAATCGACAACGGCTTTGCAATAACGAGCCTCGATGACCTAGATAGCCGAGTATCCGCTATTCAATCCTCATTGGACTCGGTGTGCATCGAGACCGGCGCTATTTGCTAGCGCAGAGCTCTTCAGCGACACCGGCGCTGCGAAGGGACCCCGGAGAGGAAATCGGGGTTTTCCATGAGTACATCTCTTGCGCCAGTGATGCGCCAGCTTGTGTCTGCTTCCAGCGGCTCCCAGCGATCCCAAGCGGATTTGGAAGATGCGATCGGCGAATGGCCTTAGCGGTGCCTATCGAAGCCTGGAAGCCAGATTCGGCTCTGTGAAGCGGAGGGGGTGGGATTCGAACCCACGAAGGACCCGAAGGCCCTTAACGGTTTTCGAGACCGCCCCGTTCAACCGCTCCGGCACCCCTCCGGGGAAGTCGGCTAGAGGCTAGCGACCGCGTCGCGCAGCCGGTGGGAAGCGGAGAGGGTGGGATTCGAACCCACGAGGCAGGGTAACCCGCCCACGCGGTTTCCAGCCGCGCTCCTTAAGCCACTCGGACACCTCTCCAGGCTTGCGCAAAGGGTATCCAGCCAAGTCGAAGAGAATGGGCGACAGTGAGCCACCCGGACGCCAACGATCCAGGCTTGCTCGACGCCGCCGAGGTGTCGCTGCTCTGCGACCTCTACGAGCTGACGATGGCGGCCAGCTACTACCGCGAGGGGCTCGATCGTCCGGCGGTCTTCGAGCTGTTCGCACGCCACCTCCCTCCCCACCGCAGCTGGCTGCTCAGCGCCGGGATCGGCCCGACGCTGAGGTTGGTCACCGAGATGCGCTTCGCCGACCCGGAGCTCGAATATCTGCGCGAGCTCGGCTTCGCCGAGGACTTCCTCGAGCACCTCGCCGACTTCCGCTTCAGCGGCGACGTCGCGGCGATTCCCGAGGGGTCCCTGTGCTTTGCCGATGAGCCGTTGGTGCGGGTCACCGGCCCGCGGATCGAGGCGCAACTGCTGGAGACCCTGCTTCTCAACCAGATCAACTTCCAGACCATGGTCGCCACCAAGGCTGCGCGGGTCGTCCTGGCGGCCGGTGGTGGCGAGCCCGGGCAGGGCGAGCGGGTGATCGACTTCTCACCCCGCCGCGACCACGGAATCGACGCGGCGATGAAGGTCGCCCGCAGCGCGGCGATCGCCGGTTGCGCCGGCACCTCCAACGTCGCCGCCGCGCAGCGCTACGGCCTCACCCCGATGGGGACGATGGCGCATTCCTACGTGCTCTCGTTCCCCGCCGAGCTGGAGGCGTTCCGCGCCTTCCTCCGCGCCTTCCCCGAGCGGGGGATCCTGCTGGTGGACACGTACGAGATCGAAGGGGGGGTGCGCAACGCGATCGAGGCGGCACGCGAGACCGAGACCGTGCTGGGCGGCGTGCGGATCGACTCCGGCAACCTGGAGGCCTGCGCGCGCCGCGCTCGCGAGCTGCTCGACGAGGCGGAGATGCCCGCGAGCGAGATCATCGTCAGCGGCGACCTGGAAGAGGAGCGGATCGCCGAGCTGGTCGCCTCGGGGGCGCCGATCGACCGCTTCGGGGTCGGCACGGACCTGGGAACCAGCCGCGACTCCCCGGTCGTAAACGGCGTCTACAAGCTGGTCGCCGACGCCAACCCCAGCGGAGGCTGGCACGGGGTGCGAAAGCTGTCGGCCAACAAGCAGACGCTGCCCGGACCGAAGCAGGTCTTCCGCCGCTTCGAGAACGGCAAGCTGGCCGGCGACATAGTCGCCGCCGAGGACGAGGCGGTCGAGGGCGAGCCGCTGCTGGTCCCGTTCATGGAGGGAGGCGAGATCGTGCGCGCCGAGACGATGGAGCAGATGCGCGGCCGGACCGACGCCAGCCTGCGGTCGCTGCCCGAGCATCTTCGTCCTCTCGAGCCGGCGGACAGCGAGTACTCGGTCGAGATCTCCGCCCGGCTGCGGCCGGTCGAATAGGTCGCCGCGGGTCTAGCGGCGAGCCCCGAAGAACTCCGAGAGAAGCGCCGCGCACTCCTGCGCGAGGACGCCGCCGCTGACCGTGGGGGTGTGGTTGAGCGCCGGCTCGCCGAGCACGTCGAGCACGCTTCCCGCCGCTCCCGCCTTCGGGTCGCGCGCCCCGTAGACGACGCGCGCGATCCGCGCCAGCACGATTGCCCCGGCGCACATCGAGCAGGGCTCCAGCGTCACGTAGATCGAGGCGTCCTCGATCCGCCAGCCACCGAGCCGCTCCGCCGCCTCGCGGAGGGCGAGCAGCTCGGCGTGGGCGGTCGGATCGCCGCGCAGCTCGCGCTCGTTGCCCGCTGCGCCGATCACCTCATCGCCGCGAACCACGACCGCCCCGATCGGCACGTCACCGTGCTCGGCGGCGCGCTCGGCGAGCCCGATCGCCTTGCTCATATGGGACTCGTCGGAGCTGGGCATTTGGCCGTTCACCGCCAGCCAAGATAGTGATGGCAACTTCAACACCCGGCCCGTGTTTGCAATCGTGCCGGGGCACTCGATCCGGCGACCTCGCAGGATCCTCCGTACGGCAATGAACAGACGAGCCCGCAGACTCGCCCAGCTAGCCATGCTCGCCGTCGCGGCAGTGCCCGCGACGCTCGCCGCTGTGCCTTCTGCGACCGCCGGTCCGCCGGCCGCCGCTCCTCTCGCGCCGCCGCCCACTTCCCCCACGTCCCCGACATCCGCGGCGCCCGACTTCGCGCCCGGCGAGCTGGTCGTGCGACTCGACGACCAGCGCATCGGGCGCACCCTGGACCTTCCGTCGGGAATTGGCGTTCACGAGGCTGTTGCGGCCCTGAGGTCGAACCCGCACGTCGCCTACGCAGTGCCGAACTACATCGCGACGGCATCGGGGGTCCCCAACGACCCGGGGACCGTGCCGCCCGCTACCGGACCGCGCTCGGGCTGGACCGCGCTACAGTGGAATTTCCTGCCCTGCGGCAGCTTCTGCGCCCCGGGCACGCAGCCGCTTCCGCTGCAGTCCGCGGGGGGAATCGACGCGCTGGGTGCCTGGAAGAACCTCCGCAAGGACGGCCGGCCCGGCGCAAAAGGTGTCATCGTCGCCGTCCTCGACACCGGTATTGCCTACCGGGACGAGGGCACACGATTCCATCGCAGCCCCGACTTCGGCGCCGGCGAATTCGTGCCGGGCTATGACTTCGTCGGAAAGGACGCGCTGCCACTCGACGTCAACGGTCACGGCACCCACGTGGCGGGGACGATCGCCGAGAAGACCAACAACCACATAGGCCTGACCGGGCTCGCCTACGAGGCGAAGTTGATGCCGGTGCGGGTGCTGAACGGGCTTGGCAACGGCAAGTCGGACAGGATCGCCAAGGGAATCCGCTTCGCCGCCAAACATGGGGCGCAGGTGATCAACATGAGCTTCAACTTCGGTTGCGGCAACCCGGTGCCGCCGGTCGCCCAGGCAATGCGTTTCGCGAGCAGCAGGGGGGTTGTGCTGGTCGTCTCGGTGGGCAACGGCGAGCCGCGCAGCTGCGTCACGATGCCGGCCAGCGACCCGCACGCGATCGCGGTCGGCGGCACCACCGAGGACGGTTGCCTGGGCTCCTACTCGAAGATCAGCCCGCGCGTCGACCTGGTCGCGCCGGGTGGCGGATTGCCGGCTGCCGGGTGCCCCTCCGCCGGCAGCCGCCCGATCTATCAGCTCACTTTCCGCACCGGGTCCCCGAAGCACTTCGAGATCCCCGGCTTCTACGAGGGCACATCGATGTCCGCGTCGCACGTCTCCGGGGTGGCGGCGATGGTGATCGCCTCGGGCGTTTTGGGCTCCGCCCCCACTCCGGCGCAGGTTCTGGCGCGCCTCCAGGCGACCGCGCGTGACCTCGGCCTGCCCGGCAAGGACAACGAGTTCGGCGCCGGCTTGATCGACGCCGCCGCGGCGACCGCGCCCTAGTCGTTTGGGCCGCGGCATTGCGCCGCGGCACTGGCGTGTCAGGCGGCGAAGCCGCCGCAATTGATTCGCTAGGTCGTGCGAACGATGATCACGCTGCTGGGAGCGTGATGGGAGACCTTGTTAGGGACGCTGCCGAGCAGGAAGCGGCGTGCCCCGGTCATCCCCTTGTTCCCGACCACGATCAGGTCCGCATTGATCTCCTCGGCAACGTCGAGGATGGCGTCGGCCGGTTCGCCTTCTCGCGCGTGCGCCTGCACTTCCTCGATCCCAGCCTTTTTCGCCTCGCCAGTCGCTGCGTCGAGGATCAGGTTGACGTCCTCGCGCGGGCTGATCTCATACTGGACGTCGCCGGGCGCTTCGCGAGCCTCGGCCTTGACCCGCTGCTGTGGAACCGGCTCGAAGGCACTCACAATGTCCAGCCGCGCACCGCTCAACTTCGCCAGCTCGGTTGCCTGGCGGACCGCCTCAGCTGCGGTTTCGGAGCCGTCGGTGCCAACCACGATGCGACTGAACATCTAGCTCACCTCTCCCTCTTATCCTCTGCGCTCGGGCGGGGGCATACTAACCCGGCTGCCTGTCTGAGCGCTCACATTGAAATCAGCTTCACCACGCCGATCACCATCGAGGCGATCAGGCAGACGACCAGGACGGCCATCGCCACCTTCCACACGGTCGGCATCGGTCAGCGGCGATGCGCCAGCCGCGTGATCCAGGCTGTATCTGGTCGCGGTGTCACGCCGCTAAGCCTAGACTTGCGCCAGCATGGCGGAGGAGAAGCTGTTCCCGGGTCGTCCTTGGAGCCCGTCGCTGGGGAAGGTCGCCGACGGGGTCTGGCTGTTGCGCGGTGACATCCGCGGGGGGATGAACATCTACTTCATCGAGGACGAAGGCGGGCTTATCCAGTTCGACGCCGGCACCAAGCCGATGGTGAAGGCAGTGCGGGCCGTGGAGGAGAAGCTTGGGCCGGTCAAGCGCGTCGTCCTCGGTCACAGCCACACCGACCACCGCGGCACGGCGCCGTCGATCGATGCCCCGGTGTTCTGCCATCCAGACGAGGTGACCTACGCCGAGCGCGACGAGTGGCCCGACTACTGGCACATGGAGAAGCTGCCGGTCGCCTGGGTGCGCCTCATCTACCCGACCCTTCATCGACGCTGGGACGCGGGCGGCGTGAAGATCGCCGGCACGGTCGAGGAGGGAGACGAGGTCGCGGGATTCCGCGTCCATCACTTCCCCGGTCACGCCCCCGGCCTGATCGGCCTCTTTCGCGAGTCCGACCGGCTCGCGCTTTGTACCGACACCGTCTACTTCATCGACTCCACGCGCCTCAAACCGCTCCCCGAGGGCGAGGCCAGCGTCCCCCACCCGGTCTTCAACTGGGACCACGCGGCGGCAAAGGAGTCGGTGCGCAAGCTGGCCGCGCTCGAGCCGGCAAAGGTCTGCGCCGGGCACGCGATGCCGCTCGAGGGGCCGGGGGTCGGCGAGGCGCTGGCGAAGGCGGCCGAGAAGTACTAGTCGCTAGCGCCGCCGGCGCAGCCGACTTAAGGTCAAGCCGGCGCTCCCTCCGCCTCCCACCCTGCGCGGTGCACGGTGTGGGTACCGGCCATTCCCTTCAGCTCCAGCTCGCGGCCCTTGTCGAATGCGAGCCCATCTTCGCCCTCCGCCTGCTCGCGCAGCGCCTCGGAGACGAGGATCTCTCCGCCCCGCGCCTGAGCCGCAATGCGGGCGGCGAGGACTACGTTGCGGCCGAAGAAGTCGCCTTCCTCGGCGATCGCCTCGCCGGTGTGCAGGCCCATCCGCACCCGGATCCCATCGTCGGGGTTCTCGGTGGCGCGCTCCGCGAGCGCCCGCTGGACCTCGATCGCGCAGCGCAGGGCCGCGGCTGGTTCGGGGAAGACGAGCATGAAGCCGTCGCCCTGGTTCTTGACCTCGTAGCCGCCGTGGTCGCGCAGGTGCTGGCGGAAGATCGAGTTGTGGGACCGCAGCAGGTCCAGCCAGCGCTGGTCGCCGAGTCGCTCGGTGAGGATCGTCGAGTCCTCGATGTCGCTGAACAGGATCGTCACCGTGCCGTCCGGCGCCGCGTAGGCGAGGATGTCGGGGCGCTCCGACTCGACCGCCGCGATCACCTCGTCGATCGAGGTAGTGGCGTCGACGCCCGCCAGCCCCTGCGCGGCCAGCTTCGCCGCCAGGGCCTGATCGGTGAGCGCCCGCATGCCCATCTCCTGGGCGGCGTCGAGGCAGCGGTCGAGCAGCTCGAGCGCCCGCTCGCGATCCCCGCGCGAGTTGCGGTCGAGCAGCACGTGGGCGAGGTTGAGATGCGCCTGGGCCAGGAACGGCCGGTCGCCCATGCGCTCCGAGAGCGCGATCCCATCCTCAAGCTCCTCCACCGCTCGATCGAGCTTGCCGGCGGTTGCCGAGGCAACCCCGAGGCTGCGCGAGATCGGCCCCCAGCAGGCGGCAGCGCGACCGGCGACCACGGTCTGGCCGCGGAACGGCGCGAGCATCGAGTGCAGCTTCTCCGCCCGCTCGGCGTCCCCGAGCGCCGACGCGATCTCGCAGAGGATCGCGACCGCGGTCATCCACTGCGCGGCGATCACCGGGATCGCGGTGAAGTCGTCCGCGGCGATGCGCTCGAACTCCGACCGCGCCTCGTCGAGCTGGCCGCGATCGGCGTGGGTCAGCGCCGCGGCGATCCGCCATGCCACGATCGCCGGATAGCGCGCGGCAAGCTGCTCGATCGCCGGAGCGATCTCGTCCAACCGCCCCTCGAGGCGGAAGCGAAGCGCGGCCTGGATCGTGAAGAACTGTTGCGCGAGCGGCTCCTGCGCGCGCTCGCCCCCGGCGCGAACCTCGGCGGCAAATTCCTCGGCCGCCTCGAAGCGACCATCGATCATCGCCCGCATCCCGCGCAGCAGAGGGACGTGCCAGAGATGCTGCGGTTGGCGCAGCTCGGTGGCGAGGTGTGCGTATGACTCGAGATCGCGGTCGACCGCGGGGATGTCGCCGAGCGCCAGGTGGCCGGCGAGGCGCAGCACGTGGGCCCGCAGCTCCAGCTCGCGGTCGCCGACCTGGCGCGCCAGCTCGAGGACCTCGGTCTGCGTCTCGATCATGTGCAGCGCCGCGTCGGGGTCGAGATCGACGAAGGCGCCGCGGCTGAGCGTGAAGGCGAGCGTGCGGTCATCGCCGAGTCGGCGGGCCATCTCGTTCGCCGCCTCGAACAGCTCCCGTGCCCGGCCCTGCGGGTCGATCCAGAGATACTCCTGCCCCAGCCAGGAGAGCAACCGCGCGCGATCGATGCTGTCGTCGGGACCGACCCGATCCAGCGCCGCCTCGACCACCTCGACGATGCGTTTGTCGGTCGCGCCGACCTCCGACACGTAGGCGATCCCGTATGCCGCCCGCACCAGCAGCTCGGTCGAATCGAGGGCCAAGGCTGCGTCCGCGGCCCGGTCGAGGGTCCCACGCGCCTCGGCGAGCTTGCCGGCGTTGGTCTGTGCCTCCCCCAGGGCCACAAGAAGCTCGCATTGGCGATGCTCATCGCGCTCGCAGAGCTCCAGCGTCTCCAGCGCCCGCTCGTAGAGCTCCGCCGCCTCCTCGTGGCCGAGCTGCGCGGTCGCGCTGCGGGCAGCCCGGACCGCGTAGTCGACCGCCGTCTCCGCGTCCCCGCCTGCCGCCCCCTCCAGATAGTGGTGGGCCACCTCGTTGAGGCGGCGCTGAAGCCGGGCCGGATCGGACGAGTAGAGGTCCTCGAGCGCCTCGGCGATCCGCCGGTGCAGGGCGGGGCGCTGCGCTGCACTCAGTTCCTCGTAGAGCGTCTCGCGGACCAGCGCGTGGGAGAACCGGTAGCCGCCCGCGGCGGTCTCCGCCAACAGCTGCGCTGTGACTGCACTCGAGAGCGGCTCCTCAAGCGTCTCCCGATCGACCTCCATCACTTTCGCCACCACATTGGCGTCGAAGTCGCGTCCGATCGCCGCCCCGACCGCGAGCGCCTTGTTGGCCTCCTGGGGGAGACGATCCAGACGCCGCCCGACCACGTCCCGCACACCCTCCGGAATCGTCAAGGTCGCCGAGCCTGGCGCCTCGAGAGTTCCTTCCGCGGCCAGCAGCCGCACGACCTCGGCGAGGAAGAACGGGTTGCCCTCGGTCTGGTCGTGCACCGCGCCGACCAGCTCCGGCGCCGGCTCGGCGCCCGCGGTCATCGCGATGTAGTGGCCGACGTCGGCCTCGCTGAGGCCGTGCAACGCCACCCGCGCCTCCCCCGAGCCCGAGAGCTCGCCCAGCACTCGAGAAAGCGGGTGATGACGCCCGAGCTCGACGTCGCGATAGGTCCCGATCAGCAGCAGGCGCGCGTCGCCCAGTCCACGAGCTAGGAACTGGAGTAGCAGCAGCGAGGGCTCGTCGGCCCAGTGAAGGTCGTCGAGCACAATCGCGAGTGGACGCGAGGCCGCGGCGCTGGAGAGGAACCCCGAGATCGAGTCGAAGAGCCGGAACCGCGCCGCCTCGTCGTCGGAATCGGCGGGCGTGCTGACCTCGCCGACGCGCTCCGCCACCTCGGGCACGACGCGGGCGATGTCGGCGGCACCGCTTCCCATCTCCCAGGCGAGCGCGACCGGGTCGGCCTCACGCACATACGAGCGGATCACCTGCACCCAGGGCCAGTAGGCGGGTGCGGCGTCATCCTCGTGGCAACGGCCCCAGTGCACGTTGGCGCCCCGCACCTGGGCATACGTGGCCAACTCCTCGGCGGTGCGGGTCTTGCCGATCCCCGGCTCTCCGGCTATCAGCACGAGCCTCCCCCGCCCCGCGAGCGTCTGGTCCGCGGCGCCGCGCAGCTCCTCGAGCTCTGCCTCGCGACCGACGAAGACGCGCCCGGCCAGACCCTCGAGCGGGTTCTCCTCGGCCGCCTCCGCGGCCTGCTCGGGTTGAGCGGGAGCGTCGCGAATCGCCACCAGAGCCTCGCGCACCGCAGCGGCGCTGTCGGGGCGCCCCTCGGGCGCCTTCGCGAGCAGGCGCAGGATCAGCTCGTCGAGCGCCGGGGGCACGGCCGGGTTGTGGCGCGACGGCGCCACAGGGTCGGCGCTGAGGTGACGGCCGATGATCGACACCGCGTCGCCGCCGGTAAACGGCGGCTGGCCGGCGACCATCTCGTAGAGCAGGGCGCCGAGCGAATAGAGGTCCGAGGGCGGACCGGACGGGCGGCCGAGCGCCCGCTCCGGCGGAAGGTAGGCGACCGTCCCGACCAGGGCCCCGGTCGAGCCCCGGGCGGCGGTCTCGGCGAGGCTGAAGTCGCCCAGCCGCGCACCACCGTCCTCCGCGAGCCAGACGTTGGCCGGCTTGAGGTCGCGATGGACGATCCCGCAGGAGTGGGCGTGCTCGAGGGCCCGGCAGACGTCGATTCCGATCGCGATCGCCCTGTCGATCGCCAGGCGGCCGTCCTCGCTCGAGGCGAGCAGCCGCTGGACGTCGCCGCCGGGCATGTAACGGCTGACGATGTAGGGGCGCCCGTCGCTCTCGCCGGTGTCATGGACGGTGACCAGATGCGGGTGGTCGCCGAGTTTCTCCATCGCCTGCATCTCGCGGCGGGCGCGGGCCAGCGCTGCCTCGCCCAGCCCCTCGGTGTCGAACAGGGCGACGGCGACGTCTCGGTCCAGGTCCGCATCGCGGGCCAGGTAGACATCCTTGCGACCCCCGCGCCCGAGGAAGCTGCGCACCTCGTAGCGGTCCCCGATCGAGTCGGGGGCGTCGGGCGGCGCAGCCGAATCCGAACCCGTGGACGCTTCGGGGGCGCCGTTGACCTGCGCGGCGCCTGCGGGCGCCGCGGGCACGGCTTCCGAGGCCGCCAGCTCGGATCCGCAGGAATCGCAAAATCTGGCGCCCTCGCGGTTCGGTTTGCCGCAGGCTGGGCACTCCATCGTCAGTGCCTTCCGGCGTAGGTACGGTCGCACTTTGGCGAGCGAAAACCAAGCCGGCCTAGGACACAGGGAGCGTGGCGCACTTGAAAAGTGCGCGAGCCACCGAGGACGACTGCCGGCGAAGGTTTGCAGCCGTCAAAGGCGAGCGTAATTGCGGCGGGAGGCACTAAGACATAGTTTGCCGCCCTGATGATCGCGACGTACATCTCGGCGGCGCTGATCTGCGCCGCGTCGCTGCTGGTGGGGCGCTCGCTGCTGGCCGTTTTGGGCCATGAACGGTGGTCATGGCTGGAGCCCGCGGTGGGCTTGGCGGCGCTGTTCACGGTCGCCGGCTTCTTCGCCCGCGCCCCCGGCCACGCGACGACGGCCGCCGTGTTCGTCGTCGTGCTGCTGCTGGCGGCGGCGGTGGCGCTGCGCCTGCCCTATCAGCGCGGAGAGGCTGCGCGGGGCGGCCTGCTGGTGGCGCTCGTGGTGGCAGTGCTACTGGCGATTCCGTTCGCGATCAGCGGCCGCTTCGGCCTCATCGGGGTGGGTTTCAACAACGACCTCGGGCTGCACCTGCAGTGGGCCGAGTGGCTGAAGAACGGCCTCGGCCCGGCGCCGGACAGGGGCTACCCGCTCGGGCCGCACGGACTATCGACGACGATCTCGGCGTTGCCCGGGATCGGCCTCGACAAGGCCTTCATGGGTCTGGTGATTGCGATTCCGGTGCTCACCGCGCTGACCACGCTGGCAGTGCTGAAGGAGCTGGGAGCCGCCAGGAGGACCATCGGCGCGGTCCTGGTCGCGCTCTCCTACCTGGCTGTCTCCTACTACGCCCAAAGCGCCTTCAAGGAGACCGCCGAAGCGCTCTTCGTGCTCGCCTTCGCGATTGCCCTGCCCGCCGCGTGGCCGATTCCCGCCGACCTTCGTGGGCGCCTGCGGACGCTCGGGCCGCTCGCGGTGCTGGCGGCCGGGATCGTCTTCTCCTACAGCTTTGCGGGCCTCGCCTGGCCGCTCGCCGCGACGGCGATCTTCAGCCTCAGCCTTCCCGAGGTACGCCGCGGCCTCGCTCCGCGCCGGCTCTGGGCCAACATCACCCGCCCAGTCGTGCTCGCCGCCGCCTTCGTGATCCTGATCGGCGTGGTCGTGCTGGGGCTCGTCGGACCGTTTGGCTTCGGCAAGAGCTTCGCCGAGGTGCAGAGCGCAAACACCTTCGGGCCGGTCAACCCCGCCGAGGCGCTGGGCTTCTGGACCTCCTCCAACTACAGGCTCGACACCGCCGGCGGAGCCCACCTGCCCTGGTTGACGGCGGCAATCGGCGCCATCGCCTTGGTCGCCGGATTGGCCTGGTGGCTGCGCCGTCGTGATTATGCGGTCCCGGCGGCGGTCGGGGGCGGGATCCTGATCTACCTCGCCACGCTGACGCCGCTGAGCGGCGACTACGTCCGCGGCAAGGCGCTGATGATCGTCGCCCCGCTGGTGATGTTGGTCATCGTCCGCGCCCTGCTTTCTGCGCCGCCCGCCGAGTGGCGAGTGCCGCGAGCCGGCTGGGGCACGCTTGCGGCGGTCTTCATCGTCGGCGCCGCCTACTCGAGCTTCCTGGTCCTGCGCGACACGCCGATCGCGCCCCCCGGCCACGGTGCGCAGCTGCGCGCCTTCCTGCCCCAGGTTGCCGGCAAGTCGGTCCTCTACGCGGGCCAGGACCGTTTCGCGCAGTGGGAGCTGCACGGCGCCAATACGAGGATTCCGCTGATCGAGTTCCCCGACGACCTCGTCCAGGAGCGGCCGACGAAGCCGTTTGACCTCGGGGTCGCCTACAGCCCGATCGACTTCGACTCGTTCACGCCCGGCACCCTGGACCGCTTCGACTTCGTGGTCACGACGCGTGCCGCATACGTGAGCAAGGTGCCGCCCAACTTCCGGGCGGCCAGCAAGACCCCCTCCTTCATCCTCTGGAAGCGAACCGGGCGCACACCGCGGAAGTGGAGGACGCTGCTCGAGGGCGGCGCCCCGGCCGCGCCGCTCGACTGCACGGCGCCGGAGACGAAGCTGATGATCTCGCTGCCCGGCAAAGATTCGATCTTCCCGACCCCGGTCGTGGGGCCGAAGGAGAGCTGGGACCACGGGCCGACGCCCGGCCTCGGGGAGCAGACCAGCCAGACGCTGAACCTGCCGGCCGGGCGCTGGAACCTCTCGCTTCAGTACTTCAGCCCGGTTCCGATCCAGCTGCGGGCGCCCGCCGCGGGCCTCGACGTACATCTCCCCGCGGCGCTCGACGGGCAGCGGCCCAACCAGCTGAGCCTGTACAACGACGGTCAATACTGGCCCGCCGGCCCGCTCGACCTCAGCTCATCGGCGCGGGTGCGGTTCACGGTTTCAGTCAACGACCCGAACACCCTCCAACGCCTCACGGGCTATGACGACACGGCCTTCCTCGGCGAGCTGACCGCGAGGCCGGTCGGCCCCGAGCACCGCACCACCTTGGCGCAGGCCTGCGGCTCCTGGGTCGACTTCTACAGCGGCGGCCGCCTGCCTTGAGTTGGCCGGCGCATTCGCGCGCCGAAGCCGCCGCAGTTACTTGAGCGGGAGGCCCTCCTCCAGCGTCGCCACGGCGTGGTCGGCGCCGGCCGCGAGCAGCTGCTCGACCGAGTAGGCGCCGGTGGCAACGCCGACCACCTCAATGGCCGCGCCGTGCCCCGCCTCCACGTCGAGCGGCGTATCGCCAACCGCCAGACACTCCTCGGGCTCCAGCGATCCCCCCGAGACAAGCTCCGCCCGTTTGATCGCGTACTTCGTCAATTCGACCCGGTCGGTCGAGTCTGAGCCATAGCCGCCAAAGCTGAAAAAGCGGTTCAGGTTGGCTCGGGAGAGCTTGATGTGCGCCGCCGCCTCGACGTTTCCCGTCACCAAGCCAAGCAGCACGCCGTCCTTCACCAGATTCAAGAGCAGGGCCTCGACTCCGGGCATCACCCGGTAGCGCTTCGACTCCGCCACCGCGCCCGCGAGGTAGTGCTGGCGCCGGGCCATGAGGCGAGCGAACTCGTCGCGCTTCGGCTCTCGTCCAAGCACACCCGTGAAGGTCAGGCGCCCGACCTCGGGGTCGGTCATTCCGGCATGGCTGAACTCGTCGATCTCCGCCTTTACGTCGTAGAGCTCCTCGAAGGCACGCCGCCAGGCCTCGGCTCCCGCCCCTCCGGTGGCGATCAGGGTCCCGTCGATGTCGAAGAGGACCGCCTCGATCAAGGCTTGCGGGCCGCCTGGTAACGGCGGAGCAGCTCCCTTGTCGAGCTGTCGAGGTCCGGCCTCGCCTCCTCGTGGGCCTGGAAGGCGGCCTCGATCCTGCGCGCCAGCACCTTGCCCAGCTCGACGCCCCACTGGTCGAAGGAGTCGATCGACCACACCGTCCCCTGGACAAAGACGCTGTGCTCGTACAGCGCCACCAGCGTCCCCAGCGTGCGCGGGTCAAGCCGCTCGGCGAAGATCGTGTTCGAGGGCCGGTTTCCCTCGAAGACACGATGGGGGACCAGCTCCTCCAGCGTTCCCTCCTCGCGGACCTCCTCCGCCGTCCTGCCGAAGGCCAGCGCCTGGGTCTGCGCGAGGACGTTGGCGACCAGCAGGTCGTGGTGCTGGCCGAGCGGGTTGAGGCTTCGGTGAAAACCGATGAAGTCGCAGGGGATCAGCTTCGTTCCCTGGTGGATCAGCTGGTAGAAGGAGTGCTGGCCGTTGGTCCCCGGCTCGCCCCAGTAGATCGCCCCGGTCTCGTAGTCGACAGCGGTGCCGTCGAGGGTCACGTGCTTGCCGTTGGACTCCATGGTCAGCTGCTGCAGGTAGGCCGGGAAGCGCTTCAGGTACTGGTCGTAGGGCAGCACGGCGACCGTCTCAGCGCCGAAGAAGTCGCCGTACCAGACCGCCAGCAGCCCCATCAGGGCGGGCAGGTTGCGCTCCGTCGGGGTCTCGAGAAAGTGCTCGTCCATGGCGTGAAATCCGGCCAGCATCTCGCCGAAGCGCTCGGGACCGATCGCGACCATGGTCGAGAGGCCGATCGCCGAGTCCATCGAATAGCGGCCCCCCACCCACTCCCAGAAGCCGAACATGTTGGCGGAGTCGATGCCGAACTTCGCCACCTCTTCGGTATTGGTGGAGACGGCGACGAAGTGCTTTGCGACCGCCTCCTCGTCGCCGAGCCCGGCGGCGACCCAAGCCCGTGCCGTGCGCGCGTTGGTCATCGTCTCCAGCGTCGTGAAGGTCTTCGAGGAGACGATGAAAAGCGTTTCCGCCGGGTCGAGGTCGCGGGTCGCCTCGGCGAAGTCGGTTCCGTCGACGTTGGAGACGAAGCGAAAGGTCATCTCGCGCTTGGAGTAGTGGCGCAGCGCCTCGTAGGCCATCACCGGCCCGAGGTCCGAGCCGCCGATGCCGATGTTGATCACGTTGCGGATCGGCTTGCCGCTATGGCCGCGCCACTCGCCGCTCCGCACCCGCTCGGCGAAGGCGCTCATCCGATCGAGAACCTCGTGCACCTCCTTGACGACGTCGACGCCGTCGACGATCAGCGAGCGCTCGCGCGGCATCCGCAGCGCCACGTGCAGCACGGAGCGGTCCTCCGACACGTTGATGCGATCGCCGCGGAACATCGCCTCGCGGCGCTCGGCGAGGCCCGACTGCTCCGCCAGCTGGAATAGCAGCGCCAGCGTCTCGTCGTCGACCCGGTTCTTGGAGTAGTCGAGGTACAGCCCGGCGCCCTCGGCCGCCAACCGCGTCCCCCTCTTCGGGTCCTCGGCGAACAGATCGCGCAGGTGGCGAGACTTGACCTGGGCGTAGTCGCGCTCCAGCTCCCGCCACGCCGGGCGATCTCTGAGCGGTGCGATCTTCTCCTGCGCCATCCGCGCTCCTCAGGGGATCCTGGGGGAGGTCACTCAGGCGACCGCTTTGACCTTGCCCTCGATCGTCGCGAGCAGTTCGTTCCAGGACTTGACGAACGTATCCGCTCCCTCCCTCTGAAGCTGGGTGGCGAGGGCGTCGGTGTCGATTCCGGCCTCGTTGAAGGCGGCCAGCACCTCTTCGGCGTCGCCCCCGTCCGGCGGCAGCGGCTCACGCACCTCGCCGTGGTCGGCGAAGGCGAGCAGAGTCTTGTCGGGCATCGTGTTGATCGTCAGCGGGGCCGCGAGCGCTTCGACGTAGAGGACGTCGGAGGCCTCAGGGTCTTTGGTGCCGGTGCTCGCCCAGAGCACGCGCTGCGGCCGTGCGCCCTCGTTCTCGAGCCGCTGCCAGCGGTCGGAGTCGTGCAGCTCGCGGTAGGCGCGATAGGTGCGCTTGGCGACCGCGATCCCGAGCTTGTCGCGCAGCTCGCCGGGAACCACGTCGATCACCGCCCTGTCCCAGCGGCTGATGAACAACGAGGCGACCGATGGCACGTCCGGGTCGTCTCCGTCCTCGATTCGCCGCTCGATCCCGCGCATGTAGGCCTCGGCGGCGGCGAGGTAGTGCTCGGTCGAGAACAGCAGCGTCACGTTGATCGGGATCGCGGCGTGGATCGACTCCTCGATCGCCTTGGTCCCGGCCATCGTTCCAGGGATCTTGATGAAGATGTTGTTGCGCTTCGACTCGATGTGGAGCCGCTCGGCCTGCTCGATCGTCGCCTCGGTGTCGTTGGCGATCAGCGGCGAGACCTCCAGCGAGACCCAGCCGTCGACGCCGTCGGTTCGCTCGTGGGCGGCGACGAAAAGGTCCGCGGCCTGGCGCAGGTCCTCGAGCGCCAGCTCGAAGAACAGGTCCTGGTCTGAGCGCCCCTGCTCGTGCAGGGCGCGGATCGAGTCGTCGTAGGCCGACCCGGAGCCGATCGCGTTGTCGAAGATGGTCGGGTTGGAGGTCAGCCCGGTGAGCGACAGCTCATCGATGTAGTTGCGCAGCACCCCGCTCGTCAACATTTGTCGGTCGATGTTGTCGACCCAGAGGCTCTGGCCAAGCTCGTGCAGCCGCTGTGTAGGTTTCGAATCGGTCACAACTCTGTCCGTTCGCGCTCGGCACAGCGCGATGCCCTTTGCTTGAGCCTCGCGCTCACAACACCTCCCGTGCCGCCTCGACGACGCGGTCCGGAGTGAAGCCGAACTTTCGCTGGACCTCCTTCAACGGCGCCGAGACCCCGAAGGTGTGCATGCCGACGATCTTGCCCTGCGGGCCGACGTAGCGGTCCCAGCCCAGAGTCGAGGCCTGCTCGACCGCGACCCGTGCCTGTACCCCCTCTGGAAGCACGCTCTCCCGATACTCCTCGGGCTCGTTGTCGAACAGGTACCAGGAGGGCAGGCTCACGACCCGAGCGCGGATCCCGTCGGCGAGCAGGTCCTCGTAGGCGTCAACCGCGAGATGCACCTCGCTGCCGGTCGCGATCAGGATCACCTGCGGCTCTCCTTCGCTGTCGGCCAGCACGTAGCCGCCCCGCGCCAGCCCTTCCGCGGAGGCGTAACGGCTGCGGTCCAGAGTCGGTACGTCCTGGCGGGTCAGCACCAGCGCCGTCGGCTCGTGGCGCTGCTGCATGATCACCCGCCACGCTTCGGCGACCTCGTTGCCGTCGCATGGGCGGATCACATTGAGACCGGGTATCGCTCGAAGGGAGGCGAGTTGCTCGACCGGCTGGTGGGTCGGCCCGTCCTCGCCGAGGCCGATCGAGTCGTGGCTGAACCAATGCACCACCGGCAGCTCCATCAGCGCCGAAAGGCGGATCGATGGCCGCGCATAGTCGGAGAAGGTCAGATAGGTGGACCAGACCGGGCGCAGCTTGCTCAGCGAGAGACCATTTGAGATCGCCGCCGACTCATGCTCGCGGATCCCGTAGTGGAGCTCGCGTCCGCTGCGGTCCTCGGGCGAGAAGGTCCCGGCCTCCTCAAAGTCGAGGCCGTTGGACGCAGAGCCGGTGAGGTCGGCCGAGCCGCTGACCAGCCACGGCACCCGCGGCGCGATCGAGTTCAGCACCTTGTTGGAGGACTTGCGGGTCGCCAGCCCCTTCGGGTCGGCGTCGAAGCTCGGGATGTCGTTGTCCCAGCCGTCGGGAATCTCGCGGTGCTGCATCTGGTCGATCCCGTTGGCGAAGGTCTCGTGCTCGCGCTCATAGCTGACCTGGAGCCGCCCCCACTCCTTTCGCAACCGCTCGCCGCGCTCCCCGATGCCAGCCGCGAAGTGCTCGTAGACGCCTTCGGGGACCAGGAACTCGGCGTCCTCGGGCCAGCCATACGCCCGTTTGGTCTCCCGTACCTCCTCCTCCCCCAGGGGCTCTCCGTGTGCCTCCGCCGTGTCCTGCTTGTGGGGCGAGCCGTAGCCGATGTGGCTGTCGACGATGATCAGGGTCGGGCGGTCGTGCTCCTCGCGGAAGGTCTCGAAGGCTCGCGTGAGCAGCTCGAGGTCGTTGGCGTCGCCGACCCTGGTCACGTTCCAGCCGTAGCCCATAAAGCGGGCAGCGACGTCGTCGGAGTAGGCGAGCTCGGTGCTCCCGTCGATCGTGATGTGGTTGTTGTCGTAGACCCAGCAGAGGTTGTCGAGCTGCTGATGCCCGGCGACCGAGCCGGCCTCGCTGGAGACGCCCTCCATGAAGTCGCCGTCGCCGCAGAACGCGTAGACGTCGAAGTCGAACATCTCGAAGCCGGGCCGGTTGAAGGTCGCGGCCTCCCACTTGCTGGCGATCGCCATCCCGACCGAGGTCGCGATGCCCTGGCCGAGGGGGCCGGTGGTCGTCTCCACGCCCGAGGTCAGGTGGTACTCGGGATGTCCGGGGCAGTGGGAATCGAGCTGCCGGAATGCCTTGATGTCATCGAGGCTGACGCTCGGCTCGCCGAGTGTCTCGTAGTCGGGATCGACGGCCCGCACGCCGGTCAGGTGAAGCAGCGAGTAGAGCAGCATCGAGGCGTGGCCGTTGGAAAGCACGAAGCGATCGCGGTTCGGCCAGATCGGATCCATCGGGTCGAAGCGCAGGAAGCGCTGCCAGAGCACGTATGCGACCGGCGCCAGCGCCATCGGCGTTCCGGGGTGGCCCGAGTTCGCTTTCTGGATCGCGTCGATCGACAGCGTGCGGATCGTGTTGATGCACAACGTGTCGATGTCGGTCTTCGCTGGTGCCGCTACTTCCATCTCTTGCTCTCGATCCTAGCCCTCCGAGGATAGATTCCCGATCACGTGGGCGCCGATACCGACACCCAGACCGAGAAGCGGATTGCTGCAGAGGCCGCCGCAGAGCTGGTCGAGGATGGAATGACGGTAGGGCTGGGAACCGGCTCAACCGTTGCCTTTCTGTTGCCTGCGCTGGTTGGACTGGAGCTGCGCTGCGTCGCCACCTCGATGGAGACAGAGGAACTGGGGCGCGAGCTGGGACTGGCGGTGGAGCCGTTCAACGCGCTGGTCAAGCTCGACATCGCGATCGATGGGGCCGACCAGATCGCTCCCGACGGATGGCTGGTGAAGGGCGGCGGCGGCGCCCATACGCGGGAGAAGATCGTCGCCGCGACCGCGCAGCGCTTCGTCGTGATCGGGGACTCGAGCAAGCCGACCGACAAACTGGCGCCCCCGGTGCCATTGGAGCTCTTCAATTTCGGGTTCTTGGCGACGATCGAGCGGCTCGGCGAGATCGGCGACGTGCGCCGCCGCGACGCCCAGGCCAGCCCCGACGGCGGCGTGATCGCCGACTTCTTCGGCGAGGTAGGCGACCCAGCCGAGCTGGCCGCACGACTGTCGGCCGAGCCCGGCGTCGTCGACCACGGCCTCTTCCCGGCGTCGATGGTCAGCGACGTGCTGATCGGGCGCGGCGAGGAGGTCGAGCGATTGACGATCGGCTGAGAGACGCGAACGGCGCCGGCGGGACGCGAGCTGTTTGGCGGCGTCAGCTCCGCGCGATCGCGCTGCTGCCTGGAATGGTTGTGGTCGTCGTGCCGGCGCTTCTCGTCTGGGCCCACGGAACCGACGTCGGCTGGGATCTGCCGGCACCGTTTGGTGCCTTCCTCGTTGGCGCGGGAGCCGGCGTCGCACTCGTTGGGTTCAGGCTCTGGCTTGAGACGATCCGCCTCTTCGTCGAGGTCGGCCGCGGGACGCTCGCTCCCTGGGACCCACCGCGAAGGTTCGTCGTCCGCGGCCCCTACCGGCGGGTGCGCAACCCGATGATCAGCGCACTCGGATTCGTGCTGCTGGGCGAGGTCGCAGTGCTCGGATCGCAGTGGGTGCTGATCCTGTTCGTCTGGTTCGCGATCGTCAACGCCATCTACATTCCGCTGCTCGAGGAGCCGAGGCTGGCGCGTCGCTTCGGCGCTGACTACGAAGAGTACCGGCGGGCCGTGCCGCGCTGGATCCCACGGCGCACGCCATGGTCGCAGGGCGGGAGCAGCTAGGCGGGTCCCACCCAGGGACCACCGATGTCGCGCATCGGGCGGGGATCGTCCGGGGTCGGCGGGCGCTCGTCGGCCCGCGTCTCGGTAGATAGCCCATCCTCGCTCTGGGGTGGCAGCGAGATCTTCGCCACGTCCCAGGTCCCGTCCTTCGCCTGATGGGGGATCCAGCGGTGCGTCTCGCGGTCAGGATGCTCCGCGGCAAGCCTCGTGCACTCCTGCTCAGCCTCTTGGCGGGTCATCGGCATCAAGGTACTCTTGCCAGGCCGTGGAGATCTTCGACCAGCTCCGTATCTCGTTCTGGATCGCCGTCGCCGGAGTGATCGTCCTCTACGCCTTCTTCGTCGCGCTGGCCGGCGTCTCGCTCGCCCAGCTGGTCGGCGTGACCATTGTGGTGGGCGCCCTCGCGGCGATCTTCATACTTCGCAACCTGCGCGTCGCCAGGGAGCTGGCGAATCGTGGCAACCCGCAGCTGCGTCACACCATGAACCGTATCCGCGAGCGGCGCGGCTTCTAGCAGCGGTCGACCGTTTCGCGGCCCGGCGATCGCGGCCGTCTCGGCGACTTGGCCTACCGCGCCCCTGCTAGGCGCTTGGTCCGGCCGCGGCCTGGTCGGCGATCACGATCGACTCGTGTGCCTGGACCCGCCCGGCGGGGATCGCGCCGTCGCGGGCCAAAAGCCAACCGAGTGCCTCGCGCTTGCTCTCGCCGGTCACCAGCCAGAAGATTCGTCGCGCCCGCTCGAGCTCCGGGTAGGTGAGCGTCATGCGGCGATGCCCCTGGTAGGGGCCCGTGATCGCGACGCGCCGGTCATCGACCTCGAGCACGGGATCGTCCCGGACCAGCGAGGCGGTGTGGCCGTCGGGACCGAGGCCGAGGTGGACGAGATCGAGTGAGCCGGGGAGCTGCCCCGCGTAACGAGCCGCCGCTCCCTCGAGGTCCTCGTCGGTAACCGGCATCGCGCGCACTCCGTCCCGCGCCGCCTCGGGCAGGCTCTCGAGCAGGTGGGTGAGGTTGCGGTCGGGGTCGCCGTCGGGAACGACTCGCTCGTCGACCTGAAACACCTCGACCCGCTCCCACTCGATTTCGAACTCGGCCAGCTGCCGGTACATCTCCCAGGGGTCGGTGCCGCCGCTGGCCGCCAACGCGAAGCTCCCCCGGGCGGCGATTGCTTCACCCGCAGTCTCGGCGATCAGCTCAGCGCCGCGCCGCGCGGCGGCCCCTGCATCGGGCAGCACCTCGAGCTGGTGCTCGGTCATCTAGGCCGGGCGGCAATCACTTCTTTTCCTCGTGGCCGCCGAACTGCTTTCGCATCGCCGAGAGCACCTTGTCGGCGAAGTCGTCGAGACCGCGCGAAGCGAAGCGCGAGTAGAGCGCCGTCGTAAGCACGGGGGACGGCACCCCCTCCTCGATCGCCGCGATCGACGTCCAGCGGCCCTCGCCGGAGTCCGACACCCGACCCTCGAAATCGGCCAGGTCGGGCGACTCCTGCAGCGCCGCCGCCGTGAGGTCGAGCAGCCATGACCCGATTACGCTGCCCCGCCGCCAGAGCTCCGCGACCTCGGGAATATCGACCTCATACTTGTAGTACTCGGGGTGCTCTAGCGGCGCCGTCTCGGCGTCCGCGGTGACCTTTCGGCTGCCGGCGTCGGCGTTGCGGAGGATGTTCAGGCCCTCCGCGTAGGCGGCCATGACGCCGTACTCGATCCCATTGTGGACCATCTTCACGAAGTGGCCGGCGCCGTTGGGGCCGCAATGCAGGTAGCCCTGCTCGGCGGCGGAGGGGTCGCCGTCGCGACCCGGTGTGCGCTCCGCCGCATCGAAACCGGGGGCCAGGGAAGCGAAGATCGGCTCCAACCGCTCGAAGGCTCCGTCCGGGCCGCCGATCATCAGGCAGTAGCCGCGCTCGAGACCGAAGACGCCACCGCTGGTCCCGCAGTCGAGGTAGTCGATCCCCTTTTCGCTGAACGATGCGGCGCGGCGGATGTCGTCGTGGTAGTAGGAGTTGCCGCCGTCGATGATCGTGTCGCCGGCTTCCATGCGTTCAGCGAGTGCGTTCACCACCGTCTCGGTGACATCGCCCGCCGGAACCATTGCCCAGGCGGCTCTGGGCTTGCTGAGCTTGGCGACGAACTCGTCGAGGTCCGCGCTGCCGATCGCTCCCTCGCTCTCCAGCAACTTCACCGGCTCAGGGTTCCGGTTGTAGACGACGCACTCGTGACCGTCGCGCATCAGGCGCCGCACCATGTTTGCGCCCATACGACCCAGTCCGACCATCCCCAGCTGCATGGCCCCATCCTATGCATCCTTGCCGAGCGGCTCGGGGCTCTGGCTAGCCGGATCTCCTACGGACGGATGTACCCAAATTCCTTGACAATTGGCTACCCAAAAGTCATCGTTTCAGGCACGCGATGCGAGGTACAGGGAAGTACTCCGCTGCGAGAAGGAGAGAGTGCAGAAAGTGCCGCAGGAGCGGCTCACAGACTTTGGAGACCTCTACAGGGTCCTGGTCGAGACGTCGACCGACCTGATCCTCGTCACCGACGGCGCGGGCAGGATCTCCTATGCCAATCAGGCGGCCGAGGAAATGCTCGGCTACGAGCCCGATGAGTTAGTCGGCGAGCAGTTCAGTTCCCTTGTCAGCGCTGAGTTCGCGGCGGATGTTGCGTCGATCTCCGAGCGGGCGGCGCGCGGGAGACCGCAAGCATCGCGGCAAGTCCTCGGCCGGCGCCGGAACGGCTCGCTGATCAACCTCAGCCTCAGCGCCACGCCCTTATCCGTCGACGGCGAGGAGCTGGGACAAGCGGCGCTGGTTGCGACCGACGTCAGCGCACAGGAACAGCGGGAGCGCGAGCTGGCGCAGCTGATCCGCGACAACGAGCTGATTCTGCGCTCGGTCGGCGACGGGATCATCCGCATCGACCCCGAAGGTCGGATCACCTACGCCAACCCGGCGGCGGGACAGATCCTGGGCTGCAACCACGCCGAGCTGATGGGCCGCGACGCCCACGAGCTGCTCCACCACTCATATGCCGACGGATCGCCGTACCCGGTCGAGGAGTTCCCGATCCACGCCTCGCTGCGCGGCGAGATGATCCACGAGAGTGACGAGGTGTTCTGGCGCCCGGACGAAACCTCGTTCTCGGTCAAGTACACGAGCGCACCGATTCGCGAGGGCGGCGCGATCGTGGGCGCTGTCTGCGTGTTCGCCGACATCAGCGACGAACGGGACCGCGAGCAGGAGCTGCTGTGGGAGCTGGAATGGCAGAAGCGGATCACGGGCGCCCTGGAGGGCGACCGCCTGCTCGCCTACAGCCAACCGATCTTCGACCTGCGGACCGGGGAACAGGTGCTGGAGGAGTTGCTGGTGCGTATGAGGGGACGCGGCGAGGACATCGTTCCGCCGATCGACTTCCTTCCGACTGCCGAGCGCCTCGACATGATCCAGGCCATCGACCAGTGGATGCTCGGCCGGGCGCTGGAGCTGCTCGCGGCGGGTCGGTCAGTGGCCGTGAACGTCTCGGCGCGCTCGCTCACCGAGCGGCGGCTGCTCGACGACGTCCGGCGCTCGCTGAAGAGCTCCGGAGCGGACCCCTCCCAGCTCACCTTCGAGATCACCGAGACGGCCGCCGCCCAGAACGCGGACGCCGCGATGCGATTCGCCGCCGGCGTCGAGCGACTCGGCTGCCGGCTTGCCCTCGACGACTTTGGGACCGGCTTTGGCGCCATGACCTACCTGAAGAGCATCCCGGCGCACTTCCTGAAGATCGACATGGACTTCGTTCGCGGGCTGCGCGGCGACGAGGGCAACCAGCGAGTCGTGCGCACGATCGTCGAGATCGCCCGCCGCCACGGCCAGCGCACGATCGTCGAGGGCGTCGAGGACACGGCGACCGCGGAGATGCTGCGCCAATTCGGAGTCGACTACGCCCAGGGCCACCTCTACGCCGAACCCGCTCCGTCGACAAGTCGCTGGTCGCTGGTCTCTAGTTGCTCGATGGATTGGGCTCTGGCCCAGTGACCAGCGACAAGCGACTCGATTAGCCTGCCGCGGATGAGTGAGAACGCTGACGTCCTCGTGATCTTCGGGATCACCGGTGACCTGGCAAAGAAGATGACCTTCAGGGCGCTCTACCGGCTCGAAGCTCGCGATCGCCTCAAGTGCCCGATCATCGGCGTCGGCCGCCGCGAGGACTGGGACCACGAGAACCTCCGCACCCGCGCCCACGAGTCGATCGAGGACACGGTCCCCGACCACGACGAGAAGGTGATGCGCCGCCTCGCCCAACGAATGACGTTCCTCAACGGCGACTACACCGACCCGAAGACCTACGCCAAGCTCGCCGAGTCGCTCGAAGGCAAGAAGCGGCCGGTCTTCTATCTGGAGGTGCCGCCCTCGCTTTTCGCCACCGTCGTCCGCGGCCTCGGCGCGGCTCGGCTGACCAAGTCGGCACGCGTCGTGGTCGAAAAGCCCTTCGGCCACGACCTCGAATCGGCCAAGCAGCTCAATGTCGAGCTGCAGGAGGTTCTCGAGGAGGACCAGATCTTCCGCATCGACCACTTCCTCGGCAAAGAGCCGGTGATGGACATCACCTACCTGCGCTTCACCAACACGCTGCTGGAGCCGATCTGGAACCGCCAGTACGTCTCCCATGTGCAGATGACGATGGCCGAGGACTTCGGGGTCGAGGACCGGGGCCGCTTCTACGACCCGGTCGGGGCGATGCGCGACGTGGTCCAAAACCACCTCCTCCAGGTGCTCGGCCTGGTCGCGATGGAGCCTCCGGCCGGCAACGCCGAGGACTCGGTCCGCGACAAGAAGCTGGACCTGTTCAAGGCGGTGCGGGCGGCGGACCCGAAGCGCTACATCCGCGGCCAATACGACGGCTACCGGAAGATCGACGGCGTCGATCCGAAATCGGACACCGAGACCTACGCGGCGCTGGAGCTGGAGATCGACAACTGGCGCTGGTCGGGCGTTCCCTTTTTCATCCGCGCCGGCAAGAACCTGCCGGTCAAGGAGACCGAGATCAACGTGATCTTCAAGCGCCCTCCACGGCTCGGCGTCGGCCCACGCTCCCGTCCCGACCCCAACCAGATCACGATCCGCATCGACCCTCGCGCAGGGGCGCGGATCCGCTTCCTGGCCAAGAAGGCAGGCAAGGAGGCCTACGAGCCGGCGGACTTCACGGTGTTGTTCGCAAAGAACCCCGGCGAGGAGCCCGAACCGTACGAGCGCCTGCTCGGCGACGCGCTGCGGGGCGAGCGGGGGCTGTTCACCGACGAGAACCAGATCGAGCAGACCTGGCGGATCGTGCAGCCGCTTCTCGACGATCCTCCCCCGGTCGAGCCGTACAAGCCGGGAACCTGGGGACCGGAGGGCGCCAAGGCCCTCTGCCGCGGAATCTGCGAGTGGTACGAGCCGTGGATGCCGGACCCCGGGGGGCCGGTGGAGCCTCCGTCGTGAGCGAGGAGGGAGGAAACCCGCTGGTCGATCGCGTCTTCACGCCGATCGCCTCCTCCAAGCCGGCCTCCTGGTTCTTCGTCAACGTCGCGCCCCATCTCGATCGCGGGTTGCTGCGCCTCAGCGGCGGGCGATTGACGATGAGCGGCCGGCGCATGGTCGGCTTCCTGCACGTCAAGGGGGCGAAAAGCGGCCTGGATCGGGTGACGCCCCTCATGTACACGCGCGACGGCGACAGGGTCCTGCTAATCGCATCGCGTGGCGGCGACAGCAAGCATCCGGCCTGGTATCGCAACCTAGTCGCCAATCCGGACGTGCGCTTCTCGATCGGCGGCGACGAGCACGCCTACCGCGCCCGCGAGCTGCAGGGCGAGGAGCGCGACCGCGCCTGGAAGCTCGCCGTGCGCCGTTACGGGGGCTACGCCGTCTACCAGCGCCGCGCTGGCGAGCGCAGGATCCCGGTGATGGTGCTCGAGCCCGGCGATGGCTAGACGCCGCCTATCGGTTGCCCTGTTGGCGACCGGGGTGTTGAGCGGCGCCCTGCTCGCTTCGCCGCCCGTCTCGACTGCCAGCGCGACCCGCAGCAGCTCGCAGCGCGGATATCCGTGGAAGCGGCGGGTCGCCGTCGCACGCCATTTCGCTCAGCATCGGATCGGGACCGTGTCCTTCGCGATCGTCGGCGAGCACGGCAACCTGCGCGGCTACAAGCCGCGGCGCGAGTTCCACTCGGCGAGCGTCGTCAAGGCGATGCTGATGCTCAGCTACCTGCGCCGGCCCAGCGTCCGCAACCGCCCCCTCAACTCGCACGACAAGGCTCTTCTGCACCCGATGATCACGCGCTCCGACAACACGACCGCCACCGAGATCTACGACATCGTCGGCAACGCCGGACTGAATCGCCTGGCGCGAGCCGCGCAGATGCGCGACTTCCATCCCAACGTGGTCTGGGGGCTGACCGAGATCGCCGCCCGCGACATGTCGGAGTTCATGTTCCGGATCCGCCGCTACATCCCCGGCCGCCACCGCCGCTACGCCCTGCACCTGCTCTCCCACATCGTCTCCTACCAGCGCTGGGGCGTCCCGCCGGCCAAGCCGGCTGGCTGGAAGGTCTACTTCAAAGGAGGCTTCATTCCCGCCTCCGACGGCTGGCGGATCAACCAGGTCGCTCTGCTCCGCCGCGGCTCGCGCAGGCTGGGGCTGGCGGTCCTCACGCACGGCAACCCGACACTCGAATACGGGGCCAAGACGGTCCAGGGGGTCACCGCGAGGCTGCTGCGCAACTACAACGAGCTGGTTCCCGGACATCGACTCCAGCGGTTTGCGGGCAGCGGTTAGGCTGCGGCCATGCGCAGGCTGGTCTTCTCGGCAGCTCTTCTCGCCGCGGCGATCGTGCCGGCGAGCGCCGCTGCCATCGTCAGCTTTCACTCGCCCTCGGGCAACATCCGCTGCGCGATCCTGAAGACCGGCGTGCGCTGCGACATCCAGCAGAAGAGCTTTCACTCGCCGCCGAAGCCGAACTCGTGCGAATTCGACTGGGGCCAGTCGATTGGCCTGGCCCGGCAGGGCAAGGCCCACTTCAACTGCGTCAGCGACGCCACCGACCCCGGTTCCGAGCTCACCTATGGCGACTCGATCGCCCGCCACCGCTTCCGCTGCAAGAGCCTCACCTCCGGGGTGCGTTGCGTGAACAAGCGCAACGGACACGGCTTCAAGCTCTCGCGCCAGAGCTATCGGTTCTTCTAACTGCGCGCGGTGGGAGCGTCCAGCGCCAGGCACTAACTAGGCGCTTGGTCACGCACGACCTCGTATAAGCGTCCACGGCTGCGCGCTCGCTCACCGAACCCGCCCGGACGCCGATAGTCATTGGAATGCAGGAGAGACGCTCATGGCTGTGTCCCACCGAGCTCGACCGCATGCGCGTGATCGAGGCGAGCGACCGCGTGCGCAAGGCGCGTATCTACATCTGGGGCGTGATCGGCCTCACGATCTTCGCCTCCGCCCCCTGGAACGGCTGGGAGGCGCTGCTTCTCCTCGTGCCCGCCGGGCTCAACCTCGCGATCCTCGAGCGGATGCTGAAGCGCAGCGATCGCCCCGAGCGCTGGGCCTTCGGCACCTTGGTCTTCCTGATTGGCCTGTTCGCCGCCGCGGTCCCGCTCACCGGCGGTCCGACCAGCGCAGCGGTTCCGTTGGTCATCATCCCCGCCGCCGTCGCTCCGATGCGCTTCCGGGGCACCGTCGTAATCGCACTCGGCGCGCTCACTGCGCTGGCGCTGCTGGGGGTGACGGTCGGTGTCGATCCCGCTGCCGCCGCCAACGACCCAAGGCTGATCATCACGACGATCGCGCTGCTGATCTGCATCACGCTTGCGAACTGGGCCCTGGTGGAGGCCGAGATGACACAGCGCGACGCAGCGGTGCTCGACCCGCTCACCGGGCTGCTGAACCGCAAGGCGCTCGAGGGCAGGGCTATGGAGCTCGAGCAGCAGGCGCGCCTGACCGGCGGCTCGGTCGCCTTCGTCGCCTGCGACCTGGACAACTTCAAGGACGTCAACGACACCCATGGCCACGACCGCGGTGACGCGGTGCTGCGCTCCGTCGCCTACCAAATGCGCAAGGCGCTGCGCTCCTTCGAGCTCATCTACCGACTCGGCGGTGAGGAGTTCCTGATCCTCATTCCCGGTGCCGGCCTCGACGAAGGCGTGGCGATCTCCGAGCGGCTACGCGGCACCCTGGAGGAGTCCCGGCCCGGCGGCCTCGACCTCACCGCCTCGTTCGGGGTCAGCGCCGCCGGAGGTGGCGAGGTCGCCTACGACCGTCTATTCAAGGCCGCCGACGAGGCCCTTTACGAGGCCAAGGCCGCGGGGCGCAATTGCGTCATGGCGGCCGGGTCGCCCGAGCCGGCCCCGGTGGCCGTGCCCGCGCTGGCGCCGGCCGGCTGACTCAGCCCGCGATCCATTCTCCCTACCCTTCGAAGGGGTAGTCGAAAGCGAAACCAAGGAGACGGAGGCCGCAATGGGCGAGAGCGAAGTGCTTTACGGGCAGGAGCATGTTGATCGCTACCGGGCGACCGACGGTGAGGAGGGTCACGACTGGCAGGGGACGCACACCCTCATCCTCACCACCAAGGGGCGCCACTCCGGCGAGCAGCGCAGCACACCGCTGATCTACGGCCAGCACGGCGACGATTACCTGATCGTCGCGTCGCAGGGCGGAGCCCCAAAGCACCCTGGCTGGTATTTGAATCTGAGCCAGAACCCCGAAGTCGAGGTGCAGGTGAAGGGCGATCGGTTTAAGGCCAGGGCCCGCACGGCGACGCCGGAGGAGAAGCCGGAGCTGTGGAAGATCATGACCGAGCAGTGGCCGGACTACAACAAGTACCAGCAGAGGACCGACCGCGAGATCCCGGTCGTCGTGCTGGAGCGCAGCTGAGTTAGCTGACCGGCGCGGCGCCGCGGATCAGGTCGGCGGCCTTTTCGCCGATCATGATCGTCGGGGCGTTTGTGTTGCCGCCGGTGATCGTCGGCATCACCGAGGCGTCGGCGACGCGCAGGCCCTGGACCCCCCGGACCCGCAGCTGCGGGTCGACGACCGCTCCCTCGTCACTGCCCATCTGGCAAGTCCCGACCGGGTGGTAGAGGAGCTCGGTCTCGCGTCGCAGGAAGGCCTCGATGTCGGAGTCGCTCTCGACTTCATCGCCCGGCACCAGCTCGCGGCCGCGAACGCTGTTCAGCGGCTCGGTTCGCCCGATCTCACGCAGCTTGCGGAATCCGGCGATCAGGGAGGCGAGGTCCTCGGGCTCGGCCAGGTGGTTGCCGACCAGGTCCGGCTTCGCGTCGGGGTCGGCGGAGCGCAGCCGCAGCCGCCCGCGACTGCGAGGCGTCAGCAGCGCCGCCGCGAGCGAGAAAGCGTGGTCGTCGATGGAGTCGAACCCATGATCGTGGTAGTAGACGGGCCCGAAGAGGAGTTGGATGTCGGCCGCCGGGAGCCCAGGCCGGGTGCGGATGAACGCCATCGCCTCACCGACGTTCGAGGACAGTGGGCCGGTGCGGCGCAGGATGTACTCCAACAGCGCCTTGGGCTTCTCGGCGTCGGCGAGGCTTTCGGGCTCGGTCGACTCGTAGCAGAGCAGGAAGAACGGGTGGTCCTGAAGGTTGTCGCCGACACCAGCGAGATCGACGCGCGGTTCGACGCCGATCGAGCGCAGGTGCTCCGCCGGCCCGATCCCCGCCAGCATCAGAAGCTGCGGGCTGCCGATCGCGCAGGCCGACAACACCACGTCGCGCTTCGCCTCGGAGCTGTGGATGTGCCCGCGGGAGTCTCGCCAGCGCACGCCGACCGCCCGCTCGCCGTCAAAGACGAGGCCAAGCACGTGCGCTTTCGGCTTCACGGTCAGGTTGGGGCGCTTCATCGCCGGGCGCAGGTAGCCGTCCGCGGTGCTCCAGCGGCGGCCGTTTCGCTGAAAGACGACCGTCATTCCCACCCCGTCCTGCTCGGGCGAGTTGAGGTCAGGGTTGGCGGGGATTCCGGCAGCCTGCGCCGCCTCCAGGAACCTGCGTGTGAGCCGCCGCGGCGAGCGCTGGTCGGCGACGTTCACCGGACCCCCCGATCCGTGGAACTCCGACGCTCCGCGCTCGAAGTTCTCGGCGCGAATGAAGTAGGGCAGGACGTCCTCGAAGCCCCAGCCGTCACAGCCGGCGTCGCGCCAACCGTCGAAGTCCAGAGGCCGGCCGCGGACGTACATCATCGCGTTCATCGAGCTCGAGCCGCCGAGGCCGCGGCCTCGCGGGACGTAGAGGAGACGATCGTCGAGATGGGGCTCGGGGCCGGTGCTGTAATCCCAGTCGAGCTTGGTCTTGAACTGCTTCGCGAAGGCAGCCGGGATCTTGATGTTGGGCGAGCGATCCTTGCCTCCCGCCTCAAGCACTAGCACGGACGCGTTCGGGTCTTCGCTCAATCGGCCCGCGACCGCGCAACCCGCCGAGCCGGCACCGACAACCACATAATTGAAGCTCTCCTCCACTGCGGCGACCCTAGCGCAGCGGTAACCAACCCCCACACTGTCGCGCGTCTGCCGATTCTGTCGGAGGCATCCACTGACCAGTGGGTAAGAAGTTGCTCGCCGGCTGGCCGACCGACCAGTTGCGTGGTAGGGTCGGCCGCGAACCCGCCAGGGACCTGGCCGCGAACCCGCCAGGGACCTGGCAGTCGGAGGAGAGAGATGCGGCGTTTGGTGATCGTCATGGCATGGATGCTCGCGCTGATCGGCGTACTCGCGGGCCCCGCTCAGGCACACCGAGGTCACCATCATCACCACGGTCACCATGGCCGCCCCGGACCCCTCGACCGCGACTACGCGCAGACCTCGCTGAACATCATCCCCTCGGGCCAGCTGGGCAGCCTGCCGGTCCCCCCCGGCGCCGACACCCAGGCGCTCATGTACGACGGGCTCACCCCGTTGTTCGATCAGGTCACCAACCCGGACCTGACCAAGTACTTCAAGTCGGAGCGCTTTGGCATCGACACCTCCGGGCCGGGGACCAACGAGCCGGTCCCGCATGCCGGGGTGACGATCACCCGCGACAAGTTCAGCGTCCCGCATGTCAAGTCGACCACTTACAACGGCGGCGTCTGGGCCGCCGGCTGGATCGCCGCCGAGGACCGCGGCCTGCTGCTCCAGCAGGCCCGCAACGACGCCCGGGTGGCGGCGATCGACGTGCCGGGGCTCGACGCGGTGAACCTGATCTCCGGCCTTCAAACCTTCGTGCCGAGCCAGCAGACCGAGGCCGAGGTCGCCAAGCAGACCGGGGTCTTGATGCAGCACGGGCGCCAGGGCCGCGCCGTGCTGCACGACATCGACACCTTCATCTCCGGGATCAACGACTACCTGCAGATCCACAGCCCGACGACGGCGCCCTGGACCCGCAATGACATGTATTCCCTCAATGCCCTCAAGGGCCAGTTCGTCGGCGAGGGCGGAGGCGACGAAGCACGGCGCTCACAGTTCCTCGGCGGGCTCGAGCAGCGGCTCGGCGTCAGCCACGGCTTCAGCGTCTTCAACGACCTGCGCCAGTTCAAGAACGCCGGCAGCCCGACGTCGGTCGACGGGAACTTCAACTACGGGCATATCCCCGCCAGCGCTCCCGGCAGCGATGTGCTTGACCCGGGCAGCTTCCAGACGATTCCGTCGGTCGCCTCGCGGGCACTCGCGCGGCAGGACGCCGCCCCGCCGAATCAGCCGCCCCTGGCCAGCAACACGCTGATGATCGCCGCCAACCACTCCGAGACCGGGCATCCCTTGATGGTCGGCGGCCCGCAGATCGGCTACTTCTATCCCGGCTTCACCTACGAGATCGACATGCACGCGCCTGGCCTGGTCTGGCGCGGCGCGACCTCGGTGCCGTTCCCCGGATACATGTTGATCGGCCGCGGTCCTGACTTCGCCACCACCCTGACTTCCTCCGACGGCGACATCATCGACCAGTACGCGGAGACGCTCTGCGGCGGCAGCGACACGAAGTACCTCTTCCGCCACCAATGCCTGCCGATGGGGCACTTCGACGCCGGCAGCCTGAACGGCAAGGAAGTCACTTTCCTGACCACCGTCCACGGGCCGGTGGTCGGGTACGCGACCGTTCATGGCACGAAGGTCGCGATCTCGCGCAAGCGCTCCAGCTATGGCAGGGACACCCTCGATCAACTCTTCTTCCGCCGCCTGTCAACCGGAAAGGTGGACAGTCCGCGCTCCTTCTTCAAGGCCGCCTCGCTCACCCCGCAGACCTTCAACTCCTTCTACATCGACAACAAGCACATCGCGATGTTCACCTCGGGCAGGCTGCCGATCCGCCCCGACGACGTCGACCCCGGTTTGGTGACCAAGGGGACCGGCCAATACGAGTGGCGCGGGTTCCTGCCGGCCCGCAAGCACATCCACGGCATCGACCCCGCCGACGGGACGATCACGAACTGGAACAACATCGCCGCCCACGGCTTCGGCGCCGCGGACAACGCCTGGGGCGGCAACGGCTCCGCTGCGCGCGTCGATCTGCTCGACCGCAACCTTGCGCGGCTCGCCCACAACGGCAAGTGGAACCTGGCCTCGGTGGCCTCGGCGATGAACGGCGCGGCGACCCAGGACGTGCGGGCAATCGACACCGTGCCGTTGCTCGTGAAACTGCTCCAGGGCACACAGCCGCCGAACGCGCAGGCGGGCCAGTTGCTGAACCTGCTCGCCGCCTGGAATCAGCACGGCGGCAGCCGCCTCGACCGCGACCTCGATGGCAAAATCGACGATCCAGGTGCCGCGATCATCGACACCGCGTGGCCGAAGATCGCCGATGCCTTCATGGCGCCGCAGCTAGGCCCGCAGCTCGATGAGCTCAACTCGCTGTTCTCGCGCTTCGACCTACCGCCGGGCGGTCAGTACAGCGGCTGGTATCAGTACTTCGACCGCGACGTCAGCAGCCTGCTCGGGATGCCGGTCGCACAGCCGCTGGGCAACCACTACTGCGGCAACGGCAACCTTGCCGCATGCCGCACTGCCGTCTGGAACGCGATCGCCCAGGCGGGGGCGGAGCTGACAACCTCACAGGGCACGTCGGACCCGACCAAGTGGCACTCCGACGCGGTCAGGGAGCGGATCCATTTCGTCCCCGGCCTGCTGCCGCTGACGATGCGCTACACGAACCGCCCAAGCGGCATCCAGCAGGTCATCTCCTTCAACGCGCACCGCTGAGCCCAACTTTTTCCCCGGCGCGTCAGTGGCCGTTGGCGGAGAAGTGCTGGTAATCCTTGGGCCAGCTCCAGCGTCCGCCCCATCCCCAGCCGATGGCGCTGAACGCGCGCACGGTGGGATCGCCCCGATGGACCATTCCCGCGGCGTGGCGTGAACGGTCCGCGTAGGGCGATCCGGCCGGAGGAGACACGAAGCCGGACCCGGTGACGTAGGGGTTTTCGATCGGGTCGATGTCGATCGCCTTGCCGAAGGCGTGCTGGGACCAGACACCGGGCTGCCCGTTGATGAAACGGCAGTTGAAGGCTGAACTGTTGTCGGCGGCCATCGAGCGATGGTCGTCGGCCCCGTAGGCATCGACCAGCCTCATCCGCCTGATCGGGAAGCGATGTCCGTACAGCGAGCCCATCGCCGTGAGGACGTCGGCGGCGACCGCCTTGTTGACGACGAGCCGGCCCGTGTGGGCCCGATCGTCGAACCCCCAAGTAGCTCAGGCGCAGCAGCCGCAGGTCGTCGAGGCCAACTGGGCAACCGGGATGCCACGAGCTCCCCCTGATGCGGCTGCGGGTCGCGGGGTCGAGCGGCGCCGAAGTTCCTTGAAACGGCGGCAATTGCTGGCGCGATGGGCTCCTCGCGTACGGCACGGGTCGGTGCCACACCGCCCGCCAGGGCCATCAGGGCAAGGGTGAGAGGAAAGAATACGGTCGCCGCCATCGGAACCGAACCTAACATCGGTCGCCGGAAGGTTGACTGTCGCTGGCCCCAGCGCATAACGTCCATCATCGTGGCGGTGTCTGGCGACAGGGAAGTCGCGGCAAATCGTCGACGCGGACTCGCCGCGTTGGTCGCAACCCTGCTGACATTCGCGGTTCTCGCCGGATGCACCGTTCCGAGGCCGCCCGGCGACTCCCCGTTGCGCTACCGCGACCAGGTATTCAACAGCGTCTCGGTGACTCGCGACCTGCAGTACGGGAGCGCTCCCGACAGCAACGGCAACCCGGTGGCATTGAAACTGGACCTCTACCAGCCCTCGGGCGACACCCAGACGAAGCGGCCGGCCGTGGTTTGGGTGCACGGTGGCAGCTTCTGCTGCGGCGATAAGACCTCGCCGGAGATCGTTGACGAGGCAACTACATTCGCCAAGCTGGGCTATGTGGCGGTCTCGATCAACTACCGGCTGCTGGCGCCGCCGGGGTCGTGCTCCGGCTCCACAGCAGGGTCGGGCACCTGCGTGACGGCGGCGCTCGAGGCCAAGCACGACGCCCAGGCGGCGGTCCGCTGGCTGCGGGCCAAAGCGGCGACCTATCGAATCGACGCCGGCCGGGTCGGGATCGGCGGATCGTCGGCCGGCGCGATCACCGCGACCCTGGTCGGGCTTTACTCCGAAGAGACGGGCTCGAGCGGAAACCCCGGCTATCCCTCCACGGTTGGCGGGTTCCAATCTCTTTCGGGCGGCCTTCCAAACGGGATCTTCGCCGGCACCGGCGACGCACCCGGCTTGCTCTTCCACGGCACCGCCGACCCGGTCGTTCCCTATCAGTGGTCCGCCGATACCGCCGCGGCTCTCTCCAACGCGAAGGTCCTCAACTTCCTCGAGCCACTCGACGGTGCCGGCCACGTCCCCTACACCCAGTACCACGACCTGATCGTCTCCCAGTCCGACTACTTCTTCTACGCCGTGCTCGACCTCGCGCACGCCCGGGGACAACCCGTCGCCGCCGCACGGTCCTTCGATCGCCAGGCAGCCAGGCTACGTGCCCAGCACCCGTCGTTTCCGGCGCCGGTCCCATAGGCGCTGACGGCTGTGAATCCTTCGAGGAAACGCTTAAGCGCTTCCCGAACGTCGAGCTGGACGGCAAGCCCGAACCCGCCCTCTCACCGTTCCTCAGTCAGCTGAAAACGCTGCCTGTTCGCTGGTAGCGCCTGGCCGGCCGCTGGGCTTTACCCCGGCCTTAAGACGCCGCTCTAGCTTCGGACGGGGTGAGCAACCGCCGGTACGCCGAGCCATGACCAGACGGCCTGGGCGCTGGGCGCTTGTCGCGATGACGGCCGCCGGCCTGTCGGTCGCCGTGCTGCTTACGGAGCCATTCGAAGGACCGGCGCGCTCCAGCTCCCCCGTCCCAGGGCAAACCAGGGCGAATCCCGATCGCCTCGTGCGGCGTTCCGTGTACCTGGGGCGCTCTGTCCGCGGGCGACCGATCTACGCAATCGAGCTCGGCGATCCCGACAACGAGCGCCGGGTCCTGGCGGTCGGGGTGATCCACGGCAACGAGACGGCAGGCCGGCTGATCGACCAGCGCCTCGCGTCCGGACGCCCGCGCAAGGAGGCGCTCCTGTGGACGATCAAGGAGCTAAACCCGGATGGAGTCGCGGCCGGGACCCGCCAGAACGCGAACGGAGTCGACCTCAATCGCAATTTCCCCTGGCACTGGCGTTCGCTCGGCACTCGCGGAGATCTCCAGTACTCAGGGCCCAGACCCCTCTCCGAGCCTGAGACGAAGATCGCCCAATCCCTGATCCTCCGCGTCCGACCGCGGGTCACGATCTGGTTTCACCAACCACTCGGGGTCGTCGACGCGTCGGGCGGAAGCGTCGCGGTCGAGCGAAGGTTCTCGCGCCTCGTGGGGCTCCCTCTCCGCCGTCTGACCCGATATCCCGGCAGCGCCGCGAGTTGGCAGAACCACCGGCTTCGCGGCACGACCGCGTTCGTGGTCGAGTTGCCCCCGCTAAGCCCGTCCCCACGCAGCGTCCGCCGCTACGCCCGCGCGGTGGTCAGGCTCGCGTCCTGACCCCGGGAGACGCTGACGCGCCACGGTGGGCGAGGGGGAGATACTGGCGGAATGCCGCCGCTGCTGGCAGTCGATGCGCCGTCGATGCTCTTTCGGGCCTTCTACGCGCTGCCGAGCTCGATCAAGGGATCGGACGGGCAGCCGGTCAACGCTCTGCTCGGCGCCGCGAATCTGATCCTGCGTGAGGTCGAGACACACGAGCCGCGCGCGGTCGTCCTCTGCTTCGGTCCCGATGCGGCCCATTACCGGGTCGAGCTGTTTGCCGGCTATCACGCTGACCGCGAGGAGCTGCCGGAGGAGCTCGCCCCGCAGTGGGACGACAGCCGCGACTTCTTCGAGGCCTTCGACTGGACCGTCGCCAGCCACGAGTCTCTGGAGGCCGATGACCTGCTCGGGACCTATGCGCGGCTTGAGACCGAGGCGGGCGGCCGCGCCCTGCTGCTGACCGGGGACCGCGACATGTTCCAGTGCGCGAGCGAGCGGGTCACCGTGCTCTACGTCAGTACTGGGAAAAGGGGCGGCGAGGAGATCGGCCCGAAGGAGGTCAAGGGTCGCTATGGCATTCCGCCCGAGCTGGTCCCCGACTTCATCGCCCTGCGCGGCGACCCCTCGGACGGCATACCGGGGGCGAAGGGCGTCGGGGAGAAGACCGCCGCCGAGCTGCTGCGCCGCGATGGCTCGCTGGAGGCGGTCCTCGATGGCGCGATTCGCGAGACCCGCCCGCGCTTGCGCGGGGAGCTGATCGAGCACCGCGAGGATCTGCTCGCCTATAAGCAGATTGCGACGCTCCAGGACGCCGGGGTAAAGCGCCCGCCAGACCGGCCCACGGACTGGGCCGCGGCCGCGGCCGCGGCCCGTGAGCGGGGAATGAATCGCCTCGCCGAACGGCTCGAGGAGGCCGCCTGATGGCGAAACGAAAGGGCAAGGGGCGTCGTCAGCGACCGCCGAGCCAGACCGTCGACTACACGGGTCCCGATGGAGGCGTTCTGACCCTGCGCCAGTCGCTCAGCGCCGGGACGATCGCGAAGATCGCGAGGGTCTCGGCGAGCGGCGGCAGCTCTCTCGATGACGCCTGGCGCCGGCGCACGGAGCTGCTCTTCGAGCACCTGGCCGTGCGCTGGGTGATCGCGGATCTGCCACTCGACGACCAGAAGATGCTGCTCGGCCGCTACCGAATGGCCGATGCGGAAACCCAGGAATGGGTCCGCAAGACGATCGCCTCGCACGTCGAGCACTACATCCCCGAGCTCCACGGGCCCTGACCGCGCGGGGATTTGCGCCAGTGACCTCGACGGGACCCATATGGTGGACGCGATGAGCGTGGACGTGAAGAGCGTGTTGGTGACCCAGGCCCAGGTGCTGCGCGAGCTCCACCGTCCCGGCGTTCCGCTGATGCTTCCCAACGCCTGGGACGCCACGACCGCAAAGGCCGTGGAGGCGACAGGCTTCCCGGCTATCGGAACGACGAGCTCAGGGATCGCCGCATCGCTCGGCTACGAGGACGGCCAGCGCACCCCGCCCGAGGAGATGTTCGCCGCGGTCGGGCGGATCGCCGCCGAGGTCGACGTCCCGGTAACCGCCGACCTCGAAGCCGGCTACGGCCTCGGGGCGGGCGAGCTCGTGGAGCGGATGCTCGCCGCCGGCGCCGTGGGGCTGAACTTCGAGGACACCGATCACACGGCGGGCGGTGAGACGCTGGTCGACGCGGACACCCAGGCGGCCCGTATCGCGAGCCTGCGAGGCGCCGCTGAGGCCGCCGGGGTTGAGATCGTCATCAACGCCCGCGCGGACCCCTATCTCCGCGGCCGCGATAGCGCACTCGAGGAGAGCCTGCTCCGCGGGCGGCTCTACCTCGAAGCCGGCGCCGATTGCGTCTTTCCGGCGGGGGTGAAGGAAGAGGCGGATATCAAGCGGCTGGTCGGCGAGCTCGACGCCCCCGTCAATGTCCTGCTGGTGCCGGGCATCGCCGAGCCCTCCCGTCTCGCCGAGCTGGGCGTCGCGCGGATCAGCGCCGGCGGTGGGCTGGCAATGGCATTGAACCGCTCCCTCGAGAGGCGGCTCGAGAGCCTCCGCGACGGCCGCCACTACTGGTAGTCCTCTTCGCGCGAGCGCTCACTTCACGACGCGGTACTTGAGGTGGGTGACCTTCGGTGACTCGATCACCCTGATCGCTTCGAGCTCGGGCAACTCGCCGCCGAGGTTCTCAAACAAACGCTCGCCGTCGCCGAGGAGCTGAGGAACAACGTGGATCTGCAGCTCGTCGATCAGACCGGCCGCGAGGTACTGCTGGATCGCGTTGGCGCCGCCGGCAATCAGGACGTCCTTGTCTCCGGAAGCGGCCTGGGCCTGCTCCAAGGCGGCTTCGATGCCGTCGGTGACGAAGGTGAACGTGGTCCCTCCCTGCTTGGTCACCGGCTCTCGGGCGTGATGGGTGAGAACGAACACCGGCCCGTGATAGGGCGGGTCATCTCCCCACCAGCCTTCCCAAGGATCATCAAACGACGGGTCGCTTCCCCACGGGCCCTTGCCACCACCAAACATCCCCCTCCCCATCACGGTCGCCCCGACGGCGTCAAACGCCTCGTCGAGCACCTCCGAGTCGCGGTTGGTCTCGCCCCCAGTCTCGCCGTGCAGCTCGCGGAAGCTCTTCAGCCCGAAGACCCAATCGTGGAGATTTTCAGCTCCCTCTCCCAGCGGCTGTTCTCTGCTCTGGTTCGGCCCGGCGACGAAGCCATCCAATGAACTGGTGATGTCAACCGTGACTTTTCCCATCGTGCCTCCTTTTTGTGATCGGCTCGAGGCCAATCGTCGTCGGTTCTCCAATTAAGACCACCCTGCGCGGCGCAACTCATCGGCGCCCGATACATACGCCTGGCGGTCCCAAGCGGGAGCGAATGCGTGGATCTTTTGCGCGGGGCTGTCGATTTCGGCGTCCCCCGTTCGTCTCATGGGCGACCATTCCGAAAAGGAGGAAGCGATGAAGTACATGCTGTTGATCCATCAGGGCTCCACCCCGCTGCCAGGATCGGAGGAGTGGGAGGGCCTTTCGGAGGACGAGCAGAAGGCGGTCTACGCCGATTACCAGGCGATCAACGAGACCCCCGGCGTCAGCCCCGGCGTCCAGATGCAACCCCCCGAGACGGCAACGACCGTGCGGGTGCAGGACGGCAAGACGCTGACCACCGACGGCCCGTTCGTCGAGACCAAGGAAGCGATCGGCGGCTACCTCATGTTCGAGGCCGAAGACCTCGACGCCGCGATCGAGTTGGCCTCGCGGATCCCGGCGGCACGCATGGGCGGCGCGATCGAGGTGCGCCCGCTGGTGGAGCGGTAGCGAACCTCGGCCGGCATATGCTTGTTGGCGCTCGATGCCGTATGCGACGACCCCCGCCAGCCGAATCAGCTACACGATCAGCGGGCCTTCGGAGGAGGTGGAGGATCAGCAGACCCTCCTGATGATCATGGGGCTCGCCGGCAGCGGCGCGATGTGGTTCCGCCTGCTGCCCCACGTTGCGCGCCGCCATCGCGCGATCGTGTTCGACAACCGCGGGACCGGCGGATCCTCGCCCGCCCACAGGCCTCTGACGATGGCCGACATGGTGGGTGACGCGCTTGCCGTGCTCGACGCGGCCGGAGTTCAGACCGCGCATGTGATCGGCGCCTCGATGGGCGGCATGATCGCCCAGCACTTGGCGCTCGAGCACCGCGAGCGGGTGCGCTCGCTGGTGCTCGCCTGCACGACGGCCGGGGGCAGGCGCGAGCGGCCCAACTTGCGACTCACGGCGGCGGCCTTGTTGCGACCCCTGGTGGGACCCACCCGGACCTTCGGGCTGGTTGCACCCGCCCTCTACTCGCCGCGCACGCGGATCGAGGAGAGCGAGCGGTTGAGCGAGGACATGCGCATCCGCGCGGCAGATCGTGTGGGAGCACTGACGCCGCTGATGCAGGGGGGGGCGATCGCCGGCCACGACACCCGCTCGCGGCTGCACGAGCTCGGTGGCTTGCCAACGCTGGTCGTGCACGGACTCGACGATCGGCTGGTACCGCCCGAGCACGGCCGCGAGCTGGCAGGCTCGATTCCGGGAGCGCGACTGGTTGAGATACCCGCCGCCGGGCACCTGCTCGCCACAGACGCCGAACAGGAGGTGGCCACGGCCGTCCTGGATCACCTCGAGCGTCACCGCGCGGCGCCCGCGACGGCACCGCGGGCGGGCAGCGACCCGAGCGTTGAGCCTTCTGCATTCCGGCGACCCATCGGCCAGAGCGAGACTGCGCGGGCGATGTCGGAGAAGAAGGTCGGACACGGACACCACGGGCAAGCGATGCGCGAGGCGAGCGAGCACTTCAATGAAAACCTCGAGCAGCTGGTGGCCGGCGAGGATGTGCCGATCCACCCGCTCTGGGCGGAGGATGTCGAGATCGTCAACTTCGAGCCCAGCCCGTTTCCGGGGACCTACCACGGACACGACGGTCTGGTGCAGTGGGCCCATGATCTTTTCGACGAGCTCACCGACGCTCGAATCGACATGATCGAAATCCGCGAGGACGGCGACCTGGTCGCAGCTCGCCTGAGGCTCAGCGGGCGAGGACGCGCGAGCGGCGCCGAGGGCAGTTTCGAATGGGGCGCCCTTTTTGAGATGCACGACGGGCGCTTGATCCGGGTCTCCTCAGACCCCACCTACGAGCAGACGCTCGAGCGCTTCGGGGAGCGGCGCGCCCGATAGGTAACGAAGCTACGGCGCCGCCCTCCATTGAGCCCGCCACTCTGGTGGCTCCCAGCCCTCGGTGACGTAGATCGACTCCCGCGCGATCTTGTCCCCTCGAAACTCGAGGATGCTGACCCCGAAGCTCGAAGGACCCTGGTCTAGCTGATCGAGACCTCCGCGACCCAGAGATCATCGCGGCCTCTGATCTCCCGGAACTCGACCGTCGTGGAGGCCGGATGAGTTGCTTCTCCATTCGCGGAAGTTCTCAACTCGGACGAAGCGCTCGCCGGACTGTGGGAACTCGAGAACAGCGTCCCCGTGGTACATCTCGTGAGCGATGGCAGGATCGCTGCTGGCGTACTCGAAGTGCTGCTCGAGCATCGCCCTGACCGTCGCCTCATCCATGCCGTACAGATTGCCCGATTCGCGGCCCGTCCGATCGCGGGTCAGTGAAGCGCGCCCGACAGGATTCGAATCTGTGACCTTCGGTTTCGTAGACCGAGGTCCATGCGCTCCAATCCGCTCTGGAATGCGAAATGCCAGAGGCATGAGACCAGGATGAGACATGACATGTTCGGCGAATTTGGCTGAAGGTCAAGCACCGATTAGGCTGCGGCTCGACTCCCGTGCGAGGCTTCGTTGCCCTCACCGACTTTGACTGGTACCGCTTCTTCCGGGCTCGCCCGGAGGTGGGAGAGGTCAACTTCTGGCGCCCCGGTACGGCGAACTTCCGAGCGCTGCAGCCGGGGGAACTCTTCTTCTTCAAGCTGAAGGCGCCGCAGAACGCGATCGCCGGGTTCGGGCTCTTTTCGCGATTCGCGATCCTTCCCGCCTGGCGTGCCTGGGAGGTCTTCGAGGAGGGCAACGGCGCCGTCAACCAGTTCGAGATGGTTCGGCGGCTTGCCCGTCTAACCGGCGGCTCCGACCAGCTGAACGCCGACCGCCCTATGGGATGCATCGCGGTTACCGAGCCTGTCTTCCTTGAACCGGACGCCTGGGTCGCACCACCAGATGACATGCGCCGCCAGATCGTCTCGGGAAAGAGCTACGACCTGACAGTTGGGGGCGGCGCATCTACGAGGAATGCCTCGACCGCGCGGCGGCTCGGGCGCAAACCGTGGAATGGGCAGAGCCCATGCTCGAAGCGCAGCGGCGGGGCAAGCCACAACTCATCGAGCCGCGGCTCGGTCAGGGAAGTTTCCGGCTCGCCGTGCTCGACGCGTACGGCGGCGCTTGCGCGGTCACAACCGAGCACGCCCTACCGGTTCTGGAGGCCGCCCACATCCGTCCTTGGGCCATTGGCGGGCGGCACGAGGTCCCGAATGGTCTACCCCTGCGGCGCGACTTGCATCGCCTCTTCGACCTCGGGTTCGTGACCGTCGGCTTCGACCTGAAGTTCCAGGTGAGCAACGCGCTCGATGAGGATTACGCAAACGGCCGCGAGTACTACGCGATGGCCGGGCGCACAATCGCGGTGCCGGACTCAGCGGAGAAGCAGCCGGATCGGGACCAGTTGGCTTGGCACGCCGAAGCGATCTTTCGCGGCTAGCCAGTGGCTCTCGGCGTGCAGGGGGGTTGCACCGTTGAAAGGCGTGTGATGAGCTCACGGTGTGGCAGCCCGGGCCTATCCGACATGGAAGTTCTACCCCGTGCGACTTCCGGCGCCTGACTGGGCCGACGGCGTCCTCAAGACGTTCGGAGCCGTGCGATCCAAGATCGACTCTGGAAAAAATCGCGGGGTCAGCAGCGATGCTGCCCTTGCAGCCCTGCGCCCGGGCCTGAAGAAGCTGGGATTCAAAGTCGAGCGTGGCAAGACCGCCAAGGAGAAGATCTGGCGGCCGGTGCTCTTCGGCGAGAACGGCAGGCCCGTTGTCGCCTATGAGGTAGACGGATTCCACGGCCGAGAGAAGATCGTCCTCGAGGTCGAAGCCGGACGAGGTGCCGCGAACAACGCCGACTACAGGGATCTGGTCCGAACAAGCCTGATGGTTGACGCCGACTACATGGTCCTAGCGATGATGCTGGAGTACCGCGCGGGCAAGCAGGTGACGCGGAGTTACGAACAGACGCGGAAGCGCTTGGACGCGATCTACGCGAGCGACCGCCTGAAGCTTCCGCTGAAGGGCGTCTTGCTAGTCGGTTATTGAGGCGGGCCGATGCCTCCGATCTCGCGCCAGGCATTACTCGAGGTCCCAAGCCGGCCAAGTCACCGAATCAACGATTTCGTGAGCACGCACTCGTTGTTCCAAGCTCGCCGGCAGCTGGGTGTCGGCGTTCACGGCAGCGTGAAGACTGTCGCGCTCCTTGATCCCCTCGCACCAGACGATGACCCGGTCGACGGTGCCCGCCTCCGTGTCGACAATCGCCGACATTGGCGCCTCGTAATTGACCTGAACCTTCATCGTTTTTCCTTCCTCCGCACCACCCCAACCACGGGAGGTAATTGAAATGAAAGTCAAGACTCGCATCGACCACGCCAAGCCACGCTGCCCAAAGTGCGGTAGTCCGGAGGTGAAGGAATGGGATCTTGTCCCCGTTCCCTACGTCGTGATGGAGCTGGCGCGCAACGAGGGCGGCAGCGTCTACGTCGCCGACACAGCAGAAGGAGGGGAATCGCAAGCGTGGGACTGCGGCCAGTTTGACTCACTGATGTGCCGCGAGTGCGACTACGAGTCGGCCGATTGCGCGGAGTTCTTTCCTGACCCGACGATTGTGCTTGGCGAGAACTAACCGGGTTGCCGGTGGAAAGGACAACCGAAAGAAACCCGGCCCTACGAGGGCCCGGGTGGTGTAGATCGACAGTCTAAGTCCATCTGGACGGACGGCAGAGCCGATCAGAAGATCGCGTAGTCCCGTACTAGCTTCGGCAGCGACTCGGTCTCGAACAAGAGCGCCAATAACCCTGCTTGCAGGTCTTGGCCAAGCCGGCGGACCTCCGCGAAGGCACCGGACTCGTCAGCGGTAGCGCGCGTCACCTCGCGTAGTTCATCTCGGAAATTCCCGTCATCCAGCAGCCCCAGGAACTCATCGTAAGCCCCCAGGGCCCGGCTTCCAGCATCGACGGCACCGTGCCGCAGGAACGCGTGGGCGATTCGGTCGGTCGGGGGCATGCCGAACTGGGCTCGTAGGAAGTCTGGCATCGCATCGCGGTTGAGTCCCGAGCAATCCAGAATTGGCAGCAATCCGCCTGCGAACAGGACCTTCCGCGACGTGCGCAGCTTTGCGTTGCGAAGGCGCCAGGACTTCGACGGCGAGATGTTCATCGTGCGGCGAACCGCCCACGAGGGCACGATCCTCGAGGGAACCAAGACCGACCACGGCGGAGAATCTCCGGGGCGAATCGTCCCGTGCCCGCCAGGGCTGGGTGAATTGATCGAGGCGCTCCCGTCGCGAATCGACATCGACCTGCTCTTCCCGACCCCGACCGGCAGGCTCTGGCGCGAGCGGAATTTCTATCGCGACGTCTGGTACCCGGCGCAGGAGGCTTCGGGCATCGACATCCGCCCGCACGAGTGCCGCCACTCATATGTCTCTCACCTTCGTGCTGCCGGCGTCAATGACGCCGACCTGGCCGAGATCGCCGGCCACCGCGTCGAGACGATGATCTCCCGCTACACCCACCCGTTGCGGCGGAGCTTCGACCAAGTGCGCGAAGTCATTGGATGACGAGCCGAGTCACAGCGGAGGATTCGGCTCGTCGGCGCCTACTGGTAGCTTCGACGAGAGTGGCGGTTGCGACTAGACCAGAGCGAGACGAGTCAATCCTGTCTCGCCATCACCCTGTCGGAGTGTCGACCGGCTACATGGAGACGCTGCGGGACGACTGGCCTGAGCAGGTCGCTGAAGCAGCGGCGGTCTCCGTTTTCGCCGTTGAGCTATCGGCCCTGTCCGAGAAACAGCTCGGCCCGTTACGTGAGTTCCTCGCCTCAGGTCCCAGCCTGCCCTTTCGCTACCTGAGCATCCACGGTCCATCGAAGGACCGACAGATGGCCGAGGACCGACTTGTTGCGGAGCTGAATGAGCTCGCCGAGTTGGGATGGAATCGTGATGCACCCGGACACCATCGAGGAGCCGGACGGATATCGCCCCCTAGGGCGAAAGCTCCTACTGGAGAACATGGATGCTCGGAAGGCGTGGGGTCGCACCCGCGAGGAGCTTGCGTCAGCATTCGAAGAGCTGCCCGAAGCTGGCTTTTGCTTTGACGTTGCGCACGCCTGGTCGATGGATCCCGCCATGGCGGTCGCGGGCGACCTTCTCGATGGCTTCGGCGATCGGCTTAGGCATGTGCATCTCAGCTCTCTCTCCCCTGAGCTTCACCACATTCCTCTTACCGAAGAAGACGAGGAGCTGTTCCGCGCGGTGCTCGAACGCTGCGTGGACGTGCCATGGATCCTCGAAGCGCCGCCACGAGCGGACTAACGCTTGACAATGGAGAACGGGGCCAAGAGCCCGATTGAGGAGCTCAGCGCCGCGGCTGGCCGGGACTTCCCGAGCCTCCTGAGCGCGCGCGTAAGAACCGATGCGGGGCTCGGCGAGAGGGTCCCGCGACTCGCCGCTCTCGAACACGACCCTGACGTCTCCATCGTTCTCATGGGCTCGTGGGGTCGAGCCGAGGTCACGTCGGGGAGCGATGACGACTTCATGGTCCTTGTCGACGGCCCGGAACGGCCATCCGTTGAGCCTGCCGTCGAGGCAGTGACGGACATCCTCGATCGAGCGCCCGGGGAGCAGGGTGTGTTCGGCAACCCTGTCTTCTGCGAAGAGCTCGTGGAGAACATCGGACTGGATCGTGACCACAACCGAAACCTCACCCGGCGAATGCTCTTCCTGCTGGAGTCTGTGCCGGCCACTGCCGAGGAAGTCCATGCGGCTGCCCGCAACAAGGTCCTGAATCGGTACCTCGACGAGTCGGTCAAGGACTTCCGCCCACCGCGCTTCCTGCTCAACGACACAGTTCGTTACTGGCGCACGATGTGCGTCGATTTCGCGGGCAAGGAGCGCGAAGGCCCGGAGAAGTGGGGCAGCGGTAGGACCTCGCCGAGCCGCATCCCGGTGTCGGTGAACACTCGGACCATCGGCTCCCACCTGCCGGCCGCTTCCGCGAAGCCGTGCATCTTGCCAAAGCTGAACACCCGCTGCGCCCGCGGCGTCTTCTGCGCGCGCGGGTCGTTGCCGCGAACCCTCAGGCCCTTGAACGGGTTGACTTCTGCCATCTCGTCGGTGATCGCGTCCTCGGCCATCGCCGAGAGCGAGGCGAGGATCCCTCGGGCACCCGTTGCTGCCCGACCCTGGACCCGAAGCATGTAGTCGACCAGCGCCAAAGCATGGCGGCGTCGAAGATCGCGAAACGGCCAATCGCGGAGAGCCACGCCCTCCAGCGGCAGGTCGAGGACGCGGCTGATGCGGTGCTCATTGGTCGCGTTGGTGCGCTCAGAGCGGGGGAAGCGATCGGTCCAGGTCTTGAAGAACTGGCCGACCGTCTCGGGCCGGTCTGAGCGTTCATAGGCCTCGTCGATCGCTCGTTGCGCCTCGCGCTTGCGATCGAAGGTGCCGTTGCCGTCGTTCCAGATCGGCTTGGCGATGCGGCGCCGGCCGTCGCGACCCGTGTAGCGGGCGACCCAGACCACCTCACCGGAGGGGTTGACGCGCTTGATCGGCGACTCGCGCCGCCTCATGCCGCCCTTCCGCTCTCGCGGCGGGCGGCCAGGAAGGTGTCGACGTCGCGCGGGTCAATTCGCCGCGAGCCGCCCAGCTTGTAGGAGACAAGCTCACCGCGGCGGATCCAGGTGCGGACGGTGCGGTCCGACACCGCGAGGTACTCGGCGAGCGTGCGCTCGGTGAAGAAGGCGCTGACTTTGGTGGCGGGCGCCAGCTCGAGCTGGCCGTGGCGGACGATCGCGGGCATTACGCTTCGCCCCCTATGTCCGCAAAAAGCGCGATTTGCCTCGCTGATTTCGGCCAAACCCGGTCCCACGGGGAGATGAGACGCCAGCGTGGCGAACTAGCCCCTGCCCTCCGCCAGCCGCCGGCGCAGCTCGGCGCGCCCTTCGGCGATCGAGCGGTTGACCTTCGTGTAGGTCCACCCGGTCAGCTGGCAAATCTCGGCGTAGCTGTAGCCCGTGCCGAACAGCCACAGCGCCTGTCGCTGGTCGGGCTTCAGAGCCGCGAGAGCTCGCCGGCGCTCCTCGAACAACTCCTGGGAGCAGACGCGCTCCTCGGGAGGGCAGCCATCGCTGGGGATCGTTTCGTTCAGCGCTTGGCGGTCAGCCTCACGCGCTGGCGCGTCGAGGCTCAGCTCGCGACTGCGGCAGGCACGTCGGCGAATCGCCCACGCCTCGCGCTTAACGGTCGTATAGAGCCAAGGCAGAGGCTTCCAGCGACCGTCGTAGCGCTCCAGGAAGAGTAGGTATGCGCGCTGGAGCGCGTCCTCAGCGTCCTCGGGTAGCTCGGCGTGTTTGCGCGCCTGGTGACGGAGCAGCTGGTCGGAACTCCGAAGGAGAGCCTCTAAAAGCCGAGCGTTTCGGTCGCGTTGACGAGGTCCTGCGGCTGACTTCGGCTGGGCGTCCATGTGGGCGGCCAACCGCACGGCTTTGCCGTGCCAACATTGGCCGCCCGGCGCCCAGCCGAGTGCGACGCAGGGTCGCTACGCACCGAAGGTCAAACGGTTTGCGATTCAGGCACGAATTGGGGGCTCCACCGGAGGGTGCATAGTGTGTCGGTGGTCGAGGTTGGGGGCTAGGTGACGCTAGGAGGGAGCGCCATCTTTGGGTTCTGAGTACGGATGAGACCCTTGCGAATGGCTGAACTCTTCGAAGGAGATCGATCTATCGGCTGGAGGGGTGATTCCGAGGCGTTGATTGGCGAAAGGGTCCTCGACGGAATCAAGTTCGCCGCCTGACTACCTTTCGCGCGGAGCGGGGCGTGCTGATATCACCCCCAGTGTTGTGAAGGAAGACGTTTCTGGAACAAATCGTCGACGACTACCTGAAGTTCCAGGGGTTCTTTACCGCGCACAACATTCCATTTGGGCCTAGCAAAGGTGATCGCGGCTACGAGGCCAAGCAGGATTCGGTGCACTCCGACATTGACGTCATGGGCGTGCACCCCCACCGCAGGGGCGTGCACCGCGTAATCGTCGTTAGCTGCAAGGCCTGGCAGCGGGGGTTCAACGCCACTGGAATCCTTGAACAGCTCCACGAGACGAGGCCAAACTCAAAGCGAGCGCGATGGCGACAGTTTCGCGAGCTTTGGCAGCCGAAATGGAGTGCTGCATTTCGACGTGAGGTCAGAAAGCGCACTGGGGCAACGCGCTTCAGCTACCGGATTGCGGTGACTCGCCTTCGTGGGGATCCTTCGGCATGGGGCAAGGACGCCAGAATTAGGAGGAACCTGCCCGGCTGCGACGTTGGTTTCTTGACTCTCGAGGAGATGTGGGCGGAAGTGCTTGAACTTCAGGGGGCTCCCCAGCCGTCTTGTTGAGCATCCTCTTCGTCCCCCAAACGACTCTTGCCCAGGGCTGGACCGGCCGAGCACGTAGCCTTCGGATTCATGAGCTTGGACCCGGATGATCACTCCTTTTTGAGCCCGGATTCGCTAGCTGACAGTGCATCCGTTCCGGACAGCGAGAAGTTCTCGATTGGCCTCACGTTCATCGGGGTCGAGTGCCCTGCCTGCGGCCAAATCTGCGATCCAGGCGTATGCCCGGCCTGCGGCGCGGGTGTCCCTGCTGTTGAGATGGCGGATGAGCTGACACATGCACGGACAAAGGCGCTCGGTCCTCTCGCGGCAGAGGCGCGAGATCTCCTGGAGTCATTCGACACGCTGCCGAAGGGAAGGGTCCCTGTGACGCTCGATCAGTTCGTCGCATGCGTCGACGATTCGGAACTTTTCTCTCTCGTTGGACAGGTCGGCAAACTGGGCCACAGCCTTGGGCAACTCGACCTCGACGATCCGAAGATCGTCGGTTCACGGGCACGTCAAGCAGTCATCGAAGGGCTGGAACAGGTGCGCGCGTTGCGCGAGATCGCAACTGAGCTGTGTGCCTTCGAGCCCGGGGGCCCAGCCGAAGAGTTCCAAGCACTAGCGGTTGAGTCCGGCCGCCATGGCGCGCGGATCGTCAATGCCCTGTTGCGCGCTGTGACCGCTCAGACGATTGCTGACGGCCGCGACGCCCAGGCCGAGCTACAGGATCTTCTCTCTGAGTTTCCTGCGATTGAGAGGAGCGCAGCACTAAGGCCCAAACTCGACGACTGGGCCGTTCCAGACGACGATGGCAGGATCGCCCTAGCACTCGGCCGTGAAGGCCAGTTCACAGATGAGTTCGGCTTGCTTGTTCCCGATCGGATCTTTGCTGCCTACTCGGAGGAGGACCAGCCGCTTGAGGCGCTCGGCCGGGCTGGCGCCCATTACTTCCAGCGCACCCTAGGGCCTGCTGCGGTCTCCGCCAGCGGCGCTGCAGCAATCCTCGCGCTACCCGCGGTCAATATGGCAACGCTTGACCGTCCGCTGCTCGCTCACCGTGTCGCGCGCCTCTTGTACGACCTCCTCGGTCGGGCGTGGGCCAGAGATTCGGCCAATGTCCGACTCCTATTCGAGCGGGTGACCGATCAAGCTCCGACGATCCTTTCGGCCAGCTCGCGGATTCAGAAGAGCTTTCGACTCATTTTGCTGGGGGCCGAGATGGGCGAGGCTGACGATGAGGCCGCAGTCGCGCAAGCGATGACGGCTTACCGGGAGGTCGCGGAGACTGCCTATCGGACGCTTGGCTCGATGATTCTCGATCTCGAGCGCCTCCTCTCTGGCGTGCCGGTGTCTCATGCTGCCGATGCTCCAACGCTCGGACCGCTGGTCGAGCAGCTGGCATCGGCAACGGAACATGTGGCTCGCGAGCTAGCCACGGCTTGCGATGGCGACCTCCGCAACGCCGGAGCCCACTCCCAGTATCGCTGGGACGCTGAAGCTGAAGAGATACACGATGTCAAGACCGGGCAACGCTGGAACTTGGCGACGCTCTCGAACCGAATGGACTCGCTCGTCGCAGCGGTAGCTGGCGCTGATGCTGCCTGGAGTTGCTTTGTCGTTGCTCGAGACCTTGAAATAGAGCAGCCCTCGTGGGTCGCTGATGGAAGCGCCCCGGAAGCGGTTCAATTGGTGGCAAGCCTGTCGTTCGGCGTGCGTGGTCTGGTGATCAGCGAAGTGCGCGACGGCGGCGCAACCGTCGTTGTTGAGCCACCCGATCTCGTCGATACATCTTTGGTTGGGCCATTGGCTTCGATGTCGACAGTGGTCCGCGGGGCGACGAGCTATCGGCTCGTTAGCTCCGTCGACGACACGATCCTGCTTGAAATCGATGCGCAGATCGTTGCGCAGGCGCGCGACGCCACCAGCGAGCTCAAGGATCTGATGGTTCTCGAGACAACGCTGAGCGCGATGATCAACGGTGGGCAAGACAGGCTGGAAGCCGTGGCGCAAATCGCAGCCGTGATGACCAAAGTTGTCGCGGTCTCATCTATGCAGGAGCTCAGCACCGACCAGAGTTCATTGGCATTTACCAGGGTCCGGCATCGACTGGAATACGCAAGCAACCTTTGCTCTCGCTGGAACGCGACGAATACAGAGCTCGATCGTCTCCGCCGACGCCTCGACGAAGCAGTTGCCAGCGCCCGCATGGCGCCCCGTGATCGGGGCGCCCTTGAGCGCTTCGTCGCCCAAGTGCGTGGCCTGGTCGATTGGGCGGAAACTCAAGGCGTTTCTTGGCCGCCTTCGCTGCGACGTCAAGTCTGAGTCCAACAGGGCGCTTTGAACGGTGCTCCCGCTACGCGGACGTGGGTACGGTGAGGCTTGTGACCTGGGTTCCAGAGACCGAAGCGGATATCCAGAAGGCGCTCGAGAATCGGCTGCTGGAGGAAGGTGCTGCGTTCGAGGCTAAGCGGGAGCTGCCGCAGCCGGGCAATAACGCATCGATCGCGGAGGCCATCTGTGCGCTCAGCGTCAACGGGGGATTGCTCCTGTACGGGATCACCGGGGATGACGCGAGCCGACCCGATCAGCTTTCTCCGATTGGCCTTGAGGGGGCTGCCGAGCGTGTCGACCTTGTCGCCCAGACTGCGATCGCGGAGCCCATCGTCGTGGAAACCATCTCGATTCCCAGCGCCGAGGATGCCAGTCTCGGCTACCTCGCCGTGGTCGTGCCTGCGTCGGATCGGAGCCCACATATGGTCACGCTTGGAGGCAAGAACGTCTATTGGGGGCGTGGCGCAACTGGCAAACGTCGGCTCAACGAGCGCGAAGTAGCAGAGCTATACGCCCGCCGGGAAGTGTCGGAACGTGATCAGCGCGAGACGCTGATCGATGCGAGCGCGGCGTGCCCGTTTGCGGACGCGGCGAACCCCGAGGGTCCCGTCGTGACACTGACTGCTGTATCCCGACTTCTCCCGTACCCCGGGGCTCGAACCGTTGCCCGAGCAGTAGGCAACGCTGACGAAGAGGAGTTCGTGCGCGCCCTGAGCGTCGCTGCGCAGACCGTGGACCCGTACCCAGATCAAGGCGACCGCGCGATCAGCGACGCGTTTCGGGCGAGTCGCCATGGCCCAGACACGTGGGTATTGAACGGGGGATCAGAGCCGGACGACCTTCACCAAGTGCGGCTTGAGGCGAAAGCGGACGGAGCCCTGCGCCTGTGGCAACGACCACTGGCGCACGAGCATCGCGGCCGCGCACTACTACTTGAACGTAGTGTGATCCGTGCCATATGTCAGTTCGTCGGCGTTGCCGCGCACATCTCGGTCGCGGCTGGATTTGGCGGGTCGCTCGAGGTTGGTGTTCATCTTGCAGGGCTGCGGGGCCTAGTCGGGGCGTCGATCTCGGGTCCCTCGGTAATCGCAAGACCAACGCCATACACGCTGGATAGCTATGAGCGCTTCGCAACGCGGCCGGTTCGAGCGCTGCACCAAGAGCGAAACGAAATGGTTAGCGAATTGGTGGCGCCGCTGTTCTCAGTGGTGAGTCTTCGGGGTTATCAACCCTTTGAAGATGCACGCTGAACAGCGCCTACCTCGCTGCCGATTTCGCAGCGGCGGTCACGAGACCACGAAATGAGACCAGGATGAGACCACGACGTCGCGGAAACCTCCGGATAGGCATGGAGAGGGACGGAACGTCGGAATCGGGCCGACTCCCCGCATTCGGCTCTGCAATGGGAAGAACGCGGCGCCCTCAGGCGACAAGCGGAACGCGCCCGACAGGATTCGAACCTGTGACCTTCGGTTTCGTAGACCGTGGCCGCGAGGAGCGCTCAGCGCGATTTGGCTCTGTAGAGCGGTTTTAGGTGCCCCTAAGTGCTCTCAGTTTTGCTCAAAACGGAACCACGAATGGAACCACGGGACCAACGAACGGGAATGCTTAGGCGAGCTTGAGCGATACGACGAGGCGCTCGGCGATCTCGCGCAGCTTGTCCGGTGTCAGCTTAGCGGGGCGCGGCGAGCGCGGCGGCTGAGGATCGATGTCCTCATGAAGCAGCGAGTACAGGTGGCCCGCCACGACCGACCCGCCCGGGACCTCCACCTCCCACTTGCTGCGCCACTTGCGTCCCTTGCTGGTCAGACGCACGCCTGCGGAGTAAATGGTCGTTGGCCGCGAGTTCCAATCGTCGTCGCTGAGCAGGCAGTACATCTTGTTCTGCGAAAGGTTCGCAAGCTCGGCGTAGCGCACCTGACCCTGCCGCGGCCACCATTCGCTGCGCGGATTGATCGGTTGGCGGGGTCCGGCTTCGTTTAGCAACTGGGCGATGTCCAGATAGACCCGCACACCGATGCGGATCCGAGTTAGGGCCTTGCGCTCACAGACGCCGCGATCTTCGCCCAGCGACTCATGCAACACGTTTTGGACGCGGGTGCAGTCGGCGACGAGCTGATCGTCGAGTTCCACCCGCACGTTTCCGCTCGCCGTGCCTGGCTCGCGATAGACCGGGACGATGACCGCGTCACGGGTGCGTACGTTCCAGTCGTCCTCGCTGAGGACTACGGCAGCCTCGGCGCGAGCGCCTGCAAGAACGAAGTCGTAGACGTGGCCCCAGGCCGGGGAGCTCAAAGAATGCCCGCGTCGATTGCGCGCTGATTGGCAGCGCGGATCGCCTCGAGATGATCATCATCGGCGCCGATCGCCTCGTAGGCAGCGATCTTCTCCTCGCGCTCGTGCTCCTCAAGCCAGCGGCGATAGCCATAGATCGCCCAAGCTTCAGCCCGGCGGGAGATCGGCGCTCTTTCCTCCTCGACAAGGCCGGCTTCCCGAGCAGCGTCGATCGCCTCGTCGAGCAGGGCGGAACGGGTCATGTAGATGCGATTGCTCATCTCTCGTGCTCCTGGGGGGGAGCATAGCACGGTGCAGATTGAGGTGCAAGATAGGTGCATCGCTCCCGACCGCGCCAAACTCGGATAGCCGGCGCCAGCGCAGGGGGATCATTCATCGCGCCGCAGCTCTCGCAGGCGGGCTCGTCCCTCGCTCAGGCATCGATTGACTTTCGTGTGGGACCAGCCGGTCAGCGCCTGGATCTCGGCGTAGCTCAGTCCGATCGCCAGGAGGCTGAGGGCGCGGCGCTGATCGGGCTTCAGCTCGGCGAAGTGAACCCGAAACTCAAGACAGCTCTCGCTCCGAAGGGTCGCCTCGGATAGGTCGGCGCTGGCGTCGTGGAGAAGCTCAATCGGCTCGCGCGGCTCGCCATCGGCCGCCGCGATGATCGGGCCGATCTCATGAGCCGCACGCGCGCTGGCGCGCCGCGCGCGAGCCCAGCCGGCCCGCTTCACCGTGGTCGTCAGCCATTTGACGGGATAGTCGGGGTCGGAGTCGACCGTGGGATCGAAGTGGCGCAGGAAGCTCTCAAGGGCATCGTGCAGGGCGTCCTCGGCCTCGCCGGGCGGTGAGTTGAGCTTGGCGACGCGGTGCAACTGGGCTGCGGAGGTTCGCAGCACGCGCTCCAGAATCGCTCCGCGGCGCTCTGCGGTGTCGGGTCGGTGGCCTTCGCTTCTGCTCCGGGTTGGCTGGGTGAGCATGGGCGAGCAAATGCACGCCCTGCGTGCCACCGTCACGAGCCCCTCGCTCAGCCAAGCCGAGCAGAAAGATGCGGTCGAGATCCGAGGCCTGGCGGGCCGAGAGCGTGGCGGGAGTTCGGTTGGTCCCTATCCGCGAGATGCGCTGCTCGCCGGGTCGCCGCCCTCGGCGGTCTCAGGCTCGGCGACCGCGTCGCCGCTGCCGAACGCCCGCTCGGCGAAGGCCGCCCCGTGGGTGGGATCAGGGGCGTAGTGCGCGTAGACGCTCGTGGTCGAGTAATCCGCGTGGCCCATCCACTCCTGGATCGCTCTCAAGGGGGCGCCAGCGGCGGCCATCTGGGTACCAAATGTGTGGCGCAGATCGTGAAAGCGGATCCGCCGCACCCCGGCCCGCTGCAACGCGCGCGTGAATCGCTTGCGAAGCTTCGAGGGGTCGAGCACCGTCCCGAGCTGATGGCAGAAGACGAGGTCGTCGTCGCCCTGAAAGGCCGAGCGCTGAAAGTGCCGCTCAAGCTCTCTTGCGAGTCGGTCGGCCATCGGCACGGCGCGAATTGAGCGCCGGCTCTTGGGGCTGCCCAGCGAACCGCGGGTCACGCTGTCGGCGACGCGAATGCGGCCGGCGACCCAGTCGATGTCCGACCAGCGCAGAGCCAGCAGTTCTCCTTGGCGAAGCCCGCTCATCGCCGCCATTAGATAGAGCGGCCGCTCGATGGCGCCGAGCTGATCGTCAGGGACCGCGCGGATCAGCTCGTCGAGCTCGGTGGCGGTGAGGAACTGGATGCGGCGCTCCGGGCGGCGTTCGCTTCTGGGGCGATCGACTTGCGCGACGGGATTGGTCGACACCCAACCGCGCTTGATCCCGAAGGCGAAGATGCCGTGAAGGAAATTGAGCTGGTTGCGAACGGTATTGGACGCCAGGCCCTCGCGCCGCTTGACGAGTAGATAGGCGGCGACGTCGTCGGCGCCGATCTTGGCGATGGGCCGCGTGGCAAAGAAGGGGACCAGATGGCGCCGGAGGATGATCCTGTAGTCCTGGATGGTGGTCGGCTTGCGCTCCAGGGCGGTCTCCAGGTGGGTGATGTAGCGGGTGCCGGCCTCCTGGAGCCCGATCCCGCTGCGGCTGGCCACCACGACCGCCTCCTCCATCTGGCGACGCAGCTCCGCCTCCGCCTGGCTGCGGGTGAGCCCGTCGCGGCGACCCTGGGGGCGCTTGGGCCCGAGCTTCCGTTTGACCCGCCGGCCACCGGCCCACCAAGAGCCATACCAGGACTCGCGACCAGCCTTGTCGCGTCGGACGATCAGCCGCCCTGAGCCGTAACCGCGTCGCGCCATTGCCTGTTCCTTTCCGAGCTGCGTCATCCATTCAAGGAATTTCCGTTGCCATTCTCGCCCTCCCGGCGCCCCGCGAGGGCGGGATGGACGCCCTCCTCGATGTCGTGCATCCACCGCTCGATCGCATCGAGCCGATAGCGCACGTACCTGCCCAGGCGCACGTGGGGGATCCTGTCAGCGCGGGTCTCCGCATAGACCCAGGACCTCTTTACCTGAAGGAGCTCGGCGACCTGGTCCACGGTAAGCAGCTGTTCGCTCATCACCCTCTCTCGCTCCGGGGATCGAGATGCGTGTCGCATCCTCGTAGTTCGGATCGCCTCCGATTGACCGTCCATCTACTCCTCTTGTCGTTAGTGGAGGCAATTGCGTCCCATTGCACGCCGTCTGAGGCAGAAAAACGCTCCTCCAACCCCACTGTCCGTGCACGGGCCCGATTGCCTCGCTTTTCGTGGCCCCGGCCGCGATCTGGTCGCGCGGTGCGGGCGTGCCAAGGGCGTGAGCGGGCGCGGCTCAGCGCCCGATCGAGATGCCCCGCTCGATCCCGATGCTGCGCTCCATCCCCAGCTGGCGTCCCAGCTCGAGGCGGCGCTGCGCTTGGCGGATCGCTTGCTGTGCGCGCGCGTGGTCGGCGCGCGCCGAGGGTTCTTTGGGCTGGACACCGAGGGCGCGCCTCGGATCGCGGACTCCGTTTCGCTGCCGATAGGAGTGGATCGTCTCCGCGCCCTCGTTCCAGGCCTCAAGCTTTCGAGCGTCGGTGGGGCGCTCGCCCAGCGCCTCGCGCACGAACTGCGAGCGCTGCAGGCGCTCGGCGGCGATGTGGCGGCGACAAAGATCGCCCATCCGCTCCTCGATCAGGCAAAGCTCAAGTTGCTGTTCGGAGCTGAGCGCCGCAGGGCGCGTCTGTGTGCGGGTCTCCCCCACCTCGGCCCGGTCGCTTTGCAGGCGCTCCAGAGCCTGCGCAGCGCTTGCCTCGCGGCTCTTAAGCCGCGCCAGCTGACCCGGGTCGGGCTTTCGCAGCCCCTCGATCGCTTCGCGCTCGCCGCTCAGCATCTGAAGCGTCTCCTGCGCGCGCTTTATCTGGCGGTCGAGGATCTCGCGCCGCTCTTGGCCCGGCTCTGTGCGCTCGTAGCCCTCCTCGATGTTTCTAAGCTCGCGCCGGCGCGACGCCAGCTGTGGCTCGGCCAGTGCTTCGACTCGACGCCGCGCCGAGACCTCCAGGGCCGGGTAATCGGAGCCGTCACGCTCGATCGCCCAGCGCAGATCGTGAAGATCGTCCTCTATTGCCCGCCGCCCCGGACCGAGCTCTGGGTCGGTCAGCTCAAGCGAGGCGACGCCGTAGGCGCGGGTCTGCTCGCGGGCCCGCGAGACCGCGACCACAAACTCCTCCTGGCTTGCGCCGCTGTCAAGCAGGGCGTAGGTGCGCTCGAAGGTCTTTGACTGGGTGCCGTAGATCGTCATCGCGTAGGCGTGCTGAAGCGCAGGCTCGCCGCCGGCCGTGTAGCGGTGCAGGTAATCGGGCCCGAGCACCACGGAACGCGCGTCGCCACCGAGTCGCTGCAGCTCAATGGTTTGGCTGTCGGCGTCGACCCCGGTGATCTGCCAGCGCTCGCGATTTGAAACCTCCGAGCTGTTGACCCGAGTCAGCACCCGCTCGCCAACCGCAAAGGGCCGCTCGGCGATCCGAATCGCCTCGCATCCCACCCTGCCGTCAGCGACCAGCAGGGCGCGGGCGTCGGCGTTTAGCTCGGAGACGTCGCGGTTTCGGCGCGCGATCATCACCGCGTCGGCGCCGGAGCTGTAGTCGCCGTACCAATCGAGGACCACCGCGCGGCGCGCCTCATCGATCGTGTCGGCGATTTGAAGGCGCCCCTCGACGCGCAGCAGATCGAGGGCATCAGAGCCGCGTCCTTCGTGGGCCAGCTCGACGATGCGGCGGTCGACCTCGTGGCGCTGGCGGCGGATCTCGGTCAGCAAGCTCGGCTCAATCATGTGGGTTAGGTGGCCGAAGAGGCCTCCCGGCCCGACGGCGCCGATCTGGCGCGGGTCGCCGATCGCCACCAGCTTGCCGTCGCAGCCCGCGACGAGCTCGGCCAGGGCCGCGGCGTCTGGGGTCGAGGCGGTCGAGGCCTCGTCGATGACGATCACCGTGCCGCGCGCCAGCGGCTCGATGCCTCGGGAGCGCCAGTCCTCGGCCCGGCGAAGAAGCGCCGCAATCGACGTCGACGGAACGCCGATGTCCGCCAGCTCGCCCGACGCGGTGCGGGCGGTGGCGACGCCGATCACCGGGTAGCCCTGCTCCCAGGCCTGCGTTGCCGCGGCAAGCGCCGTCGTCTTGCCGGCGCCGGGGCGCGCGGCGACGGGGACGATCCGCTCGCCGCCATCGGTGAGGCGGCGGACCATCTCGCGCTGGTCGGCTCCTAGGTAGGGGTGGCGCGCAAGGACCGCCTCGAGGGTCTTGGTGCTCACCTTGCCCGCACCGGCGTCTTGGCCGGAGCGGGCGATCTCGACGAAGCGCTGCTCGGCGGCCCAGATGCGCGGGGTGGTGTAGTAGACGGGCTGGGATGGATCAGCGGGCTGGCCGAGCGAGATCACTCCCTCTGAGGCGAGGACATGGTCGGCCGCCCAGCTCAGCGAGGAAAGCTCGGCGCCCTCTTGCAGCCCTCCAGCCAGGGCGCAGATCAGGTCGCGGCGGTCGAAGTGCGAGCGGGTCTCTTCCAGTCCCTTGATCGCGGCGGCGAGGTCGGCGTCGCAGATGCCGCGCGCCGCGCGTGGCGAGTGCTCTGATGTGAGCTCTGCGATCGACTCGCGCGAGAGGCCGAACTCCTGGGCTCGTGCCGCCCACTCGAGCTGCCTTTGGTCGGGATCGACGCCGTAGTCCTTGGCCTCGCGGGTGCGGTAGGCGGCGACCTCCGCCGCCTTGGCACCCGATACGCCTCGCTCGGCGAGGGCGTCGATGATCTCCACTCGGCGCTGCGAGAAGTGCTCGATCACCGGGCGCTCGATTCCCCGAACGTCGGCGTAGCCGTTATGGGTCTGAGTCCACTGCACGCCGAGCTCTCGGGTGAGCTCGGCCCGAAGCTGGGCTTGAAAGACATAGCCGGCGGCCTTGGCGTGCTGGTAAAGGGCTGAGCGTCCCTTCGGTGCGGCGAGCGAGAGCCAGCGCCCGTCGCTCTGTGCGCGGGTCATGTTGGGGACGAGGACGTGGGTGTGAAGGGCGGGGTCGCCGGCCCTTGACATACGGTGGCGAAAGGCCATCGCCACGAAGCCTTCCCCGGGCTCGATCAGCTTGCCGCCCGCTCCGCGCTGCACAAAGCAGGCTTCTCCTTCCAGGTAGGAGATGCCGGCGGCGACCGCTCGGTCATAGGCGCCGAGGACCTTCTCGCGGGTTTCCTCGTCGCCCAGCGCGTAGATCAGCGAAACCGACTTGGGGGCGGCAAAGCGGACGTCGAAGGCAAGCACCGGCTCCTTGGTGCGCTGACGCCCCTGCGAGTCGGTGAAGCTGCGGGTCGGCGGTCGGTGGAGGAGCTCCTCGCCGCTTGTGGGATCGCGGCCCTCGAGGATCGACGCGTATGCGCCTGGGTCGATCTGGCCTTCGAGGCCGAGCTCTGCGGCCAACTCGCCCAGCCACTCCCCGGGTACCTCGCCGGGCTTTTCGTAGTAGTCCTCGCCGCCCTCGGCCACCGCCTCGATCCAGTATCTGGCGTTGGCGCGCTGGACCTTGGTGATGCCGACCATGCACCACCTATGTCCGCGGAAACGCGCCGATGCCTCACCTGAACTGCCGAGTTCATAGTGTGTCGGCGGTTCGAGGTTGGGGGTGAGGGAGCCGCCTTGGGGGAGGCTCCTGTTGCTGCTTCTGAAGGCCGTACGAGTGTTCCTGCTACTTCCTTGGGTGCTGACTCGGCTGGTTGGTCCTGATGGTCGCTCAGGGATAGGTGAATTCAAGAAATGCCCCCGGGGGAGCCAGCGCCCCTTCAGGCGGCTCGGCTTCGCCCACGCCCGGGATCGAGCCAGTGGCTGAGACTGCATTTACCGCAGTCATGGACAATCCGGCCATGTCCGAAAGCCTCACCGAGCGCCTACCCGCCGGCGTGTCGCCTCCCCACGCCCCCGAGCAATACGAGCCGAGGATGTCGCGCCTCTCGAGTTTGCTCTGCGTCGCAGCGATCTGCGCATGGTGGCTGGCGCGCCAGGCGCGACTGTCTCTCAACGCGAGCGACGGC
>JBBQBH010000008.1:0-69315 GCA_038317345.1 Solirubrobacterales bacterium
CGCGCGCTTCTGCTGCTCGGGATGGGCTACTCCTATCGCGAGATCGGGCAGGGGCTCGGCTGGTCGTATACGAAGGTAAATCGCTGCGTCGCCGAGGGGCGCGCGGATCTGCGACGGCGTCTGGCCGAGCAGGGGGGCTAGGTGGTGGCGTCAGCGGCTCAACGACCTATGCGGCGCGCACATCGCTACCACCAGCAAAGAAATCTGACGCACTCTGCCATTTTCGAGGACATGTCGGGGTGAAAGCCGACGTGCCCTGGATGCCATGCCGCGCTCGACTGCCGCCGACCAATCGGCTCGCCGGCTCGGGCTCAGCCGGGAGACCTGAAGGGCCGCTCGCGCAGATTCGTGAGGCAGTCGTGGGTTTTTGCGGACAGAGAGGATGAGATCTCATTCGAAAGGAGAGGTTGACGTGGCATATCCGCCAGCGGACGAGGCTGCAGAGTCGGTACGGCGAGCACGGACGGTCGGCTCGTCTGAGGCGACGGCGATGTTCAGTTTCACGATCGAGCCCTGGCTCAACAAACGTCAGCTAGCCGCCCACCTCGGCTTCTCGGCACGGTGGGTGGATTACCGGGTCGCCGAGGGCATGCCCTCGCACGTCTTTGGCAGGCGGCGTAGATTCCGGCTCTCGGAGGTCGAGCGCTGGTTGGAGGAAGGATCGTGACCGTCTTTAGGCGCGGGGATGGCTGGGTGGCAAAGGTCTGGAGGGGCGGGGCCTGGGAATGGGTCGGCACCTTTGCGACGAAGCGCCAGGCGAAGCGAGCGGAGGCCTCGGCGAAGCCGCACCTCCCAGGGGCGGGCATGACCGTTGACCAGTTCGCTGACGTCTGGCTTCGCGACTACGCGCGCCCGTCCGCCGCGACCCAGCGCAGCTATCGGTATGCGCTGAAGGCCTTCCGCGCTGAGTTTGGACGGAGGCGTCTCGATGCAATCGACCGGCCAGAGGCACGAGCCTGGGCCCAGCGCAGCCCACACGCCAACGCCCGAGTCGTCAGGGCGATGTACGGAGATGCTCTTCGCGACGGACTTGTGGACCTGAACCCCTTCTCGGGCCTCCGTCTTCAGCAGCCTCGCGGCCGCAAGGACCTGACTGCCCTTACGGAGCAAGAGGTCGATGCCCTAGCTGAAAAGGCGCTTGAGGCGCTTGACCTCGAGATGGCTCCAGTGATGCGAGCGATGATCCTTGTAGCGGGCTACTGTGGACCCAGACCGGGGGAACTGTTCGCCCTGGAGTGGTCAGACGTCCGCCGCGACGAGCTGGATATCCGCCGCTCGGTAGACAGCATGGGCAAGATCAAGCCGCCGAAGAACGGAAAGTCGCGGACGATCGTCCTGCCGCCCAAGCCTCGCGCGGCACTTGCCGAGCTACCGCGACACATCGAGGAACCCTGGGTCTTCACAACTCCGCGCGGGCGAAGGTTCTCCAAGGGGAGCCTTCGCTACTGGTGGGCGCCCGTCCGCTCGGCCGTTGGCCGCCCCAAGCTGGAGTTCTACGAGCTACGCCACGCCTGCGCGACTCTGCTGCTTGAGCGCGGCCTGACGCCTCAGGACGTGGCAGTCCAGCTAGGCCACTCTGACGGGGGTCGCCTGGTTCAGGAGGTATATGGGCACCCGTCCGAGGTGGCTGCTCGTGAGCGGCTCAAACGGGCGTTTGGAGAGAACGTGCACGACCTGCGTAGGTTGCGTCGGGAAGCTTCCTAGTCGCGACCGGTCGCGCTCCCCCGGCGGATCGGCCGCGCCCTGTTGGCATCACGATCAAGTCCTCGTGAGAGGCGTCATGTCGGCAACCGGTCGCACTGTGGTCGCATCTTCGATCCGCTAGGCACAGATTCGGCGAAGTCGCTCCCGCCGTCTCCATCAATCGGCAGATTGCCAACCTTGCAAGCGAAGTCTTGCCCTGGCATTGGGCGTCATATCCTGGGCCGATGCAGCCGTTTGGCGACGGTGGGCTGAGAGAGCGACCGCTGTCGCGGCGTCAGTTCCTGGCTCGCAGCGCGGCTCTTGGCGGGGCGGCGCTTGTCGCCGGGCCGTTGGGCGCATTCGGCGGGTCCGTTGGATCGGCGAGCGACAAGCGGCGGCAGTGGCCGGGGGTCGTCGTGGTTGGCGCCGGATTGGCCGGCCTGACCTGTGCCTACCGGCTTCATCAGCACGGCGTCGCCGCGAGCGTCTACGAGGCCCGGCCGGACCGCGTCGGGGGACGCTGCTGGACCGCGCGCGAGTTCGCCGACGGCCAGGTCGCCGAGCATGGGGGAGAGTTCATCGACTCCGACCACGTTGGAATGCGGGCGCTGGTGCGCGAGCTGGGTCTGCGCTTGGAGGACCGCGTCGCCTGGGCGAAGCGCAGATCGGGGCGTTACTCCCGGCTCTACCTGGACGGATCGCTGCGCGACGAGGATGTCGTCTTTCGCAAATACCGCCAGCTGCGCCGCCGCCTGCATGCTGAGGCCCGGCGCAGCGGCTACTTCAGCGACGGTTACGCGAATCGCACCGCCCACCGGTTCGATGACACAACGGTCAGCCAATGGCTCGAACGCAATGTGCCAGGGGGCGGCGATTCGCTGCTGGGACAGGAGATGCGCGACTACATGGCCAATGAGTTCGGTGGCGACCCGACCCAACTGAGCGCCACCAACCTCTTCTATGTCCTCTCGGCGCCCGGGAACAACCCAACCACGAGCGACGGATCGGACGAGCGATACCACGTGCACGGCGGCAACGACCGGGTACCGCGCGGGATCGTCGAGCGGCTGCCCGAAGCCGCCGTGAGGCTGGACGCGCCGCTGCAGGCGCTGTGGCGTCGGCCAGACGGCACCTACGCGATGCGCTTCGGCGGCTTGCGCGGTGACGTGGTGGCGAGCCAGGTTGTGCTCACCGCGCCGTTCACGACCTTGCGCGACGTGGACCTCGATCGCTCCGGCTTGAGCCCGATCAAGCTCGAGTGCATCCAGAAGCTCGGCATGGGGACCAATTCGAAGCTGTTGATGCAGTTCACCCAACGACCGGGACACTTCCAGCGCTGGAACGGTGAGCTGAATACCGATTGGCCGCCCTTCCTCGATACCTGGGACACCTCCCTTACCCAGCCTGGCCGCGATGGGTTGATCACCGTCTATTCGGGCGGTGCGCTCGGCGCCAGCTATCCCGGCAACCAGGCACACGGCCCCGCGCCCGAGCCGGTCGTGCGCGACACGCTCGCGTCGCTGGAGCGCGTCGTCCCCGGGATCAGCGACGACTTCACCGGCCGCGGCTGGCTCGACCACTGGGCCGCCGATCCGTGGGTGCACGGCTCCTACGCCGCATTCCTGCCCGGTCAGACGATTCGCTACTCGGGCGTGATCGCACGCTAGGAGGGCGGTCTGCACTTCGCCGGCGAGCACACCTCGGTCGCCTACCAGGGCTTTCTGGAAGGGGCGGTCGGGTCGGCGGAGCGTTGCACGCGCGAGGTCCTCGTCGCGCTCAAGAAGCAGCAGCGCTGAGCGGCCAGTCACGGATCACGATGCGCGCCGCGCCGTCGTCGACCGCCAGCGCGCCGCAATAGCCACTCGGCAGGTCGGTCAGCTCGACCAGGCGCCAGTCTGAGGCCAGGCGGACGGGCACCATCGTCCCGCCCGGCTGCGCGGCGAGCTCGAGCTCGCCGATCGGGACCTGCAGCCCGAGCCCGAGCCCCTTCGCCAGCGCCTCCTTGGCGGTCCAGTAGCGAAGGAAGGCCGCCGGGCGCTCAGCCTGTGGAAAGGCGCGAACCGCTTCGACCTCGGCCGCGGAAAAATAGCGATTGGCGACCCGCAACGGGTCGCGGCCGCGCCGCAGCCGCTCGACGTCGACCCCCACCCGCAGGCCGCGGCCGGTCGCCATCAGGGCGACGTCGCCGGAGTGGGAGAGGTTGAAGTCGAGGTTCGTCTGGTGGGCGTCGGGATCGAAGCCCGGCCGGCCGTGTGGGCCAAGCTCGAGGCGAACCGCTGGCGGAGAGGTCCCCAACTCGGCGGCGAGGATTTCGCGCAGTGCCCCGCGGCTCGCCAGCCATCGCCGCCCGACCTCGGATCGGTTCAGGCGCGCCAGCCGCTCGAGCTCGTCCGGGGCGAGATGGCCCCTCAGAGCCTCGGCGGTGCGATCGTCGGGATCGAGCTTGATCCTCCACACCGTGACCGTGTGGTCGTCGGGCCGATGCCGGTCGGCGCCCACTGCTATCCGGCCATCATCGATTCGGGGAGGCCGCCGTTGCGGACCCGCTCCTCCTCCGCGGCCACCGTCGCCGGCTCCCGTTCCTCCCGGGCACGGGGCTTGGGCGTGGTCGACTCCACGCCGTGATCATGGCAATTGGGTTGGCCGCGAGGCAGTCGACATCAGTCGGCGACTTGGTGGCGCTGCTCGAGCTGATCGGCGAGCGCCAGCGTCGCCGGGTCCAGCTTCACTTCCTCGATCTCGAATCGCTCCGCGAGCGCGGTCAGGATCGCCTCCTCGACCTTGGCGGGGGTCGTGCCTGGAATCTCGTCTTCGACGCTGCCCACGGTCGCCGGCTCCCAGTCGACGCCTAGGGCCTCATAGACCGGGACCAGCACCTCGCGCAGCCCGTCGTTGTCGCCGACGACGATCACGCAGCCGACGTGCGCCCCGCCCTTGATCAGTCGCTGGCCGATTCCCGCCAGCTTCACCCGCCCGCCCGCATTGACGCTGAACGCGCCCGGGCAATACTCGCCCGCTACCTCGCCGATCCGGGCGTCAACACCGAGATCGACCAGGGTCGCGCGCAGCAGCTCGGCCATCTCGGCGAATCGCGCTCGCGTGGCGCCGGCGGGGCTGGGGTCGCGGTGGGCACGGGAGAGGTTGAGCGCTTGGCCGTTGTAGGCGGCGGCGCGCCCTCCGGCGATTCGCTCCACCACGTCATATCCGGCCGACCGGGCAGCATCGACTGCTGCCGGGTAGCCGGCGCTGACCGCGTCACGGCGACCGAATGTGACGAGGCGGCCTGGCCTCCCGAGACGGGCCGTTTCGGGAAGGTCGCCCGCCGCCACCTGCTGCAGGATTGCGCCTGAGACGGCGGTGCCGTAGGCGGCGCTCCTCGGGCATGCGCCGCGGATCAGCTGCAGGCTCGGTTTCACTCCGGCTCGCGCCTCACGCCTGAGCTAGTTGCAGATGCCTCGTTCTCCATCGCCGCTGTGACGAGGATCACACAAGCGGTCGGGCACGGATGCCACCCTGCCGCGTCCTACACGGAACAGGACCTCGGCAAGCGCCTATTGGGGGGCGCTCCATGGAGAAATCCGCCGAGGCGAAGTCCGGACAGTCGCTCTTCTCCTGCACCCGCACGCGCGGTTGCCGGGAGCCAATGCGGCCGCGGCACGCCACAAGAGGCGTGCCCGACCGGGCATTGACACACAAACGGAGGTGGTTTTCCCTTGTTGTTCAACAGTTGGCGTTACCCGGCCGCGCTCGCGGTCGCAATCGGAATCACATTCCCGGCGCTCGCCGTCGCTGCCAATGGTTCGGGCGAAGCGGCCCATGCCGGCGCCAAGCCCCGCCAAGCGACCCAGCTGCGGTCGGCCGGCGCTGGCCTGCTGATCCGCCCGGCCAGGCAGCTGGACAGGACGATCCAGGTGCAGGTGAAGGCGATCAGAGCCGAGAAGCGTCGCAAGCACAAGCAGGCGTTTGCGCATCTGCCCGGCGGCGTCTCGCTGTCGACCCTGAACGCGATCGCGGCCTGCGAATCGGGCGGCAATCCGCACGCGGTCTCGTCGGGCGGCACATACCGCGGCGAGTACCAGTTCGACTACGGCACCTGGGCGTCGGTCGGCGGCCACGGCGATCCCGCCAAGGCGTCGGAGGCCGAGCAGGACTATCGCGCGGCGCTGCTCTACTCGCGCAGCGGCTCGAGCCCCTGGCCGATCTGCGGCTAGGGGGAGCGGGTTGGAAGCGATCGTGCAGTCTCGGCGGCCTTCTGTGTTGATCTGCAGGACGGCAAAGCCTTCCCTGGAGGTCGCGTGAAGGTCGGATATAGAGCAGCCGCGGTTGCGGCTGTGTTGGCGATGACGTTCTCTGCGAGCACCCTCGCGGGCGGGTCGACCGCGCCCGAACCTGATTCCACCGTCATCGCGAAGCCGGTACGTCACGTGATCCCGGCGCCCCGTCTTGTCTTCCCGATGCGGGCGCGGCCCGAGTACGGCGACGGGCTCGACGCCGGCCGCGGCCACGAGGGCCAGGATCTGCTCGTTGCGGCGGGTACGCCGCTGGTCGCGGTCGCCGACTCGGTCGTACTCGAAACCGGCAATGACGGCGGCCGCGGCAACTACATCTCGCTCTACGACGCGGTCGCCGATCGCACCTACAACTACTTCCACATGCTGGCACCGGCGCTCGCACAGCAGGGCCAGCACCTGCAGGCGGGCCAGAGGGTCGGCAGGGTCGGCTGCACCGGGTCCTGCTGGGGTGATCACCTCCACTTCGAGCTGCGGGCGGGGCGCGATCCCTATGGGCCGGTGCTCAATCCGACGCCGTTCCTGCACCGGCTCGAGGATCGCCCGAAGCCGCTCCAGCTCAGCTGGTTCTAGTCAGGCCGCGTCGTCGGGATCTGAGAGAAGCGTCTCGCGGAAGAGGCGCGCCTCCTCCTCGAACAGCGGGCCGAAGTCGCGCTCGCGGTCGAGGAGAATGCGGCGTTTGGTCTCCAGGGTCGCCTGCCGCGGCATCGCGGCGATGTCGGTGGCGAGCTCGAGCGCTCGCTCGACCGATTCACCTTCCGGCACGACCTCGTTCACCACGCCCAGCCGCAGAGCCTCGGCGGCGTCGAACACCCGACCGGTGAGGGTGATCTCGGCCGCCAGCGCCGGGCCCATCGCCGCCCGCGCCGAGGCGTAGGAGGGCGGGATGCCGCGCGGAAGCTCGGGGAATCCGAAGCTGGCCGGCTCGGCGGCGATCCGGATGTCGCACAGAAGCGCCAGCGCGAAACCCCCGGCCAGCGCTGGGCCGTTCACCGCGGCGACCACCGGGCGTCGGCTGGAACCGACCGCCTCAAAGGCGGTGCTAGAGGTATCGACCAGGCGCTGTTTGTGGTCGCGGTCGCCGCCGAATTGGGTCACGTCCATTCCGGCGCAGAAGGCCGATCCGGCGCCGGTCAGCACGATGCAGCCGACGCCGTCGTCCTCGCCGAGGTGCTCGAAGGCCTCGCTCAGCTCGACCCGTAGGTCGATCGAAAGCGCATTGCGCTTCTCCGGGCGCTGCAGGGTGACCAGCGCCACTTCGTCGCGGCGTTCGATCGAGAGCAGGCCCGCCATCGCGGGATGATGGTATCCCGGCCTGGTTCCCCAACGCCTACGAGGAGCGAGATGAAATCCCACACCGCCTACCGAACCTTCAACACCGAGCAGCGGCGCGAGTGGATCAGGATCACCGAGGACGTGCAGGCGACCGTCGACGAGTCCGGAGTCGAGGAGGGCATGGCGCTGGTCTCCGCGATGCACATCACGGCCGGAGTGTGGGTCAACGACGACGAGCCCGGTATCCAGGAGGACGCCCTCGAATGGCTCGACAAGCTGGCGCCGCCGAGCTGGAAGCCCCCAGTAAACGAGGTGGCCGAAGAGCTTCTCCCCGACGGCGGCGACTACCGCCACCACCGCGGCGGCGAGGACAATGGCGACGCCCACCTGAAGAACCTCCTCGTCCACCAGCAGGCGATCCTGCCCATCACCGAGGGGAAGCTCGACCTAGGGCCCTGGCAGCAGGTCTTCTACGCCGAGTTCGACGGGCGCCGGCCGAAGCGCCTGGTGATCAAGGTCATCGGAGACTGATGCGCCTGGGGGCCGATCCTCCGAACCCGAAATTGCTCCGGGGCGAACGTATCGAGCTGGCGCTCCAGACAGTTCGGGCAGGAGCACTCGGGTACGGAGAGTCCGGTCTGTGGGCAGTTCTGCATATCGGGCATGGGAACTGGTCCGGCTGGCGCGCAGGCTAGACCCGGCGGCGGCGGATAATCGTGCGCCGCGCCTGAGCACCTTGCGGGCGGCGGCCGGAACATCTGGGACGATGCGGCAAGAATGAGCAGCACGCCGGATCGAGCCGAACAACCGTCCGCGAATGAGGAGCGTGTACCGGCTCCCGAGGCGGCTGGGCCAGCCCGCAAACCCCCGGCGGAGGCGGTCGCGGAGGCGCGGGTACGCGTCCCGACGCGCGGCAACCGCAAGCTCGAGGCCTTCCTGGAAGCGGTCAACGGCGACGACCAGGTGCGGGCCTGGTGGTACATGGCCCAGGTCCAATCCGAGCGCCTTGGCATGTCGGATCACTCCTGGGTTCACGTCCAGATCGTGCTCAACGTGTCGTTGCGCCTGCTGCGGCTGCTCGCCAAGGCCGGGGTCGAGCCGGCGATGGTCAGCGATCACGGGATGGGCCAGCGCGACGCTGAGGTGGTGGTGGCGGCGGGGTCGCTGTTTCACGACGTCGGAATGTCGATCCACCGCGCCGACCACGAGGCCTACAGCCTCTTCCTCGCCCAGGGAGCGCTGCAGCGGCTGCTCGACGGCGTCTACAAGGAGCCGGCGCGCAGTGTCGTGATCGCCGAGGCGCTGCACGCGATCATCGGCCACCGGCGGCGCGGCGAGCCGTACACGGTCGAGGCCGGCGTGGTCCGGGTCGGCGACGGGCTCGACCTGGCCCAGGGTCGGTCCCGGCTGCCGATCGAGGCCGGCCAGGAGGGCATCCACTCGATCTCCGCCGCCGCGATCGACGAGGTGCGCATCTCGGCCGGAGAGGAGCGCCCGGTGCGGGTCGAGATCGAGATGAACAACTCGGCCGGCATCTTCCAGGTCGACGACCTGTTGGCGACCAAGCTGCGGGGCACGCCCCTGGAGGGGCAGGTCGAGGTGATCGCCGAGGTGAAGGGAGAGAGCGAGAAGCGGCTGCTGAGCGGGTTCAGGTTGCCTAGCTGAGGCGCTCGAGGTCGTACCGCCGGCGATCCTTGCGGGCTTCGAGCTTGCCCTGGATGATCGAGAGCGTAATCACCAGGATCGGGAAGAAGGCGATCACGCCGAAGCAGACGAGCGTGATCGTCTTGTCGCCGACCCGTCCGGCGAGTCCGACCCCGTCGGCCGCCATCGCGGTGGGCGCGAGCGCCAGAAGCAGGGCCGTCAGCCCCGCGAGGACGGCGATCAGGCGCAGCGACCTCACGTATCGAACTCTAACGAACGGCCGGTTCGCCAATCGTCTCAGCGGAGAGTTCGCGCTCAAGCGGCCTTGGTGCGTGAAAAGCGACTGAGGACCCAATCCCAGACCTCGCCGGCACGGCGGGCGACGGCCTCGAGCAAGCTCCGGATGGGGGGGACCAGGTAGAGGGCGCTGGCGACCGCGATTCCGAGCAGCGCCCCACCCAGGACGTCGCCGGGATAGTGGGTCCCGACGTAGACGCGCGCGAAGGCAACGATCGCGGCCAGAACGAGGAAGATCGCGCCAAATGTTCGGTCGTATAGCCAGATGCCGAAGGCGAGGGCGAACGCGCCGGTGGCGTGGTCGCTTGGGAATGACGGATCATGGGACTGCGATATCAGCAGGTGGGCATGCGCCGGATGCGCAAGGAACGGTCGGGTGCGATCGACGAGGTGCCCGATCGGCTGGCTGATCAACAGCGCCAGCCCGGCGGAGGCGGTGGCCAACACCGCGCCACTGCGGCGCTCCCAGCGGAGCCGCGGCCACGGTATGAGGAATGTCAACGCCACCAGTGCGACCAACACGACCACCATGTCGGTGGCGAAGAACTTGACCACAGAGTCGGCGAAGGAGTTTCCGCTCAGCCCATTGATCGCCTTGAACAGGTCGTAATCCACCTCGGCAGGGTACCCGTCGTGCTGGCTCTCTCTAGATCGCCCCGGGAAATACGCTGTTCGCAATGGCGGCGGCGGTAGAGGAGCGGTTCGTCGAGACGCCGTCGGCGCGGGTGCGCGTGCTCGAGCGCCCCGGCGAGCGCGACCCGGTCCTATTCCTGCACGGCATCACAAGTTCCGCGCGCACCTGGGGGCCGTTCCTGAGCGCCCTCCCGGAGGGCGTGGGTGGAGTCGCATTCGACCTGCTCGGCAATGGCTACACCGAGCTGCACGGCCCACGACGGCCGCTGACCTACGAGGACCTCGCACGTCAGCTGGTCGAGGTCGCCGACGAGCTGGGCATCAATCGCTTCGCCGGCGTCGGCCACTCGATGGGGTGCGCGCCGTTGCTGCGAGTCGCGTGGCAACGACCCGATCGGCTGCGCGGACTGCTGCTCGAATCGCCCACCGCGTTGGGGCGCCCGAAGCTCGCGCCCCCGATGCGCCTGGCGCGCTTTGGTCCCACACGGCGCTTGCTGGAGTGGACCGCAACGCCGCGCCTGTTCCGCGCCCAGGCTCGAAAGGCCCTGCGGGAGTTCGCCGGCCGGGATGTGGACGACGAGACGCTGGAGCGCGAGGCCGGTCACGCGATCGCCGACCCGCGCAAGCAGGTTCGGGGCTTCGTCGACCTGATCGGCCACAGTGACCCCCGCGCTCCCGCCACTGACGTCGATCGTTACGAGCGCATCGCCTGCCCGGTCTGGATCCTGCGCGGCTCCGAGGACCACGACTGGATGCCTGAGTCCCACGAGGACCGCTTCCGGGATCTGATCCCCGCCGCTCGGATCACTCGCTGGGAGGGGATCGGCCACGCCCCACACATCCAGGCGCCGGACCGCTTCACCGAGCTGCTGAGCGAGTTCGTTGCGGCCACAAAGGAGAGCGCGCGGCCCGGGGCAGGGAGTGGGCCGCGCGCATCCGATGAGAGAGGAATCTCGTGAATCGCCGCCATTGTGCAGTTGCATACGCGGCCGATGTGAAATTCCCGAGAAGCTGAGCTGTAAGAGTTCGGCCGGAAACTCCCAATAACCGTGTGAAAGACCGGTTAACGCAGGGGTTTTCGGGGTGTTGCCGCAGGCGGGACCCCTACAATCATGCCGACTTGAGGCCCAGCGCTCGTCCAACGGCCCGCTGACATGACCACACAGCCACAGACGAATCGGCTCGCGGTGATCGACACCGATAGCGGTTTCATCAAGGTGCTCGCGAAGCGCCTCGAGGTCGCCGGCTGGAACCATCGCGTTCTCTCGACGCCGGTTTCGCCGGACGAGCTGGTGGCGATGAAGCTGAACGCCGTCGTGATCGACATGGCGGTTCTGGGCCCCGAAGCCTGGGACTACCTGGAGCGGATCTGCGGGATGCTCCCGGAGCTTGGCGTCGTCGTCTGCACAGGGCAGTCGACGGTCGCCCAGCGGGTGCGGGCGTTGCGGCTTGGCGCCGACGACTGGGTCGGGAAGCCATGTCATCCGGAGGAGGTGATCGCCCGCCTCGAGGCTGTGGTGCGCCGCCGGCGCCGCAGCCGGGTGCGGTCCGACGTGGGACCTTTGATCGCAGGCGAGCTGGAGATTCGCCCGGACCAATTTCAGGCGTTCGTCAGCGGCCGCAGCCTCGAGTTGACCCGGCGCGAGTTCGAGCTCCTGCACCTGCTCGCGGAGGCAAAGGACAACGTGCTGGAGAGGGAAGCGATCTACCAGCGGGTTTGGGGCTACTCGATGGCCCACGGCGATCGCTCCGTCGACGTCTTCGTGCGCAAGCTGCGCCAGAAGCTCGAGCGCGGCTCGTCGAGCTGGCGCTACATTCACACGCACTTCGGGATCGGCTACCGCTTCGACCCCGAGATGTTGGTGGAGGTCGGCGAACCGGGCCCGGAGGAGAACGCGGTGCATCCGGAGGAGGCGGCGACACCCTCGGCCGGGCCGGCCGTCTGACGCTTTTAGCGACGCTTTACAGCACGAATACAAAGCCGTAAGGCGAAGCTCCTAGGCTCGAACGGATGATCGAGCGGGCGATTCGACAGGCGATGCGGTGGCTGGGGACTCGGGCCGAAGCGATGGGCACCTGCGCCGTTTGCGGCGCATCGATCAAGTCGCGCCAGGATCGCGTTCGTGCCTGGCACGGCAAGTACGCGCACAGCAGCTGCGCCTCCTACCGCCGCCGAGATCGGGATTCACAACGCGTTCACGACTCGTTTACAGCGGCGTAACCGGGCGCCGGCGCCGGGCGTCGATGCTCCCCGTGCATGTACGAGGACAAGGGCCGCACCCAGCGCTACCGGGCGGGCAGGTTGGAGATCCGCCCCGATGAGCACGCTGCCCTTGTCGACGGTCGCCCGCTGAGCTTGACGCTGCGAGAGCTGCAGCTGCTCACCGAGCTGGCCTCCCACGCGGAGCGGATCATGAGCCGCGAGGAGCTTTACGAGGCGGTCTGGGGACGCCCGCCGCGGCGCTCGGACCGTTCCTTGGACGTTTACGTGAGCCGGCTGCGGTCGAAGCTGGGAGATGCGCTTCCGGAGTTGACGCTGATCCACACGCACACCGGGATCGGCTATCGGTTCTCGCCCGACGGCGCCTAGACGCATGTGAGGGCCGCAGGCGCCGCAATTGTCCCTTTCACATCCTTTTTACAACGCCGCTACAGCCGCGTAACAAGCTGCCCTGGCGTCGCTGAGAGGCTGGCGCGGCAAAGGCCAAGTCGGTTCAAATAAAGGAGAACTACGTGACCAAGAAACTGCTCAGCGTCATCGCACTTGCGCTGACCCTCTCAATCGCTGTCGCCGCGTGCGGCAGCAGTTCGAGCGATAACTCCAGTTCAACGGGCTCCTCGTCCGGCCCGCTGGTTGGCGCCGGCAGCACCCTGGTCGCACCGCTGGTCTCGAAATGGCAGCCCGACTTCTCAGACAAGTCCGGGATCACGGTCACATACGGCGCGATCGGCAGCGGCGGCGGGATCGACTCAATCACGAATCGAACGGTCGACTTCGGCGCCAGCGACGCGCCGTTGACGTCCGACCAGTTCAACGCTGCCAAGGGCGTCGAGCAGATTCCCTGGGCGCTGAGCGGAACCGTGCCTTCGTACAACATCAGTGGCGTTTCGGATCACCTGAAGCTGAGCGGCCCGGTTCTGGCCGACATCTTCCTCGGCAAGATCACGACATGGAACGATCCGGCGATCGCCAAGTTGAACTCCGGCGTGAGCCTGCCCTCGACCAAGATCACCCCGGTCTACCGCAGCGACGGCAGTGGTGACACCTACGCGTTCACCAACTACCTGTCGAGCGTAAGCCCGGAGTTCAAGTCGAAGGTCGGGGTCTCGACCCAGGTCAAGTTCCCGACCGGGACCGGCGCCGAGAAGAACGACGGCGTCGCGGCTGCGATATCGCAGACCGACGGCTCGATCGGCTACCTCGGCCTGGCGTACGTGCTGTCCAACAGTCTCAACAGCGCGGAGGTCCAGAACTCGGCCGGGAACTTCCCGGTGCCGGGTGTCGACAGCGTCAAGGCCGCGGCGGCGGCGGTCAGCAAGATCCAGAGCGACAACTCGATCCCGCTGATCAACCTGCCGGCCTCGGCCAAGGACGCCTATCCGATCTCCACCTACACGTACATCATCGTGCCGTTGAAGTCGGATAAGGCCGATGAGCTGAAGAAGTTCATCACCTACGCGATCGGACCGGGACAGGCGTTTGGTCCCGATCTCGACTTCGCCCCGCTTCCCTCCCAGGTCGTGGCGGCGGACAAGAAGGCGATCACGAAGATCGGTAGCTAGGTTGCGGATGGCTTTGGGACCCGGGGGCGACCCGCCCCCCGGGTCCCGGGCTCTCCTCGAGGCGGCAACCCTCACCGCGAGCAACTAGCAACTAGCAACCATTTGATGGAAGCCACCAGCCTCCCCAGCGCCCAGCCGGCCGTCCTTAGGGGCAAACGCAACCTGGCCGACCGGATCGGGGACCCGCTGCTGAAGTGGCTTTCCGCCCTCGCGGCCCTGCTGGCCGTCGCGGTGATCGGGGGAATCATCTACGAGGTCTTCCACCTCGCCTGGCCGGCGATCACCAAGTTCGGCCTCGGATTCGTCACCACCAACGATTGGAACCCGGTCGCGAGCCGTTTCGGGGCAGCCTCCTTCCTCTACGGAACCGTGATCACGTCGGCGATCGCGGTTCTGATCGCCGGCCCGCTCTCGATCGCGATCGCCATCTACCTGACCGAGCTCGCTCCCCGCGGCCTCGCACGCCCGGTGGCGACCCTGGTCGACATGCTTGCGGCGGTCCCGAGCGTGATCCTCGGCCTCTGGGGGATCCTCGTGCTCGGACCGTTCATGCACGACACGATCGAGCCGGCGCTGAAGAGCGTGCTCGGATTCATCCCTCTGTTCAGCGGCGACCCTTCGGCCTTCGGCATTCTGACCGCCGCCTTCATCCTCACGATCATGGCGACGCCGATCATCACCAGCGTCACGCGGGAGGTATTCGAGACGGTGCCCGGCGAGCTCAAGGAAGGCGCCTACGCCATCGGGGCCACCCGCTGGGAGATGGTCCGGCACGTGGTGCTTCCATATTCGCGGGCAGGGATCATCGGCGCGGTGATCCTCGGTCTCAGCAGGGCGATCGGCGAGGCGATCGCGGTTGCCCAGGTAATCGGCGGGGCCACAGGGATTCACGTCTCCCTGTTCCACACCGGCGACACGCTGGCGGCACGGATCGCCTCCCAGTACCAGGGAGCTCCGGATGCGCTTCAGAAGGCATCGCTGGCATACCTTGGCGTGATCCTCCTGGTCTTCGCGATCGCCGCTAACGTGATCGCCCGGATCATCGTCCAGCGCGGTGGGCTGAAGGACGTCGCACCGGCGCCCGACATCGAGGCCGGCGCGACCGAGGCGCAGGCGCTGTGAGCGCGACCCCCCCAACTCACCCACTGTTTGCTGCGAGGGGAAACCTGCGCCGCCGCAGGCGTGTCAATCGGGTCGTCGAGATCTCATCGACCGTCGCCGCCCTTCTCGCAGTTGCGGTACTGCTGATTGTCGTTTTTTCCGTCTTTAGGAAGGGGGTAGGGGCACTCAACCTCGGCTTCTTCACCAAGTCCACGCCGCTCTTCGGCGCCAGCGGGGGAGGGATCGCCAACGCGATAGTGGGGACCGGGATCATGGTCGGGCTGGCCACTCTGATGGCCGTGCCGATCGGTCTGCTCGTCGCGATCTACACCAGCGAGTTCGCGGAGCAGCGAGTCGCCCACGTGGTTCGGTTCGCGCTCGACATCCTCAACGGGGTGCCGACGATCATTACCGGGATCTTCGTCGTCGGCCTGATCGTCATCCCCCAGGGCCACGGGAGTGGCACAGCGGGAGCGGTGGCGCTGGCGATCATCATGCTGCCGATCGTCGCCCGCACCGCGCAGGAGGTGCTGGCGCTCGTCCCCGAGACTCTCAAGGAAGCGGCCTACGCGCTCGGAGTGACGCGCTGGCGGACGACCCTGCGAGTGACGCTGCCAACCGCGGCAGGGGGACTGCTGACCGGTTCGCTGCTTGCGATCGCGCGGGTGGCGGGGGAGACGGCACCGCTGATATTGACGTCGTTTCTCTTCGCTCCGGGCGTCATCACCGATCCCTCCCAGGGGCTGGCATCGATCCCGCTGTTCATCTTCCAGTCATCTGAGTCACCCAGCCCCGAGAGCCACACCCAGGCTTGGGCCGCAGCGTTGGTCCTGATCGCCTTCGTCCTCGTCCTCAACGTCATCGCGCGCGCCTTCTACGCGCGCTCGCGCCAGAGGCTCGAAGGATGACCCTCGCCTACCCAGCTACCCGCTTCCAAGGAGCCCTACGATGAATCCTGCCGAGAAAGTGAGTGAGTCGCCGATGACCGAGCCACAACGCGAACCCCGGGCGGAGCCCGCCAGCTCGCCGCGACCCACGATTGCCGTAGCCGAGGGCCAGGCCAAAGCCACGCGTGGCAGGACCCATCGCGACGTCGGCACGGTGCGCCTCGAGGGCCTGCACGCCTACTACGGCAGCAACCACGCGGTCCGTGGCGTCGACCTCGTCTTCGATCCCAACGAGGTGACCGCGATCATCGGGCCGTCGGGCTGCGGAAAGTCGACCATGGTGCGCTGCATCAACCGAATGCACGAGGAGATTCCGAGTGCGCGGGCCGAGGGCAAGGTGGTGCTCGACCAGATCGACCTCTACAACTCCGCGATCGACGTCGTTGCCGTGCGGCGCTCGATCGGAATGGTGTTCCAAAAGCCCAATCCGTTCCCGACCATGTCGATCGTCGACAACGTCACCGCGGGCCTGCGTCTCACCGGCGCCCCGCGCAGTGAGATGAAGGAGCGGGCGCAGGACGCGCTCCAGAGCGCCGGCCTGTGGGACGAGGTGAAGGACCGCCTCAACAACGCCGGCGACGGGCTGTCGGGCGGCCAGCAGCAGCGGCTCTGCATCGCGAGGGCGCTCGCGGTCGACCCCGAGGTGTTGCTGATGGACGAGCCGTGCTCGGCGCTCGACCCGGTGGGGACGCTGCGGATCGAGGAGCTGATCTCCCAGCTCCGCGAGCGGGTGACGATCGTGATCGTCACCCACAACATGCAGCAGGCGGCGCGGGTCGCCGACACGACCGCCTTCATGCTCAACGGCGAGATGGTCGAGGTCGGTCAGACCGAGAAGATGTTCACCAACCCCGACGACGACCGCACAGAGCAGTACGTGACCGGGAAGTTCGGCTGATGCACGAAAAGACGCGAGTCCAGTACCGCGAAGACCTCGCCAACCTCGAGCAGCGGGGCCTAGAGGGCCTCGACATGGTCGTCACCGTGCTCGACCGCACCCTGGAGGCGACCCAGCACGCGGACATCGAGCTGGCCGAGCTGGTGATCGCCGATGATGATCGCCTCGACGGTCGCTATTTGGAGGTGCACCAAGAGCTGATCACGATGCTCGCCACCCAATCGCCGGTCGCCACCGACCTGCGGCTGATCTCGGCGCTTCTGCATGTCATGCACGGCATCGAGCGGATGGGCGACCAGTGCGTGAACATCGCCAAGCTGATCCCGATCACCGGCAACGAGCCGCCCGCCGACGAGGAGATGCAGAAGCGGATCTCGATGATGGGGAAGCAGTGCCGAGCGCTGATCAATCAGGCCAAGCGGGCATTCGCCGACCGCGACCTGGAGATGGCGCGCGACCTGGTGCGCCAGGACGACGTGGTCGACAACCTGAATCGCGAGTGCTTCCGGATCGCGATCGAGATCGGCGACGATCCCGACCGGCGCGAATGGGCGATGACGATGCTGCTCGCCGCCCGCTCGCTGGAGCGGATCGGCGACAACGCGGTCGACATCGGCGAGCAGGTCGCCTACGTGGTCACCGGCCTGTTTCGGGAGTTCGAGGACGCCTCGCACCCGGGCGAGGTAGCGACGGTCGAAGCCCAGCCCTAGGACGACTGTGTCAAGGCTTCGGGTACCGCCAGCGTATCCGTTTCCTCTGCGAACATGCGAGTTCCTCGCTAGATGCTCTGCGCCGCCATCGATATCGGGTCCAACACGACGCGTGTGCTCGTGGCCGAGCCCCGTGAAGGCCAGCTCAATAAGGTCATGGAGCAGCGCGCCTACACGCGGATCGGAAAGTCCACGACCAAGGACGGCTCGATCACCCAGCCGATGATCCACGAGGTGGGGGAGGTCGTCGCCACCCAGATGCGTCTGGCCGAAGAGCTTGGCGCCAAGGCGATCAAGGCCGTTGCGACCGCAGCGATACGCGAAGCGCGCAACCGCGACGAGGTGGTGCAGGCGATCGGCGAGGTCTCCGGGGTCGAGGTCGAGGTGCTGAGCGAGGAGGAGGAGGGGCGCCTGGCCTTCCTAGGCGCCACGAAGACACTCGGACACCCGGCCGAGGGCCGCGTCGCGGTCGTCGACGTTGGGGGTGGCTCGAGCGAGATCGTGCTCGGGACGGTCGCAGACGGCGCCGATCGGGTCCACTCGTTCCAGATCGGCTCCGGCATGCTGGCCGAGGAGCTGCTGAAGAGCGATCCCCCGTCCGCGTCCGAGCTCCGCGACGTGCGGGAGTACATCAACGACTTCTTCGATGGGGTCGAGGTCGAGCACCCCGACCAGGCGGTCGCCGTGGGTGGCAGCGCCACCTCGCTGCGGCGGTTGGTCGGCGCAGTGCTCGAGTACGAGACGCTCGAGCGGGGCGTGCGGGTACTCGCCAGCGGCCCGGTCGAAGAGGTCGCGCGGCGCTTCGAGCTCGACCCGCGCAGGGTGGGCATTCTTCCCACTGGGGTGCTGTTGCTCGAGAAGATCTACCAGCTGCTCGGCCAGCCGCTTCAGATCGGTAAGGGCGGCCTGCGCGAGGGCGTGATCCTCGACCTTCTCAACGGCAGCATCAACAACGGCTCAGGCCGCCAGCGACTCGCGGCCTGATCGCCGCCCTGCCATAGCCTTAGGACATGGCTAAGGCGCGTGACGTGCTCGGCCTGCGCTGCGACGACCCGTTCGGGACAACCGCGGCCAGGGTCGTAAGCATCCGGGCCGACGAGCTGTTCGAACACTCCGAGGGAGTGTTGGACACCAGCGAGATCGAACGCCTGCACGACATGCGGGTGGCTAGCCGCCGGCTTCGGGCGGCGATGGAGGTTTTCGAGCCCTGCTTCCCGCGCAAGCGCTTCGGGGCGGCGCTGAAGCAGGTGAAGGGAATCGCCGACGCGCTCGGCGAGCGCCGCGATCGCGACGTCTCGATCATCGCGCTGGAGACCTTCGCGGAGGCGCTTGCCGCACCCGACCGTCGCGGCATCCAGGGGATGATCGACCAGCTTCACGAGGAGCAGTCGCTGGCCAACGAGCGGCTCGCCCCGTTCGTCGATCGGCGCAGGCTGTCCGACCTCCGCGAGCGGATCGAGGAGCTGGTCGCGGTGGCGGATCGGAGGGCCGCTTGAAGGCGCGCAAGGTCGGAAAGCTCGACCCCAAGGCGCCGCTGGATGAGAACGCGGCGCGCATCGTCCGCACGCGGGTCGACGAGTTGCGCTCGTTCGCGCCGCAGGCGCTGTACCCGGATGCGGCCGAGGCCCAGCACGACATGCGGATCGCCGCCAAGCGGTTGCGCTATGTGCTCGAGGTGACCGGCTTCTGCTTCGGGGCCCCTGCCCAGACCGCGCGCCGGCGCGCCCGCGACCTCCAGGACCTGCTCGGCGAGATGCACGACTGCGACGTAATGCTGCCCCGGGTGCAGGCTGAGATCGACCGCCTGCGTGGCGAGGATGCCCGGGCAGTGCTGTTGCGGGCAGCCGACGCCGACGACCTCGACCCGACGCTGGTCTCACACGCCCCAAACCGCACCGCATATCGCGGGCTCGAGCTTCTGGCGGTCCACCTGCGCGCCCGCCGGGCGCTGCTGTTCGAGCGTTTCCACCACTTCTGGCAGGCCCAGGTCAGCAAGGGAACCTGGGCGAAGCTCCAGCGTGCCGTCGACGAGCAGCTGAACAAGTCCAAGGAGGAGCGAAAGTCGCCGCCGAACGGAAACGCCGATCCCGCCCCGAGCGAGACAGTGCGCGCACCCTCACACAGCGCGAGCTGAACCGGGCGCCGAGGCTCCCAGGCACGGATTCGCCGTTGCTTCGCCGGCCGTTCCCCAGCTGTTAACCGGATCTGCCCAAAGTTCGTCGAATCTGGGCATGCGATGAAATGCTCCTCAGACTTCGGCCCGACGCGGCGGGCCGCCGCGACCCCAGCCGGATCCGGCTCCTCAGTGGTTCGTCCGGTGAGGCCGGACGGACCACTAACACGGGTGTGGCGCAGGAGCCGGAAATCCGCGGTCGCGGCCGCGTGTCCGCGATAGAGCGAGCACGATCTCGCCGGCGTTGCGGGCCGAAGGCCAACTTCCATGCAGCGCTCCCGTTCGCCGGCCCGGCTGTCGACGCCTAGCTACGATGGTGTCACCTCTTCCGGAGGATCCGGACCGGGACGAGGAGGCCGAGCCGATGCTTGAAGAGACCGCTGCCCAGCACAAACTCCGCAAGCTGCCTGTGCCCCCGCAGCAGCAGGAAGCCGATCTCGAGGACCCCTCGCTGTATTTCAACCGCGAGCTCTCCTGGCTCGACTTCAACGCCCGCGTGCTGGAGCTCGCCGAGGACTCATCGGTGCCGCTGCTGGAGCGGCTTCAGTTCTGCTCCATCTACTCCTCCAACCTGGACGAGTTCTTCATGGTCAGGGTGGCCGGTCTTACCGACCAGGCGGAGGCGGGAATCGACGCTCGCGGGCCCGATGGGCTCAGCCCCTCCGACCAGCTCGATGCGATCGCCGGCCGTGTGACGCAGCTGGACCGCCGTCAGCAGGCCTGCTTCCAGGGCACGCTGCGACCCGCCCTCGCCGAGCACGGGATCCGAATCCTCAGCCTCGACTCGGCTTCCGAGCAGGAGCGGGAGGAGATCCAGACGCTTTTCCACGATCAGGTCTTCCCCGCACTCACCCCGCTGGTGATCGGCCTCGGCCGACCCTTCCCCTACATCTCCAATCTCTCGCTCAGCCTCGGAGTGCTGCTGCGCGATCCCGATGCCGAGACCGAGGTGATCGCTCGAGTGAAGGTCCCGAAGGAGCTGCTGCGTCGCTTCCTGACCACCGGCGACGGCACCACCTTCGTTCCCCTCGAGGATGTGATTGCCGACAACCTCGACGTCCTGTTCCCAGGCACCGAGGTGATCGACTATGGGTTTTTCAAGGTCACCCGGGACGCCGACTTCACGGTCTCCGACGAGGCCGACGACCTGCTGCTCGCAGTCCAGGACGAGCTGCGGCGACGCCGCTTCGGCGAGGTCCTGCGGCTCGAGATCTCGGCCGGCATGAATCCGAAGCTGCGGGCCCAGCTCACCGAGGCCCTGCGCATCGAGGAGCGCGAGGTGTACGAGAGCGACGGCCTACTCGACCTCGCCGACGTCAAGGACATCGTCCAGGGAAGCAGCGGCCACAGCGAGCTGCGCTTCCCGCCCTGGACCCCAGTCACCCAGCCGCGCCTCCAGGGCGAGGACGGCGAGCCGGTGGACATGCTGGCGGCGATCCGCCAGGGCGACGTGCTGGTCCACCATCCCTATGACTCGTTCTCGACCTCGGTCGAGCGCTTCGTCGAGCAGGCGGTAGCCGACCCCGACGTGCTGGCGATCAAGATGACCGTGTACCGGACCAGCGATGACTCACCGCTGGTGCCGGCGCTGATCCGGGCGTCGGAGCGCGGCAAGCAGGCGGTCTGCATGGTCGAGCTGAATGCGCGATTCGACGAGGAGTCGAACATCCAGGCGGCGAAGGCGATGGAGGAGGCCGGCGTCCACGTCGTCTACGGCATCCCCGGACTGAAGACCCACGTGAAGGCGATCCTGATCGCCCGCCGCGAGGGCGACCGAGTGCGCCACTACGTCCACATCGGGACCGGCAACTACAACCCGACGACGGCGCGGCTCTACACGGACATCGGCCTGTTTACCACCGATGCCGATATCGGCGCCGACGTCGCCGAGATGTTCAACTTCATCACCGGTTACGGCCGGCCCGCCGACTACCGCAAGGTGCTGGTCTCGCCGACCACGATGCGCAAGCACATCCACGGGGAGATCGAGCGGGCGATCGACGCCAAGCGCCGCGGTGCCCCGGCCCGGATCGCGATGAAGATGAACGCGCTGGTCGATGCCGGCTGCATCCAGGACCTCTACGAAGCATCGCGGGCGGGCGTGCGGGTCGACCTCAATATCCGCGGTGTCTGCTGCCTGCGGCCCGGGATCCCCGGTGTCTCGGAGAACATCTACGTCAACTCGGTCGTCGGCCGCTTTCTCGAGCACTCGCGGATCTACGCCTTCGAGCACGACGGCGAGACGCGCGTCTACATGGGCTCGGCGGATCTGATGCCCCGCAACCTCGACCACCGCGTCGAGCTGGTGGCGCCGGTCGAGGACCCCTCGCTGCGCGATGAGGTCGTCGACATCGTCGAGCGCTCTCTGGCCGACAACACGCACTCTTGGGTGCTCGGCGCCGACGGTCGCTGGACCCGCCGCGAGCCCGGCGCCGAGCCCTCCCGCGACGTGCAGTCCGAGCTGCGCGAGTGGCATGCGGCCAGAGCGGCCGAGCACCTCGCGACCACCGCCTCCTAGGCCGCGGATCGCACCGGCGGCTCTGGTACGTTGGCCGCCCGTGAGCGCGAGGCTCTTCAAGAGAGCTTGGATGGAGGCCGAGCGCGAACCCCTGTAATCGTGCGCCTCTCACTCCTCCCTCGCGACCGCACCTTCTTCGACCTCTTCATCGAGGCCGGGCACAACACGCTCCGCGCCGCCCAGCTTCTCGACGAGATGATGGGCAACTGGCCCGAGGAAGGCGGGCTCGCCCGCGACATCCTCAAGGCCGAGCAGGAGGGCGACCGGATCACCCACGACATCGTCCAGCGCCTCAACTCGACCTTCGTCACGCCGATCGACCGCGAGGACATCTACGGGCTCGCAACCCAGATGGACGACATCGTCGACTACACCGAGGAGGTCGCCGACTTCATGGGGCTCTACAGAATTGAAGCGCCGATGGACCAGGCGCAGGGGCTGACCGAGGTGCTGGTCAAGTCGTGCGAGCAGCTCTACGGGCTGCTCCAGAACCTGCGCGGCTTCAAGGACCTGGACCACTACTGGATCGAGATCCACCGCCTGGAGAACGACGGTGACCGGATCTACCGTGACGCGGTGGCCTCGCTGTTCTCGAACGGGGTCGACCCGATGGTCGTGATCCGTTGGCGGGACCTATTCCTGAGGCTCGAGCGCGCGATCGACGCGACCGAAACTTCGGCGTCCATCATCGAAGGCATCGTGATCAAGAACAGCTAGATGAGTAGCCCCGCGCCAGCGTGAGCAACGACCTCGTCCTGGTCATCGTCGTCGCCACGGCGCTGGCCTTCGACTTCACCAACGGTTTTCACGACACCGCCAACGTGGTCGCGACCTCGATCTCGACCGGGGCGGCGGCGCCGCGTGTGGCGATTGCCTTTGCGTCGCTGCTGAACTTCGCCGGCGCATTCATCTCGCTCGCGGTCGCGGCGACGATCGCAAAGGACGTGGTCACTGCCGAGGCGATCGATTCGCTGAACATCATCTTCGCCGGGCTGATCGGGGCGATCACCTGGAACCTGATCACCTGGTACTTCGGTCTTCCCTCGTCGAGCTCGCACGCATTGATCGGTGGAGTCGTGGGCTCCACGGTCGTGGCGGTCGGGACCGGCGCCGTGCTCACCGACGGCCTGGTCGGCAAGGTGCTGATCCCGGCGGTCATTGCGCCGATCCTCGCCTTCCTGGTCGCCGGGATCGCGATCGGCTTCGCATACCGGATCGTCGGACGGTTGCGGCCCGGCCCGGTCACCCGCGGGTTTCGCTTCGGCCAGCTGATCTCGGGCGGGATGCTGGCCCTCGCGCACGGGACCAACGACGCCCAGAAGACGATGGGCGTGATCACCCTGGCTCTGATCGCCAATGGCAACCTCAGCAGCGACGCGGGGACGCCCTTCTGGGTCGTGATCTCGGCGGCGACGGCGATCGCCCTCGGAACCTATGTCGGCGGCTGGCGGATCATTCGCACCACCGGCACCCGGATCATCAAGATGGACACCGCGCAGGGCTTCTCGGCCCAGGGGTCGGGGGCGGCGGTCATCCTCGCCTCGACCCACTTCGGGTTTCCGCTCTCCACCACGCACGTGATCAACGGCGGGGTGATGGGGGCGGGCGCCGGGAAGCGGATCTCGGCCGTGCGCTGGGGGGTCGCCGGCAACATCATCGTCGCCTGGCTCCTCACCCTGCCCGCCGCGGCGGCGCTTGGGGCCGCCGCCTACGGATGCACGCGGATCTTCGGCACCGGGGCGCTGGGCCCGGTCCTGGTCTCGCTGATGGGGATCTCGCTGGTCGCCGCCGCAGTCGGACGGCGCCACCAACGGGGAGCGCCGGTGCCGGCCTCTTGATCGTCCAGGCGACCATCGTCGAGACCAAGGAGCTGCTCGAGACCGTGGCGGTGTCGGTGGTCGCCGGGGTCGGCGTGACGATCGTCTTCTCGATCGCCGTCTACGGGGCGACTCGATTCGCCGACCTGAGCCGCGACCAGCGGCCGATCGCCGCCACCGCTGCTGTGGTGAGCGCTCTGGTCGCGTTTGCGGTCTGCATCGCAGCCGCGGTGGTCGGGATCGTCGTCATGATCCACAAGTAGGCTCCCTAGAATCAGCGCATGCGGAGCCTTCGCGCCATGCGAAACCTGGCGATCATCGCCGCGATTGCCGCGGTGATCGCGTTCGCTCCCGGAGGTGGCAATGGCGTCACCACCGTGTTGACGGCGCTGACGATGGCTTTCTACGCCGTGCTCGTCGCCTTCGCCTACCAGCAGTACCGCGAGAACCAGCTCACGCTGACGGCGCTCAGCGACGGCAGGCGTGCGGTGCTGTTCGGGGCCCTGGGCCTGATCGCTCTGTTGATCGCCGGCACCGACAGGTTCTTCCACTCGGGGGGCGGGACGCTGGCTTGGCTGCTGTTGCTCGGTGCCTCGCTGGCGGCGATCTGGCGCATCTGGCTCGAGGCCAACAGCTACTAGCCGACTAGCGCGCCACTAGTCACATCGCGTGCGCCATGGGTGCGCCGCGGGATGCGAGCGTCGGCCGATGCGCAGGCGGGCACGCAAGAGCGGCTTCCACCGCGAGCAGGGGGTGGCTTCGGTCGAGCTGGTGGCGACACTTCCCTTCCTCGGCCTGGCGCTGCTTGCCGCCGCCCAGATCGCGATCACGGGCGCGACGCTCTGGGCGGCGGCGATCTCCGCCCGGGCGGGCGCCAGGGCGGTCGAGGTTGGCGGCGAGGCGAGGCCGGCCGCCACGCGGGCCTTGCCCCAACCGCTTCGCGACGGCGCCACCGTGAGCGACCGCAACGGGGTCGAGGTGCGCGTGCGGGTGCCGGCCCTGTTCCCCGGCCTGCCGCGATTGGCAGTCGGGGCGCACTCCTCGCTGGAGGCTGGGGATGGCGCGAGAGGCTGAGGGCGGCCGATCCGTCGCCGGCTCCCAGCTTGGCCAGGCGAGCGTCGAGCTGGTCGCCGGCCTTCCCGCCCTGCTGCTGGCCGCGTTTCTGGCCCTCCAGCTCCTCGCTGCCGGTTTCGCGGTGACCCTGGCCGACGGTGCGGCCGAAGCCGGCGCGGTGGCGCTCGCCTCGGGCCGCGATGCCCCTCCCGCCGCCCGCCACGCGTTGCCGGGATGGGCGCGCGATCGCGCCTCGGTGTCGGTCGACGGTGGACGCGTGACGGTGCAGGTGCGGCCGCCCTCGCCGCTCGGGTTCCTCTCCGATCGCCTCACGCTGCGTTCGTCGGCCTGGGTTCGGAGGCCGGGCTGAGCGGGGCGGAGGGCAGGGCCGGATTGCCGACCGTGGTGCTGGCAACGGCGGCCAGCGGGGCCCGCGGTTCCGACGCCTTGGCTGCGGCCCTTGCAACCTGCGCGGCCGACGAGCGGCGGGCCGCACTGCTGGTCGAGGTGGGCGGCGGGTCACGGCCGCGACGGCCCACGCTGCTCGCGTCGCCGGCTGCGCGCCGCTGCGAGGCCGAGCTTCGCGACGCCGGTGTCGCCGCCGCCGCGCGGGGGATGATCTGCCACGTCGCCGCGGGAGAGGGGGTGGACGGCCTCGACCGCGCCGCGCAGGCGATCGCCGGCTCGCGAGATTGCGCTGTCTGCGTCCTGCACGTCGAAGCCCCGCTGTGGCTGCCAGCCCTCGATCACCCGGGGTTGGCGGTCAAGGCTGCGGTGATTCGCGCCGAGCTGCCTCGCGACAGATCGCTGGCGGCGCTGGCGGTGCGCGATCTGCGAGCCCGCGGGCTGGCGGTGCGGGTGGCCCTGCACCCGATCGGCTGGGCCGCGGGGCGGCGGGCCTTCGCCGGCGTACGGATCGGCGGCGCCGATCAGACTCGGCTGCGGCGCTGGACGGCGACTCTGCTGGGCGGCACCGTCCCTCGACCCGCACGGCGGGCGGAATCGACTGGGTCGCTCCGAGCCGCTTCGGGCCAGGCGCTGCCCGCGGTGATGGGCGGCGTGGCGATCCTGCTGATCGCCGCGCTGGCGATGGTCTCGATCGCCGGCGCGCTGACCGGCAAGGGCCGCCTGCAGCGGTCCGCCGACCTGGCCGCGCTCTCGGCCGCCCGCTCGATGCGCGACGACATGCCGCGCGTGACGGTGCCGCCCCGGTTGCCGAACGGCGCTCCGAACCCAGCCCACATCGACCGCGCGATCTATCTCGCCCGGGCACGGGACGCCGCCCTGGCCGCGGCTCGGGCCAACGACACCGACCCGCGGCGGCTGCGGGTCGAGTTTCCCGACGCCGCCGCTTTCCCGCCATTGCGGGTCCGGGTCACCGTGCTCGCCGACCTGCGCCCGCCGAGCCGAGGCGAGGTGGCGGCGTGGGCGGTCGCCGAAGCCTCGCCGGCGGCCGGAGGGGAAGGGGAGATGCCAACGCAGGCAAGCGGCGGCGGCTACTCGGGCCCGCTCGTCTACCGCAATGGGGAGGGGATGCGCCCCGACGTCGCGGCGGCGTTCGACCGCATGGCAGTGGCCGCCAGGCGCTCCGGGATCTCGCTGATCGTCGTCTCGGGCTTTCGCTCCGACGCGGAGCAGGCTCAGCTCTTCGCCCAGCACCCCGATCCGACCTGGGTCGCGCCGCCGGGCCATTCTCTGCACCGCTGCGCGACCGAGCTCGACCTCGGCCCGGCCACCGCCTATGGATGGCTGTACACGAACGCCCGTCGCTTCGGGTTTCTGCAGCGCTATTTGTGGGAGCCTTGGCACTTCGGCTACATCGCCGGCCCGCCGCGGTGCTCGGCGGCTGGCGACCGGGGTGGGTCGGAGATGGTGGGGGGTGGCGGTGAGTTGGAGGGCGGCCCCTCCCAGAGCCTGCCGTCGTTCGTGCCGGACCGCTTTCGCGACCCGCTGCTGCGCTCGGCCGCGCGCTGGAACGTCTCCGCCGCCCTGCTCGCGGCGCAGTTGATGGCCGAGTCGGGATTTGACCCCTACGCCGTCTCGCCCGCCGGGGCGCAGGGGATCGCCCAATTCATGCCCGGCACCGCCGCCTCCTACGGGCTCCGCGACCCGTTCGACCCCGAGGCTGCAATCGACGCCCAAGCGCAGATGATGTCCGGCTTGCTGCGCCACTTCGGCTCGGTGCGGCTGGCGCTCGCCGCCTACAACGCCGGCTCCGGCGCGGTCGACGGATGCGATTGCGTGCCGCCCTACCCCGAGACGGTCGCCTACGTCACCCGCATCCTCGCCCTCCTCGACGGCTCCGGGGCATTGCTGACTCCGCCATTCGAGGTGCGGCTGGTCGCCTGAGCGCCCCGGCCGAGAGCGCCGCCGGAGAAGCGCCAGGCCGCCTATTGGTGCAGCTTGTCCCTGCCGGGCCCGCCGAAAAGTTTGTCTTTGCCGGGCCCGCCAACCAGCTTGTCTCTTCCGGGGCCGCCGCGGAGCTTGTCCCTGCCCTTGCCGCCGCAGATGACGTCGTTGCCCCGTAGCCCGCGCACGGTGTCGTTTCCGGCCAGCGCCGAAATCACGTCGCGTCTGCGTGTGCCCTTCAATTTGTCCTTGCCGTTGGTCCCCGCGATCGTGGCCACCTTGCCGGCGCACTTGATTGTGCTGCCCACTCGCCTGCAGCCCGAGAACTGGGAGGTGTTGGAGGTAGATAGGCGAGTCGCGGTCGCGGTCACGCCTTGTCGGGATCCGAGCCTGGCCACGTTCAGCGACCAACGGTCGTGCGAGGTCTGGGGGGAGCCGAGGAACCTCTTGCCCTCGGGATCGCCACAGCTGGGGCTGACGAAGACTTCGACCCGGGTATTGCTGGCCGGCACTGTGCCCGAGATTCTCGTCGACCGTCTGCCGGTCGCCACCGAGGAGACCGTCGGCGCCGGCTCGCTGTCATTGCCGCCCTTGGTGAGCGTGATGCCGACCTTGCCGCTGTTGGCGTAGATCGAGTTGGAGAGGATCGCGTTGCCGGTCGAGGGGCCGCCGTCGACCTGGACGCCAACCCCGCCCACGAGTGAGCCGCTCGCCTTGCCCGCGCCCGCATTGAAGGCGATTGTGTTGCCCGCGCCTGCGATCGTGCCGCCGGTCACGTTGCCGATTGCGTTGTTGAAGACGAGGACGCCGCCGAGGCCATTGGGAAGCGCACCGCTGCCGGCGGCGTTGCTGCCGATGTAGTTGCCCTCCAGCAGGTTGTCGTTCGAACCGCTGGCACCGATTACGACGCCACGGTTCGTGTTGCCGGAGATCACGTTGCGCGCGCCCGGGGTAGTGCCGCCGACCAAGTTGTTGGGTGAGCCGCCCCCGAGACCGACGCCTTTCAGGTTGCCGACCGCGCCGTTGCCGGCCGCGTTGGTGCCGAGGTAGTTGCCCTCGATCGTGTTCGAGCTGCTGGCGGTGACGTCGACTCCCGCTTGGCCGTTGCCGGAGCTCACGTTGCCCGACCCTGGGGTTGTTCCGCCGATCGTGTTGCCGGTAGCGCCGTTCACGACGAGGACCCCGTCCGTGCCGTTGCCGATTGCGGAGGTGCCGGCCGCGTTGGTGCCGAGGTAGTTGCCCTCGACGACGTTGCCGTTCGTCCCGCTGCCCGAGACGACGACCCCCCTACCGTTGCCGGAGACCACGTTGCGGTCGCCGGCGACTGTGCCGCCGATCGTGTTGTTCGTCGAGCCGCCGTCGACGATGACACCGGCGTTGACGTTGGCGAGTGCATTGCTTCCGTCCGTGCCGATGTAGTTGCCGGCGATCAGGTTCGAGCCGCCGCCTGCAACCTCGATGCCGCGATTGCTCCAGCCCGTGAGCTCAAGCCCGCGAACGGTGCTGGAGACGGTGGTAACGACGAGTCCGGTCGCGCCGGAGCCGGCACCCGCACCGTCGACCCGCACGAGCGGCGCGCCGCTAAAACCCGGCTGGCTCGTGCCGTCGATGGCCACGGGATCTGTGATCGCCGGCAGCACCGAGGTGGGGCTGATCGTTTGCGCCCCGGTGCCGATCGCAAAGTCGATCGTGTCCAGACCGGAGTTGCCATTGGCGCTCGTGATGGCGTCGCGCAAAGAGCCCGGGAGGGAGTCGCTCGCGTTCGTCACCGGATAGGTGATTGCGAGGGCCGGGGCGGCCGAAATACCGCTCCAAACAAGGCCGCATACGACCACAACGAGCGCGCGCAGCCGAAACCTTCGAGTCCGCCGGCCCCAGCGATCAAAGGAGTCAACGGTCCGAGCGGTCAAGGACAGTAATGCCATTCGATGCTTTCTGGAGGAGTGCTGGGCCGAATCCGGCACCTACGCGTTTTTCTCGGTGGGGTCGTGTGTCCCCCCGGGGTGCTCCACGGAGGCGACGTGTCGGCCGGTCGCACCCGATGTTTTGGAGGCGCGCCGGCAAGTCAGCAACCGCTATCGAGACCTTATGCCCCGCGGTCTGCGCATGTCAACAAACTCCCTTGGCGCTGCCCTCGCCGCCGTTCGAGGTGCGGCTGGTCGCCTGAGCGATGCCGGGGTCAGTAGGCTGCGGGCCGCAGGGCGATTGCAGAGGCAGAGGGCGTCGAGGGAGTCAAGGAGCTGGTCGGCAAGCAGGTCGGTCCCAGCGATTGGCGCGAGGTCACGCAGGAGGACATCAACGCCTTCGCCGACCTCTCCGGCGATCATCAGTGGATCCACGTCGACGTCGAGCGAGCAAAAAAGGAGAGTCCGTTCGGCGGCACGGTCGCGCACGGCAACCTGACGCTGTCGCTGATCGACGGCTTTCGTCAGGACCTGATCTCCGCCAGCGGATTTGTCCTTGGCGTCAACTACGGCTGGAACAAGGTCCGCTTCCCGGCCCCCGTGCCTGCCGGCAGCCGTGTCCGTGCCAGCGCCGAAGTCGTCGAGCTGGACGAGGTCAAGGACGGCTGGTGGCAGATGGTGACCCGTTTCACGGTCGAGGTCGAGGGCTCCGAGAAGCCCTGCTGCGTCGCGGACAGCGTCGCGCGATTCCTCCCCGAGCAGGGATCGAACGGCTCCTAACGGAGCCGTTCGATCCGAAGCTGAAGTCGAAAAGCTGGGGCCGCCGAGCCCCCTCGCCCTACTTGACCGTCAGCGTGCCTTCCATGCCGGCTGCGGCATGGCCGGGCACCGTGCAGAGGAACTTGTAGGTCCCAGGCTTCAGCGTCGCCGTCACCGACTTGGTGCCTCCGGTGAAGACCGGGGTCGCGGCCACCTTCTGACCGCCGGAGCTCTCGATCGTGAAGTCGTGCGCTATCGGGGCCTGGTTGGTGAAGGCGAACGTGTCCGAGCCCGCCTTGGCAGTGAGGCTGGTGGTGTTGAACTTGAGCTGCCCAGTGGGGTCGGCCGAGATCGGGACCGTCTGACCGCCGCCACCTCCGCCTCCGCCGCCTCCACCACCGCCGCCGGCAGTGGCGCCGGACGAGGTGCTGGTTGCGGTGGTGCTGTTGTTGCTGCTGCTGCTACCGCAGGCGACGAGGGCGATTCCCGCGAGCGCGAGCGCAAACAGGGCTAGGAGCTTCTTCATCGGGAGCTTCCTTTCAAGATGGCTTGTCGTCTCAACGTAACGCGATACGAGCCGAGATGCGTCGAGGTTCAGCGTCCGCTGAACTCGGGCTCCTCGCCGGCGAAGAACGCAGTCACTCCTGCCCGCAGGTCCTCAGTGCCCATGCTGTCGGCAATTCCGTGGCGCTCGAGCTGCAGGTGCTCGGCGAGGGTGTTCTCGAGGCTGACTGCGACCAGCTGCTTCGCCATCCGGATGTAATGCGGGGCCTTGGCGGCCAGCTTGGCGGCCTTCTCGTTAGCGCGCTCCATCAGCGCATCGGCCGGCACCACCTCCGAGATCAGCCCCGCCTCGAGGGCGTCTTGGGCGGTCAGGTTGGGGTCGTTGAGCAGTAGCTCCAGCGCCTTGCTCGGGCCGATCACCCGCGGCAGGAAGTAGGTCATGCCGCCGTCCGGGGAGGCGCCGATGCGCCCGTAGGCGCAGGCAAAGAACGCTTCCTCCGATGCGATCCGGATGTCGCAGGCAAGCGCCAGCGAGAAACCGGCCCCGGCGGCAGGGCCGTTCACCGCCGCGATCACCGGATAGGGGATCCGCCGCAGGTCGATGATCGCCTGGTGCAGGACCTCGGCGCCGCGCCGAACGTTCGACGGCAGGTCGATCTCGTCGGATTCCACGCCCTCCTTGAACCAGTTGACGTCGCCGCCGGCGGAGAACGCCCTTTCGGCTCCGGTGACGATCAGGGCGCGCAGCGGCGCCTGGTCGGCGAGCCACGAGAACGCCTCGACCAGCTCGCCGATCATCTCGGGGCTCATCGCGTTGAGCGCGTCGGGGCGGTTGAGGGTCAGCGTCCCGATGTCGCCGTCGACCTCGATTTGCAGCGTCACCAGGTCGGGTAGGGCGATCGTCGACAGCCCGCGGTGGGCGTTGAGGTCACTCGTCGTCTCGGTGCTCATCTTCTCCATCCTTCGCGCATTTCCCGGGCGGCGGGCCCGTGCCGGCTGTTTGGCCGTGCGGCCAGGAGCCTACCCTTTGGTTGATGGCAACAAGCGACAAAGAACGCGAGCAGCGGCTCACCGAGCAGCGCCGCGCCCTGCCCGACTCCCCGGGCGTCTACCAATTCCTCGCCGAGGACGGAACGGTGCTTTACGTGGGCAAGGCTCGCTCGATCCGCAAGCGCGTCAACTCGCACTTCTCCGGCCACGAGACCGAGCTCACCAGGCGAGTGACGCACATCGACGTCCTCGTGACCGGCTCGGAGGCGGAGGCATTGCTTGCCGAGCAAACCTTCATCAAGCGCCACCGGCCGCTGTTCAACATCCGCCTGCGCGACGACAAGTCCTACCCCTATGTCGCGATCAGCCTCGACGAGGACTATCCGCGGGTCTACTTCACCCGCGAGCGCCACCGGCCCGGCCGCGCCTACTTCGGCCCCTTCTCGAGCGCCAAGCGGGTGCGCGAGACGCTCGACCTGCTCGGCAAGCTGTTCCAGTACCGGACCTGCGAGGGGCCCGAGCCCGGCCGCCGCTCCGGCAATCCCTGCCTCGATTACTACATCAAGCGCTGTGGCGCTCCCTGTGTCAACTACATCGGCCGCGAGGAGTACCGGCGCAACATCGACGCGATCATCGACTTCCTCTCCGGGCGCTACAAACAGGTCCAGCGTTCGGAGGAGGAGAAGATGGAGGCGGCAGCAGAGGCCCAGGATTTCGAGCGGGCCGCCGTCCATCGCGATCGGCTGGCGTCGGTGCAGTCGCTGTTCGAGCGCCAGCGCGTCGCCGGGGCCTCGGTCGGCACCGCCGACCTGATCGGGGTCGCCGCCGAGGGAACCGATGCCAACGCCCAGGTGTTCCAGGTTCGCGACGGAATCCTCGCCGAGCGCCAGAGCTTCTACCTCGAGAACCAGGGCGAGCGCGAGCTGGCCGAGGTCGCCGAGGAGTTCATCGGTCAGTACTACTCGGCATCGCCGACCGCCCCGCGAGTGCTGGTCGTGGGTTCCTACCTCCGCGAGCGCGCGACCCTGCTCGAGGAGGCGCTCAGCGAGCGACGTGGCTCGCCGGTCGAGGTTCGGGTCCCCGAGCGAGGCGACACACGGCGCCTGCGCGAGCTTGCGGAGCGCAACGCGAAGCTCGCATTGGACCAGGATCGGCTGCTCCGCGAGCACCGGCGCCAGCGGCGGGTCGAGTCGTTGTCGGCGCTGCGCGAGGCGCTGGGCATGGAGGAGCTGCCGATTCGGATCGAGGGTTTCGACATTTCCAACCTCGGGCCCGAGCACACCGTCGCCTCGATGGTCGTCTTCGAGGGCGGGGCGACGAAGAAGGCGCACTACCGGCGCTTCAAGATTCGCGGTGACACTCGAGCAACGAACAACGAACAGCGAACAACGAACAACGGCGGCCCGGACGATTTCGCTGCCATGGAAGAGGTATTGGCCCGCCGCATGAGCCGCTACCTGGAGCAGGCCGACCTCTCCCCGCACGAGTCGGAGCGCGACGAGAGCTTCGCCTCGCTGCCCTCACTGGTCGTGATCGACGGCGGCAAGGGCCAGCTCTCAGCCGGGATCCGGGCGCTGCGACCGTTCACCGAGCGCGGGGTGAAGGTGGTCAGCCTCGCCAAGCGGCTCGAGGAGGTGTTCGTGCCGGGACGCTCGGAGCCGCTCCAGCTCCCCCACGATTCGGAGGGACTGAAGCTGCTCCAGCGGGTGCGAGACGAGGCGCACCGGTTCGCGATCGAACACCACCGCGGCCGCCGTGACCGGGCGATGACGGGATCGGTGTTCGACGAGCTGCGCGGGGTCGGTCCGGTCCGCAAGCGGGCCCTGCTCGAGCACTTCGGTTCGCCGGAGCGCTTCATGGCCGCAAGCCGCGAGGAGCTTGAGGCGGTTCCGGGGATGCCGGGCAAGCTGGCGCGGGAGATCCACGAGCAGCTGAATCGGACCGGTTGACCTGTGAATCTTGGGGACGAAGAGATGAACGAGGAGAAAGGGGGAAAGCAGGTAACGATGGTGGTGATCACCGGCCACTCGGGGGCCGGCAAGTCGGAGGCGATCGCGGCGTTCGAGGACGGCGGCTACTTCTGCGTCGACAACCTGCCGCCGCGAATGATCGGGTCGCTCGGCGAGCTGTTCCGCCACCAGGGCAGTGGCGTGGAGCGGGCTGCGGTGGTCTCGGACGTGCGCGGCGGCGACTACTTCGACGACCTGCTGCATGTCCTCGACGACCTCGACGTCGACGGGCTGGCGCCCAAGGTGCTGTTCCTGGAGGCTGACGAGCAGACGCTGGTCGACCGCTACAAGGAGACCCGCCGCCGTCACCCGCTGGCGCCAGATGGCCAGGTCGTCGACGGCATCCGCGCCGAGCGCAAGATGCTGACGCCGCTGCGCGAGCGAGCCGACGTGGTGATGGACACCACCGACCTCAGCGGCGGGGTTCTGCGCCGCCGGATCGCGGAGGAGATGCTGGATGGGGGCGAGGACCAGCGCATGGCGCTGACCCTGCTCACCTTCGGGTTCAAGAACGGGCCGCCGCGAGAGGCGGATCTGATCCTCGACGTGCGCTTCCTGCCCAACCCGCACTACGAAGACGAGCTGCGGCCGCTGACCGGGCTCGACCCAAAGGTGGTCGAGTACGTCGAGTCCGGCACCCAGGCGGGCGAGTTCTACGGGCGGCTGATGCCGCTGCTCGACTTCCTGATTCCCGCCTACGTGGCGGAGGGAAAGACCCACCTGACGATCGCGATCGGCTGCACCGGCGGCCGTCACCGCTCGATCACGGTCGCCGACCGGATCTCGCGCCGCCTGCAGAGTCACAACGACGTGGTGGTGCGGATCAAGAACCGCGACGTCGAACTGGACTAGTTCGACCCTAGAATCGCTTCGCGATGCCCGACGCGGTCATATCTGTTCGCGGCCTGACCAAGAGCTATGGCGACGTTCAGGCGGTTCGAGGGATCGACCTCGAGGTCTCAAACGGGGAGATATTCGCCTTCCTGGGGCCGAATGGAGCTGGCAAGACGACCACGGTCGAGATCCTCGAGGGCTTCCGGCGCCGCGATGAAGGCGATGCAATTGTGCTCGGCGAGGACCCGTCAAAGGCCGATCGCTCATGGCGCGAGCGGGTCGGTTTCGTGCTCCAGCAATCGAAGCCCGACGCCTACCTCACTGTGCGCGAAGCGCTCAGCCTCTACGCCGGCTACTACACCTCGCCACGGCCGATCGAGGAGACGATCGAGCTGATCGGGCTCGTCGAGTCCGCCGATCAGCGCGCTCAGAAGCTCTCCGGCGGTCAGCAGCGGCGGCTCGACGTCGGCCTGGCCTTGATCGGCGACCCCGAGCTGCTCTTCCTCGACGAGCCGACCACCGGCTTCGACCCCTTGGCGCGGCGCCAGTTCTGGTCCGTGGTCGAGAGCCTCAGCCAGCTTGGCAAGACGATCTTCCTCACCACCCACTACATGGAGGAAGCGCAGCGGCTCGCCAATCGCGTCGCGATCATCGCCCGCGGCAAGATCGTTGCCGAGGGGGCCCCGGAGGAGATCGTTGATCGCGAGAACGCTCCGGCGACGATCAGTTTCCGCCTCCCGCCGGGCGCCTCGGCTGCCGAGCTGCCGGGCGAGGCCGCCGGCGCAAGCAGCCAGAACGGCAGTGTCAGCTTTCACAGCGGCGATCCGGTGCGCACCCTGCACGACCTGACCGAGTGGGCGCTGGCGCGCAACGTCGACCTCGAAGGCCTCGAGGTTCGCCGGCCGACGCTCGAAGACATCTATCTCGAGTTGACCGGGGGATCGGAATGAACGGCGTCTGGCTCGTCCTGCACCAGTTCCGCTATGACCAGAAGTCGTTCTGGCGCAACCCGGCGTCGGTCTTCTTCACCGTGATGTTCCCGGTGCTGCTGCTGGTCATCTTCGCGCTCGTCTTCAGCGGACAGAACGTGGACATCGCCGGTGGCATCGGCGTCGACGCCTACTACGTGCCGGCGATCATCACCTTGGCGGTGATCTCGGCCACGATGCAGAGCCTGGCGATGTCGCTGACCATCGCCCGCGAAGATGGGCGGCTGAAGCGGGGGCGGGGGACACCGATGCCGCCCTGGGTGTTCATCGCCGGCCGGATCGGCAACGCGATCGTGGTTTCGCTGCTGATGTTGGCTCTGCTCGCGGCTATCGGAAAGCTCGCCTTTGGGGTGCAGATTCCGTGGACCCGCCTGCCGGAGATCGTGGTCACGCTCGCGATCGGCGCCGCCGCCTTCTGCTGCCTCGGTGTCGCGCTGACCGCCGCGATCCCATCCGCGGATGCCGCCGCTCCGATCGCCAACTTCACACTGCTGCCGCTTTATTTCCTCTCCGGTGTCTTCATTCCCGAGGACCAGATCCCGAACGGGGTGCTTGATTTCGCCAGCGCGTTTCCGGTCAGGCACTTCTTCGAAGCATTCTTCAGCGTCTATGAGGCCCCCGGGGCTGGTGGCTCCGGAATGCAGTGGGGTCACCTGGCCGTGGTCGTCGCCTGGGGCGTTGCCGGCCTGATCCTGGCTGTGCGCTACTTCCGCTGGACGCCCAAGGAAGGCTAGTGGGGCCTCTCACAACGCCTCATCGAAAATGACGGCCCCAGATCACCACCATGCTGCGTCCTCAGTCGCCCGAATAGCGCTGCTATTCGGGCTTCCTGCGTCCTTGCCTGCTGTCGTCTGGCCCACGTCATTTCCTGGCGAGCGTTATGAGACACCCCACTAGGTGCGCGCCTGATGTCGGGCGGCATGTATAGGTTTGGCGGGTGATTCACCATGTCGTGCTGGGTGTCTCGGACCTGGAGGGCAGCGGCGCCTTCTACGACGCGCTGCTCGCGCCGCTCGGCTGGCGCCGCCACCTCCAGGACGACGGGGTGGTCGGTTGGGGCATCGCGAAGCCGGTTTTCTTCGTCTCCGGGGACGCCGCGACCACCGCGAGCCACGGCCTGGTTTGTTTCTCCGCGCCCGGCATCGCCGCCGTCAAGGCCGCCTGGGAGGGCGGGCTGGCGCACGGCGGCAGCGGCATCGACGCGCCCGGCGAGGCGCGCCGAACCGGCTCCGGCTCCTATTCGGCCTTCATCGCCGATCCCGACGGCCACAGCGTCGAAGTCACAGTCGGCTCGGATTGAGCACGCGCGGCGGGGCGCCGGCGCCGAATCCATAAGATCAGAGGGCAAGCCACCCGAGGAGGGAGAGCAATGCCAGTGAAGGTCGGGATCAACGGCTTCGGCCGCATCGGGCGCAACATCTTTCGTGCCGCCCATGCAGCAGAGGCCGACCTCGAGTTCGTCGCCGTCAACGACATCACCGACCCGGCAATGCTTGCCCACCTGCTCAAGTACGACTCGATTCTGGGTCGGTTCCCCGGCGAGGTGGAGGCAGCCGATGACGCGATCACAGTCGACGGCAAGCAGATCAAGGTGCTCGCCGAGCGCGATCCGGCGGCGCTTCCCTGGGGCGAGCTCGGCGCCGATGTGGTGATCGAGTCGACCGGCCTGTTCACCGGTCGCGACGACGCCGCCAAGCACCTCGATGCCGGCGCCAAGAAGGTGATCATCAGCGCGCCCGCCAAGGACCCAGACGTCACCGTGGCGCTTGGGGTGAATTTCGACCAGGCCTACGACCCCGACCACCACGACGTGATCTCCAACGCCTCCTGCACCACGAACTGCCTCGCGCCGGTGGCGAAGGTGATCCACGAGGCGGTGGGGATCGAGCGCGGCCTGATGACCACTATTCATGCCTACACGGCGGACCAGCGGCTTCAGGACATGCCGCACAAGGACCTGCGGCGCGCCCGCGCGGCGGCGATCAACCTGATCCCGACCACCACCGGAGCGGCGAAGGCAGTCGGCTTGGTCCTGCCGGATCTGGACGGCAAGCTGAACGGCTTTGCGATTCGGGCGCCGGTTCCGACCGGCTCAGTGGTCGATTTGGTCTGCAGCGTCGGCAAGGAGACAACCGCGGAGGAGATCAACGCCGCCGTCCGGGCAGCCGCCGAGGGCCCTCTGGAGGGAATCCTCTCCTACACCGAGGACCCGATCGTCTCCACCGACATCGTCGGCGATCCGCATTCGTCGATCTTCGACTCCGAACAGACGATGGTGATCGACGGTCGCATGGTCAAGGTCATCGCCTGGTACGACAACGAGTGGGGCTACTCGAACCGCTGCGTTGAGCTGGCGGCCAAGGTGCTGCAGCCGGTGGCGGCGGGCGCCGGTTGAGCGGACGCGCAAGCGAGCATGCGGCCTCGGCGCGCGGGACCTTTACGAAGGCGAGCGTGCGCGACGCTGAGCTGGAAGGCAACACAGCGCTGCTGCGGGTCGACTTCAACGTGCCGCTCGAGGACGGCAAGGTCGCAGACGACACCCGGATTCGCGCCGCGCTGCCGACCATCGAGCTGCTGCGGGAGCGCGGCGCCGCGGCGGTGCTCGTATCCCATCTCGACCGTCCCGACGGGCCCGACCCCAAGCTTTCGATGCGGCCGGTCGCTGAGCGACTCGCCGACCTGCTCGGGGTCGAGGCGCGTCAGGCGCCCGAAGTGGTCGGCGAGCAGGCCTCGCAAATGGCCGCCGATCTGGGCCCGGGCGATCTGATGCTGCTCGAGAACAGCCGCTTCGAGCCCGGGGAGAGCAAGAACGACCCGCAGCTCGCGGCCGGGCTCGCCGGGCTCGCAGACCTCTACGTAAACGACGCTTTCGGCGCCGCCCACCGTGCCCACGCGACCACGGTCGGGGTCGCGCGGCGCCTCCCGGCATACGCCGGCCTGCTGCTCGAGCGCGAGGTGCGCGAGCTGACCGCAGTGGTCGAGGACCCCGCCCAGCCGCTCGTCGTCGTGCTCGGCGGAGCGAAGGTCAGCGACAAGATCGGAGTGATCGAGCGCTTCCTGGGCATCGCGGAGGAGATCCTGGTCGGCGGCGCGATGTGCTTCAGCTTCTTTCGTGCCGAAGGCCACCCGACTGGTGACTCGCTGGTCGAGGAGGAAGGGGTCGAGCTCGCAAGGGACGCGGTGCGCGGGGTCGAGGGCTCCCGCTGCCGGCTGCTGCTGCCGACCGATTTGGTGCTCGCCGACCGCTTCGACGCCGACGCGGAGCGCCGCGTATCCGAGTCCGCCGAGGTGCCGGATGGCTGGATGGGGCTCGACATCGGCCCGAACACCGCCCGGCGCTATGCGGAGTCGATCGCCGGGGCGGGCACGGTGCTGTGGAACGGGCCCATGGGCGCCTTCGAGCTGGAGCCGTTCGCGGCTGGGACGCGGACCGTCGCCGAAGCAGTTGCAGGCGCAAGCGGTACCACGGTGGTGGGCGGCGGCGACACCGTCGCGGCGTTGCAGCGCTTCGGGCTCGCCGATCGGGTCGACTGGCTCTCGACCGGCGGCGGCGCCTCGCTGGAGCTCTTGGAGGGCAAGCAGTTGCCAGGCGTCGAGGCGTTGATGGATGCCCAGAATGACTCCGCCGCCTCCTCCCAGGGAGCGTCAGCGACCGGTGATTCGGGCGAAGCCCGAATGCGTCCGGGGGCGGCGGGCAAATGAGCGCACGCACGCCGTATTTGGCGGCCAATTGGAAGATGAACAAGACGATCGAGGAGGCCGAGGCCTTCCTAGGCGCCTTCCTGCCCAAGGTCGCGAGCGGCGGGCCCGACATGGTCGTCTGCCCGTCGTTTTTGGCGCTCAAGTCGACGGTCGAGCACTGCGCCCAGAGCAGCGTCCGGGTGGGGGCCCAGAACATGCATGAGGAGGCCGCCGGCGCCTTCACCGGCGAGGTCTCGGCGCCGATGCTGCTCGAGGTCGGCGTCGACGCGGTGATCCTCGGCCACTCCGAGCGCCGCCAGTACTTCAACGAGAGCGACGAGGCGCTCGCCCGCAAGGTCCCGGCGGCGCTCGCCGCGGGGTTGGAGCCGATCCTCTGCGTGGGCGAGACCGAGGCGCAGCGCGACGCCGACGACACCCACGCCGTCCTCTCGCACCAGGTGTCGATCGACCTCGCCGAGGTGGGGTCGGCGCAGCTCGACTCGGTCGTGATCGCCTACGAGCCGGTGTGGGCGATCGGGACCGGGCGCACGGCGACCCCCGAGCAGGCGCAGGAGGCGATCCTGTTCATCCGCAACCTGGTGCGCGAACGCGAGCAGGGTGCGGCGGAGCGGATTCGGATCGTCTACGGCGGATCGATGAAGCCCGAAAACGCCGGCGAGCTGATGGCCGAGGCCGACATCGATGGTGGGCTGATTGGGGGAGCGAGCCTCGACCCCGACGATTTCGCCGCGATAGTCGCGGCCGCGCAGTGAACGAGATCGAGCGCGAAGAGATGAGGATCCCGCCCGGGCCCGGGAGCGTCCCGGTCCCCTCGCTGGCGCTGATCATCCTCGATGGGTGGGGACTTGCTCCACCCGGACCGGGCAACGCGATCGAGCTGGCCGACACCCCCGTTTTCGACCAGCTGTGGTCGTCCTACCCGCGTACCCAGCTCTCCGCCTGGGGGCCCGACGTCGGCCTCCCGGAGGGCCAGATGGGCAACTCCGAGGTCGGGCACCTCAACCTCGGCGCAGGGGCGGTCGTCAAGCAGGACCTGATGCGAATCAACGACGCGATCGCCGACGGCAGCTTCTTCGAGAACGAGGCGCTGAAGGGGGCCTGCGAACGGGCCCGCAACTCGCCGCGCGGCCGGCTGCACCTGCTCGGCCTGGTCTCCGACGGCGGTGTGCACTCCGGATGGGAGCACCTGGAGGCGATGATCGAGCTGGCCGCCGATGAGGGCGTGCCCGACGTCGTCTTTCACGCCTTCACGGACGGGCGCGACACGGGGCCAACCTCGGGCCGCGGCTACGTCGCCGAGCTGGGTGCGTGGCTGCGCCACGCGGGGCGGATCGGGACCGTCAGCGGTCGCTACTACCCGATGGATCGCGACAGGCGCTGGGAGCGAATCAAGCTCGCCTACGACGCGATCGTCCATTCGCAGGGGCTGACGGCGGACACCGCCGAGGAGGCAGTGCGATCGTCGTACGAGCGCGACGAGGCCGACGAGTTCATCAAGCCCACCGTCGTTGGCGACTACGACGGCGCAGCCCCCGGCGATGTGGCCGTCTTCATCAACTTCCGTCCCGACCGCGCGCGGCAGCTGACGATGGCGCTCGCCGAGCCCGACTTCGACAAGTTCCCGCGCGGCGACGGACCGATTCTCGACCTGACGACGATGACCGAATACCGCAAGGGCTGGCACTACCCGGTCGCCTTCCCACCCCACGAGCCGGAGGTGACGCTGGCGGCGCTGCTGGCGGAGGCCGGCGCCAAGCAGCTGCACGTGGCGGAGACCGAGAAGTATGCGCACGTCACCTACTTCTTCAACGGGGGTCGCGAGGTGGAGTGGGAGGGGGAGGAGCGCGAGCTGGTCGACTCGCCGCGCGACGTCGCCACCTACGATCAGCGGCCCGAGATGAGCGCCCGCGCCGCCGCCGACAGCTTCTGTGCGCGCTGGCGGGAGGGCGGTTACCGCTTCGGGATCATCAACTTCGCCAACGCCGACATGGTCGGCCACACCGGGGTGATTCCCGCCGCCGTCGCCGCCGTGCAGGTGACCGACGGCTGTCTCGGCGACGTGGTGTCAGCCGTGCACAGCACGGGCGGCGCCTGCATCGTCACCGCCGACCACGGCAACGCCGACAACATGCTCGAGCCCGACGGCTCGCCCAACACCGCCCACTCGCTGAACCCGGTGCCGCTGATCGTCACCGTGCCCGGCCTCGAGCTGCGCGACGGGGGGATCCTCGCCGACGTCGCGCCCACAGCCCTGATGCTGCTGGGCATGGAGCAGCCCGCGGCGATGACCGGGCGGACCCTGTTGGGTTAGGGCTCCAGGCCCTGATCTACGACATCCGGGCGCGGACGCGGACGCGGCTTGTCGGCCAGGCGTTCGGGTATCTCGAGCCAGCCGCGCAGCGGTGTCCAAAGGACCGCCGCGATCTCGGCCGAGACGATCAGACAGATAACGGCCAACAGGAAGCTCCCGAAGATCAGAGCGAGGACAAACCCAACGAGCGTGCAAAGAGCCCATTTGCTGAAGCTGTCCACGCGCGGAACAGTAGAAGGGGCGCAGGACGTCCCATTGGCGGTGGGGACAGAGCCCTAGGGTTCGAGCGGTGAGAACGGACCCGGACCGCCTCAGGTTCGAGATAAGCGCCCGCGACGGGTCCGCCCGCGCGGGCGCGCTGCACACCGCACATGGGCCTGTGCAAACGCCGGCGTTCATCCCGCTGGCGACCAAGGCGACCGTGCGAGGCCTGGAGTCAGCCGAGGTCGCCGAGCTCGGCTACGAGCTGGTGCTAGGCAACACTTTTCATCTCATGCTCTCGCCGGGGGCCGAGCGCATAGCCGCGCACGGCGGGCTGCACGGCTTCATGAGCTGGGAGCGGGCTGTGATCACCGATTCCGGCGGCTTTCAGGTCTTTTCGCTGGCCCACGGCAACGTCGCCGACGAGATCAAGGGCACCGGGCGTCGCCCCAGTGAGCAGGGCGCGATCCTCGAGATCGCCGAGGATGGGGTGCGCTTCCGCTCCTACCTCGACGGCTCGGAGCGGTTCATCTCCCCGGAGATCTCGATGGAGGTTCAGGCGGCGCTCGGGTCCGACATCGCGCTCGCCTTCGACGAGTGCACTCCCTACAACGCCGAACGCGACTACACCGCCCGCTCCACCGAGCGCACCCACCGCTGGCTCGATCGCTGCCTCGATTGGCATCGACGACACGGGCTCGCCACCCAGGCGGTGTTCGGGATCGTCCAAGGAGGGGTGCACGAGGACCTGCGGCGCATTTCAGCCGAGCGGGTCTCGGAGGCACCGGTCGATGGCCTGGCGATTGGCGGCACGCTGGGGCGCGACAAGGACGAGATGCGAGGCGTACTCGACATGACTCTGCCCGGGCTTCCCCCCGAGGCGCCCAAGCACCTGTTGGGCGTAGGAGAGGTGGACGACTTCATCGCCGGCGTGCAGCGCGGCATCGATGTCTTCGATTGCGCTGTCCCGACCCGCCTCGCCCGCCACGGCGTCGCGCTGGCGCCCCTACCCGAGCGGCGCTGGCGGCTCGACCTGCGAAAGCCCGACAACGAGGGCGACGAACGGCCGCTGGTCGACGGCTGTCCCTGCAGAGCCTGCCGGAGCCACGATCGCGATTACCTCAACTACCTCTCGCGTTCAGAGGAGCTGACCGCGGTGCGACTGCTGGCCCTCCACAACCTCACCTACATGGAGCGCCTCGCCGCCGGGGCCCGCGACGCGATCGCGGCGGATCACTTCGCTGCCTACTCGTCCGCCATCCTCGACGGGGCCACCCCCTGGGACGCCGCGCATCAAGCCTCAAGTAACTTGCAACCAGCAACTAGCGACTAATTACTTCGTGTTGTCCTGGACGTTCTGCTTGATGTCGTCGACGCCCTTCTGAATGCTGTCGAAGGTGAAGTTCTTCAGCTTCACGCCGGTCGACTTGCTGGTCAAGGCGACCACCCCGATCGCAACCGCGGCGGCGATCAGAACCAAGACGATCAGCGCCCCGATCCCCCGCATGGTGCGCCGCATCATCGATGGGCGGCGTGAGGGTGATTGCGGCGCCTGTTCGGCGCGGGCGCGCCGCGGAGGCGGGGCTGAGGGGGCTGGGCGACGCTCACGCTCCATCCGTCGCGTCGCCGGCTCCTGCTCGAGCCGCCGCGTCGCCAGCTCCTCGTCCAGGGCAAGCGTCACGTCGGTCCCGGCGAGGCCGAGGCGCAACCCCTCGGCAAGCTGGGCGGCGCTGACGTAGCGGCGCTCAGGGTCGCCTTCCAGCGCCCGCAGCACCGCCGAGGACAGCGTCTCTGACACCTCGTCGTTGTAGGTGCGCGGCGGCAGCGGCCGTTCGTTCTGCTGGCGGACTGCAAGCTCGGCCAGCGACGCCCCCTCGTAGGGCAGGCGGCCGGTGAGGAACTGGTAGAGCACGACTCCCAGCGCGTAGACGTCGGAGGCCGGCGTCGCCTCTTCGCCTCGGACCTGCTCAGGGGCGAGGTAGGCGGCGGTCCCGATCACCGATCCCACTTGCGTGATCCGCGTCTGCTCGGCGGCCCGGGCGATGCCGAAGTCGGTCAGCTTGACGCTCATCTCCCTGCCGTTGCCGGCCGGGCCACCGACGATCATCAGGTTCCCGGGCTTGACGTCGCGATGGATGATCCCGTGGCGGTGTGCGTAGTCGAGCCCGGCGCATGACTGCACGCCGATCTGAACGGTCTCGGCCGGCTCGACGTGGTCTGCGCGCTGAAGGATCTGGGCCCCCGACCGCCCCTCCACGTACTCCATGACGATGAAGTGGCGTCCGTCGTCGACACCGGTGTCGTAGACCTGCACGATGTTGGGGTGGATCAGCTTCGCCACCGCCAGCGCCTCGCGCCGGAAGCGGGCGACGAAGCGCTCGTCGTCGGAGAGGTGCTCGGCGAGCACCTTGACCGCGACCGTGCGCTCGAGGATGCGGTCGGTCGCCCGGTAGACGTTCGACATTCCGCCCGAGCCGAGCCGATCCTGGAGCTCGTAGCGATCGGAGAGCAGCGTCTGCGCCATCAGCCGCCGCCCTGATTTCCGCTCTGTCCGGTGGCCTTCTTCTGCTGGCCCGGCGGAACTACGCCGCCGCCTTCACCCGGGGTACCGCCGGTAGAGGTTCCCGGGGGCGTGGTCGGGGCCGTGGGCGTGGTTGCGGGGGTCGTCGAAGTCGAGGTGTTCGTCGTCGTGGAGGTCGTCGTGCTCTTGGTCTTCTCGTGCTTCTGGGTGGTGCTCGCTTCGGTGCTGCTCGGCTCGGTCAGGGGCGCCTCGGTGGTCGTCTCGCAGGCTCCCGGTGAGTTGACGACGTCGGCGAGCCGCTGCGCGCCGTCGCTGAGCCGGGCACGGAGCTGCGCATCGACGGTCGTCGGCAGGGCTTCGATCTCGCTTTGGACGGTCGCCACCTCGGCGCTTGCCGAAGAGCAATCGCCGCTTTGAGCGTCGGCCTTGACCTGGTCCAGGTTGTCGAGGATCTGCTGCGCGTTATTCCCTGGGAGCAGGCCCTTTTCGTCCCGCGTGCCGCAGGAAACGAGCCCCACGGCGACGGCCGCGCCGAGCGCCAAAGCGAGTATCGGAAGTGCCAGCCTGGCCACGGTCGTGAGCCTACTGACCGACGTAAAGGCGGTCGCCGAGGTGCTGGGGCAGTCCCGCATCCGTGATCGCCTTCGCCGCCAGGTCGATGTCGTACTCGACGCGGTGGTAGCGCGCGGTCCACCCGTCGGTGTCCAGCTCCAGCCATGCGGCGCGGGGATCGCCGTCGCGCGGCTGGCCGACGCTTCCCGGATTGACCAGCCAGCGGTTCTCGCCGAGATCGAGGCTGGCATCATCGAGCGCCTGGACGCCGCGCACGTCCCCGGTCCCGTCCGAATCCGGGCCGGAGAAGTACAGCGCCACGTGCGAGTGCCCGATCAGTGCAATCCGCTTGGGCTGCAGCTTGAGGCAGTCGGTGGCCTGCTCGATCGAGAGCACGTACTCCCAGACGGGGTCGCGAGGGGAGGCGTGAAAAAGCGCAACCTCCGCGCGTCCTCCCACCGGCTTCAGCTCACGCAGGAAGTCAAGCGTCGACTCCTCGCAGTTCTCCTGCGTCCATGTCACCGCCTCCGCGGCCGCCGGGGAAAAAGCGGCCACGTCGATCTCGCCGAGCACGGCGAGATCGTGATTTCCCACCAGGCAGGTCTCGCAGCGGTCCTTGACGATCTCCGTGCAACGGTCGGGGTCGGCGCCGTAGCCGACAACGTCGCCCAGGCACCAGACCTCCTCGACGTCGATCTCCTCGATCGCCGCCAGCACCGCCTCGAGGGCGGGCAGGTTTGAGTGGATGTCGGTTATCACGGCTGCGCGCATCGGCCGGCTGGGCGGGTCTCGGGCACACGCCCGGACGCATGGCCGGGCGAAGAGAGCCGTCTATCGTAGGGACGATGGGCATCGCAGTACGTCCTCGGCCCCCGGGCCTCCTTGCGGGGCGCTCAGCCGCGGTGCGCATCGGGGCAGTCGCGGTTGCCGCAGTGATCGTCGCCGAGGCGGCGGTCTGGGTGATGCGTCCGCGGGGCGAGACATTCGATCCCGTCCCGGTCTCCGAACACGCCTATTTCTCGCAGCCCCAGCTCGACCGGGCGAGCGACTTTCGGGATGGCCAGCGGTTGCTCGGGTTTGGGACCCTGGCCGTGGAAGGGGCGGTTTTGGTGGTGCTGGCGGTCTGGCGCCCGGCGCCGCTGCGTACGGCTCTGCGCCGCGCGTCGCGCCGCCCCCTGCTCGGCGCTGCTGCGGTCGGGGCGGGGATCTCGCTCACGCTGGCGATCGTCGGCGTGCCCTTCGGAATCGCCGCGAATGAGCGGGCCCGCGAGGTCGGGCTCTCCACCCAGGACCTTGGATCGTGGCTGTTCGATGCTGGGAAGTCGGCTGCGATCGGCGCCACGGTGGCGGCGATCGGCGCGACGATCGCGGTCGCGATGCTGCGCAGGCTGGGGCGCTACTGGTGGATCGGCGGCAGCGTGGCGGTGGTGCTGTTTGCCGTCGTCTTCAGCTGGCTGGGGCCGGTGCTCGTGGCGCCGCTGTTCAACAAGTTCCAGGAGCTTCCGCCGGGCAAGACCCGCTCGCAGGTCCTGCGCCTCGGCGAGCAGGCCGGGGTGAAGATCGGCCACGTCTACCGCGTCGACGCCAGCCGGCGCTCGACCGCGATCAACGCCTACGTCGATGGCCTGGGCCCGAGCAAGCGCGTGGTCGTCTTCGACAACACGCTGCGCGAGCTGCCGCCGGCCCAGCTGCGGTCGGTGCTTGCCCACGAGCTGGGGCACGTGAAGGGAAACGACATCGTGCGCGGCATCGCCTGGCTGGCGCTGGTCGCGCCGCTGGGCGTGCTTTTCATCCAACTCGCCGGCGGGGCGCTGGCGCGGCGCAGCGGCGACGACTCGCGCTCGCCGGGGGCGCTGCCGGCGCTGGCGCTGTCGATGGCCGCGGCGCTGTTCGTTCTCGGGATCGCCTCCAACCAGCTCTCGCGGCGGGTCGAGGCACGCGCCGACAGCTTCGCGCTGGAGCTGACCAAGGACCCGCAGGCGTTGATCGGGGTGCAGAAGAAGCTGGCGCTGACCAATGTCGCCCAGCCGGACCCGCCGTCGGGGCTGCAGTGGCTGTTCGGAACCCACCCGACGACGATGCAGCGGATCGGCGCGGCGGTGACGTTCGAGCGCCAGCGGCGGTGAAGACCGTCTTGCTCACCGTCGGTCGGGTCCAGCCGCCGTTCGTCGACGCCGACGCCCACTACCGCAAGCTGCTCGGCCGCTACCAGCCGCTGACCGTGGTCGAGGCGCGCGATGACGCAGACCTGCTGCGCAAGCTGCCCGAAGCCGGGCGGGTGGTGGCGCTGGATCGGGAGGGAGCTGCGCTCGACTCGCTCGGCTGGAGCCGTTGGCTGGACGAGCGCCGTCTCGAGGCCCGCGACGTCTGGCTGATCATCGGCGGCCCTACCGGTCTGCCCGCTCCGGCGCTCGACGCGGCCCAAGAACGGATCTCGCTCGGACCGCCTACCCTGCCGCACCAGCTCGCCCGGGTCGTGGTTCTGGAGCAGCTGTTTCGGGCGGCGAAGATCCTCGCGCGTGAGCCCTATCACTGTTGATCCATACGATTACCCGGTGGCCGAGACTGACCCGATAGCGGAGCTGCGCAGCGCCGTGCGCGAAGCGGCACAGCAGCTGTCCGGCAAGGGGGCCGGGGCGGAGGCGACCCTGGAGCGCCCTCCGCAGGCCGAGCACGGCGACTACTCGTCCAATGCCGCGATGTTGCTCGGCGGGCCGCTCGGGAAGCCACCCCGCGAGGTGGCCGAAGAGCTGCGGGCCCCTCTTGCCGAGCGCTTGGGTGCCAGCGCCGAGCAGATCGAGGTCGCCGGCCCCGGCTTCGTCAACCTGTTTCTCTCCGAGCGCTGGTACCGGCAGGCGATCGCCGGACTCGTGGCGGCCGGTGAGGACGCCGGCATCCGCCCCGCGGAGGAGACGGAGCGGGTGTTGATCGAATTCGTCTCCGCCAACCCGACCGGGCCGCTGACCGCTGCCGGAGGCCGTCACGCCGCCTACGGCGACGCGATGGCGCGGCTGCTGGAGGCGATCGGCCACGACGTTGGGCGCGAGTACTACTCGAACGACATCGGCGGTCAGATGGATCGCTTCGGGAAGTCGATCGCGGCGACGATCACCGGCTCCGAGCCACCCGAGGATGGCTACGAGGGCGACTATGTCGCCGAGCTGGGCGAGCGCCTCGCCGCCGAGGGCGTCGATCCCTCGGACCCCGATGTGCTGGCCAAGCGCGGCGCCGAGCTGATGATCGAATCGATTCGCGAGACCCTGCTCCGGTACGGGGTCGAGTTCGACACCTGGTCCTCGCAGCGGTCCTTCGAGGAAAGCGGCGCGGTCGAGGCGGTGATCGAGGAATTGCGCAAGGCGGGGAAGACCTTCGAGAGCGAAGGTGCCCTGTGGTTGCGAACGACAGAGTTCGGCGACGACAAGGACCGAGTGCTGCTGCGCTCCGACGGCGAGCCGACCTACTTCGCCTCCGACATCGCCTACCACCGCGACAAGCTGGGGCGCGGCTTCGAGCACCTGATCGACGTGCTCGGCGCGGATCACCACGGTTACCTGGAGCGGATGCGGGCCGCCCTACAGGCCTTGGGGTTCGACCGGGACGTGTTCGAGGCCCAGATCATGCAGTTCGTCCACATCGTCGAGCGCGGCGAGCGGACGCAGATGTCAAAGCGTCGCGGCGATTTCGTCACCCTCGACGAGCTGCTCGACGACATCGGGGTCGACGCGACCCGCTTCTTCATGCTCCAGCGCAGCCACGACAGCACCGTCGACCTCGACCTCGAGCTCGCCCGCGAGCAGTCGAACGACAACCCGGTCTACTACGTGCAGTACGCGCACGCGCGCATCGCCAGCATCCTGCGCAAGGCGGGCGAGGAGGGAATCGACGTCGACGCGGCGTTGGCCACTGACCTCTCAGCCGTCGAGGCGCCGGTCGAGCCGGCCGAGCGGGCGCTGATCAAGAGGCTGCTGGAGCTGCCCGACGAGGTGCTCGAGGCCGCTGATCGTCGCGCTCCGCACCGGCTCTGCGCCTACGCCGGCGCCGTCGCCTCAGACTTTCACGCCTTCTACCGCGATTGCCTGGTCGTCGGCGCCGAAGGGGAGGGTGTGCAGGAGTCGCGGCTGGCGATCTGCGTGGCGACCAAGCGGGCGATCGCCAGCACCCTCGGCGTGCTCGGGATCAGCGCCCCGGAGCGGATGTAGGGCCGCGGGTATGGAAGTTGCTTAGAGACGGCGTGAGGCAATCAGTAACCCAGCCACTGATGACTTGGGCCCTGAATTTGGTGCTCGTATGCCAGGTGTTCCACTGAACCGTTGCGCACCTGCGCGATTGCTCTCTGCATCGAATAGACACAGTTCTCGGGCCTGCCGGGTCCCAACAAGCAGCTCTGGTCGCTCGCGTAGTTGGTTGCTTGGTCGCAATCGGCGAACGTGAAACCGCTGATCGGCTCAGCGTGGCAGGCGTAGCGAATGACGTCGAGGACGCACTTCGCGTGCGCGACGCTGCCTCGCGGATTGTTATCGCAGTGGTGGATGACGTCATCGGTGTTTTTCTGATGGATGACGACGAGGTATTGATGCCATCCATTCACATCTCCGTAGAACCTGAACTCCCCCCAACTACACCCGGTCAGAGCAAGCGCTGCCACGACCAGTAGCCCGGCCAACCACGCTCTCCGAGATCTCAGCCTCGCGCGCATGCGCTACTTACAGCTTGCAAACCCCTTGAACACCGAGCCCCAGAAATCGTCCGGGTAGGTGCCGTTCTCCTCGAAGAAACTCAAGCAGTCGTCATGTGGCCCGGTGACGTTCACGATCGCTTGCTCCATGTCCTGCCAATCGCCGTACGAGGAGATGTGGTTGCAATCCGACTCGCTGATGCCCTTGATCGGCTTGCCAAGGCAGAGGGCGTGGACCGTGTCGAGGGCGCAGAACGCGCGCGGCGCTCCGGTGCCGTGGTCCCTGGTGCAGCCCCAGATGATGTTGTCGGTAATCGCCTGCGTCAGAGTGATGTTCCGGGTGCCGTCTCCCCAGTTGACGACGTTGGCCCAGCACCCGGAGAGCAGCAGCGTTGCCGCGACGAGCAGGCTGGCCACGAGGCCGACCCGAACTTCCCTTCGCGATGTCAGCTTCGCTCGCATCGCTACTGGCATCCGAAGAAGCCGATCCCTCCGACCGCGCCCCAGCCGTTGTGGGTGCCGTCTGCGGTTTCGTCGAAGGCGAGACATTCGTAATGGCTTCCGGGGGCGACTATGTCCTTGATGGCGGTGTCGAGCTCTTCCCAGTCGCCGTAGTTCGCGAGCTCGGTGCAGTCGGTGGTGGTAATGCCCGTCTCCGGTATGTGGAAGCAGACGCCGTTGATCCTGTCGAGGACGCAGAAGGCTCGAGCCGACCCGGTCCCCTTGTCCGCGGTACAGGTCGTGATCAACCGGCCGCTGAAGTCCTTCGTGAGGGTGATGTACCTATCGCCGTCGGGGAATTTGTAAATGTTGGCCCAGCAGCCGGAGAGCACCAGTGTCGCCGCGACGAGCAGGCTTGCGACGAGGCCGACCCGAACTTCCCTGCGCGATGTCAGCTTCGCCCGCATCGCCTACTTGCACCCGAAGATGCCACGGGACACGGAGCCCCAGAAGTTGTCGGTGATGTCTTTCTGCTGGAAGTAGCTGAGACAGTCGGTGGTCGCGATTACGTTGTTGATGGCGGTGTCCATGTCTTCCCAATCTCCGTAGTTGGACATCTCGACGCAGTCGGTCGTCGTAACGCCCTTTTCCGGGAAGTGGAAGCAGACGCCGTTGATCTTGTCGAGGACGCAGAAGTCCCGAGCGGACCCATTCCCGTGCTCATCTCCGCAGGTCGTCACGAGCCGGCGGGTGAAGTCAGAGGTGAGGGTGATGTTCCTTGTGCCATCGCCGAAGTTGACGACTGTTGCGTAGCACCCGGAGAGCACCAGCGCCGCCGCTATCAACAGCGCCACGGCCCCGGTCTTGCCAAGCATCCTCCGGCGCTTGAGGTGAATTCCCTTTCCCCTCCTCCTCACACACCCGACGCTACAGCCGCATCCTTATCGTGTCTATTGGGAGTTCTGAGTAACTTGAACTGACTCTGCGTCAGTTAATGCCTCTTCAAGTAGTCGGAGGGAGGGTCCGCTCAATTGTGAGTAACTTCATCGATCGGGGGTCGCCGCCGCGGCGCTTCTGCCCTAGGCTCGGGTCAAGAGTGATTGGTCGAGATCGAACAGAGGTGGTGCGGCGCGATCTCGGTGCTGTGGGACGGAGCGCGATTCTGCTCGGGCTTCTGGGGTCCGCCTTGCTTGTGGCTGGCTGCGAAGGTGGAGGGGGAGACGGTGCCGCGAGCTCGGACACTCTCGCTGCGGCGACGAAGCAGCCCGCCCCCCAGGCCGCCGACTCACCGGCGACGGCTCGAGGGGGGAGTGGCCCAACATCGAAAGGCGCAGGCGACGGAGGTTCGCCGCGGAAGGCGCAAGCGAAGGAAAGCGGCGGTGCCGCCCGCGCAGCTGTTCCGTCGTCCCCAAGCGTCGCCGAGCCACAGCCAGAGACCGCGGTGCCTGCTGAACAAGGGCCCAGCCCAAGCCGAGGCAGCCATGGCGGACACGCGGGCTCGGCCGGAGGCAAGCCAAAAGGCGGCGGCAAGGGTCCGGGAGCGGGTAATTCGGGCCACGTCGTGGTCCCACCGCCAACCGGGACCAGCGGCGATCCCTACACGGTGGCCAGGCAGCTCTGCGGCGACCGGTCCAACCTCGACCTCGTGCCGCCGGAATACCGCAGCAACGTCGATTACCTAGCGCAGATGTACGCCCAGATCTTCGACCCCGAGCACCAAGAAGCGGCGCAGGCAGGCTGCCTCGCGGGCCTGCACGACCTGGGCCTCTAGCGCGCTAGGAAACGCCGACGAGATCGATCTCGTCGAAGGCGGTGGGGGCGAGCTCGTCGTACTCGGCATCGGAGACCAGCACACCCGGCCTCAGGTCTGCGGTGGTGCAGGTGCCGTCGAGGTCGGGGTTGTCGGATACGCGGTCGCACTCGATGTCGGTCTCGGGGGTCACGGTGCCGCTGACCGTGCCGCCGCGGATCAGGTTGATGGTCATCGTGAGACCGTTGAACGAGCCGATGTAGCCGATGTTCTCCTGCCCGTCGGGGATCCCGTCGCCATCGGTATCCGGGTCCGTCGGGTCGTAGTCGATCTTCACCTCGAAGCCGTCCTTGAGCCCGTCGCCGTCGGTGTCCGCCTTGCGCGGGTTGGTCTTGTACTTGAACTCGTCGCGATTGTTGAGCTTGTCGCGATCCGTGTCGCGCTTTGCCTGCTTGACCCTCAACGACAGGTGGTTCTGCTTCTCCCAGCCATCGGGGAGCTGGTCGTGGTTGCGATCACGCGCCAGAGCCGGGGCGACGAACAGGGCTATCAGCGCAGCCAGCGTTGCCGCGGTACCCACCACCAGCTTTCCCCAGCCTGCTGCCCTCATGCCCCCAGCATCGGCCACCCGCCTGCGGTGCCTTAACGCGTGGACGTTTGTCGCACCGCTACCGCATCTATTCTCCCGCCGCCGATGCGAATCACCTACATCGTCGGGACCCGTCCCAACTTCGTGAAGATGGCGCCGGTCATCGCGCGGCTGCGCGAGCGGCTACCGGACGCAGAACACTCGCTGGTCCACACCGGCCAGCACTACGACCCGGCGATGTCGGAGGTCTTCTTCGAGGAGCTGGGTGAACTGCCGCAGCCCGAACACGTTCTCGAGGTGGGGTCAGGGACGCACAGTCAGCAGACGGCGCGGGTGATGGAGCGGCTGGAGCCGATCGTCGAGGCCGAGCGCCCCGACCTGATGATCGTGCCGGGCGACGTCAACTCGACGCTGGCGGCCTCGCTGGTCGCCGCCAAAGCGCTGATACCGCTCGCCCACATCGAGTCGGGGCTTCGAAGCTTCGACCCGACGATGCCTGAGGAGGTCAACCGAATCGTCACCGACCGCCTCTCTGACCACCTCTTCCTGCACTGCGACGAGGCGATCGAAAACCTGCGCGCCGAGGGTTTCTCGGACGAGCGCATGCACTTCGTCGGCAACACGATGATCGACACCCTGGTTGCGCTCGAGGGTCGCTTCCGTTCGCTGGAGGCGGCGAAGGCCCACGGCCTGGAGCCGGGCTCCTATCTGCTGGTGACCCTTCATCGCCCCAACCTCGTCGACGGCCCCCTGCTCGAAACCGCGATCGCTCGGCTCACCGAGGTCGCCGAGCGGATGCCGGTGGTCTTCCCGGCGCACCCCCGGACCCGCAAGGGACTCGGCTCGGTGCCGGACTGGGTAATCGAGCCGGTTGGGTATCTGGAGTTCCTCTCGCTGGAAGCCGACGCAGGCGCGGTGCTGACCGACTCGGGCGGCATCCAGGAGGAGACCACCTACCTCGGTGTTCCCTGCTTCACGCTGCGCGACAACACCGAGCGCCCGGTGACGATCCGCGCCGGGACCAACACCCTGCTTGGCCTCGATCCGGACAGAATCGCCGACATCCCCAGTCTTCTCGGCGAGCGAAGCGACCCTCCAGCTCCGCCGCCGATGTGGGACGGCAAAGCCGCCGAGCGGGTTGCGGAAGTGGTTGCGGCGGCTGCCTGATCCGCCTGCCGCTAGAGGTCGTAGCGGGCCAGGTCCGAATCGAGCCGTTCCGCGTCTTCGCCCTTGGGAGCAGCTCCGGGGGGTTCATCGGGCCCAGCCGAATGCCGCCATCGCCGCACCCCGACAATCAGCGCCAGGGCCACGACCAGTCCGGCGACGATCGGGACCAGGTATGCGGTGAGATCGAATCCCGACCCCCGCGGGGTGGCGAGCACCGCGGACCCGTACTCGGCCACCAGCGCGTCCTTGATCTGCTGCTTGCTGCGGCCCTCGGCGATCAGCTTGCGGATGAAGACTCGTTCGCGATCCGCCTGCGGCGACTCCGAGAGCTCCAACAGGGTGCCGCAGACAGGGCACATCACCTCGTCCTCGACATCGGGGAGCGACGCCCGCGGTTGGGGGCGGAAGCCGGCCGCCGACGGCGCGAGCAGCACGCCGAGGGCCAGGGTCAGCGCGACGATCCGGCTAGCCGTTCGCATGACCGCCTCCAAGCAGCGGTGCCACGAACTGGTCGAGGTAGCTGCTGTCCACTGGGCCGCGGCGGATCAACACCAATCGCCCCTTTGGGTTGATCAGAAAGTTCTCCGGGACGCCGCTTGTGCCGAAGTCACGCGCGCGGTCGCCATTGCCGTCGCGAAGCTCCGGATAGGTGAGCGCGTAGCGATCGACGAAGGCGCGGCCGTCGTCGGTGAGGTCGCGGGTGTCGATGCCGAGCACCGTGAACCGCTGCGAGCGGTGCTGGCGATAGAAGGTCTCGAGCGTCGGCGACTCGTCTCGGCACGGCAGGCACCATGAGGCCCAGAAGTTGACCAGCACCCAGCGGCCGCGGTAGTCGGAGACGCTTCCGGTCCCGTCACCGTCGAGGCTGGGCAGGTCACCGCTCGGCGCCGCCTCGCCGACCGCGATATTGGCGCCTCCCTTGCTCAGCAGGCCGAAGCCCAGCAGGCCGACCACGGCGAGCACGGCGAGAAAGACGACGAAGGAGCGGGCGCTCACCGGGCCAAGGTTAGAGGCGCCGAAACGCGCCCGGCGTGGTTAGATCGGTCCATGGCTACGGTGCGAGAGGCCGAAGCGACCGCCCGCGAGGCGCTCATGCACGCGTACCTGGAGGCCTGGAACCTGCACGACCCCGACGCGGCGGCGGCGTTCTTCTCCTCCGACGCCGTCTATGACGATCGCGGCGCCGGCACCGTCGCCCGCGGCGTCAATGAGATCCGCGCCCACGTCGCCTCGGTGCAGACCGGCTTCTCCGACCTTCGCTTCGAGCTGCTGCGGGCGGCGCACGGGGAGGACTTCACCGCCGGAGAGTGGACGGCGACGATGACCCACAGCGGCGAACTGGATGGGCTTCGCGCCACCGGCCGCCGCGTGAGCAGCGCCGGCGTCGATGTGGCGACGCTCGACGAAAAGGGCCAGATCACCTACCTGGTCAGCTATTACGACGGCGCCGCGATCATGCGCGAGCTGGGGGTCCTCCCGCCGCGCGGATCGCGCCTCGAGCGGGCCATCGTCCGCGCCGCCTCGCTGCTGCCGCGGCGGCCCTAGAATCGCAGCCACGCGGACGTAGCTCACCTGGTAGAGCGCGAGCTTCCCAAGCTCGAGGTAGCGGGTTCAAGTCCCGTCGTCCGCTTAGGTTGAGGCTCGGCGCCATGTCGCGGCAAAGGGCGGCAGAACGGCGCTAGTGCTGGATTTGCGGCGCTCGAAGCGCTGCAGTCCTCACGGCTCGCGGCGCCCCTCGCGCAACGAACTGGTAGCTGACTGGTAGCGGGGCGGGCGGTAGCCGGGTGCGGAAGTGGTAGCGGGACACGCTGTCTTGGGATCTCGGGGGTCAGAGGCTGAAGATGCGTCTCAGCAAGTGGCGGCGTCGGATGGGCGCGGCCGGTTCCAGCGACCTCTCGCGTGTGAAGCGAGCGGAGCAGGGGAGCGGAAACCCGCCGAAATCTGTATTCCCAAGCGGAATGATCCACCTGCCGCCGCCCTGGACTTAACCCTCAGATTGCCGCGGTTTGCCGGCAATGACTCTCGAATGGGCACCGGTGCCCATTCGAGACGATTACCGAACGCGCTGGTTCAAAGCCAGTCGCCCCGACGAGGGACCTACCGCGACGCTCAGTTGTCTGTCTGGGTGCCACTATCGCTACTCGGGCCGTCGCCCTGATCGCCTTGCAGGTCTTCCTGGTCGTCGGCGCCTTGCACGCCTTCGTCCGACGCCGATCCCTGCAGAAGGTAGGTCCCATCGGGCTGAAGGGTCACCTGAAGCTCGACCTCCTGACCAACTGTGAACTTCGACAGGTCGAGGGTGGTGGACACCACCACAGCGATCGTGCTCCCCGACTGGCTATTGTCGTCAGCGGAGATCGTCAGGGTCCGAGTCGAGGTGTCGATCGCCACGATAGCCCCCTCGACGCTGAAGCCGCCCGTGTCAGTACCCGTATTCTCCACCGACTCGGCTTCGACCTCGCCCTGGGCGCCGACCGTCCCATCCACGATCACGCTGCTACCGACCGGCGGCATCGTGGCGCTAAACCGAGCCGCGGTGATCCGCGCCCGACGGTGGCCCTGGCGCACGAGCATCGAGACTCCACGGGAGGACAGAGTGAAGATGCCCCGTCGCTGGTCGACGTAGCTAACGGTGCCGTGCAGCCGCACCCTGGACCGACGTCCCGTAACTTGCACCCGCCTGGCTGCAAACGTGCCGTTGCGCAGCCGGCGTGCCGAGACAACCACCGTGCGCCCGAGACGCGGGGTGCGACCAGCATGGACCGCAACGAGGCGCCCGGTGCGCTCCGCCACGACGAACGATTGGGCGCGGGCGTTGTGGTGAACGACTGTGCCGCTCACGACTCGCGCCTCCGCCGCACCAGCCAGGGCCATGAAGGCTGCCGCTGACGTGAGGCTCAGCAGGACACCCCTGCCGAGCAAACCTGCTGCCCTTCTTCTCAACCCGTGCATTCTGCCCTTTCGGTTGTCGCTGCGCGTTGGCTCACATATCGGCTACGGATCGTCCCCCGGCAAGCGAATATCTGTCCAGTGAGCCCCCGCCGCCAGGCGGCTGTGCAGCTGGGGGCCGTGGGCATTGCCTATGCGGCGCTGCTTGGCTTCGGCGCCGAAGTCGAGACGGCCCCGATGGTGATCTGGGTGCTGATGATCAGCTCGCTTGCGGTCGCCGCCGTCCTGGTTCGGACGCTCAAGGAGCGGGTCGACACGCTGGTGGGCCAGCTCTCAATTGCGGCCAAAACCGACTTTCTGACTGGCCTCGCGAACCGTCGTGGCTTCAGCGAACTGCTCAGCTCGGAGCTGAGCCGCGCTCACCGCTGCGGCCATCCGGTCGGGCTCCTGATCGGAGACCTAGACCACTTCAAGGCGAAACTGCTCGCCTCGACGATCGGCACAGTCCGCGGACGACGCAAGGGTCTAACTCATACACAACCGTAGTAAGAGGGAAGGTCTCCGCCAGGACGCGACGGATCGCGACGAGGCCGGATAGCCCCTGACTTTTCGCCGGGCACTGCGTTACATCGCTACTGGAGCGCAAAGATCGCCGTGATTGCGGGGATCGGTTCGGGTTGCAGTTAAACCGACGGCGATAGGAAGATTTCTGATGAGGAAGATCGCCCTTCTCGCGGTGTTCGCGCTGGTGGCGCTGGTCGTCCCGGCGCAGGCGGCCCCGGCACCGAAGCCGACCAAGCCACCGAAGCCGCATCATTCGAAGCCGAACAAGGCCGCGAAGCCGAATAAGTGCGTGCCTCACAAGGCGGGCTATAACGCTAGGGGGGACTTTCGTCAGCGCCGCGTTGACACCGGACGGCGATGGCCGCTACAGCGGCACGCTCGAGGTCGACGTGACGAAGGCGAACCATCACGGCGTGACCGGCAATCAGACGTTCACCCTCGACCATGTCAGGGTCAAGTTCCACCACGGCGTCGATCCGACGGCGCCGGCGCCGGGCAGCAGGGCGAAGCTGCACGGCAAGATCACCCAGCTGCCGAGGCATTGCCCGACCGGCGGCTTTACGCCTACGATCACCGTCAAGAAGGTCGACATCAGGCAGGCCAAGCACTAGCGCCGGCCCCCTCCCTTTCCGTTGGGTTCTCGCCGAAGCGTGGCGCCCATGATCATGCGCGATTCCACGGATCGTTGGCCCAATGAGATGCGAGAGGGGGCGCCGGCTAATCGAACCAGGCCCGGCCGGTGGACGCCTTCGGGCAGCCGCCGGTCGGGCACCACGTCGTCGGGCTGGCTCGGCAAGCGGTTTAGTCCTGGCGAAGAGCTTCCGCAATGAGGTCGTCGCCGCTGCGACGAGCGGCCGGCTCGTCCATCACGCTGAGATCCTCGCTCTGGGCGAATCCCCGCGCCTGGGCGACAAGGGCCTCGCCCCGCCCGGGCCCCGGGTTGACCTGGATCCCGCCTGCTCCCCTTCGCCCTACGGGCTCAGCTCCGCAGGCGGGAGCCCCTATGCCTGGGGGGTGACTTATCAACCGGCGAAGGGGGGTGACGTTTTTCAGGCGGCCTTGACACTGCGAACGGCTACCAGCTGAATCTGACTTGATCGTGACGGAAACTGGTAGCTCAGCCGGTAGCTGACCCGCTGCTTCCGGCTCCGTGAGCGGAAATTGAAGCTACCGTCCGCTCTCCGGGAAGGCCCCCGCAAGCTTGCGACAGGGCGCGACAAAATGCGGCGTGCGCTCGCGATTCGGCGCCAGGCCGACATGGGGTTCGGTTGACGACCCTTCTGAACGGGATGGCCGGTCTTTGCGCGATCGGGACAATGGGGCCCTCCGCGACCATGCCGATTGCACGAATTATCCCGTTCAGGATAAATTGACCGAGACCGCGTCTACCCCGAGTGCTATTTTCCCGAGCGGGAAAATGGACGGTCCTGACGACAGTTCTCGCGTGGAAAGCGCAAAGGCCCTCGGTCGTGCGATCAGACTGCGCCGCAATGAGCTTCGCCTTACTCAGAGCGAACTCGCTTCGGTGGCGGGCACCTCGTTGCGCTTCGTGTCCGAGGTTGAGCGTGGAAAGCCGACAGCGCGCCTCGACGGAGTGCTTCGCCTTCTCGCTGCGTTAGGGCTTTCCCTCGATGTCCGGCCGCGATGACCAAGCTGGACGTCTACCTGCACTCGCACCGTGTAGGACGCCTCGAACGGCGCGAGCAGGGTCGACTGTCTTTCGCTTACGAGCCGGATTGCCTGGATCGCGGCGGCCCCGCGTTGTCGCACTCACTGCCCCTGCGGCCAGAGCCGTTTGACGATGCCGGCTGCCGTCCATTCTTTGCCGGCCTGCTCCCCGAGGGCGAGTTTCTGCGTGCCGTAGCGCGGTCCTTTGGCGTCTCAGCCACGAACGCATTTGCGGTGCTCTCGGCAATCGGCGGGGAATGCGCTGGGGCGGTATCGCTGGTGCCAGAAGGTGCGTCGCCGCCACACATGGGCTCGCCCAAATGGCTTGATGAAAGCGGATTGGCTGACCTGATTGACGAGCTTCCCAGTCGCCCTTTGTTGGCTGGCGATCCCGATGAAGGTCTGCGCCTTTCACTCGCTGGAGCCCAAGACAAGCTTCCCGTCCTTTTCGTCGGCGGCCGGATCGGGATCACGCGCGGCGATCCGCCGAGCACTCACATCATCAAGCTCCCCTCGGAGCGCTTCGACGACATGACGGCAAACGAAGGGTTCTGTCTCGCGCTTGCGCGTCGGACAACGCTGAATGCAGTGGAGGCGCGTCCCAGGATTGCATCCAAGCAAGCATTTGAGTCGCATTCCGGTGACCGGGAGTACCTGCTCGTTTGGCGCTACGACCGCGAGACGGACCAGGACGGCACACGACGCATCCATCAAGAGGACCTTTGCCAGGCGCTTGGGTTTGTTCCAGAGCTCAAGTACGAAGCCGAGGGTGGTCCGGGGGTCGCTGCATGCGCGCGGCACATACGCGCGCACTGCGCCGCGCCGGCAGTCGACCTGCTCGCTTTCGTCGACGCCCTGATCTTCAACTTCATAATCGGAAACCGTGACGCTCACTCAAAGAATTTCTCGCTCATCCTCGAAGGGACGCGCTCTCCGCGCCTCGCCCCGCTCTACGACCTGATCTCGACGATTTCATATGAGGGCCTGAGCAGGAAGATGGCGATGAAGCTCGGTGGCGAGTACCGCGCCGACTACGTCCGCGGCCGCCACCTCGAACGCCTCGCCGTTGATCTTGAGATGAGCCCGCGTGCCCTCCGCGGTCGGGCCATGTCACTTTCCGAGCGAGTGGAGGAATCTATGGGTCCGGCCCTGGAAGAGATTCCGTCTGAGTTCGCCACACGCCCGATCCTCGAGCGTGTTCGCGACAGGATCGGGACCGGCACAAAACGCCTCCGCGACGCATGTGACGAGCTTTGAGGCATGCGGCCTAGCGCTGGAATGGCGAGTCGGTGGCTACCAGCGGCGTTCCAGCCGCGAATGACGGAAGCTGGTAGCTGACTTGGTAGCAGCCATGCGGCAGATCGCTTGCTGAGCCGAATTCCGCCTATCGTCCGCTTCCCGACCGGAGCTGTCGATTTCTTCGCCTCCCGTTCGTCTTAGAGGCGACCAAACTCTCCCAAGGAGGCAACGATGAAGTACATGCTCCTGATCCATTCCAGCGAAGCGGCGACCGAGTTCGACAAGCTCACCGAGGACGAGCAGAACGCGATCTACGGCGAGTACATGGCGATCTCGGAGGCGCCGGGAGTCAGTGACGGCAACCAGCTCCAGTAGACCGAGACGGCGACGACCGTCCGCGTCGAGGACGGCAAAACTCTGACCACCGACGGACCCTTCGCCGAGACCAAGGAGGCGCTCGGCGGGTACTACCTGTTCGAGGCCGACGACCTCGACGCCGCGATCGAGCTGGCGGCGCGGATTCCGGCGGCCCGCATGGGCGGTGCGATCGAGGTTCGTCCGCTGGTGGAGAGGTAGCGATCCTCGAGCAGGTCTTCCGCGACGAATGGGGGCGCGTTCTCGCTGCGTTGATCGGCTTCCTCGGCGACTTCGACCTCGCCGAGGAAGCCACGCAGGAGGCGTTTGCAACCGCCGCCGAGCGCTGGCCCCGCGAGGGGACGCCCGACCACCCGGGCGCCTGGCTGGTGGCGACGGCTCGCAACCGCGCCATCGACCGTATCCGGCGCGACCAGACGCTCGCCACGAAGACCCGTCTACTCGATCTGCCCAAGAACGCTGAGGACCCTATGGACGAGACCACTTTTCCCGACGAGCGGCTGGAGCTGATCTTCACCTGCTGCCATCCGGCGCTTGCGACTGAGGCCCAGGTCGCACTCACCTTGCGCACGCTTGGCGGCCTGACGACTGAGGAGATTGCCCGCGCGTTCCTGGTTCCCGTGCCGACGATGGCGCAGCGGCTGGTGCGAGCGAAGGGCAAGATCAAGGCCGCCGGGATCCCGTTCCGCGTCCCGCCCGACCATTTGCTCCCCGACCGGCTCGCCGCGGCGCTCGCGGTCGTCTACCTGATCTTCAACGAGGGCTACGGCGGCCGCCGTGACCTTTCGACGGAGGCAATCCGCCTGGGGGGCGCGCTGGTCGAGCTGATGCCCGACGAGCCCGAGGCGCAGGGCCTGCTCGCGTTGATGCTTCTGCACGACGCCCGCCGCGAGGCGCGCTTTCGCGATGGCGACCTCGTCCTGCTCGACGATCAGGATCGCTCGCTTTGGGACCCCGCGCAGATAGCCGACGGCCGCGCGGTGCTCGATCGGGCATTGGCATTGCACGGACGCGGTCCCTATGTCTTGCAGGCGGCGACCGCCTCGCTGCACGCCGACGAGCCGCGCGACTGGTCGCAGATCGCGGCGCTCTATGGCGAGCTGGTTCGTCTCACCGGGTCGCCGGTCGTCGAGCTGAATCGCGCGGTTGCCGTCGCCGAGGCCGAGGGCCCCGAGGAGGGGCTGGCGATCGTCGACCGCCTCGATCTCGACGACTACCGCTATCTGCACTCGACCCGCGCCGAGCTGCAGCGCCGGCTCGATCGCGTCGAGGAGGCGCGCGCGGCCTACGAACGCGCGTTGGAGCTCGCTCACGCCGACGCCGAGCGCAGCTTCCTCGAGCGGCGCCTCGGCCAGCTCGGCTGACTAGCTAGCCTCCCGCCGCGTGACCGAGCCGCGGCTCTCCGTCGTCATCGTCGCCTGGAACAGCGTCGGCACGCTGCGCACGACCCTCCCGCCGTTGGTCGAGCAGCTGCACGACGGCGACGAGCTGATCGTCGTCGACAACGGCTCAGACGACGGCACCCCGGAGCTGGTGGCGAGGTTCGCGCCCTCGGCCCGGGTGGTGGAGATGGGCGCCAACACCGGTTTCGCCGCCGCTGCCGATGCCGGCGCCGAGGTCGCGCAAGGCGAGCTGCTGCTGCTGCTCAATCCCGACGCTCGGCCGTTGCCGGGGTTTCGCAAGGCGATCGTTCGCCCCTGGATCGAGGAAAGGGGTTGGGCCGCCTGGATGGGCCTTGTGGCCTGCAACGACGCTCGGGAGGTCAACACCGCCGGCAATCCGGTGCATTTCACCGGCTTTGCCTGGGCAGGCGAGCATGGCACGCGAATCCGGGACGTCGAGCGGCGTGAGGTGACTGCGCTCTCCGGCGCCTGTATGGCGCTGCCCCTGGAGACCTTCCGGCGCCTCGACGGCTTTCCCGCTCCCTACTTCCTCTACCACGAGGACATCGATCTTTCGATGCGGCTGCGGCTCGAGGGGGAGCGGCTCGGGCTGGAGCCATCCGCGGTCGTCGACCATGACTACGAGTTCGAAGGCCCCCAGAAGATGCGCTGGCTGGAGCGCAACCGCTGGGCGATGGTCCTGCGGACCTACCCAGGCGCGCTGCTGGCGTTGCTGGCGCCGGCCCTGCTGCTCACCGAGCTGGCCCTGATCCCGATCTCGATCATCGGTGGATGGGGGAGCGAGAAGCTGCTCGCCAACCTCGACGGGACGCGGCGCCTGCCCTGGGCGCTGCGAACCCGCAGCGAGATTCAACGTCGGCGCGCGATCTCAGCGGCCGATTTCGCTGCCTTGCTGACCCCAGATCTCGACTCGCCCTACTTCGGGCGCGCGGGCCGCTCGCGCATTCTCCGCTTTGCGCTTCGCACCTATTGGCGATGGGTGCGGTCCCTGCTCGGCCCTACATCGGCTGGCGGGTCGGGCGCACCAACACCTCGTTGACCTCGACGTGGTCCGGCTGCTCTAAGGCCCAGAGCACCGCGCCGGCGATGTCCTCGTCGCGAAGTGCCCAGTCCGGCGCTCCGGCGTCGAAGAACTCGGTGTCGACCATGCCCGGCTCGATAAGGGTCACGCGGATGCGGTCGTTGTCGTCCATCTGACGCAGCTCCAGTCGCAGGCCTTCGCCGATCGCCCCCACCGCGTGTTTGGTCGCGGCGTACAGCGAGCCCGGCAGAGCCCGCCGGCCGGCGACCGAACTGGTGATCAGGTAGTGGCCGTCGCCGCGCTCCAGCAGGTGGGGAAGGGTGGCGCGGATCGTCAGCGCGACGCCGTAGACGTTGGTCAGGATCATCGAGCGCCAGTGCTCCGGCGTCTCCTCCAGGAAGCCGCGCTTGGCGCCGAAGCCTGCGTTTGCGAATACGGCGTCGATGCGGCCGAAGCGCTCGAGCGCGGCCGCCGCCATCGCCTCGACCTGGTCCCACTCGGTGACGTCGCAGCGCACCGCCAGGGCTTGCTCGTCGCCGCCCAGCTCGGCGGCCAGCTTCTCAATGGCCTCGACCCGCCGGGCCGCCAGCACGAGGCGGTGCGATCTGGCGGCCGCTCGCGCAGTCGCCGCGCCGATGCCGCTGCTGGCACCGGTGATCAGCAGTACCGGGTCCTCTGCCACATCCGCATTCTTAGCAGGGGCCAGCCATCCGCCCCCTTGCCATAATCCGCATTCCTCCTCGATGGATCCGCAGCGCAAACGGAAGATCCGGCTGGTGGTGGCGCTCGGGGCAGCGGTCCTGCTCGCCGGCGCCCTCGTCTACACGTCGTTCAGCGCCGCGACCGAGGCCAAGGAGCCCTCGCAGCTGCTCAACGCCGCCCCCGGCAAGTCCTATGACCTGACCGGCAAGGTGGTCGATGGCTCGGTTCGCCACCAAGGAGAGACGATTCGCTTCCGGGTCGCCGATCGCGACAACCCGTCGGCGAGCATCCCGGTCACCTACACCGGCACCGTCCCCGACCCGTTCCGCGCCGGGCGCGAGATCGTGCTCACCGGCAGCGTCCGCAAGGGCACCTTCATTGGCCAGCGCGACACGCTGATCACCAAGTGCCCCTCCAAGTTCACGGAGCAGCACCAGTCGTGATCGAGCTGGGGCGGGCAGCGCTCGTGCTGGCACTGCTGACCGCGATCTACGCCGGGATCGCGGCGCTGATCGGACGCAACGGCGACCGCCGCTGGGTCGACTCGTCGCGGCGCGCGGTCTACGCGCTCTGCGCGCTGCTCACCGTCTGCGTCCTGGTGATCGAGGCGGCCTTCCTGCGCAACGACTTCTCCTTCCAGTTGGTCGCCGACCACTCCTCGACCACGACGCCGTTCTACTACCGACTCACATCGATGTGGTCGAGTCAGGCGGGATCGCTGCTGCTCTGGGCCTGGGTGCTGTCGATCGCCTCCAGCGCAGTGCTCTTCGCAACCCGAAACCGCCTCCGCGAGCTGGTGCCGTACGCGACAGCGGTGCTGATGGGCGTCGGTGGCTTCTTCGTCGCGTTGGCGGTGTTTGCGTCCAACCCGTTCGAGCAGCTCAGCCCGGCCCCGCTCGAGGGGGCCGGCCTGAACCCGCTGCTCCGCCATCCGGCAATGCTCATGCACCCGCCGATGCTCTACTCGGGCTACGTCTTCTTCACGGTCCCGTTCGCGTTCGCGATCGCCGCGCTGATCACCCGCCGCCTCGACGCGAGTTGGATTCGCATAACCCGACGCTTTGCGCTGATCGCCTGGACCTTCCTCTCGATCGGGATCGTGCTCGGCGCGAGCTGGTCGTATTCGGAGCTTGGCTGGGGCGGCTACTGGGCCTGGGACCCGGTCGAGAACGCTTCGCTGATGCCCTGGCTGATGGGCACCGCCTTTCTTCACTCGATCATGGTCCAGGAGAAGCGCGGGATGCTGAAGGTCTGGAACGTGACCCTGATCGTCGGCACCTTCTCTCTGGCCCTACTCGGCACCTTCCTGGTCCGCTCCGGCGTCCTGCAGTCGATCCACGCCTTCGGCGCCTCGACGGTTGGGGCGCCGATACTTGTTCTGATCGCGGTGGTGCTGATCGGCTCCACGGCACTGATCGTCTCCCGCCTCGACGACCTCCGCTCCGAGAAGCGGATCGACTCGCTGTTCTCGCGCGAGTCGATATTCCTCGTCAACAACTTCCTCCTGGTGGCGCTCTGCGCGGTGATCTTCTGGGGCACGATGTTCCCGTTGATCTCAGAGCTGTTCACCGGCGACAAGGCCTCGCTGGCGGCGCCCTGGTTCGACCGCTACACCACCCCGCTGGCGATCCTGCTCGTCCTCTTCACCGGCATCGGCCCGCTGCTCGCATGGCGCCGGGTCACCTGGGAGTCGGCGCGCCGCGTGTTCGTCGCTCCGGCAGCGGCCGCCCTGGCGGTGGGAGTGGGGACGGCGGTGCTTTTCGATACCGGCAGGCGGCCCTGGGCGCTTCTGCTGTTCGCCTTCTCCGCCTTCGCGCTCACCGCGCTGGCCCAGGAGATTTGGCGGGGAGGGGCTGCGAGGCGGGCGCTGTCCGGAGGATCGATTCCGGGGGCGATGCTTGCGGTCGCGGCCCGCAACCGCCGTCGTTACGGCGGCTACGTGGTGCACGCCGGGATCGCGGTGCTGCTGATCGGCGTCGCTGCCTCCTCGAGCTTTCAGACTAACCGCGAGGTCAATCTGCGCCCCGGCGACAGCACCACGGTCGACGGATACAAGGTCGACTACAAGCGGCCCACGGTCAGCGTCGACAACGAGCGCATCGCCTTCGGCTCCGTGCTCGACGTCTCCAAGGACAGCCAGCGGTTCACGATCCATCCCACGCGCGGGTACTTCCGACCCCCAAGCTGCCCGCCGCAACGGCTGATCAGCTGCTATTTCGACGGCGAGTCGACAAGCGAGGTGGGGCTGCGGCGAGGGCTGCGCAGGGACTTCTGGACCGCCGTGCAGCCGAGCATCGGCCCGGTGCTCCGCAACGCTCGCGGGGCGGACCGAAAGTTCCAGCTCCTTGCCCGAGGCCGGATGCGATTGGCCGCCGCGTCGCCGAACCCGCAGGCGATCACCCAACAGGCGGCGCTGCTGCAGGACGTGCGGGGCCTGGCGATCCGCAAGATCGCCAATGGCTATCTGCGCGACACGCCGCCCGCCGTCTTTCACGTGATCGTCAACCCGCTGGTCACCTGGATGTGGATCGGGGCCGTTGTGGCGCTCGGCGGAGCGCTGATCGCGGTCTGGCCGGCGCCCGGCGCGCGCCGGCGCCGCGTCACTTCCCTGCAGGCGGCACGGCTCAGCCACCAGCCGTCGCGCGCACCGTGGCGCGCACGCGCCTGATCGGAACCGGTTGACCGAAGTCCTGCTCGGCGCCCTGCTGTTCGTCCTCGTGGCCGCCTTCGTGCTCGTGCCGCTGCGCCGCGAACGGTCGCAGGGCGGGGAGGACCCCCGCATCGCCGAGCTCGAGTCTCGCAAGGAGGCCAAGTACCGCGAGATCCGCGACACCGAGCTCGATCACGCCGCCGGGAAGCTCGACGATGAGGACTTCCGCCGTCAGGACGCCGAGCTTCGCCGGGACGCGGTCGCGATCCTCAATCAGCTCGACGAGGTCAAGGGCGAGGATGCGGGCTGAAGGGGCATTTTTAAGCGTCGGGAGATTGGTGCCGATGTCGGATAACGGCCGCGAGTGTTCGACCTGCGCCTGGCAATGCCGAAGATCGTGGATCAGTTCAAAGAGAGCGTCGCATACGGCGTCGTGCGGGCATCGAAGAACCGTCTCGCGTGGCTGCTGTTTGAGCGCGGCCTGGCCGACACCGGCGGGACGGTCGAGGTCGAAGAGCTTGGGCTCGAGGACCCGGACCACAAGCGCTACGAAGCGTCTTCCTGGACCTGGGTGCGAAGAGCGCTTCGCCGCTGCGAGGTTCGCCCGACCGATGTCTTCGTCGACTTCGGCTCCGGGAAGGGCCGCGTCGTCTGGCAGGCCGCTCAGTACCCTTTCGCCCGCGTCGTCGGTGTCGATATCTCCCCCCAGCTCAACGAGGTGGCGCGGCGCAACATCGAGGAGAACCACGACCGCCTCACCTGTCGCAACGTCGAGCTGATCACGGCCGATGCAACCGACTTCGAGGTTCCCGACGACATGACGTTCGCCTACTTCTACTCCCCGTTCGAGGGCAAGGTCTTCCAGGGGGTGATCCGGAGCATCATCGAATCGGTCGACCGCAACCCGCGGTCGCTCACCCTCATTTACGCCAACCCGGTCCTGGACGACGACGTGCGGGGGACCGGCAGGTTCGAGCTCGTCGAGGTGGTCAAGGGGCTTAGGCCGGACACCGACGAGACCAGCTGGGTGAACATCTACTCGGTGCAGGCATCGGCAGCTGAGAACGCCAGCGGCGAAGAACCGTAGAATTCAGCGTCGTGTACACGATCCTCGGAGTAGTCCAGGTAATCATCTCGGTCGTCCTCGTGTTCCTCGTGCTCATGCACTCGGGCAAGGACGCCGGCCTTTCGGGTGCCTTCGGCATCGGAGGCGGCGGCAGCGGTGCCGGCGGCGGGTCGATGGTCGAGAAGAACCTCGACCGGGCGACGATCTTCTTCGCGATTCTGTTCGTCGTCAACACGCTGGTCATCCTCAAGATCTAGGGGCGGTCCGGTGAGGTCCCGGCTCCGCGGCGCGCTGGTCGGCGCCCTTGCGGTTGCGGCCACGCTGGCCTCCGGATGTGGCGGTGGGGCGACCCGCTTCCTCGCGGCGGAGAGCCCTTCCCGCGCCGGAGGCAATGGTGAGCTTGTCTATGCGATCCCCTCCCCACCTGGCAAGCTCGACCCACTGGCGGCGCAGACGATCTCCCGACAAACGGTGGCGCGGCAGATCTTCGAGCCGCTGACCGCCAGCCTCGACGGACCCTACGGGCGGCGGCGCAACGTGCCCGGGGTGGCGCTCTCCAGCCTCCATTCGGGCGACTTTCGCGTCTGGAGCCTTCAACTGCGTCTCGGCGTCCGCTTCCAGGACGGCAGGCTGTTGGACGCCTCCGCGGTGGTCGTCAACGCCGAGCGTTGGCGGACCTCGGCGGTGGGGAGGAGGCTGCTGCCGAGTCTGATCGCCGCCGACGCGCCGCGCCCCGACCTCGTCCGCTTCGTCTTCGGTGCTCCGATGCGCGACCTTCCGGCCCGCCTCGGCGACCCCCCCCTCGGGCTGGTCTCTCCCGCCGCGCTGCTGCCCCAGAGCGGTACCGACGCCTCTCTTCTTCGAGTCTCCCAGGCCGGCAGCGGCCCCTTCCAGCTTTCCGCCCGTCCCACCGGTGGGGTGGTGCTGAAACGCAACCGGAGCTGGTGGGGCAGCCGCCGCGGCCTCGGGCCGGCCCTCGACGAGGTCGCCTTTCGCGCCGTCGCGAGCCGGGCCGGCAGGCTGGCATTGCTGCGCCGGGGGGCGGTGCGGGTTGCGGGGGACTTGGGGCGTGCGGCCGCGCAGCGCCTGCGGACCGACCCGCTGCTCACCTCGGTTGCCGTCGCCAGTCCCTACCCGATCGGTCTCGAGCGCTCGGTTCGCGGCATCGTCGGCTGGCGCCCGATCCCGCTCTCAGGAGTCTGGCTCAGCCTCGTCAACCGCGGATGAGGGCCGCGACTGCATGTCCCTATGCGCCTGAGAGGAGTCGAACCTCCACGGGCCGTTAGGCCCACAAGGCCCTCAACCTTGCGCGTCTACCAGTTCCGCCACAGGCGCTCGTCTTGCGCGATTCTAGATGCCCTTGAAAGCATCCGCGGGGGGCGGTACAGTACGAACATGTGTTCGGATCAGTCAATGACAGCGAGCCGCTGACGAGGAGCCAAGGGTGGACCTGACCAAGCGCCAAAAGGAGATCTTCGATTTCATCGGCCGCTACGCCAGCAAATACGGCTATCCGCCCACCGTGCGTGAGATCGGCAAGGCGGTGGGGCTGCATTCATCCTCCACCGTGCACGCACACCTCGCGAACCTCGAGAAGTCGGGCCTGCTGCGCCGCGACCCCTCGAAGCCCCGTGCGATCGAGCTGCTCGTCGACAAGGCGAAGAAGGCGATCCGCTCCCCGGGCCTGCCGCTCGTCGGCCAGGTCGCCGCGGGTCAGCCGATCCTCGCCGAGGAGAACATCGAGGAGTACCTCGACGTTCCAGACATGATCGGCGGCGAGGACGGCGACTACGTGCTGCGGGTGCGCGGCGAGAGCATGAAGGACGCCGGCATCCTCGAGGACGACTACGTTGTCGTCCGCTCCTCAGACGACGCCGACGATGGAGAGATCGTCGTCGCGCTGATCGGTGAGGAGGCGACGGTGAAGCGCTACTTCCGCGAGTCCGACCACGTTCGGCTTCAGCCCGAGAACGATGCGATGGAGCCGATCCGGACCACGGAAGCGAAGCTGCTCGGCACTGTGGTTGGAGTCTTCAGGAAGGTTTCGTGAGCGACACGGCGACAGCTACCCAGTCGCCCGAGCTCGCGATTGACGCCCCGACGGAGCGTTCGGCGATGCGGCTGTTCGAGTCCCACGGTTTGACGCTGGAGGACGTCGTCCTCGGCGCCTGGGAGGACCTGGTGGCCGGCGGCCCAGCCGAATGCCCCGTCTGCGGCGGCTCGATGCGCGCCGCGGGCGGTTGCCGCTCCTGCGGGTCGGACTTGAGCTAGTCCAAATCCGCCCGCGAAAACCAAGCAGTTCACGGGACGCAGGCCTCGCGACGATGCGAGCGCACTTGCATCGTGCGTAAGCGAGGCGCGAGGCCGAGGACCATGAAATGCGTGGGTTTGCAGCGGACCGTTTGAGGACTACCATCAACCGAGCGGGCTGGGCGATCGCGGGGGGAGAGAAAACCCCTCGAGGAAAGTCCGGACACCACAGGGCGAGGCGGTGGGTAACGCCCACCCGGGGAAACCCGCGGGAAAGTGCCACAGAAACATACGGCCGATGGCGCAGCCACACGTGAGTTGCGTACAGGCAAAGGTGAAATGGTGCGGTAAGAGCGCACCGGCGCCGCGGTGACGCGGCGGCCAGGCAAACCCCGCCCGGTGCAAGGCCAAGCAGGACCG
>JBBQBH010000009.1:0-69262 GCA_038317345.1 Solirubrobacterales bacterium
CAGCGTTTAGGTTGGGGACATCGGGTGCTGTGCCGAAGTTCAGCGCACCGGGAGTAACTGAGAATTGCGTCGTGTCTGTAACTGAGCCAAGGGCTGTTGCTGGCAGGACACAAACTGCAAGCGCGCTAGCAGCGACCGCAACGCCGATCCGCAGGCGTCGCACCGAGGCGTTGAGGTGATTCTCTTTATTCCGCATGCAGGCCTTCTCGGCCTGCGGGGGTGCCGACTCGACATCGGTATTTGGTACGACTTAACCGTCTGGACGCCTGTCCAGCTGGCGGCTACCCGAAATTTGCAGCGTGAGGTCAAGAATCGAGCTGCAAGTAGGCGCTAGGTGAGCAGCTTCTCCTTTGCCCGCGCGAATTCCTCGTCGGAGATCGCGCCCTTGTCCTTGAGGTCGCTGAGCTTGGTGAGCTCGTCGGCGGGCGAGCTCCCCGCTGCCTCGCTGACCAAGCTTTCGTAGTGGTGACGCGCCTCCGCCTGCGCCTTGATCGTCCGATCCCGCATCCCGTCGCCCCGGGCAATCAGATAGATCAGGGCGGTGATGAACGGCACGATGACCAGGAACAGCACCCAAGCCGCCTTCGCCGAGCCCGAGAGCTGGTGGTCGCGGAAGAGGTCCGTGAGGATCGTGATCAGGATCCAGATCCAGACCACGAAGAAGAAAATTTCAAGAACGGTGAGAAGCGCCTCACCGAGGCCGAAGTCTGCGATTACCACGAGGCCCCCTTTCGGCCGTTGGTTGGAACTCGAGACAGGCTATGCCGAGATCGTCTCCGCCGCAAGCTGCCCGGCCTTCACAGCGTCGGCCAGCGCCGCGTAGTCCTTCTCCGCCTGATCGGCATAAAGCTCGGAGAACTCGGCGACCGCGCGGTCGAAGGCGTCGCCCGAGCCGAGGTAGGCGCCGATCGCGACGCTGTCGCCTGAGCGGGCGTGGGCTCGGGCCAGGGTCCAGCCGCACATCCGCCCGTAGATCGCCATGCCTTCCGGAGCGAGTCCGTCCACGTCGGCGGACCGCTTCCAGTCCCAGAGCTGGCGAACGTAGAAGTCGCGGGACTGCCCGTCTATCCCGACCGTCGGCAGCCAGCCGAGGAGGATGTCGCTGGCCGCCTGCATCAGCCATTGGCCCTGCACGACCCGGGCGCCGTGGTTGCGGTAGCGGCTCTTGCCGGCGTAGGGCTCGAGCACCGAGGCCTCGGCCTCCTTGCATTGCAGAAACAGCGGGTCCTCCTGGTCGCGGCCGGTCAGCAGGACGATCCAGGCCCGCGTTCCGACGCTCCCCACCCCGACCACCTTGCGGGCGAGATGAACGTAGCGGTAGCTGTCGAGGAGATGCCGTCGATCGGTCTTCAGCGTCTGCCTGTAGACGCTGAGCAGCTCGAGGATCGGCCCCTCGAGGGCCTCGCGGTCGACGCCGTTTCCGATCAGCTCTTCGATCGGAACCACAAGCGGGGGATCGCTGACGATCTGAAGCACACCATCCATCTGGTGCGTGAGCCGGGCGAGCGCCTTGAGGTTGTCCTTGGTCTGCGCCTTGGCGACGTTTTGCCTCACCTTCTTGACCTGCTTGGGGGGCCCCACCTTGCTCAGCTCCGCGAGCACCGCATCGACGTCGAAGCGCGCGTACCAGACGTCGAGGTTTCGCATCCCGGCAAACCCTCGCATGGCCTCCCGGTACGCACCGACGGCGGTCTTCAGGATCGAGCGGCGCTCCTTCTTGCTGAACCCCCGATCCCGCCCCGCGATCGCGAAGCTGGCGGCGAGCCGCTTGACGTCCCACTCCCACGGCCCGGGCAGGGTCTCGTCGAAGTCGTTGAGATCGAACACCAGGCGCCGGTCGGGGGCTGCGAAGAGCCCGAAGTTCGACAGGTGGGCGTCTCCGCAGAGCTGGGCCCGTAGACCGGACTGAGGCGTGGAGGCAAGGTCGGAGGCCATCACCGCCGCCGAGCCGCGGTAGAAGGTGAACGGCGATACGAGCATTCGCCCGTAGCGGATCGGGACCAGCTCGGGCACCCGCGACCTCGCCTGTCGCTCGAGGATCTCGACCGGATCGGGTCGATCCGCGGCTGGCTCCCATTCCCCGTGGCTCGAGCGGGGCACCTCGGCTCGGGCGCGCTTGCCTGCCGCCGCCCGCTCTTCGATCGTCGGGTGATCTGACCTTGGGCGGTCGCCAGGGGGGTGCCCGTTGCCTTTCGCAGGCTCGGTCTCCGCAGGCTCCTTTACAGCAGCTTCCATCTTGAGCTCCTTGCTCTTCGAGCGCCCCGGCCAGCGTACTCCGATGGGCTGCGCCAACTACCGAGGTTCGCCCGGTGCCGGCTCGGTGGCGCCTCTCAGCCAGGCCGACGCGATGGGAACCTGAGCCGGGTCGATCTGATGGCCGACCTCGGACTCGTGGTAGGTGACATCGAGCGCGCCGGCCGACAGCAGCTCCCGGGCCCGGCGGGCGAACTCGACGTCGATCACCGGGTCGGCGCGTCCGTGGGCGATGAAGACGGGCATTCCGGCACGGCCGGCGAGATCGGGCTCCCAACCCTCGACGGTGGGAATGAAGCCGGAGAAGGCCAGAATCCCAGCGGGCGGCGACCGGTCCGGACCCAGGCCGAGCGCGTAGCTCATCACCGAGCCCATCGAGAAACCCCCGAGGACCGTCCGCTCGGGGCCGACGCCGATTCGCTCCCAAAGCTCATCGTGCAGTTCCGCGAGCTGGCGGTAGGCGGCGGTGAAGGTATCGGGATCTGGGTAGCCGACCCGCGGCACCATGTACCAGTGATAGCCGGGCGACCCCGGCAGGGTGAGCGGTCCGCGAGGCGCGACGACGTGGAGTCGGCGCTCGGGGTCCAGAGCGTCGGCAAGGGGAAGCAGGTCTTGCTCATTTGTCCCGCGACCGTGGTGAAGAACCAGCAGGCCCTCGGGGCTGCCCTCCGCCGGACGCTCGGCTTGGACCAGCTCGCTCATGAAATCGGCAGGGTGAGCACGAAGACCAGACCGCTTAGCAGCATCGGCTGGCAAACAGGAGCACGGTGATTCGCAGCGGACGCCAGTCAAGGCGCAGCGAGATCCCGACGAAGAAGAGCACGGCGCCGAGCTCGAGCACCCGCTCGCCATGCGAGACTGGCTTCCCATCCTCCTTTCCCTCGGTCAGCTCGTGCGGCGTGTGGGGATGGACGTGGGGCATGGTCGCTGAGTCTCCTCCTACCAGGTGTCGACGAATCGACGGCCGATCGCCGGTGGTTCGGCAGACCGGGCGGCGACGAGCGTCGAGGCGATGAGGTGACGAGACTCAGCCGGATCGATGACGTCGTCGAGCTCGAACAGCGTCGCGGCGTTGAGCGCCTTGGCGTGCTCGTGCGCGGCGGCGGTCAACTGCTGGACGCGCTCCTCGCGCCCGGTCTCGTCGGCGATCGCCTCCAGCTCGCGCCGAAAGCCGAGGCGGACCGCACCCTCGAGACCCATCGGCCCGAGCTCGGCGGTCGGCCAGCCGACGGTCAGCAGCGGCTCGTGCAGGCTGCCGGCCGCCATCGCCTGGGCACCGAGGCCGTAGGCCTTGCGCAGGATGATCGCCACAAGGGGCACTCGCAGAGCGGCGCCGGTGACGAACAGGCGCGAGCAATGGCGCACCAATGCGGTCTGCTCGGCTTCCGGGCCGACCATCATTCCCGGGGTGTCGATGAGGGAGACCAGCGGCAGCCCGAAGGCATCGCAGAGCTGCATGAACCGCGCCCCCTTGTCGGCGCCGTCGCTGGTGATCGCACCGGCGAGGTGCATCGGGTTGTTGGCGACCACTCCAAGCGGGCGGCCCTCGATCCGGACGAGGGCAGTCACCATCCCCGGCGCGAAGCTCTCGCGCAGGAACACGGCCGTGTCCTCGTCGGCGAGGGTCTCGACGACCGGCCGGACGTCATAGGCGCGGCGCCGGCGCTCCGGCACCAGCTCGCGCATCCGAGCTTGATCGGGCTCCGCGCCGGGAGCGATCTCCCCCTGGAAATAGGAGAGCAGGCGCTTTGTGACCGCGACCGCCTCGGCCTCGTCGGCGACGGCCACGTCGATCACTCCGTTCGCCGTCTGCATGGTCGCTGGGCCGACGTCGTCGGGCTCGACCGAGCCCAGCCCGCCGCCCTCGATCATCGCCGGGCCGCCCATTCCCAGCGAGCTGTTGCTGGTCGCGACGATCAGGTCCGCCGAGCCGGCGATCACCGCATTGCCGGCGAAGCAGCGCCCGGCGACGATCGCGATCCGCGGCACGAGTCCCGAGAGGCGCGCCCAGAGCGCGAAGGCTCGCGTCTCGAGCGCCGACACGACCGCATGGTCGGTGTCCCCCGGCCGCCCTCCCCCGCCCTCGGCGAAGAACACGGACGGCAGCCGCATCCGCTCGATCAGGTCGAACAGACGGTCCTTCTTGCGGTGCCCGATCGTCCCCTGGGTTCCGGCGAGGACCGTGTAGTCGTAGGAGAGAACGGCGCAGGCGCTTCGCTCGCCGAACAGGTCGCCGTTGATGCGGCCGGTGCCGGCAACGAGGCCGTCTGCCGGGGTGCGCTCGAGCAGCTCGGAAAGCTCGCGGCGGGCCCGCTGGGCGGCGATCGCCAGCCCGCCGTACTCGACGAAGCTGCCCGGGTCGACGAGGTCGTCGACGTTTTCTCGAGCGCTGCGTCCGCCGGCGGCATGGCGGCGCTCCACGGCCTCGGGGCGCGCCTCGTCGCGGGTCAGCGCCCGCCGCCCCAGCGCCTCGGCCAGATCGGCCCGCTCCTGCGCCGAAGCGCGCTCAGAGGCCTCCGATTCGGTTCGGTCTCCAGGCACCGGCGAAGCCTCGCATACCGCCGAGCCTGCATAGCATTGGCTGCCTGAATACGCCCGACGTCCTTATCCTCGGTGGCGGGGGAATCCTCGGCGAGGCCTGGCTGTCCTCGGTCTTGGCCGGGCTTGGCGAGGCGGATTCCTTCGACGCCCGCGATTGCAAGGCCTACATCGGCACCTCCGCGGGGTCAATCGTCGCCGCGATGCTCTGCGCCGGCATCGACCCACGGCCCGGTCTCGGCAAGCTGCCAGAGCCACCGGGGGTCCCGGCGGCCGACGGCTACGTGGGTTCTTCTCCGGGGGCGCAGGTGCTCCGAACCTCCGCATCGCTGGCTGCTGCCGCGACCGGCCCGCTTGCCTCTGTTGCGCTGCGCTCGACGGCGCCCGGGGGCAGACTGCTGCGGCGGGCGGCGCTCAGCCGGGTGCGCCGCGGACAGCGCTCGCTCGCCGACCTCGGTCGGGCGATCGATGAGTCGGAGGCGCGCTGGGACGGCCGTCTTCAAATCTCCGCCGTCGAGATGGGGAGCGGCCGGCGCGTGATCTTCGATGGATCCGGCAATCCAGAGGTCACCGTCGCCGAAGCAGTACAGGCTTCATGCGCGATCCCGGGCGTCTTCCGCCCGCTGGTAGTCGATGGACACAGCTATGTGGACGGCGGCGTCTGGAGCCCGACCAACATGGATTGCGCCGAAGTCGGCCGAGGAAGCCGGGTCCTGTGCCTTAACCCGACCGGGTCGTTGCGGCCGCGCCAGGCGACACTGATCGGCGCACTCGCCGCGTTCTCGCGATCCGCGGCGGCCATCGAGGCGGCGGCGCTGAGACAGCGGGGAGCGGAGGTACGGGTGGTCGCCCCCGACGACGCATCCGTCGCGGCGATCGGTCCGAACCTGATGGATCCGGCGCTCCGGGCGGACGTGGTCGCCGCCGGTCTTGCCCAGGGACGGCGGCTGTAATCGTCAGGTCTGCTGCGCCGAACGCACTCTGGAGCTGCCGCCATAGGAGGAGAGATCGGCGAGGAAGGCGAGGATCACGATGAACCACTCGAACCCGTTGACGTCGTTATGGCCGGAGACCCACATCGCGGCGTAGGCAAGGGTCGTCCATGGCAGCAGGAAGAAGCCAATCAGCGGCACCGCCCAACTGTCGAAGGCCCGGCTCAACCAGTCGCTGAACAGCCAGACGACGAAGAGCGCAAGCCGGGGCGAGATCAGGGCGAAGAGGACGACGAAGCAGCCCATATACGCAGGCTATTGCCCAGCCCCTGATTGTGCACCTGGCTGACCCTCGGAGGCGGCGCGCTCGAGGCCGCGCACGTGGAAGAAGGAGGCAAAGGACCCGGCGAGTATCGCGACCACCGATATCGCCCACGCCTGAAGGAAGATGTCGAGGACCCGCGCCGGGGTCGAGATTGGGTTCGGTAGCTGCGACGAGACGGTCAGAAGCTGGGTGCTGGTCCAGAACAGCGCGTCGCCGATGTTGGTGATCTCGGTGCGGTCCGCATGTCGCTCGAAGAAGAAGATGAGCAGGCTCGCAACAACGTCGATAGCGAGGGTTACGACGAAGAGCGAATACAGCCGCGAACGGAGGCGATAGTGCATCGGCGTAACCCCGCGCAGAATCTTTTGGACCTCGCGGAGCCTGCCTCGAACCGGCTTCTTCATGGGGACTTTCTCCACCGGGGCGAGTATCCCCGAGGCGGCGGTCGGCGAATACGCGCAGTGGCTCAGGGCTTAGCTCGGCTCAGCGAACGGACTCTGAAGGTCCACGACGCGGGGCTTGGATCCTCCACGCTGTTGACGACGGCTCGAGTTTGGAACCTGAAGCGACCCGGTTCGAGGTGCCGGAAGGTGTGCGGCGACTTGCAGGCGGCCCAGCCCTTCGCATATAGGCATTGGAAGTGCGCGCCGGCGATGTCGGAGGAGAAGGCGAACCTGGCCTTGCGCTGGTGAACTCGGCGCCGCGGATGGTCGGTCAGGAAGGTGTCGGGCGGATTCGCGCCGCTCACGGATGAGGCGGGACGTTGGTTGATCGTGAACGATTCTTTCGAACTCTCGTTGAAACAGTCCGGGTCCCGGCTACAGTCGAAGTAGACGGCCTGCCAGTAGTACGTGCCGGGCACGCTGGACCAGCTCGCCGTATAGACGGCGGGCGAGGTGTCCCCGCTCACACTGCTGTCAACGATGTCGACGCCCCTGAAGAGGACCCCCTTGGAGTTGGTATCTGGGCTACTGGAGATGTAGAAGTTCAGATCGGGGGCGGGATCGATGCCGGTTGTCTCAGCCTGGAACCCGATCTGGCTACCCGCCGGGAACGAATCCCCCGGGTTCGGCGAATCCTGGGTCGGCGGGTTGGGGTTCGGGTCGGCGGACGCGGCCGCGGCGGCGGCAAGCGCGATACCGGCGACTGCAACGGCTATGGCGAGGCGGGCTCTCATGGGGTCCAGCTCAGCTTGTGGAAGGCGAGACGCGGTGCCGGTGCCGGTGCCGGTGCGGGTGCGGGTGCGGGTGCAGGCCCGGACTTGGGCGGCGTCGATTTCGGTGGAGTCGACTTGGGTGGGGTCGAATTGGACGGAGGTGTGAACGTGGTCGGAGCTGACACGGTAGCGGGGACGGGCGTAGGCGTCGGACTTGGAAGATGGGACCTCGATGCGGCCTTCGCCTGCCGCGAAGCGCGCCGGGCGGCGGCCGCCGCGGCCGCGGCCCTGCGTCGCTCTTTGGCCAGCGCCCGCAGATGTGCGCGATGCGCGGCCCGGGCTCGGATGACCGTCAGCGGGACTCGCGGTGTGACCGGGCGGACCGGGACACTCGCGATCGGCCTCGGGGCGTTCGCCGAGACCAAATGCGCACCGTTTCCCAGCTTCGCGTCAACACCGGCGACCGCAAGCAGAGCCGCGGCGATCGCGGCAGCCCCGATCGGCATCAGACTCGCCCGGCGCCACCCCTTCTCTGTCGGTTTGCCCTCGCTGGGCGTCCCCGCGATCGGCGTTTTCGCTTCCCCCTTCTCGGACTGCGGAACCGAGACCCGCTCGGGCTCCCCGTCGAGCATCCCTTCGCCGGTGATCCCCTCGAGCCGACCGGACCCGCAGATGCGGTCCATTTCCCGCTCCGCATCGGCGGCGGCGCTGGCCCGGGTCGCAGCCGACAGCCGCCTGGCGAGCCGGTCGTGCCGTCGCGAGTAATCCGCGAACGCCGCGCTTAGCTCGAACATCGCCCCGACACCCCAAGACTGAGCCCACTCGGCGGGCATGTCTTTGCCGAGAGCGGGCGGGCCCTTCGGCAGCGGCGGAAGCCTGCCCCCGCGGCCGACCCGCCCAGCCAGGAGCCCGTATTCAATGCGGACGAGCATCGTGATCAGGATCAGGTCTCGGTAGCGGTCGCCGCGACGCCTGTCAGCGCCGTGAAGGCGTGTCGCGAGCGCCCTACGTTGATGCTCGATGACCAGGAACGCGTCCCTGTTCGCCCGCGTGGTCCAGGAATCGCCTGGCCCACCGGTCTCCTCCTCTGGGATCCGCCCATCGATCCGCTTGGCGCGGACGATCTCGACTGTGGCACGGAACTCCTTCTCCAGTTCCGGCGACATGAGCTGCCCCGGGACCGGCCCCGGCGGTTCAGGCACGGTGAACTTCTATCGCTCTGATCTCAAGAACCTCCAAGTGGAAGCAAGCGGAGGCTGCTCAGATGGTGCGTCGCCCGCCTCACGAATCTGCCGGTTCAGCGTCCGTTCAGGGTTCGTCCGTCTACATCCACATCGATCCAACTGCGTCGCCAAAACTGTAGCCCATAACTTGACCACCCGAGCCCTGCAACGCCCTTCTCCATCGTCGATTTTGGGGTTGTACGAGCCCAGTAAGGGATGTTCCGTCCCGCTACGGAGCTATCTGCTGCGGGATCGCGAAGCGCTTCGAGACTTGGTTCGCCTGGCGGTTGAGCGAGCCGCCGGCTTGCGGCTTGCGGCGGTTGAGCGTTTCGCCGCCTTGCGGCCTGCACCCTTACGGCTCGGCGCTTTCGCCTTCGCCTTCGCCTTTGGCTTCGAGGAGCGCGCCAGCCGCTTTTGCAACTGCTCGATGTCGCGCTCGAGGGCCTTGCTGAGCTTGCCGCTGTCGCGCCGAGCGTCGCGGACGAACCGCTGGAGGTTCTTGTAGAGGCCTTTTCCGCCTGCGCCGACGTCCTTGCTCAAGTCCTTGCGCAGCGCAGTCAGCGCATCCTGAGCCGCATCGAGCGACTTGTTGAGGCGATTGATCGCGGCTGGCTGCTTCGCGGCTGGGCGCTTCTTACTTGCGGCTGGGCGCTTTCGCGTCGCGCCGCTACGGCGGGATGCGGCTTTCTTTGCAGGGGGCATGGAGCACTCTCCTCGGATCGTTGTTCGATTGCTCGGCGGAGCCTATTGCGATCGCGGCCACTACCGAACTCCCATGCCATACGCAAGAGAGGCCAACGGAGTCGCGGACCGCGACATGATGCGCCCGATCGTGATCATGTCGATGCAACTTGAACCGTTCATGAGCTAGCTCCGTGAGCGCCTAGGAGTACAGTGAGCGACCTGGCCTCCGACCCGCCGGCTCAGAACTCGTCGCCTCCGAAGGCGCACCCGCCTACGAAGGCGCACCCGAAGGGCTGGCGCGTGGATCCGGCGCCCGACGGTCGCGGAGCCCCGCCCGAGTCCAAGCCGCCGATGATCCCGCGGAACAGGGCGTTCATCGTAATCCTGCTTGGGCTGCTGGTGGTGAACCTCGTGATCTCGTTCGTCACCGGCGGCCCGCCCGGGCGCGAGCGGGTGCCCTACCAGCCCTTCTTCGTCGACCAGGTCGAGGCCGGCAACGTCAGCGAGATCAGCTCGCAGGAGGACTCCATCGAGGGCGACCTGAAGCGCGAGGCCACCTACAACCCGCCCGGCGACGCCAAGCCGGTGACGGTGACGAACTTCAAGACCCAGATTCCGGCCTTCATCTCTCACGCCGAGCTCACGAAGCTGCTCGACCGGCCGGGCATCGTCATCAACGCCGAGGCGCCGGACTCGGGCCGCTCGCTGTTGGCCACACTCCTGCTCGGCTTCCTTCCGACGATCCTGCTGGTGGGATTCTTCATCTGGATTTTCCGCCGCCAGTCGGGTGCCGGCGGGGGCGGCGTGCTCGGCGGCTTCGGCCGCTCCACGGCGCGACGGGTGAAGCCCGGCGAGCAGGAGCGAGTCACGTTCGACGACGTGGCCGGGATCGACGAGGCCGAGGACGAGTGAGGTCGTGGACTTCCTCAAGAATCCGCAGCGCTACACGAAGCTCGGCGCCCGGGTCCCGCGCGGCGTGCTGCTCTATGGCCCGCCCGGGTCGGGCAAGACGCTGCTTGCCCGCGCGGTCGCGGGCGAGGCGGACGCCGCCTTCTTTTCCCTATCGGCTTCGGAGTTCGTGGAGGCGATCGTGGGCGTGGGCGCCTCGCGCGTGCGCGACCTGTTCAAGCAGGCCAAGGAGGCGGCCCCCGCGATCGTCTTCATCGACGAGCTGGACGCGATCGGCCGCTCGCGATCGGGCAACGTGGGCGGGATCAGCGGCGGCCACGACGAGCGCGAGCAGACGCTCAACCAGATCCTCACCGAGATGGATGGCTTCGAGGCCGGCACGAACGTCATCGTCCTGGGGGCGACGAACCGCCCCGAGGTCCTCGATCCGGCGCTCTTGCGCCCTGGACGCTTCGACCGCCGCATCGCCGTCAACCCGCCCGACCGTAACGGCCGCGTCGCGATCCTCAAGATCCATACCCGATCGGTGCCGCTGGCGCCCGACGTCGACCTCGACCGCATCGCCTCCTCGACGCCGGGCGCGACCGGCGCCGACATCGCCCTGTTCGTCAACGAGGCGGCGCTATTCGCCGCGCGGCGCGATCACACCTCCGTGGAGCAGCGGGACTTCACCGACGCGATCGAGAAGACCCTGCTCGGCGCCGAGCGCCAGGTGCTGATGACGGATGCGGATCGCGAACGCACCGCCTACCACGAATCCGGCCACGCGCTGGTCGGCATGCTCACCCCCGGCGCCGACCCGGTGCGGAAGATCTCGATCATCCCGCGCGGCCAGGCGCTGGGCGTCACGCTCGCCACCCCCGAGGGCGACCGCTTCAACTACGCCCGCGACGATCTGATCGGGCAGATCAAGGTCGCGCTCGGCGGAAGGGCGGCGGAGAAGATCGTCTTCGGCGACATCACCACGGGCGCGGAGTCAGACATCCAGAACCTCACGCAAACCGCCCGCGGGATGGTGGGCCGCTGGGGAATGAGCGACGCGATCGGCCCGATCGCGGTCACAGATGGCCGCCAGGACGGCCCACTGCTGCCGGGCTCGGTCCCGGCCTCGCCCCTGACCCAGCAGCTGGTCGACGAGGAGGTACGGAGAATTGTCGAGGGCGCCGAGCAGGACGTGATCAAACTGCTCGAGGGCGAGCGCGGGCGGCTCGATGCCCTGGCCCACGCGCTGCTGGAGCGGGAGACCCTCGACCAACCGGAGGCCTACGAGGTCGCAGGCGTGGAGTCGTCCGAGGCCGTACCCACGGGAACCACGTAGTGGGCGACCGGCTGTAAGTCCGCTGGATTCGTCTTCGATGATTAGTTTCTGCCGGCCACATACAGCCGCGAGGGCGGGCAAACGAATCGGCGGAGTGCTGGCCGCGGGGGCTGCCTTGCTCTACCTCCTCGGATGCGGGAGTTCGGGCTCGCCGGCGCCGATTGTGAAATGCAACGGCAGCGCCTCCCTCTGTGACCGACCTTTGAACGACGTCGCCTTTGCCGCGACCCATAACTCCTACGCGGGAGCTGACGTTCCGGGTTGGCACTTTCCCGAGCAGGAAGTTGGGATATCGGAGCAGCTGAAGGACGAAATCCGCGGCCTCTGGATCGACGCCTACTACGGGATTCCGGGGAAGCGCGTCTACACCGATACCTCGAAGATCGATCCAGCCCTCCACGCCGAGCTGACACAGCAGCTCGGCCCGAAGCTGACCGCCACCGCAGACCAGATCCGCAGGCGGATCTCGAAGCCCAAAGACGAGGCTCCGCGAATCTACCTGTGTCACGGCTACTGCGAGTTGGGGGCAGTCGACGGGCTTGACGCCATGACCGACATCAAGCGTTTTCTCGATCAGAACCCAGACGAGGTCCTGATCATCGACATCGAGGACTACGTCGAGCCGAAGGACATGGTCGACCTGCTCAAGAAGAGCGGGCTTGCCGACTATGCCTACCGAGGACCGATCGGCCCTCCTTGGCCGACCCTGCGGCAGATGATCAATAGGGGCCAGCGTGTCCTGATCATGGCCGAGCACCGAACCGGCGCAGCCGACTGGTACTTCCCCGCCTACCGGCTATTCCAAGAGACGCCATTCAGCTTTCACCGCCCCTCGCAGATGAGCTGTGATCCCAATCGCGGCAAGCCCTCGAACTCCTTGTTTTTGATCAACAACTGGATCAGCACCGATCCCAAACCTCTGCCGGTCAACGCAAAGATCGTCAACAACTATGCCTTCCTTCTGCACCGAGCCCGGCAATGCGAGAAACAGCGCGGGCTGCTGCCGAACGTGGTCGCCGTTGACTTCTATCGCGAAGGCAATCTGAGCAAGGTGATTGGGACGTTGAATCGGGGCCGCGCCAATCCTTGATCGCGGCTGCGCTCGTTTACTTGCCTCGAAGTACCAGCGGCGGGCGTAGCGGCCACTTGAACCGGGGGTGTGAAGGCGGGGGACCGCCGCGGAGGTGCCGGGGACCCAGAGTGCCGCTGCCGCTGCTCGCATTGGGGCTGGTTGGGCTCTTGGTCTCCCTCCCCGGCTGCGGCTCGAGCCATCCCGGGCGCCCCAACATCGTCGTGATCCAGCTCGACGACCAGGATCTCTACGACATCGGAGCCGCCTATCGAAGCCGATCGGGCCGGACGGTCAGGGTGCTTCCGAACATTCACCGGCTGATGGTCGACGCCGGGGTGACCTTCAGCCGCTACTACGTGTCGGTGCCGGTCTGCTGCCCGTCGCGAGCGGCACTGCTCACCGGCCGCTACGCGCGCAACAACCGGGTCTTCACCAACGTCGGCGCGATCGGTGGGTTCGATGCATTCCGGCGCCACGACCTGCACGCCAACGTCGCGGTATGGCTGCAAAAGGCTGGTTATCGCACTATCCACGTAGGCAAGTTCCTCAACGGCTACAGCTCGAGGCCGGCGACGGTGCCGCCCGGCTGGAGCGACTGGCAGACCCTCGCGACCGACCCTTCGACCTCGTTCTACTACGGCTACCGGTTCAATGACAACGGCCGCATCACGCGGCTCTACGGTGATCGCAGCTACCGGGCAGTGGATCCGGCCGGATGTCCACGCCGCTCCCCGAGTCGCTGCAAATACGTCACCGACGTTCTCACCGCCAAGGCGTTGCGGGCGCTGCGAACGAGCCCGGCGAGCAAACCGTTCTATCTGCAGGTCGACTACACGGCACCGCACGTCGACGACCATGGGCCGATCGGACCGCCCCCTCCACCCCGATATCTGCACAGCCTCGCGGGCATAAAGGCGCCCCGTTCACCCGCCTTCAACGAGGCCGATGTCTCAGACAAGCTCTCCTACGTGCGCCGTACGCCGCCGCTGGACTCCAATGACGTCCATAGGGTCGATGTTCGCTACGAGGCGCGCTTGGAGTCCGAACGAGCCGTCGACGACGGGCTCGGCGCGATGATCGGGATGCTGCGGCGGCTCGGCCGACTGCCGAACACCTACGTGTTCCTGACCTCCGACAACGGCTACTTCCAGGGAGAGCACCGCTTCGCGACCGGCAAGTTCCTGCCCTACGAGACCGCAAACCACATGCCGTTGGTGGTTCGCGGACCCGGCATCCCCACGGGACAGCGGTCCGACGCGCCCAGCGCCAACGTCGATCTCGCCCCCACTTTCCTGCAGATCTCAGGCGGGCGCCCGACGAGGCCCCTCGACGGCCAATCGCTGCTCCACTACGCGCGCGACCCTGCGCTTCAATCGCGACGGGCGGTGCTGCTCGAGGACTTCACCAAAGCGCCGCGCCAGACCGCCGGGCGCTCCTTCGGTCCCCCCTCCTCCCGCGTCCCCCACGCCTACACGGGGATCCGGGTAGGGCCCTACAAGTTCATCCAGTACGCCACTGGGGAGCGGGAGCTCTACAACCTCAAACGAGATCCCTACGAGCTGCAATCGCTAGCCGTGAACCCGCGCTACCACAACGTCGTTGCCTGGCTGGCCGCGCGGCTGAGGGCGCTGGCCGCCTGCAGCGGCGCTTCGTGCCGGCGGCCGGTCGCGCGGATTCCCCGGCCGCAGCCCTGAGCGTCAGCTCAGTGTTCCGGCTCAGTCCGGGTACTCGTCCTTCCGCCACGCGCGGGGCTCGGCGGCCTGGGCCTTCGGCGTGCGGTCGAGCAGGAAGCTGTAGTACGGCGCGACGAACGGGTCGGACGCCATCACCGTGTAGGTGTGGTAGACGGTCCCGTTCTCGCGCGCGAACGCGATCCAGCTCGGGCCCTCACGCAGGCCGTCCTTGAGCTCGGCCCCGACCTGCCGCGACCACTCCTTGAGCCAGTCGGGCGGGTTTTCGATCATCTCCTTCACATCGGGGATCTGATGTGCCTGCTCCTCGGTCATCGCGAGGCCGAAATCGAATGGGAAGTCGCTCTCGAAGGTGGAGACGTAGGGGAACTGCCAGCCCATCCGCTGCTTGTAGGCGGCCAGCCGATCAATCGGCGCCCGCGAGAAGCAAATCAGGGTCACGTCGCGGTGGTTCAAATGGACGAGCGAACCGTCGAGACCGTCCCCAAGGTTGGTGCAGCCGGGGCACGCACCGACTTCGTAATCAGGGCCATACATGATGTTGTAGGCGAGGAGCTGTGAGCGGCCGTCAAAGAGCTCGGCCAGGGTCTTTTTGCCGTCCTCGGTGTCGAACTCATACTCCTTCTCCACGGGTACCCACGGGAGCTCGAGTCGCTTCCTCTTGATCTCCTGGTTTTGCTCCGCCTGCTCGGCCTCGAGCTTCGCCAGCTCGTCCCGGGCCGCTTGCCATTCCTCGCGGGTGCCTATCGCGTGCTCAGGCATCTCATCACCCTCCTGTCTCGAGCTCGGTATCTCCCGGCGCGATCGAATCCGAAAGCCAGTCGGACGCTACCGGGTCACAAAATGAGACCGGCGGCGGCGCGGAAACTCATCGCAGGGCCCCAGCCGAGCGACTTTGGGTGTCGATGCGTCGGTACCAAAGCGGTACCACGCCAGTCCGAACGATGAGCGGGCCTGGCTGCGGCCGCCCGGTGGCCCATGGGGTTAGGCGTGATGGGGCTCGGTGCGGTGGGCGCTAACCTCGTTCCAGGTCAGCAGCCGTCCGCTCTGCTGATCGATCACCTTGAGCCGGATCGCGCGCAGCCCGTCGCCTATGGTCAGCACCGGGACGTCGTGGAAGATCGCGTTCTCGTCGTGGGCGCACTGGAGGTTGTAGTTGGGGACCTTCGCGTTGAGGTGATGGACGTGGTGCAGGCCGATGCTCCCCGTGAAGAACTGCAGGACCCTGGGCAGGTCTAGGTAGGAGCTGCCGCGCAGCGCCGCGTCGGCGTAGCTCCAACCCTCTGAGCTCTCCCAGTAGACGTCCTCGAACTGGTGCTGCACGTAGAACATCCAGACGCCCACAGTGCCGGCGAGGACGGCCGTCGGCATCTGCACGAGGATCCACGCCTCAAAGCCGACGAACCACCAGATCGCACCGATCCCGACCGCGAGCACGAGGTTGGTGGCGATCACGCTGCGTCGCTGACGCAGGCGCATCTTCCGCGACCAGAACCGGGGTCCGATGATCAGGGACCAGATCGGGCCTATACCGAACATCACCACCGGGTTGCGGAAGAGGCGATACCCGAGCCGCTGCCGCCAGGGCATGGCCTGGTACTCGGTGACGGTGAGCGTCTGGACATCCCCGACGCCGCGCCGGTCGAGGTCGCCGGCGGTGCCGTGATGGACGGCGTGGTTGTGGCGCCAGTTCGCGAACGGCTGGAAGACGAGAAACCCGGTGAGCCGGCCGAGCCACACGTTTCCCCGCTTCGTGGGCAAGAACGACCCGTGGGCGCAGTCGTGGAAGACGATGAAGGTCCGCATAAGGAAACCAGCGGCGGGCACCGCGAGGGCGAGCACGAGCAGGTAGGAGACCTCCAGCGCCAGGTACATCAACACGGATAGCACCAGATAAGGGAGAACGGACGTCGATATGTCCAGCAGGCTGCGGCGCAAACGCGGCTGGGCGTACGGAGCGAGGGCGTCGCGCCAGAAGGGCGGTTCCCTGCGCGGTTTCCCGCCGGTGGTATCGAGGTTCGCTGTGGCCGTTTCGCCCATCTTCATCCTGCCAGTCCCATACCCGATCGCCTCGGCGCGGGGCTGGCGAGGCGATCACTTGCCATCCTAGACCCCGCGAGCTTCTCTGCGTGGAATGCCCGTTTCGAGGACACCTGAGCGCTGAGGTCGCAAGACTACGGCTCTACTCGGATCAGTCGCCGCGGCGGGCGCGCAGGGTTACGATGACGCACGGATGACCGTCGATGACCGGTGCGTCGAACAGCTGAAGGAACCGCTACGGGTCGCCGCGGACGGCGGGGGACGCAACTCCCGTGACACCTAGTCGGGGCGACTGGATTTGAACCAGCGACCTTTCGGCCCCAGCCGACGAGTTCGCGTTCAGCCCGAGTCGGTTCTCGCCTGCTCAGGCGTGATGAGCGCTGTTCAGGTCGGCTCAGTTCCTCTCAGATTGGACCCCGAATTGGACCCCGTCACTGCGCGGGGTTTGCTTTTACCCACAGAGTCCGGTTAGGTCGAAGCCCGGCCTGCCCGCCCGTCCTCAGCATCGAAGGCCCGCACGCCGACGGCACCTAGGGACGGGGTCGGCGTCCTCACCGGCATCGCGATCGGACCCATGGCCCAAGCGGGCTTGCGCCCAGTTCGGCTGTTCAGCGGCGGACCCTGAAAGTCCACGACGCGGGTGTCGGATCCGCGACGCCGTTGACGATCGCCTTGACCCGGAACTGGTAGCGACCGGGCCTGAGGTGGCGGAAGGTGTGCGGCGAGCTGCAATCGGCCCAGCCCCGCGCGTAGAAGCACTGGTAGGAGACGCCCGGCATGTCGGAGGAGAAGGCGAAGGCGACCTGGCGCTTGTGGGTGCGGTGCTTCGGGTGGTGGGTGAGGAAGGTGTCGGGGATCGGGCGCTCAGCTACAACCGGCGCCTGGTCGTATGTGTAGTCGTTGCCGGTGCCGGCACTCGGGTTGGAGCCGACAGGGGTAGTCACGGTGACGTCGACTGTGCTCCCGCCGGCTCCCGCCGGGGCATTCACCGTGATCGTCGCGTTATTGAGGACTTTGACGCTGGAGGCGCTGTTGGCCCCGAACTTGACTGCCGTCGTGCCGGCAAAGCCTGTGCCCGTGATGGTTACCTGGTTCCCGCCCGTGGCCGGTCCGTGGGTCGGAGACAGGCCGGTTACCGTCGGGGGCAAGATCGGGTCATAGCTGAAGTCGTTGGCCGTACCAGCGGTCGGCGAAGTCCCGTTCGGCGTGACGACGGTCACGTCGACCGTGGATCCGGCAGTGCCCGCGGGAGCGTTTACCGTGATGGTCGTGTCGTTTAGAACGTTGACTGAGGAGGCGCTGGCGGCGCCGAATTTGACGGAGGTCGCGCCCGTGAATTCAGTGCCTCCGATCGTCACCTGATATCCCCCCGCGGCCGGCCCATGGTTCGGGACGAGCGTGGACACACTTGGAACGTCGTAGGTGTAGTCGTTGCCGACGCCGGCCGGGGAGCTCGTTCCCCCGGGGCTGGTCACTGTGACGTTGACCGTGGATCCGCCGGTGCCCCCTGGCGCAGTGGCCGTCACGGTGGTCGAGTCGACGACGTTTACGTTGGTCGCGTTGCTGGTGCCGAAATGCACCGCGGTCGCGCCGATTAGGTTGGTGCCCGTGATCGTTACCGAGTTGCCACCTGGAGCAGGACCATGGGTCGGGTTGAGGGCCGTCACCGTAGGTGCCGGGACGTCGTAGGAGTAGTTGTCGCCGGTGCCGGACGGGGAGCTCGTTCCCCCAGGAGTGGTCACCGTAACGTCGACCGTGGATCCGCCCGTGCCCGCCGGAGCGGTCGCGGTTATCTGGGTCGCATTGTTGATCGTGAAACCCGTGGCCGGGATGGCGCCGAAATTCACCGTCGTCGGTCCGCTGAATCCGCTGCCGGTGATCGTCACCGAGGTGCTGCCCGCGGCGGGGCCGTGGGTCGGGCTCAGCGAGGTGACTGTCGGGACGGGAAAGTCGTAGGTGTACTGGTCGGCGATGCCAGTGGCCGAAGTCTCAGCAGTCGCATTGGTGACCGTCACGTCGACCGTCGACCCGGCGGTGCCAGCGGGGGCCGTGGCCGTGATCGAGCCGTCGTCGACAACCATAAATGTGGTGGCATCCGTGGCCCCGAACTTCACCGCCGTTGCCGCGGTAAAGCCACTGCCGGTGATCGTCACCGAGTTTCCACCCGCGGCTGGCCCGTTGGCCGGGGTGAGGCCGGTAACGGCCGGGGCGGCAGCGAGCGCCGCCGGCGCACCCGCCAACGCGATGGCGAGGGTCGCGACGGCAACGGTGATGGCTAGTCGGGCTCTCATGTGGGGCTCAGGTCAGCCGGCAGGTGCCGCAGCGGCAACACGGGGCGCGGGGGCCGGCGCGGGCTGGGGCGCTGCGGTGGACGTGGGCAGTTGAGGATGCCTCCGTGCCCGCGATCTGAGCGACCATTCGCGTGATACGCCAATGAGCAATGAGTGATGAGCCGGTTCAGCTTTCGCTCCCGGTCCGTCCGTCTACGCCGAGATACATCGAGTGCCTGCGGCGCACTGTAGCCATAATCTGTCAACCCGCAACAGCGCGAAGGGGCTATTTTTGACTATTGATGAGTCGGGGCGACTGTTACTAACTGGCTCTAGCAAGCAATTTCGGGACTGCGTGCTACTGCCGGCGCGACTGACCGCACGGACTAGGGGAGGACCGTTTCCCGTACGGGATTTGCTAATGCTTTGCCCGATCCGTGCTACCCCCCTGCTACTGACTTGCTTGCGACCGTGCGCGGACCTGTGCGACCTTATGCGCTGCATCTGAGCATGGCCGCTGCGTGGTCGTGCTTGAGCTAGTTAGTCGGGGCGACTGGATTTGAACCAGCGACCTTTCGGCCCCCAGCCGAGCGATTTTGGGTGTAGATGTGTCCGATGAGCGTCAGAACGTCCTATGGGTCCACGTTTCTGGACGATCTGGACCCATAGGACGCATCAGTCGGTACCAAGGCGGTACCACGACCGGCTAGTTGGGGCCGGACTTCGGCGAGTCACGCGACGATCCGCTCCCGGCAGAACGCCGAGAGCTCTCATTTAAGCGGCCCACCTAGGCTCACGCTCGTCGTGGGTGGTCTCGGTCCCCCTCCAGTGCCCCAGGCGGCGTGCCCCGGTCTGCCGCGACGACCGACGTCGTCGGCGCCGACCGCGGCCTTGATCGTCAGTCTCGCCGCGCTGGTCGCGACCCTAGCCTTCTGCGCCGACCGGATCCACAACGGCGACTTCTTTTTGCAGCTGCTCGGCGGGCGGTTCGTCTCCCTGCACGGGTTCGCGAGCCAGGATCCGTTCCCGACCATCTCCCAGGGCCACACCTGGCTCAACCAGCAATGGCTGTCCGAGCTCAGCTTCTACTGGGTCGCCCGCGCTATCGGGTTCACTGGATTGGCGGTCGCCTACGCCGCGCTGCTGGCGTTCCCGTTGCTGTTGCTTCTGTGGTCATGCCGCAGCAAAGGCCCCGTGATGCTTGTGATCGGGGCAGCTTTCTACCTGCCGGTCGTGCTTTCCATCGCCCACCCCAGAGCGGCCGGATTCACGGTCCTCGCCTTCTCGACCCTCGTCATTCTCATGACGGCCGCTTTGCGCGGTCGCTTCCCGCCCACCGCCGGGATTCGGGCCCAGCTCTGGTGGATCCTGATCCCGCTGCTCTTCGCGCTCTGGGCCAATCTGCACGGTGGCTTCGTGGCCGGCTTGCTGCTGGTCGCCGCGGTCACGACCGGATCGCTTCTGGACCGCCGCAGAGGGCTTCAGGGCGCGCTCGATCCGGTTGCCATCGCCGCGATCGCGGGCAGCGGGCTGCTCGCGGTCCTAACGATCACGATTGCCACCCCGCTGGGCACTCAGATCTGGTCCTACATCTTCAGCTTCCGCAACGCTGGGATCGCAGTCGTGAGTTCCGAGTGGCGCTCCTCGCTGCATTCGCCTGCCGCAACGCTTTACCTTGGCGCCGCCGCACTGCTCGTCGCCTGGCTGTGGTCGCGAACGCCGGCTCCGCGACGGTTCACACCCCTGCTGATCGCCGGCGCTTTCATCGCCTTCGGCGCGCTGGCGCTGCGAAACCTCGTTTACGTCGGTCCCGGGATCGTGATGCTCATTGCATGCTCCGCACCCGATCGTGTTCCGGGCAGGGGCCGGCGCAAGAGCGCGCTCGCCGCTGTCGTTGCGGGCCTGGCGGCGCTGCTCTGGGTCACCGCTGCCGAGCCGCCCCGCAATGCGCCCCCGCTCGGCTCGGCTCTGGTCAGCTACGCGATTGCCCACCCGCCGCGAGCCGGCCTGATCGCGACCTATGCCGGCACCGGTTCCTACATCCTCTGGCGCTCCCCCCACACGCCGGTCGTCCTTAATGGTTGGCTGGAGCATTTCAGTGCCGCGCAGTTGCGGGGAACCTACGGGATCCTCGACGCGCGGCTGCGCGACCCGATGCCCTCGGTGAGGCGGCTCGGGATCGGCGCAGTGATCGCCGTCAGGCCTCGGGCGATCCGGTCCCTGCGCGAACACGGATTCGTGACCAGGTTCGCCGATCGCAACGGGGCCTACCTGGTCAAGCGAGCGCTGGGCTCACGGCCGGGGCGCCGGAACGGGACCATGCGGGCGACGACAGGTCAAGCTCCCGCACGTGGCCAGCACGTCGAGGCGAGCCGCCAGCCAGCGCACGACGTTGCGGTAGCGCGACCGCCGGGCCAGTGAGTGCACGCGCCCGCGCCGCCTCCGCCGGCTACTCATTTGGTATGCGGCGCGAGAGCCAGAATCAATGTGTCCTTCTTGAGTCGGGGCGACTGGATTTGAACCAGCGACCTTTCGGCCCCCAGCCGAATGCGCTACCAGACTGCGCCACGCCCCGATATGTCGGACGTTAGACCGTCCAGAGCGGGCGAGGGGACTCGAACCCCCACTGAGACCTTGGAAGGGTCTAGTGCAACCGTTACACCACGCCCGCCAATGCTCCGGCGATTATAGGTCTCGGACGAGCAGCCGAATTTGGACGCCGCTGCCGCCCTTTGGCTTGGGCGCACAGGTGCCGATAGCCCTCCACGATGCGAAGCCGCTTCTCGACTTTTCCCTTGGCGTTGCGTTGGCGGGGCGCCTTGCTCGTCCTGGCGTTCACGTTCGGCGTCCTGGCCAGCGGCTGTGGTGGGGGCTCAGGGGGCGACGGCAACGGTCCAAGTGGCGGCGGCGGCTCGTCGCAGGGCGGGCAGCAAATCGATTGGAAGCTGTTCGGCCGCGTCCCCCAGCGCCTCCACTACCTCCCCTCCAAGCTCAATCCTCCGCTGAAGAAGGTCTGGGACTACGACGATCAGGCGCTGATCGAGTTCCCACCCGCGATCGCCAACGGCCGCCTCTACCTGGTCAACAAGTACAGCAACGTGCGAGCGCTGGACGCGGACAGCGGAAAGGTGGTCTGGGACCTGCGCCGCGACCGCCACTACAAGGGGCCCCCGTCGGACGTCACGGCGCCGGTGTTCGTGCGCGGCAAGGTCTACGTGGCCTTCATGGATGGGACCCTCTTGGCCCTCAACGCCAAGGACGCCAAGGACGCCAAGATCGAATGGAAGCGCAAGCTCCCCACGACGCTTCAATCGTCCCCGCTGGTGATCGGCCAGACGCTCTACATCGGCTCCGACAAGGGGATCTGTTTCGCACTCGACACCGCCACCGGCAAGACGCGCTGGACCTACCAGGACCAGCACGTGGTCAAGGCCAGCCCGAGCTATGACGGGGGCAAGGTCTATTTCGCCGACTACCACGGAGGAATGTTCGCCCTGCGGGCATCCGATGGGCACAAGGTCTGGAGCACCTTGACCCCGGATCTGCCACCGGGCGGCGAGGGCGGCTTCTATTCGTCGCCGGCGATCGCGAATGGGCTCGTCTATGCGGGACGTGACGACGGCACGGTCTACGCGCTGGACAAGCGCGACGGGCACTACTCGTGGTCGTTCGACACCGGCAACTACATGTACGGCTCACCTGCGGTGGCCGACGTCCCGGGCACGAAGGGCTCGACCATCTACATCGGCTCCTACGATCACCACCTCTACGCGATCGACGCCCTGAACGGCAAGCTGCGCTGGCGCTACGACGTCGGGGGGGCGGTTCCTGGCACCGCAGTCGTGATCGGGCACACCGTCTACACGTCGAGCTTTACGACCCAAAAGTCGATTGGGATCGACGTGTTGACGCACAAGAAGGTCTTCAGCTTCGGCTCCCCGGGCTACACGCCGATGGTCTCAAACGGGCAGAGCCTCTTCCTGGTCGGCTATTACTCGCTGGCCCGCTTCGACGCCAAGAAGTAGAGGGGCTCCAGCGGGGCAGCCAGGACTCGAACCTGGAATCGCCGGTTTTGGAGACCGGCGGTGCTTGGCTTGCTAGAGCCGAATGCGGACTCGGCGGGACACTGGGCGGGACACGGACACGGGATTCGAGTCCCTTTCAGGCTCTCAGCCCGGGCGACTTCGATTCGGAATTCCGTGCTGTTCAGCCCACCGATCAGCGCGGGCCTTCGCTTCGGCGTCGGCCTTCTCTGCTCGCTCCTCGAGATCGGCAACCAGCCGCTCATAAGAGCTGGCGGCAGGCTTTCCATTCGTAGCCGCCCCCGTGCGTGGCGCTGCCAGTCGTCAGAGCTACGAACGTTGATGAAGCGCTGTTTATGCGTGCGCGGAAGTAGCGTGCGCGGAAGTAGGGTCGTTAGTCGTCAGCCGGGTTCTCGTCGTTCATTTCCCGGTTCTCGTTGATGCTTGCGTACGAGACGCTCCAGCTCTCCCTCTGACTCCTCATGGCCGTTCCGTCGATGTGCCATCACCCTCGAAGCGTTGATTCCCTGCCTTCTAGAGGACTTCTGGATGTCGTGACTCATCTTCTGGGCCATGCCCAAGGTCTTTAGCTCCTCTGAGGTAAGTGCTCGGCCTCGACGTAGCTTGCGTTCAAGCTGGGCGACGTGGATAGTGAGGATCGCCTCAATGCGCTTTGTGGTCCGCTCTGCGAAGTCGTCAAGCTCATCTATATCCGCAGGGGCTCTTGCGTCTGACTCGGCTTCAGCTTCCATCTGGCTGACGATGTCGTGGACTGTGCGCCGTGGGGGCTGGAACGGTTCAACCGAGCCAATTCCCTCCGAGCAGGCACGCGAGATTGCGGCCGGTTTCAGGCCCTCCATGTAGAGCTGAAACATCACCTTGCGTTGCTCGAGGGTGTATCGCTTTGGTGCTGCCATTGATATCGCCTCATGCCTAAAGATAGGGCCAAGGGTGGATTGCTCCTGTGCATAGAGGGTGGTATCGGGCGGGTTGACGCCAGGGGGGCTGGCCGAACGCCTGATTCGCAGCGCTGGCAGTTAGGGCGCGCGAGTAAGTAGAAGCCGCACGAAGCGGCATTTCAGGGTGTATGCCGTTTGCCCGACAGACCAGTTCGTCGCTAGCTTCGGCGCGATCAGCCACCCGAGCGAAGGAGGAGCGATGAGCGAAGCTACGTTGAAGGTCCCGGCCGAGCACGTCGAGACATTCCGAGAGAACGTCTACTCGTGCCTTGCCGGCGAAGGGGACGCGCTGGAAATCTCGGCAGGGACGCTCGCATTTCCCGGTGGCCATTCGCAGTTCATCGGCGGCGATCCGGACAAGATCGAGCAGCACGCCGTACGCGTGCTCAAGGCCAGCCGCAACATCGCGGCGCTGGTTGAGGTCATGGAACAGCTCGAGTGGACAGACCCGATTGAGGGAGACGTAGAGCTGGCAGCCGACGCAAAGGTGCTGGACAAGCTCGTTGACGGCTGCCTGGTCGATGCTGGCGACACTGTCCACGGGGTTATGGAGGCGAAGCCGTTCAAGCGGGCGGCCTTCGACACGGCCACGGCTTGGGCGGCGTGGCTCGCTGATCGCAAGGTTGAAATCGAGGAAGGCAGCAGCGTGAAAATGCCCGGGGCAATCGAAGCGGTCAATTCGCCCCTTAGCGGAGCGCAGAGCAGCTCGTAGGCCCACGGCTGTAATAGAGCGTGCCCGATCGGTTGAGAACGTAGGTCCACCATCGGCATTCCGTTGGGACCAGAAAGTCTGCGCCGCGATAGGTGTGCTTCCAGGTCTGGCACCTGACTCGGCTTGGGGACTGACGAACGCAACGGTCTACGCCAAAGCCATAGGCTCCGGGATCTCCTTCGGTTGAACGCCCGGCAACTGCCAGCGCCACCCTGCGAGCGTCATGCTTGGACAGATAGGCGGCCTCGGCTATCGAAGCCACGAGGGCGAATGCAATGGCCGCTGCCAGAACGAGCAGGACGAGGCGCCTCATTCGCAGCCGACTCTCTCACCCTTTACGAGGTACCGCAAGCGATTTTCGGCTCTAGCTCGCTTCTTCAATCTGAGCGATCCGAGCGGCAGTGTTGGCCCGTTCGAGAAAGGCGTTCAACCGCTCAGCAGACTCTCGCTCGCTCCCAGGCATCAGGTGCCCGTAGCGATCGAAGGTCACCGTGATCGAGCTATGGCCCATGTAGGTCTGCAGGCGCTTCGGGTCCTCGCCCGCGGCGATCATCAGCGACGCAAACGTATGTCGGGCCTCATGCAGGGTCACGTACTCGAAGCCCGCCTCCCTCCAGATGCGGGCCGCGCGCTTGAGCAGCCGGTGACTGAAGGGGCTGGACTCGGTTCGCCCGAAGACCAGGCCCTCGCCGTTACGCCCTTGACGCATCCGGTGCTCGAGGAGCTCGTCGCGCAGAATCGGAACGATCGGGATGGCGCGTCGACCGCTACGGCTCTTCGGCTCTTGCCCTCCAACTTCACGATCCCAGGACTGCTCGACTCGGATAACTCCCCCAGCCAGGTTGACGTCGGGCCAACGCAATGCCTTCAGCTCGCCGGCACGCAGCCCGGCGTAGAAGGCAGTCGCCCAGATCACCCGATCTTCAGCCGGCAGAGCCTTGAGCATTTGGCTCGCCACATCAGGAGCAACAATGGACGGACGCTTTCCCCGCGAGGCTGGTAGGCGCAATCCGCTCGTCGGATTCGTTGCTACATGATCACGGTCTAGCGCACGCCTGTAGACCGCTCTCACAGGGTTGACGGCATTGCGCACCGTGCTTGCGCTACTCCCCCGGGCGATGAGACGGTCGGCTAGATCCTGTAGGTCGGTTCTTCGCAGATCGGCCAATGGAACGCCTCCGAGGTCTGGCAGAACGTGCAGCTTCATGGACCGCGCGTAGCTGCGAATGACGGATGGCTTGTACGGATCACCGGAGCGGTTGCGGAAGATGCCCTCCTTGGCACCAGCGAGCCAGTCCTCCCAAGACCGACGCAGAGTGACCTTGTGGGCTACTCGAAGCGAACCCTTTCCCACTGCGGCTTCAGCGTCGACTCTCCAACGCTTAGCGGCAGCCAGGGTCGGGAACGTCTTGCGGATTCTCTTGCGATCCACTGGCGACCAGACAGCCGCCCGATAGGACGGCTGGCAGTTGCAGCGCCGGCCCTCTCGGTTCCGGCATGCCTTCTGGTGACGCACTTCGATTCTCTCGGCCATCAGCGCTCCTCCTTCACCAATTGCAGCATCGCTTACCTCCTGTCAGTGCGGCACCGAAGGAGGTTGCTCGGGCGAGGAACGCAGATAGCCTGCGTGTCGTGCCGGAGCTAATCCCTCTGGCGCCGGGGGCCGGGTGTTTACGCACCGCGGCCCCATTTGTTGGCGCGGCGAGCATACGCCCTGCGAGGGTCAGGTGCAATGGGTCCGCCGTCACCGCCCGACCGTCCGAGCCGAATTGCGGTCGATCCATCGCTCGAGTTCGCTGGTGGGGACCAGCACTCGTTTCCCCCGCCGGATCACGCGCAGATCTGGCAGCACATGCGACTTGAAGTAGCCGGTTGAAACGCCGAGCTTCCTCGCAGCCAACGTGACCGTGAGGGTCAGCGGGGCCTCAGGAGTTACATCGAGCGCCTGGCCGAGTTTCCCCACCAGCGCCGCGCCCAAGGCGGCCAGTTCCATCAGCTCGCGAGGATCTTCGGAGAGCGCATCGGCCTGACCTGTAACCGGTGAGCTAGCCACGAGGAGCCTCCGAAGGAGCTGGGAGGGGAGCGCGACAGGTGTCGCAGTACCAGGAGCCACCCCCAGCGACCTCCACTAGCACCGAGTCCAGGCATTCGCAGACACCCTCCTCCCAACTCCCCAGGCCGGTCTCTACTAGCTCACGATGTGCAAGTTCAAGGCCCTGGCGCTCAGCCTCGGGCAGGGTTGGGCTGTCAAGCCAGTCCGGTCGTCCGTCGTGGCCATTGGTCGCCCGCATTCCGGCCTCGCGGGGTTCTGGCTCTTTGGTGTCTGTTCGGTCTGACCCCGAACCGGATTCAGACGTTTCCAGCGACTGGGGTCTGTCGGGGAGTGGGTCTGACTCCTTTAGGAGGGAGTCAGACTCCACACCCGCCGACGAGACCCCTTCGGAGACCTTGTCTGACTCGTGTGACTCGGACCCCTGAGTCAGACTCCAAACGGTTGCGTTGGAGTGCCGGCCAACTTCCTTCGCAAGCTCACCCGTGCGTGAGACAAAGCGGTCCGGGTTCCCCTGCAGTGCCTTCTTCACCAGGTCGGCATTTGCGCCGACTCCGGGATCTTCAGCTTCCTTCGGGGCGCTGATCTCCTTCGCTGTCAGCCACCCGCCGCGTGCCTCGAGCAGCTCCTCGATCTCCGCGACGAGATCGCGCTCCTCCGTCGCTTCTTCCCCAAGGAGTGTGAACGTCTCAGTGTCAGGCTCGAACGCAAGGTTGTAGGCCCCGTGCTCGCCACGACGACTCCAGCGGACCTTGGGAAAGGAAAGACGCGCGCGATTGCCGTGTTGCTTGTCCAGCACCAGCAGCGTGTCCGGCTTACCAGCCCACGCCCCAGACGCCTCATCGACGGCATCCGCGACGCTCTCCTTGCGGCTGTGGTGGAGCAGCTCCCAAGCGGCGGTAGAAAAGAGCCCAGCGCTTTGTAGGCGCTCGACCATATTTCGGGTGTCCTCCGGTGAGCCCACGCCCTCCATGCCGATGGTGTCGAGTGGGTCTCCGATGATGAGGTCAATCCCCTGATTAGCGACATATCCGTTGAGGCTGTTCACGAACGCCTCGGCGTTGAGCTTCGCTTGTCCCCAATCCTGGTCGTAGACGTGGATCCCGCCGTCGCCCTGGTCAATGGAATGCGGCCACGCCGCGCTCTTCATCTCGACCTTGTGACGGAACGGTTCGCGGGGGCCCTCGTTCTCGATGAACAGGACGCGCAACGGGCGGGAGACCTCGAACCCGAGCCAGTCCACGCCCGATGCGACGTGGAAAGCCTGGTCGATCGCGAGCGTAGTCTTGCCCTTGCCGCCCTTGGCGACCAGCAACAAGAGGCCGTGAACGGGCAAGAGGTTGTCGTCCTCCTCTCCGATCAGTGCGGCCGGCGAGTCACTCCGGGATGCAATGAATTTGGTCAGAGGGAGGGCGAATGGGGAATCTGGCTCCTCCCCGGCAAGCTCGTGGCCCTCCTCTGGCCTCACGAGCGGCGCGCCCAACGGGGGCGACTCGACGGGGATTGCTGCCTCTGCGTCAGCGACAGCGTTTGCGAGCCACTCCGAAGGATCATCAGCGCGGACGAAGCAGTCGGCAAGGTCGGTGCCGTCCGGAAGCGCCAGAATCGCAACCTTCATTCCTACCTCGGTAAGAGCCGCCCGAAGTCGCTCGGTTGCCTTGAGTCCCGCCGGGTCCGCATCTAGCGCGAGAATCGCTAGCTTGCACTCCGCAGTTGTCAGATCGCTGACTAGTGCTCTTGGCTGGATGGGGGTGCCAGGGATCGCACAGACTGCGAGCCCGTCAAGCGGGCCGTCACGAAGGCTCCTAGGCGCATTTTCGATCGCCGTAAGGGCAGACAGCCCGTCGCTTTCGCCTTCGGAGATCAGGGCAGCCGGCGTCTTGCCGAACCCTCGCAGCCACCACGGGGCGAGCGCAACGCCCGCCGGCTGGATCACTTTGACCCGACCATCGGTCAGGCGCCGGCGTCGCTCGAACGTCTGGCCCTCTCGTGGGGCGATGGTGTAGACGAGCCCGTCGTCTACCTCTGCCACGCCGCAGCTCGCCGCGATTGCTGGATCGATCGCATGCGAACCGAAATAGACGAGCGCCGGTTCTGACCAAGCGCGACTCATCGCTGTTTGGCCCCCCGGTAGTTGTCGGCGATTACGGCACGGACTGCCTCCTCGGCCGCGGCCCGCTGAAGGGCGTGCAGCCCGAGAGCGTTATAGATAGCGCCGCGTTGAGGGGCGGGTAGCTGAGCCAGCTCGTTCGGATCGAGGGGAAGCTGAGCCGCGCTCATTCGTGCACGCTCTCTCGGTGCTCGAGGCAGCGACAGCGCAGCGCAGCGAAACGCCAAACAGCAGGCAACCGGTCACGTAGCCGGATGCGAAATGGGTCCAGGTCCGCGACGGTGTCGGCCTGGTTGCCTACGATGTTCCTGGCGATGTGCTGAAGGGCCCCCTCTGGGGGGCTCTCGGCGTTCAAGGCGGCTCCTCCTGCGATGAGAGCACGAGCTGACCTCGCACTTGGTCCGCGCTGACGCGGAGGAGCGAGGCGAAGAAGTCCGGCCCCAAAGGTCCGCGAACGGCCAGGTTCCGCTTCTTCGCGTACGCGGTCGCCTCTTTCTCTGACGTCCAAGCGAGAGGACGGCCATCGCTGGCGATGACCCTCAGGGCTCCGTTCTGGGCCTCACAGACAATGAACCAGGTTGGAAAGAGATCCTGAACCCGGAGCCCCAGCGCCTTGGCGACGTTCGTTCGGAAACTGGCGCTGGCGGGCCGAGTTCCGCGCTCAACGTGAGTTACCGCGGATGCACTGACTCCCATTGACTCGGCGAGATCTGTCGCGGACAGACCGCGACGTCTGCGTTCCACTTCGAGCAGCCCCATTCCTGAAAGCTGCGACTGCGACGCCAAGGTGGCTCCTTTCGTACGTATTCCTGACGACTCGGACCCGCGCTGCTTAGGTCCGGTCCATCCCCTGGGTGGGCCTGCGTCGCACCTCGCGACAGACAGAAAGCGCCACCATTGATGGACTCGTCAGGAGTCGGAGCCATCTCCTGTATTTCTCACGAAGAGCCTTCTTCGTGCGACCGCTCCGATTACCACCTCGGTAGGTCTGCGCAGCATCCTGACACCACCGGCAGACGCCCTTCCGTGCATCCCACGGGCTATGTGATCGCCCCCTCGCGGAGGATCAGGGTTGCGCCGAAGACTCGGGGCCGGATAGGTTGGGCCGCGTGTCCAGCCTTCCCCGCTTGGCCGTTGCTCTCGTCGCACTCTTCGCCGTATTGCTGATCGCTGTGCTTGCGTGGGTTGGCGGCGAGCTCCATTACCACAACTGCCTGAGCAAGGAGCAGCTCAACGCCACCACGGTTTCAACGAAACAGGTCAACTACGGCGGTGTCTATTCCGGTGGATCTGGCGAGGAGACCGACACGTCCTCCTCCGCCAACCCTGCCAAGTGTTCGCGGCTGCCCTGGTAGGGCGCCCCTCACGATCAGGGAACGCCGCCGTGGTGAGAGCAGGCTCCCTGGATGCCACCTGAGTCGCTGACCGTGCCGTCCGCGCAGGTCACGGGATAGCCATTGCCGCTTCCAAAGGTGTCCGTGGTGGAGACTGGCGGCAATGAGGGTCCAGGCGGAAGGGGCAGCGTAGTCGTTGAGCCGCTCGGCACTGAAATGGCGTCAACAATCTGGCGGACTAACTCCCCCTCTGTAGCAGCACAGACGGTGCTTGCGTCGTGGACGCAAAGCTCGTAGAAGGTCGACGGGTGCATCGGCGAGATCTCCCCATCGAGAGGCTTGACGGCGGTCACATGCAGCGCATACCAGTGACCAGGGCTCACATCGCCATCGAGGAGTGAGTTTTCGCCGGCTTTCACGCCGCGGCGATATGCCGCTGTGGCTCGGGCATCTGCGTTGCGCCCGCTCGCCTCCTGTCCCGCTACATAACCCCTGTTGTACGCAACGTGCCGAGCGTCGCTGAGGGCGGACCCATTATTGGATGAGCCGCAGCCGGCTGTTGCGATCAGAAGCAATCCGACCACAGCCACGACCAAGGTCGCTAGGAGCTTGTACATCGGCTCGGCCAAACATCTCGCGGAACGTAGCCCACGTCAAGGGGCTTCGGGGCAATGCGAAAACCCTGCGCGGCTGGGTCAGATCGGAGCCGCGCCTGTTGGCCAATTCAGAGGCCCCGCGGCCAGCTCTTCGTCGTCAGCCACCGACGGGCCGAATGCGCCCGACGGGAAGTGTTCCTCAAGGAGTTGATCCGCCAAGGCATCGAGCTCCTTGGCGGCGCCTGGGCCGTAATGCTCCTTCAGAAGGCGATCGGCCAGCACATTCAGGTCCTCGGCGTCGGGGCCGTAACGCTCTTGCAGCTCCTCGAGCTGCATGTCAGGGATCCCGAACTGCTCGAGCAGCTGTTCCCGGGTTAGGTCCTCGGCACCGAAGACGGCGCCGTAGTCGACATCCTTCTTCCACGGCGCTACTCGATCGCGGTCGTGTCGCGGTGGACGCTCAGAACGGTCGTCGGCCATCACTTAACCGCCGATTGCATCGCTGGCCCTAGTCACTTCCCGAAGACCCCGCTGAGATCAGTCGTGCTCGAGCTTTGGCCGAACACGCCGCTCAGGTCGACGCTGCTTCCAGAACTGCCACCGAAGACACCGCTCGTATCCGGGCCAGAGCCACCGCTGCTGTAGCCGTGGGCAGCCAGCCACTTCGCGCTTTCACGCCGAGAGCGACCGAGAAGCCCCACGACCTTCAGTACACCGTCGATCGTTTGCGAAGCCTTCTGCTCCTTGAGCTTCATCTGGGCGATCTTGCGCGGGTCGGTCTCGGCGTTCTGGGCAGTGCGGCTGTTGGCGCTGGCGTCGGATAACGCCTGTTGAAGCTGGTTGGAGAAGTAAGCCTTGACACCGGACTGAGAAAGCCAAGGGGCTGCAAGCGATCGGAAGCCTCGTTTCGGGTCGAGGCGACGGAACGCCTCCGAGTAGAGCGAAGGAGCCTGGGTGAGACCGATCTTCTCCTCGGCCCGATGAACGGCAGGGATCAACTGCGCGCCAACTCGCAGCGGCGGGATGAGGTTGAGCCCTTCCAGTGCCGCTGCGCCCCAAGGTGATCCCTTCACGTCCTCCCCGAACGATCCCTTGCCCGAGAGGCCCGTGTAGAGCATCTGCAAGCCGGGATTGGAGGAACCTATGGCCTGCGCCGTGTTCCCGCTCAGAGCCACACCTGTAAAGGCGCTTTGGGTCGGAGAGAAACGGGTTCCCGCCGGCAGTATGTCCATGCTGGCAATCGTCTTGGCCCGCTTCGGGGAAAGGCCCGCTGCGATGAGCTGCGCATACGCCTTCGGGTCGGGCGGGTGTGTGAGGACCGGATACGCATAAGCCAAGGAATTCGACGGCTTGCGACCGAGGAGCTTTTCCAGCTCGTTCGCGTTCGCCTGCCCGGTGAGGAACAGCGTGGTCGCAGCGACCGGGTGCTGACGCGCCATCGTGAAAGGCCACTTGACCGAGTAGCGCAGGAAGCCGGGGAAGATTGCGAGCGGGTAGAAGGATCGTTCACGAGCCGTGAACGAAGTCCAGTTGCCCTGCACGTTGTCGACGTAATCCGCGAGCTTGTTCAGCTCCTCGCGGCCCTTCGTGGTGCTCGTCAGCCAACCGAGCATTTCCTGGCGGTTGGCGAAATTCTTGCCGAACCGCTTATCGGCCTCAGCCACCAGGAGCACGCTGCGATACCAGTTCTGGCGCGCGACGTCGATCGTGCCGCCGATCTCGATGTGTCCGATCCCAGAAGCGACCCTCCGCGCCTTGCCCTTAGTAAGCGCCGCAGTCTCTCGTCCCATCTGCTCGCGGGTCGGGAACGGGTTCTCATGCAGCTCACGCGGAGTCCGCAGACGACCGGCCGGCCCTATTGCAGCCCCCGCAAAACCCTGAAGGTAGGAGGCGTGCTCGAGGTCGCTGTGAGCGAAGGCCTTCAGATCCTTGACGATGCCCGGCGCCTTGCCGATCAGCTCGGGATGCGCCGCGAGCTCGGGGATCAATTCAGCGATCGTCTGGGTTCCGAGCCACGCCGGATTTAGACCGAGCAGAAGGCGCGAACCGAAGTGGCCTACCGCATTGGCGGCAGACGAGAGATGCCCCTGCGAGGGCTGAACCTGATCGCGCATCTCGGCGATCTCGGAACGGTGAAGGATGATCCCCGGCATCTTGCCCTTGGAGCGGTTGTGCAATGTGGCGTCGAGCACCTTGACGAAATCAGCCAAGCCTCGATCGGGGTTGGCGAGGGCCGAGTTCAGGTCGCCCGGCTCGCGCGCTCGCAGGGTCGGATCGTGGACAGCCTGGTTGAAGTCACGCAAGGGGAGGAAGCCGAATTCTTTCGGATTGACCTGGCCCCCGTTGGGGTTGCGATCTGACTTCGGAGTGCTGATATCGCGCCAGACGTCGACGCTGGGAACGAGGTTGCCTCGCTTGCCGTCGTAGGTGAAGGGCCGACCTCGCTTCACCATCCCCTGCACGGCCTCTCGCAAGCCCTGACGGAGCCGCGGCTGCATCACCGTCCCATGAAGGAAGGCGGCGAATCCGAGGTTGGCTTCATCGCGCGACGCAAGACTTCCCTCTCCCTTGTGGCGCACCTTGTAGCCCGGCGTGCTGCGGGGGAAGTGGCTCTCGGCCTGCCCCAACCCACGCTCTGCTCTCCCGATCGGTTCGTGGTGGACCCAGAAGGCCGGTGCCAGGTTCATCTCCTTTCGCGCGGCTTCGACCTTCTGCACGTACTCCTTCGACAACGCCGCGTCGTAGGGTTGGCGCACGGCATTGGTGAGGTCTTTTGCTCCCGGCCGCGTGTAGGGATCTAGGGCGTGCCCCAACGCCGCGTTGTGGGCCTCAAGCCGATGCGCCATATCGCGGGCGACGCCGGCCTCCTGATGAAGCTCAGCCGCCGCAGGTGTAATCCCAGTCGGACCCTGAAACCCCTTCGGTCCCTGTTCACCTGCGCCATGTGCCCGCATCTCGTTCGCGCGCGCCAGCTTGTGAAGCTCGGCGATGTCCTTCGTGCGAGCGTGGTACTCACTCCATGCCTGCTCGCGAGTCGCTGCCTTCGTGTGCGCCCGGGCAGCCTCGGGAACCATGTTCTCCGGTGGCGTGTGGCCGAAAAGCTGGCCCTGCCAACTCACCCGCGCTGCCTCTCCCATGCCGTGCTGAGCGAGAGGGTTGGAGCCCGACGCCTTTTCGGAGTGGCTCAAGGCCTCTTGGAAGGGCTTGTTCTGAAAGATGCCCGGGTGCTCGCGGGCGTAGTCGAAGGCGACCCGCGCGTTGACCTCGCCTGTGGTCGGAACCTCTCCGATCAACCCACGTCTCTCGGCCCAGTGGCGAACCTGTCCAAGAGTTCGGGCATCGCGAACGCCTGACTGCAGCAGCATCGGGATTACCTCCGCTGCGCCGGCATGAGCCTTGTGGGCCCTCGACGCGGCGAAGGCGATGTTCTTCGCGTGCTGGTGACCGGCTAGCCCATGCGCGCGAACCGGCCGGTCGAAGATCTTCGCCACCGCCCTTCGCAGATGCGAGTGCGTGCCGGCGACAGGGATCTTGCGAAGTCCCGACCTAACGGACTCGGGGATCGGAGCACCGCTCGCGATCTTCTCTTTCAGCGTCTTTACCTTCCCGAGTCGCCCGAGCGCAGGGATCCCGGTGAAAAGCGCCGCCGCTCCCTCCTTCTGGAACGCCCGCTGCACAACCGCGGGATCGCTGGAAAGGGTGTGAGAAAGGATGTCGGCGACACCTGAGGTTCCAGCCTTCGCGGTCATACCGAGCTCGCGCGTATCGCCCGTCGTCGCCGCATGAAGCCCCGCCGCTCCCAAGGCAACGGGATAGGTGACGCCGCCGATGATCCCCCGCAGGGTCGTGTAGCCCGTCTGGCCAGGGTGACGTGCGGCCTGAACGAAGCCCTGTGGAATCGCCGCACCCGGCGCACTCTTGCCCGTTGCCTTCTGGGCTCCCGCTGCACCAACCACGTAACTGGGAGAGCCGTAGACCCTCGGGCTTACCCCCTTCGCTACCGCTCTCGCGGCGGCACGTCTGCCGGCCTGCGTGCCCAGGGCCCTGACATCGGCAGGAGCGGTCCTAGCAGCCTGTGTGGCGCGTTTGGGGGCGGTGACCACCCTTCGTAGTCCCTTACCCCTCTCAGCCCTTTGGGCGGCGCGTGTGGCGAGACGTTCTGCTCTGGTGGCCCTCAGCGCGCCCGCCAAGTCGGTTGCGGCACTGGTATCGGTTGCGGCACCGGCTGCCCGTGCAGCAGCTCGAGCGGCGGCTACATCCCTCGCTGCAAGACCGAGCCTCGCCACCCCCCCCACGCCAGCCGTAGCGATCGTGTCGATGGCCAGCTCGGCAAGCGGGTCTTCCTTCAGCGGTTCGCTTTGCTTGACGTACTCATGGGCGAGACGCTTGGAGGTCCGACGCACCAGCGGCCCTAGAGACTTCGAGTTCGGGGGGAGCTTGGCCCCCTGCGTAGCCCCGATCAGAGCCGTGAGACGGCCCGCGGGCGTGGCATAGGGAGTCGTTATGTGTGTGATCCCCGCCCGCCGCAGGATGCCGCTGGTCGGCACCTTGTAGCCGGGAGGCGCGTAGGGCTTCGTATACCCCTTTGCCGGAATCGTGACGTGGGCTCCAAAGGCGCTGATCTTCGTCGGCCTCGGCTTGGGCTTGTAGCCCGTCCTGATCTTGCGCTTCTGGGTCTGGGTCAGACCAAAGGCCATTTAGCCCCCCAGGCCGAGGAGCTGCTGCAAGCCGGGGTTGATCCGCTGTGCCGGCGAGCCGCGGAGAAGCTGATGCGTCTGGCGCTGCTTCTTGCGTCGCTGATGAGCAAGGAACTTCGGAACCAGCTTCTCAACGATCGGGAGCGCAGCGGTGATGTCGGTGCCTCCGTTGTTGGCTACCTGACCTGCAACTGCAACGAGATCGGCGTGGGTCTTGAGCGGGAACTCTGAGCGGATCGGCACCTGCGTCGTTACCTTTACCCCGTTCTTCAGCTCGGTCTTCGGCACCTTCGCGTTGCTCTTCCACGCCGTCAAGAACTGCCCGGTGTAGATGTGGGCCTGTTCCAGCTTGCGTCTGTCCGCATCTGAAAGCCCGCCGCTCCCACTCGCTGACTTCTTCGAGGACAGATAGCTTGCGCCGGCCGTGTACGCCTTGCCGAGTTCGCTGCTGTAGAGCTGCCCCGCTTCTTGGCGGGTCGCCACCTTCGCGTTGATGATGTTCTCGCGGTTGGTGAGCAGATCCTTTTGGGCCGTAGCTCGGGCATCGGCGGTCAGGAACGGGATCGCTGAGGCTGCCTGTGCTTGGCGCGCCCCGAGCGCCTGCGTGTATTGCTTGAGGTAGGCGCCCTTCAGTCCCGAGCCCTTGGCCCGCCGAAGCGCCTGGCCGAGGTAGCTCTCAACGAGGTTGGTGGCGCCGCGGGCAGAAGCGACGTCCTGGTGCAGCTGGCCCTTGATCGCTTGCCGGTCTAGAAGAAGCGGCTGGATGGTTCCTGCGGTGCGCCGCCGAGCATCTGCCAGCGAGCGCCGGTACAGCAGTGCCTTGACGGCCGGGGAGAGCCGAACCATGTTCAGTTGGTTGAGACCGACTACGGGCAGACGCGCCATTAGCGTTTCCTTTCAGTCGCGGACGCCGGCGGCGCCATCGTTTTCGGCCGTCGCGATCGGACTGCCGATGTGGCCACGGCGACCTCATCCAGTCGCCAAGCGAGAAGGCTGGGTTCGTTACCTGGGGAGTTAGAGCCGTGTGGTGCCAACGGTGATCCCCATGTCGCTACCTGGGTTCAGCCGTGGCCCACGCCTCGCAGGTTCAACCAGCTTTTTCATGCCCACATTGTCTCAGTCAGACCCGTCGAACCGGAGAAAATGGCGGTGGTTCAGTAAGCCGATGACGACCGATCCTCGCCGTGTTCGTTTAGGCTGGCGGCCGGAGTTCGGGATGCGCTCTTTCCTTCTTGGTTGTCTGGTCACAGCCGTGGCTCAGCTGATCGGCCTGGCCCGGGCGAAGCCAGATGCTGTGGAAACCGCGACGTTCTCACTCGAGGGAACTCCGACCATGACCCAGTATCTCGATGACGAAGCCGCCGTGATCGACCGAAAGTGCGGCCAGGCAGGCGCGAACGAGTCAGCGCACCTGAGAGACGCTGCCCAGGCAAAAACGTGACTGCGAGTGGTAGATATCTATTGCGTATGGGACCCACAGCGCGCGGAAGGGGTGGCCGGGGTGGGGGCTCGGGGCGCCCGGCGGGACACGCTGCGGGACACAGAGGCACCCCCTCCATGTCCAACGGTGACCCTTGATACAAGTTGCTCGACGGCCCGGTCAGACACCCGGATCCCGCATCCCTGTGCGGAATCCAAGCTGCAGAGCGGAGGGGCTGCGAGCGGGGCAGCCAGGACTCGAACCTGGAATCGCCGGTTTTGGAGACCGGTGCCGTAACCAATTTGGCCACTGCCCCAAGCGTTCGAATCGTAACGCCGAGGCCTCTGGCAACACTCGCGATTGCAATATCGCTGGGGCTTCCCCAGTGCGGGCGGAGGGACTCGAACCCCCAAGCTCTTTCGAGCACCGGCACCTAAAGCCGGCGTGTCTTCCAAATTCCACCACGCCCGCGCGTGGCCACGAATACTAGGTCGGCGCCCAACCGTCGCGTTCTTTAGCGCGGGGATTTATGCTTGCGTTGATGGCGGTAGGAGAGGTCAGGCCCGGCTACGAGCTGTGGCGACCCAACAGGGAGAAGGCGCAAGCCGTCACGACGAAGGCCGTGATCGTCCTGCTGCTGCTGGCCACAGCCGGAGTTTGCCTGCTGGTGACGATCGGCGGTTGGTCGCTGCTCGAGGGCGGCGCCGGCATGGGGATCATCTGCATGATCTACGCCCTGCTCTACGTCTTCTTCGCGGTGATGGTCGCGCGCTGGAGCCGCGGCGTGCTGCCGGTCTCGGCGGCGCTCTCGATCCTGCTCTTGATCTTCGCCGCGGTCGCCGCCCCGAGCTGGTTTGCGCGTGACAAGACGGGCTTCGACACCGCGGTCCTCCCTGACACCTTGATTGGTCTGCTGCTGGTGATCCTGATTCCGCTTCAGGTACTGGTGATCGCAGTCGCGATGATTGGCTTCAACCAGGACTGGCACGTGGAGGAGGAGCGGCCGATCGGCTCCGGCGAGGACTACGGCGCCGAGCCGCCGCCCGACACTGGCGCTCCCCAGCCGGCCTAGGCCCGCCGTAGCCCTTCAGCGACTCGACTGAGCCGCTGACATGTGACAGCTTTCCAACAAACCTGCGTCAAATGGCGCAGGAATGCGGGATTCGAGGCTTCTGCGACCGGCTGGACGCCTACCCTCGCCCGTAGACTGAAATGGCCTGCGGCGGTGTCCAAACTGGCAAAGGAGGCGGTCTCAAAAGCCGCTGCCCGCAAGGGCTTGTGGGTTCGAGTCCCACCCGCCGCATGAGGTTCGAGGCCAGATGAGATCTCAGGCTGAAGTCGACCTCGTGCTCGAGCTGCATGGCGCGGGCCTCAACAACTCTGAGATCTCTCGTCGCACAGGCATTTCCCGGGCCACGTTTCGTCCGTGGCTGTCGGGCAACACCCCAGGATCTGGCCGGAGATTCGTCCGCCACAGGACGAGTTGCCCTCGTTGCAGCGACTCGGCGGAGTTCCTCCCCGGAGTTACCGTGTTCGCGTATGCCTATCTCCTCGGTCTCTACTTGGGAGACGGTCTCATCTCCAATGGACCGCGGAACGTCTATCGACTCCGTGTCTTTCTTGATCGGGCATATCCGGTCATCGTTGCTGAGTGCGGAGCTGCTATGAGCCTTGTGATGCCTTCCAGCAAGGTCGGCGTGTATTCACGCCGGGACGAGAAGTCGATGAGGTCTCCTCGTACTCGCGTCATTGGCCATGCCTATTCCCCCAACACGGTCCCGGGCCGAAGCACAACCGGCGCATCGCCTTGGAGCCCTGGCAGCAACGCATCGCTGAGCGCTTTCCAGGCCGCATCGCCCGCGGTTTGATTCATTCCGACGGCTGCCAGGTGCAGAACAAGATCCGCCATCCGAAGAAGACCTATTCCTATCCGCGCTATTTCTTTTCCAACCGCTCGCAGGACATCCAGGCGATCTTCTGCGACGCATGCGATCGCCTCGGAGTGCGGTGGCGACAGGATGGCCTTGGAACATCTCAGTAGCCTGGTCTGAATCAGTGCAGATCCTCGACCGGTACATAGGGCCGAAGCGATAGCTCCGCGATAATCCGCCGCCCTTGAATGCCGCCGACCGCAGGGAGCTGATCGAAGAGCTGTGCTCGTTCGAGGGTCGCGGGCCCGGCACCGACGCCGAGCGCCGGGCCGCCAACCGCCTTGCTGAGCGGCTTCGGAAGATGGGACGCAAGGTCGCGATCGAGCCGACCTACGTCCACCCCGAGTACGCCCTTGTGATGGCCGCGCACGTGCTGCTGGCGATCGCCGGCTCGCTGGTCGCGCTGCTGCTGGCTCCGCTCGGCTTCGTGATCGTTCTGATCGCCGCCACCTCCCTTTACCTGGATCAGAACACGCGCCTCTACCTGATCCGCAGGCTGTTCTTCCGCCGTGCCTCCCAGAACGTCGTCTCCCCCGGCCCAAAGCCCTCCGCCCCGGCCCGCCTCGTCCTCAGCGCCCACTACGACGCCGCCAAGACCGGGCTCGTCTTTGGGCCGCGCTCGGCCCGCGCCGCAAAACGCCTTCCCGAGACCGCGAGGCTGTTGTTCGGGCCGATCAGACTTTTCTTCTGGATCGGCATCGTCCCCCTGCTGGCTATCAGCGCGGCACGATTGGGCGGCATCGACACGCAAGGGCTGGCGATCGTCCAGCTCATCCCCACGGCGCTGCTGCTGATCACCCTCGCGCTGCTGATCGACATCGCGCTCTCCGGGGTCGTGCCGGGCGCCTACGACAACGCCTCCGGCGTCGCCGCCGTTCTCTCGACCGCCGAGCTGCTCGACGCCGATCCCCCACAGAACCTCGACGTCTGGGTCGTCCTCCCCGGCGCCGAGGAGTGCAACTGCGAGGGAATGGCGCGCTGGTTTGCGGCCCATCGCAAGGAGCTGGACGCCGAGAACACCTATTTCGTCAACCTCGACTCCGTCTCCTATGGCGACGTCCACTACCTCGCGAGCGAGGGCGCGATCATCAGCTACGAATTGGATCGCCGCCTGTTCGATCTCTGCGACGCGATCGCGACCGCCGACCGCGAAGACGGCGACCGCTACCGGGCGCGTCCGATCCGCATCCCCTTCCACACCGACGCGCTGCCGGCCAGAACCCGCGGATTTCGAGCCATCTCGCTGATCGGCGCCGAGGACGGTGTCGGCGCGCCCTACTACCACACGCACGCCGACACCCCGGACAAGGTCGACGAGGACGCGATGACGCGGGCGGTTGAGTTCACCGTCGAGTTGGCGCGCCAGATCGATCGCGACGTGGGCCGGCAGCAGAGCCGGTGATATAAGCGAGCGCGATGGAAGAAGCGACAGCAGGCCGCGCTGGGGAACTGCTCTGGGAGCCGCCGGCCGAGATGGTCGAGCGCTGCGCGATGACCCGCTACATGCGCTGGCTGGAGAGCGAGCGCGACCTGCGCTTCGACGGCTACCCGCCCCTGTGGGAGTGGTCGGTTACCGAACTGGAGGACTTCTGGTCCTCGATCTGGGACTACTTCGGAGTCGAGTCCCCCACCCCATACTCGGCAGTGCTCGCCGAGCGCAAGATGCCTGGCGCCCGCTGGTTCGAGGGCGCTGAGCTCAACTACGCCGCGCACCTCTTCCGCGATAAGCACGCCGAGGAACCGGCAATCCTGCACGCCTCCGAGCTGCGCAACCTCACCCAGCTGAACTGGGCAGAGCTGCGCGACCAGGTCGCCGAGATCGCCGCCGGCCTTCGCGACCTCGGCGTCGGGCGCGGCGACCGCGTCGCCGCCTACCTGCCGAACATCCCCGAGGCGGTGATCGCCTTCCTCGCCACAGCCAGCGTCGGCGCCGTCTGGTCGAGCTGCTCGCCCGACTTCGGGCCCGGCAGCGTCGTCGACCGCTTCGCCCAGATCGAGCCCAAGGTCCTGTTCGCCGTCGACGGCTATGGCTACAACGGCAAGAAGTTCGACCGCCGCGAGGTGCTCGCCGGACTGCAGGCGCAGATGCCCTCGCTCCAGCAAACCGTCGTGCTCGGCTACCTCGACGCAGACCCGGACCTCTCAGCGCTGCGAAACGCGATCACCTGGGACGAGCTCGCCTCGACCGGAAGGGGCGCCGAGCTGCGCTTCGAGTCCGTCCCCTTCGACCACCCGCTGTGGATCCTCTACTCCTCCGGCACCACGGGGCTTCCGAAGGCGATCGTCCAGGGACACGGCGGGATCCTTCTCGAGCATCTCAAAAAGCTACACCTGCACATCGACGGACAGCGCGGGGACCGGTTCTTCTGGTTCACGACGACCGGCTGGATGATGTGGAACTTCCTCGTCTCCGGCCTGCTGACCGAGGCGGCGATCGTGCTCTACGACGGCAGTCCCGGCCACCCGGACATGGGGGTCCTCTGGGACCTCGCCGACCGCGCCGGCATCACCTGCTTCGGCACCAGCGCCAGCTACATCGCCAGCTGCATGAAGGCCGAGGTCGAGCCCGGCGCCGGTCGCGACCTCTCGGCCCTGCGCGCGGTCGGCTCGACCGGCTCCCCCCTGTCCCCGGAGAGCTTCGACTGGATCTATGACCACCTCGGGAGCGACACCTGGCTGTTCTCGACCAGCGGCGGCACCGACGTCTGCACCGCATTTGTCGGCGGCGTTCCGCTGCTCCCCGTCTACCGCGGCGAGCTTCAGGGACGTGCGCTGGGCGCAAAGGTCGAGGCCTTCGACGAGGGGGGAAGCCCGGTGATCGACGAGGTCGGCGAGCTTGTGATCACCGAACCGATGCCATCGATGCCGCTGTTTCTGTGGGGCGATGGGGACGGCTCCCGCTACCGCGCCAGCTACTTCGAGCAGTACCCCGGAATCTGGCGCCACGGAGACTGGATCGAGATCACCTCGCGGGGCACCGCGGTGATCTACGGGCGCTCTGATTCGACCATCAACCGGCAGGGAGTGCGAATGGGCACCAGCGAGATCTACCGTGCCGTGCAGGCGATCCCCGATGTGCTCGACGCCCTGGTCGTCGACGTTCCCAGACCCGGGACGGAGGGATGGATGCCCCTGTTCGTCGTCCTGCACGAGGGCGCCGATTTGAACCAGGAACTGGAAGACGAAATCAAGAAGCGGATCCGCGAGCGCTGCTCCCCCCGCCACGTTCCCAACGCGGTCTACCGGATCGCCGAGGTGCCACGGACGCTGAGCGGCAAGGTGCTGGAGGTGCCGGTGAAGCGGATCCTCATGGGCGCCGCGCCCGAGCAGGCGGCGAGTCGAGACTCGCTGGTCAACCCCGCGGCGCTCGACTACTTCGTCGAGCTGGCCGAGAGAATCGACACTTCGGCCTGAACCCCGTTCGTCCGGGCCAGCTCGTCGAACGCGTCAGAGTCCAGCAACGACAGGAACGCTTCGACGACCCGCTCGTCGAACTGGCTTCCAGCGTTGCGCCGCAGCTCGGCGCGCGCCTTCGACTCGTTCATCGCCGAGCGATAGGCGCGGTCGTTGGTCATCGCCTCGTACGCGTCGCCGACCGCGAGGATCCGCGCCTCCAGCGGTATCTCGCCCTCGCTGAGCCCGAGCGGATAACCGCGGCCGTCGGGGCGCTCGTGGTGGGCGCTGATCCAGAGGGCGATGTCGCTGAGCCCCGCGTTGCGGGCGATCCGCGCCCCGATCTCCGGATGGGTGCGCATCTCGTCCATCTCTGCCTCGGTGAGCGAGCCCGGCTTGGCCAGGATCGAGCCCCTGACGCCGATCTTGCCGACGTCGTGAAGAATCCCGGCGAGGCGAAGGCGCTGCACGTCGTCCGGGTACAACCCGATCTTCTCCCCCATCGCCTCGGCGTAACGCCCGACCACCTGCGAGTGGCGGGCCGAGCCCATCTGATTGACGTCAACCAGCTCGGCGAGCGAGAGAATCGTCTCCAGGCTGGTCGGCAACTCGTTGGCGGCGCCGAGGCCGAGCTCGAGAAGGTTCGACGCGACCTCGTCGCTGAAGATCACCGTGCGGTCGCGCCCCAATCGCTTCGCCGCCAGTAGCGCCTGCTCGGCGGCCGCGATCAGCTCCTGGGGTGTGCTCCCGTGCCTTCCGAAGATCGCCACGCCGGCGCTGATAGTAAGTCCGTTCCCTCCGTCCTCCAGCGTCTCGCGCACCCTCCTGCGGAGCCGCTCGGCGAGCAGGTAGGTGTCGACCTGAGCGGCCTCCGGAACGATCACCGCAAACTCGTCGCCGCCGAGACGCGCCAGCGTGTCGCTCTCCCGCACCTCCCCGTGCATCAGCCGCGCGACCTGCTCGAGCAGCAGATCGCCCGCATGGTGACCGGCGCTGTCGTTGATTGGCTGGAAACGGTCGAGGTCGAGCATCACGAGTCCAAACTCGATTCGGACCCGCTTCGCCCGCGCAAGCTCATGGCGCAGCTTGGTGTCGAACTCGCGGCGATTGGGCAGACCGGTCAGCACATCGATGCTGGCCGCCGTGGACAGCTGACCGACCAGTTGCTCCGCCCGGGACCGCAGCAGGCCCATGATCACCCCGGAGACGAACAGGCCGCCGGTCAGCATCAACCACTTGAGCTGGGCCAGCTCGACCCCCCCGTGAAGGCCCAAGACGGCGGCGTAGGAGATGCTGGCCACCGCCCCGCAGATCATCGCCCAGCGCAACTCGAAGAAGTAGAACGCGGCCAGTGCAACCCAGAAGTAGAACAGCGCATAGGCGCCTGTCGCCTGGGTTCCGCCGAACACGATCGCCAGCGCGACGAGCAGGTTGCCGACCATCGGCGACACCCGGAACAACCACCGCGGCAGGCGGTCGTAAGCGACCACAAACAAGCCCGCTGTCAGATACGCCACCATCGCAACGGCGGCGAACGGCAGCTCGGCGCGATCCGGGGAGCCGGGCAGCAGCAGCGTCACCAACGCGAGCGTCCCGCCGATCCCGAACAAATAGGCGAAGGTCCGCGCCATCAGCGCCTTGTCCTCGACGATCCGCGTCGTCGACACGGCGCTGGAGAAGCGCAGGCGGGCCTTCAGAGGGGGCTCGAGATGTGGAGTTATTTCCAACATGGCAGTACGAGAAGGAGCCGTGTAAACGGCGCCTGTGGAGATATCGGCAGGGGCGCGGAGCCCGACGACCCCGAAATCGACTAGATCGCGCGCTGAGTGGGGCGGCGGTGATCCGCTATTTCCGCCATCTCGTAGGTTTCCGCAGAGCGCGCAAGATCAGTAATCGCCTACAGACCGAGGACCGAAATGGAGCAGAAGACCGTCGTCGACTTCGACATCGACCGCTATATGCGCAACTCCAAGAAGGTGGACCTGAGCCATCTCGACTGGGAGGACATCCCCAACCACCACCTATCGGATGGGGACGTGATGTGCATGCACTACATGATGGACATCGAGAAGCACACGGTGATCTATCTGCGCGACCTGCTCGCCACCCGCGCCGCGGCCGATCCCTACATCACCGCGTTTCTTTCCTGCTGGGTCTACGAGGAGCTCTGGCACGGCGAAGCGTTCTCGGACTTCCTGCGCGCCTACGGAATCGAGGAGCCGATCGAACCGCGGCTCCCCGACGGCTCCTCGCCGATGCCAACTCGGACCAACCGCCTGCGCCGGTTGCGCACCGACATCGGCGTCGGCAACGGCTTCGCGATCGTGCCCTCGATGGTCGGCTCGGCGCTGACCCGCAACTTCATCGCCATCCACATGACCTGGGGCGCAAATCAACGAGCTCACCACGCTGACCGGCTACTACCAGCTGATGCGCCGCTCGTCCCACCCGGTGCTACACCAGATGCTGCGCCGGGTGATCCAGGACGAGCGCCGCCACTTCGCCTTCTACCGGGCCCAGGCGAAGGCGCGGATGGAGGGCAATCCTGCCGCTGGGCGGATCGTGCGCCGCGCCCTGCACTCGTTCTGGACTCCGGTCGGCGCCGGCGTCAAGACGCAGGAGGAGACCGACGCGCTCGCCCTCTACCTGATGGGCGACGGCAGCGAGGAGGGACTCGAGGCCGCGCGCGGGATCGACGAGACGATCGCCGAGCTGTCCGGGCTGGAGGGACTGACGCTGATCGAGGACTACCTCGACGCGGCGGGGCGGCGCGTCGCCGAGCGCCCCGGCTGGGCCGGAATCACGCCGATGCCCGAGCAGCGCGAGCCTTCGACCGAGGGCACGGCGGGGCACTGGCCATCGCCCGAGGACACGAGCCGAGACGACGTGCCGGAGGAGCAGCCGGCCTAGCGAGCTTCGAGCTCGGCCGTGACCGCATAGACCAGGCTGATCGAAGCCGCTGCGATCCCGATCGCCGCAATCACTCCCGTCGTGTGAGTGGCCGCATATGAGGTCAGCGCGTTTGGGTGCGTGACCACCAGCAGGGCGATGGCGAGCGTCGCCGGAATCGCCAGCAGCTCGAGTGCTCGCATGCCGATCGATCGCACCTGGAATCGCCGTTCGAGCGGAGCGCCGGCGGCGCTGCGGTTCCCACCTGTCGCCCGCAGGCCCGCGAGCACCAGCAAGCTGGTCGTGGTCGAGATCAGCAAGCCGGCCAGCACGTCACTCGGGAAGTGCCAGCCCTGGATCATCAGCGCCAGCGAGACCGCCAAAACGAAGCTTCCGCCGACGATCGCCGTCGGCAGTCGCCAGCGGCTCGGGGCGACGAGGGCGGCGGCGAGCGCGAGTGACATCGCGGCGGTCGCGTGACCGCTGGGAAATGCGGTGTCCGGGAGCTGGTGGAGGAGGATCGGTTGATACCGCGGGTGCGCCGCGGCGACCTTGATCAGCTGGCTGGTCAGGCAGGCCGCGCCGACCAGCACCCCGGCCACCACCGCCTGGCGACGGCGGCCCAGGATGACCCCGGCTCCGCAGACAGCAAGCAGCCCCATCATCAGCCAGGGCAGGTCGACGCTGTGCGCGAGCCCGTCACCGATTTCCCAGATCCAGCGATGCTCGACCGAAAGCAACTCCAGCCCATACAGGGCCGTTGCGTCCCAGCGGGCGATCGGTCCGATGAAATAGGCGCACAGCAGGACGACGCCGAGAGCCACGACGCCGGCAGCCGCGAGGGTCAGGGGGCGGGAGATGCGCGAATCCACCCCTAAACGGTACCGAGACCCGCTTGCGCCTCCATCGACCGCCTATGCGGGCGTCACCGGGTTGCGTCGGTCGGCGAACCGCCGATCGCGGCCCTCGGCATAGGCGAAGCGGCGGATCAGCTCGGCGCGCAGGTCATCTGGCTGTACGACGGCGTCGACGACCAGCTCGGAGCCGAGGTGCAGGATGTCGATGTCCTCCGCGTACTCACGGCGCTTCTCGGCCACGAACCTCTCCCGCTCCTCGGGGTCCTCGATCGCCTGAATCTGGTTGTAGAAGACCGCGTTGATCGCCGCCTGCGGTCCCATCACCGCGATCGAGGCAGTCGGGAGAGCGATGCAGCCATCGGGCTCGAAGGCCGGGCCCGCCATCGCGTAGAGCCCGGCGCCGTATGCCTTGCGGACGATCACCGAGATCTTCGGAACTGTCGCTTCGGCGACGGCGCTGATCATCTTCGCGCCGTGGCGGATAATGCCCTGACGCTCGACCGCGGTGCCGATCATGAACCCGGGCACATCGGCGAGGAACAGCAGCGGGACGTTGAAGGCATTGCAGGTCTGGATGAAACGTGCCGCCTTGTCAGCCGAGTCGACGAACAGAACCCCACCCTTCTCGTTCGGCTGGTTGGCGACGATGCCGACGGCGCGGCCGTCGAGGCGCGCGTAGCCGGTGATCAGCTCCTTCGCCCAGCGCGCATGCACCTCGAGCAATGAGTCGGCGTCAAGCAGCGCGTCGAGCGCCTCACGCATGTCGAAGATCTGGTTCTCGTCGGCCGGGACGATGTCGCCGATCGAAGACCTCGAGGCCGGGTCGGCCGGCGGCGTCGGGGGTGGGTCCTCGCGCCAGTTGACCGGCATGTAGGACAGATAGCGGCCCCCCAGATCGATCACATCCTCGTCTGTCGCCGCGAGGAAGTGCCCGCATCCCGAGACGCCGGTGTGCATCTTCGCGCCGCCCATCTCCTCCAGCGTCACCTTCTCGCCGATCACCATCTCGGCCATTCGGGGGGAGCCCAGGTACATCGAGGCGTTGCCCTCGCGCATGATCACGACGTCGCAGAAGGCCGGGATGTATGCGCCCCCCGCGGCGCTCGGCCCGAACAGCAGACAGACCTGCGGCACCTGGCCGGAGAGCCGCACCTGGTTGTAGAAAATGCGCCCGGCGCCGCGGCGGCCCGGGAACATCTGCACCTGGTCGGTGATCCGTGCTCCGGCGGAATCGACCAGGTAGACCATCGGCACGCCCAACTTCAGCGCCCGCTCCTGGACACGGAGGATCTTCTCGACCGTCTTTGGGCCCCATGACCCGGCCTTGACGGTCGGGTCGTTGGCCATCAGCGCTGCGCGGCGCCCTCCGATCAGCGCCAGACCGGTGACCACCCCGTCGGCACCCAAACCTTCCTGCTCCCAGTTGGCGAGCAGCGCTTCCTCCGCGAACGAGCCGGGGTCGACGAGCCGCTCGATCCGCTCACGGACGGGAAGCTTTTCCTGCTCGGCCAGCTTCGCGTGATGACGCTCAGGACCGCCGGCCAGCGCCGCCTCCAACGCCGGTCGGATGTCGGTCACTGCCTGGTCGGAGAGGGCGGCGGCGGTTGGCTGGGCGGGGAGGCCGGCTCGGGCTCCGTGGGGGCAGATCTGACGTCAGTCGCGGCCCGTCCATCGTCATTCGTCGCCTGGCCGCTGTTCGTCGCCGGCGGCATTGTGTCGATTGCAGGCGGCCTGGTATCGGTGGGCGGCCTGGTAGCCGCCGGATCCGCCGCCTTGCCAACCGTTGCCGCGCCGGCGAGCTGACTCGACAGCTTCTCGAGCCCGCCGACGACCGCGTCGCGTCGCGTCTCCAGGTCGGCGATCACCCTCTCCATCTCGCGGCGGCGCTTGGCGCCCTCCTCGACCATCCGAATCGCCTTGTCCTCGGCCTCCTTCACGGTCGTGGAGGCGTGAGCGTCCACCTCGCTGCGGACCCGCTTCGCGTATTCGTCCGCCTCGTCATGGAGCTTCGTGGCCTGCGCCTCGGCCTCCTGGCGAGCCCGCCCCGAGATCGTCTCGGCCTCACTCCGCAGTTGGCTCGAGTATGCCTCGGCTTCCCCGCGGGCCTTGGTTGCGAAAGCCTGGGCCTCTTCGCGCGCGTGCTTGGCGTACTCGTCGGCGGAGGCCTTGATCGACTCCACGCTCCCGTGTGCGTCCTCGCGGATCTGGCTCGCGTCGTGCTCGGCGTCCGCGCGTAGCGACTGGGCTGCCTCCTCGGCCGCGGTGAGGATCTTGCCCGTCTTGTCGCCGATCCGTTCCAGCTCGTGCTTGATCGTGTCGGAATGAACCTGTTCCGTGGCACCGCCCTCCAGCCACTCGGCCAGCTTCGACAGGTAGTTGTCGACCTCGCGCCGGTCATACCCGCGTCGCGCGAACGTGAAAGTCGCGTTCCGAATCCGTTCGATCGTCTCCACTCTTCCCTTCCTCCTCTTCACGGCCGGGAGCTTAGCCGCTACCCGCCCCCGCCAGCTTGGTCTGCATCGCTTCCGCCAGGGCCTGCACGCCGCTCATCGGTCGGACCATCACCATCAGCTCGACGATCCTGTCGTCGGCGTCGAAACGCAGGACGTCCACTCCGTTCAGCTCGCGATCGCCGACCCGGGCTTCGAATATGAGAACAGCGGTGTCGCCCGACTCGACCTGATCGGTGTAGCGGAAATCCTCGAACACCTCGACGACGGCGAGGAGGAGCATCGCAATCGCCTCGCGGCCCTCGTAGGGCGCGAAGACGACCGGACTGCGGAACGAGGCTTGCTCAGCGAAAAGCTCATCCATGGCCGAGAAGTTCTTTTCCTCGGCCGCTGCCCTGAAGCGGTCGCTTCTCATTGGCCGACACAGTATTGAGCGAGGGTCGGATGGGCCAAGCGGCGCTGACTCGAAGTCAGTCGACCCTAGGCGTCGATCTGGCCCTGCCATTCGACCGGCCCGGCGCGCAGGACATGCGCGCCCAGGGGGCGTCCGAGTGTCTCCTGCGCGGCGCGCGAGGCCTCGATCAGCTTCGCCAGGTCGATCCCGGTCTCGATCCTCATCTCGTGCAGCATCGAAACCACGTCCTCGGTCGCGACGTTGCCGGTCGAACCGGGCGGGACCGGACAGCCGCCGAGCTCGCCGAACGAGCTCTCGAACGAGTCGATGCCCTCCTCCAGCGCCGCCAGCACGTTGGCCAGGCCCTGACCGCGGGTGTTGTGGAAGTGGGCGGTCAGCTCGACCCCCCCGAGCTGAGCGCGGGCGGCGATGAAGAATTCGTGCACCTGCCGGGGGTTGGCCATCCCGGTGGTGTCGCCGAAGGCGACCTCCTCGCATCCAGCCGCCGCCAGACGCTTTCCGATCTCGAACACACGCTCGGGCGTGACCTCCCCTTCGTAGGGACATCCGAAGGAGACCGAGATCACCCCTTCACAGCGCAGCCCCTCGGCGCGGGCGGCGGCGATCGTACGCTCCAGCCCGTCCAGCGACTCCTCGATTGAGCGGTTGACGTTGCGCTGGTTGTGGGTCTCCGACGCGGAGAGAAACAGGTTGACCTCGTCGAAGCGATCCCGCATCTCCAGCGCCCTCTCAAGGCCGCGCTCGTTGGGGATCAGAACCGAAAGGGACACGTCGTCGCGCCGCTCGATCCGCTCCAGCACCTGCTCGGCGTCGGCGAGCTGCGGGATCACGTCGGGGCGCACGAAAGAGGTCACCTCCAAGCGCGCCAGTCCGGTGTCCGACAGCAGGTCGATGAGCCGCACCTTGTCTTCGGTGCCGATCACCTCGGGCTCGTTCTGGAACCCGTCTCGCGGGCCGACCTCGCGGATCCGGACGCGGTCGGGGAGCCCGGCGGGGCTCAATCCTTCTTCACCTCGCCGACCTCGATGACGCGGCGCTCGTGCGTTCCAACGCCGATCGTGCGGTCGCCGTCGGTCACCTCGACGTCGAAGCGGAGCTTGCGTCCGTCGACCACTTCGCGCAGGTTCGAGCGCACCTGGCAGAGCGCCCCCTCGAGCGCGGCGGCGACGTGCTTGACGCAGATCTCGAAGCCAACCGTGGCCTTTCCCTGGGGAATGTTCTGGTAGCTGAGGACCGCCGTGGTTCGCTCCATCACCGCAACCATGCCGGGAGTCGACAGCACGCTGGCGCCGATCGTGCCCCCGACGTCGGTGACCAGACGGCCCTCGACGGTGAACTCGTCGACCCGCTCCAGCCCGGGCTCCAGGGTTGCCTCGGTGGGGCGGTCGCTCTCCGGCACCACCTCGCTGATCGAGGCGAGCTTGCGCTGCGGGTTGCTCGACATCAGGCGACCCGTTCGGTGATCGGGTGGAGCATCAGACCATCCCCAGTCCGCCGCTGACGCCCAGCGTCTCGCCGGTGACGAAGGACGACTCCTCGGCGGCAAGGAAGGCGACCGCGGCGGCGACCTCGTCCGGCTTTCCGAGCCGGCGCATCTGCGTCGCGCTCTTCATCGTCTCGATCAACTTCTCTCCCAACTCGCCCATCTGCTGCGCGCCCATCAGCAGGGGCGTCTCGATCGGACCCGGGGCAATCGAGTTGGCGGTGATCCCGTAGCGCGCGTTCTCACGCGCGATCACCTTCATGAACGCGATCACCCCGCCCTTGGCCGCCGAGTACACGGCCGAGCCCTTGGAGCCGACCCGGCCGGCCTCCGACGAGATGCTGACGATGCGGCCGTAGCCGCTCTCCTGCATCCCGGGCAGCGCCGCGTGAGTGCAGTTGAGGACGCCATTGAGGTTGACAGCCAGCACCCGCTCCCACATGTCGGGCGTGGTCTGGTTGAAGAAGCCGAATTCGTCGGTGCCGGCATTGTTGACCAGCACGTCGAGGCCGCCCACCGACTCCACCGCTGCGCGCGCCGAGTCGTGGTCGGTGACGTCGAGCCTGACGGCGTGGCCGCCGATCTCGGCCGCGACCTTGGCGGCGCCGTCCTCGTCCAGGTCACCGACCCAGACCTCGGCGCCCTCGCCGGCGAGGCGGCGGGCAATCGCGGTGCCGATGCCCCCGGCTCCCCCGGTGACAAGGGCCTTGCGAGCTTCCAATCTGATCACGGCCGGAGCATACGGGGCGCTTACACTGGCGCGCCGATGGCCCAAGCGAGCGATTCGACGCCTCCGATCCCAATCGTGGGCGGAACGGGCGCCTTCGGCTTCGGCCTGGCGCTGCGCTGGGCGACCGCAGGCGTTGCGGTCGTGATCGGATCGCGCAACGCTGAGCGCGCGACCGAAGCTGCGGCACGGCTGTCGGAGGCGGTACCGGAAGCGGAGGCCCAGGGGCTGGTCAACGAGGAGGCCGTACGCGGGGCGCCGGTCGTCTTTCTCACGGTCCCGTTCCGCGCCCAGTCCGAGAATCTGAACAACCTGCGGGGCGCGCTGGTCTCCGGCCAGCTGCTGGTCGACTGCACGGTGCCACTTGCCGCAGCGGTGAGTGGCAAGGCGACCCGTTCGCTCGGCGTCTGGCAGGGCTCCGCCGCCCAGCAGGCGCAGGAAATGGTGCCCGAGGGCGTGACGGTTGTCTCGGGGCTGCACACGGTCAGCGCTCCGGTCCTCGGCAACCTCGAGCATGAGCTCGACGAGGACGTGCTGCTCTGCGGCGATCGCAAGGCGGACAAGGCGACGGTGGCGCGATTGGTGGAGTTGATTCCGGGGTTGAGAGCGGTCAACGCCGGCGCACTGGAGACCGCCCGTATCGTCGAGCAGCTGACGCCGCTTCTGATCTCGATCAACAGCCGCTACAAGACGCACGCCGGGATTCGCATCACCGGCATCCCCGACGCGGACCACTGGGCCGAGTGAACCGATGAAGGTCGCACTGCTTGCCGGTGGTACCGGTGGCGCCAAGCTGGCCGCCGGAATGCAGGCGCGAATCGGCACCGATCTCTCGGTGATCGCCAACACCGGCGACGATATCGAGACGCTCGGGGTGCACGTCTCGCCCGACCCCGACCTGATCACCTACTGGCTTTCGGGCGACATCGACGAGCAGCGGGGCTGGGGAATCCGCGACGACAGCACCGTGGTCTTCGAGCGATTGGTGCAGCTCGGTGCGCCGGATTGGTTCACGCTCACCGACCGCGACCTCGCCGCCTGCCTCTACCGGCATCACTTCCTCGCCGAGGGAGGCCGGCTCACCGCGGCCCAGGAGCAGATTGTCCGCGCCGTCGGGGTCAAGGCGACTGTGCTTCCGATGTGCGAGCAGCCGGTCCGCACGCGGGTGCAGACCCCGGCCGGCTGGAGCGACGTGCAGGAGTTCCTGATCCTCGATCGCTCCCAGCCGCAGATCGAAGACGTCAAATTGGACGGGATCTCCTCCGCCAGACCGACCGCCGAGGTCGCCAACGCGATTGCCGCCGCCGAGCTGATCGTGATCGGCCCTTCCAACCCGGTGATCAGCATCGGGCCGATCCTCGCCGTCCCCGGGATACGCGAGGCGATCATGACCGCGACGGCGCCGGTGGTCGCGGTGAGCCCGTTCGTCGGGGGCCGGGTGGTCAAGGGCCCCACGGCCGAGTTCATGCGTGCGGTCGGCCGCCCGACGACCGCGGCCGGGGTGGCCGGGCTCTACGAGGGGCTCCTGGACGGCATGGTGGTCGACATCGGAGACCCGGATCCTCCGCCGGAGGAGTTGCAGACGCTCGTCGCTCCGATCCTCATGGACACGGCGAAGGCGCGAAAGCGCGTGGCCCGGGTCGTGCTCGGCTTCGGCGCTAGCCTCGCCAGAGGATGAGCCCAGAGATCATCCGAAAACTCGCGTGTGCGGCCGGCGCCGCCAGGCGTGCGCGGGGGTTTTTGGATGGTCTCTAAGGCCACCGCGGTGCTTCCGGTGAAGCGCTTCGACGCCGCCAAGCAGCGGCTGGGCGTCGGGATCGACGAGGAACGCCGCCATGCGCTGGTCGCCGCGATGCTCCAGGACGTGCTCGAGGCGGTCGGCGCGGCGCGAATGATCGAGCGGACGATCGTCGTCAGCGGCGAGCCCGCCGCCCAGCAGATCGCCCACGATCTTGGCGCCGACCCGATCGCGGACCCCGACGACCGGGGACACCCCGAAGCCGCCCTGATTGGGATCGGTGAAGCGCAGGCCGCCGGCGCGTCCTGCGTGGTGGTGGTGCCCGGCGACTGCCCACTGCTCGACCCGCGCGACCTCGACCGCCTGCTCACCGCAGTGCCGGACCCCTATGTGGCGATCGTCCCCGACCGCCACGGGATCGGCACCAACGCCCTGCTGCTGTGCCCCCCGAACGCGATCCGCCCGGCGTTCGGCGAGGGAAGCTGCGAGCGCCATCTCGAAGCCGCCCGGGCGGCAGGTCTTCCACACGGGGTCGAGCGCTTGGAATCGCTCGCCCTCGACCTCGACACGCCAGCCGACCTGGTCGCCTTGACGACGACACTCGAAGCGGCCCGTGGGCGGGCCGCCCACACGGCTCGGGTGCTGGGACTGTGAGCGCGAGGCTCTACCAAGGAGCCTGGTGTTGGGCCGAGCGCGAACCGAGGGTGCTGTGAGCGCGACGGAGCTGCGCGTATTGCCGGTCGAGGGGCTGCCCGAGATCGAACAAGGCGACCGGCTGGGGGAGCTGATCGCCGCCCGGGCGGACCTCGAGCAGGGTGACGTCGTGGTGGTCTCGCAGAAGGTGGTCTCGAAGGCGGAAAGCCGCGTGGTGCAGCTTTCCGAGGTCAAACCCTCCGAGCGCGCTCAGCAGCTCGCGGCCGAGCTGGGCAAGGACCCGGCGATCGTGCAGCTGGTACTCGACGAGTGCCGCGCTGTGATCCGCGCCGAGCGCGGCGTGCTGATCTGCGAAACGCGACATGGGCTGGTCTGCGCGAATGCCGGAGTCGACACATCGAACGTCCCGGTGGGCTCCGCCTCGCTGCTGCCGCTGGACCCAAATGCATCGGCCCGGCAAATCCGGGCCCAGCTCACGGAGTCGTGCGGCGAGTCGGTCGCCGTGGTGGTCTCGGACAGCTTCGGCCGGGCGTGGCGGCTGGGGCAATGCGAGGTGGCGATCGGCTGCGCCGGCCTGCGCCCGCTCGACGACTGGCGCGGACGCGCCGACGCGGGTGGCAGCACGCTGACGGCGACTGCGATCGCGGTCGCCGACGAGGCGGCGGCGGCAGCCGACCTGGTCCGCGACAAGGCCAGCGGCGTTCCGGCGGCGATCGTGCGGGGCCTTGAGCGCCAGGTGACCGAAGAAGACGGTCCGGGGGCCGCGGCGCTGCGACGCCCCCGCGAGCAGGACCTTTTCCGTTAGGGGGTCGACTCGGCGGTTTGCGCTTCTTCTTTGCCCATCGGAGGTAGCGAGCCGCCCTCCTCGGTCCACTCCGGCGGCTCATACACCCGGCCCGGCATTCCACCGAGAACGAGGATGCGGGCGCCCTCGTCGCCGGTGAGCAGCTTGCGCTTCTGGCCGGGGCCGACGCGCGCGAAGACCCCGGGCTCGAGATCGAACTGCTCCTCCCCGACCTGAAGCGTCGCTCGGCCGCCGAGCGTCAGGTAGACCTCCTCCTGCGCGTCGTGGGAGTGATCGTGGGAGGGGTACATCGAGAAGTCGGGCGGCAGCTCCATCACCTGCATCCCGAACGAGGTCACGCCGAGCCCGGCGCGAACGCGGCGCATTCCGCCGCCGAATATTGCGTCGAACTCCTCCAGCCTCTTTACCGTTACGTCAGCCATCGCTGATCTGCAAAACCGCTGCTCCCTCAAGCCTACCGGCGCGTAGGTCGTCGAGCGCAGTGTTGGCCTCCTGCAACGGATAGGGCTGGACTTCCGTGCGGATCGGAACCTGCGGCGCCAGCTCAAGGAATTCCTCGCCGTCCTGGCGCGTCAGGTTCGCGACCGAGCGCATGTTTCGCTCACCCCAGAGAATCTCGTAGGGAAAAGCCGGAATGTCGCTCATGTGGATTCCCGCTGAGACGATCACCGCTCCCTTGGCGCTGGCGCGCAGCGCAACCGGCATCAGCGGGCCGACCGGGGCGAAGACGATCGCCGCATCGAAGGGCTCGGGTGGATCGTCATCCGACGCACCCGCCCACTCCGCCCCGAGCCCGCGAGCGAAATCCTGCCCCTCGGTATCGCCGGCGCGGGTGAAGGCGAACACGCGCCTTCCCTGATGGACCGCGACCTGGCAGATGATGTGGGCGGAGGCTCCAAAGCCGTAGAAGCCGATCCGCTCCGCGTGCTCGCCGCAGAGGCGAAGCGCCCGGTAGCCGATCAGTCCGGAACAGAGAAGCGGCGCCGCGTGGAGGTCGGAATAACCCTCGGGGATCGGAAAGCAAAAGCGCTCGTCGGCGACGGCCGCCTCGGCGTAGCCGCCGTCGATGTCATAGCCGGTGAAGCGGGCGTTGTCGCAGAGGTTCTCGCGCCCGGAGCGACAGAAGCGGCAGGTGCCATCTACCCAGCCGAGCCAGGGGATTCCGATCCGGTCGCCGACCCCAAAACGCGTAGCGCCCTCCCCCAGCTCGTCCACCGTGCCGACGATCTGATGCCCCAGCACCAGCGGCAGCTTCGGCTCGGTCAGGTCGCCGTCGAAGATGTGCAGATCGGTGCGGCAGACGGCGCAAGTGTGGACGCGGACCCGAAGCTGGCCGGGACCCGGCTCGAGGACCGGGAGGTCGGCCTGGCGCAGTGGCTGGCCCTGCTGCTCGAGCACCATCGCGTCCATGAAATTGATTGTCGCGGCAATCGCCGATCGCCGCGGACCGAAACCCCGGGCTAGCTGCCCTTGTCTCCCGCTTCCCGCTCGGTGCGCACGACAACGCTCGGGTGCCCGCCGTACAACCGCTCCACCGCCCGCCGCTCCATCTCACGTGGCGACTCGCGATCGGGCTGCTTTGGTCTCTCCTTGTGACTCCGGCCCGCGAACAGGTCGAGCAGTCGCTCCTCTATGCGGATTGCGTCGCCCATACTCGGTTCCTTCCCTCTGGTGCCGCCTCATAAAAGAGACTGCGCTGCTCCCAGCATAAACCCGCATTTTGCGATCGGGTTAAGGGATTGGACGGCTAGGCGTCTGGGCTAGTACCGCTCGATGATCTCGTACAGCGTCGTGCGCTGGGCCGGCTGCCGTCCCGCGGCCCGCGCCGCCTCGATCAGCTGCTGGGGCTCCAGCCGTACACCATGGTGAGAGCCCGCCATCCGCGAGATGTTCTCCTCCATCAGCGTGCCGCCGAGGTCGTTGACCCCCCAGCGCAGGCTCTCGGTCGCCGCCTCCAATCCCATCTTCACCCAGCTCGCCTGAAGGTTGGTGATCGTGCGGCCGAGCGCCAAACGGAAGGCGGCGGTGTGCTTGAGATTCTCGTCGCGTCCGATCTCCTCGATTCCGTGGGTGCGGCCTAGCAGCGTCTGGAAGGGGATGAAGCTGAGCGGCACGAATTCGGTGATGCCCCCAGTTCGCTCCTGGAGCGACCGCACGACCCGCATGTGGCGGGCCAGCTCGCGTGGCTCCTCGATGTGGCCGAACATCACGGTCGAGGTGGAGCGCAATCCGACCCGATGCGAGGCCTCGATGATCCGCACCCAGCGCTCGACCGGCAGCTTGTTCGGGGAGATCCGCTGGCGCACCCCGTCGTCGAGAACCTCGGCGGCGGTGCCCGGCGTCGACCCCAGCCCACACTCGATCAGGTACTCGAACACCGACTCCGGTTCACGGCCGGATCGCTCGCACATGAATTCGATCTCCATCGGGGAGTAGGCGTGCAGGTGGACCTGCGGCGCCACCTGCTTGACGAGGCGCAGCCAGCGCCCGTAGTCCTCGAGCGTGTATTCGGGATGGATGCCGGCCTGCATGCAGATCTCGGTGACGCCGAACTCGACCGCCTCCTCCACCCTGGCGACGAAGTCCTCTTCCTCCACGTGGTAGGCGTCGGGCGAGCGCTTGCCCTGGCCGAAGCCGCAGAACGCGCATCCGACGATGCAGATGTTGGTGAAGTTGATGTTTCGGTTGACGACAAAGGTCGCTTGCTCCCCGGCAAGCTCGTCCCGCAGCTCGTCGGCGGCGGCGCGCATCTCCTCGATCACCTCCGGCCGGGTCTCGGCGAACAGCGCCGTCAGCTCATCCTCTGAAAGCTCCCTGCCTTCCCGGCCCTTGGCGATCGCCTTCGGCGCCAGACCGGGTTCCAGGACCTCCTCGCGGCGCCGGCCCGATCCGCGACGCGGGATGAAGCTCCAGTACTTCAGCTTCACCAGGTCCAACACCCCCTGCTCCATCCAGTCTGGCTCGAGGTATTGCGGGTAGACGCAGAGGCGCTCGGTGAGCGCGAAGCCGCGCGGCGCAAGCTCCTTTCGCACCTGGTGGGGGCTGGGAAAGGCGTGCTCGGGAGAGATGTGGTCGCCGTTTGCCGACAGGCCGCCGAGGTCGGTCGCGCCGGCTTCGACCAGCTCGGTCCACCAATCGGAGAGGTTCGGCGGCACCTGAATCCCCACCTCCGGCATCAAACGCGTGCATTCGCGGATCAACCGCTTCATGTCATCGATCGAAATCGGCGTGGCCCACTCCGGAGGGGCGGGCGGGTCCGCCTCCGCTACCTGTGGAGCATCGAGATTCGGTGCCATAGCGTCGGGCGGAGCGGGCGACGAGGTCGCGGAGGGGGATCCGCCCGCCCATCTCGCGCGCGCCGCCTCGTCGGCGATATCGGCGACCTCTCTGCCGTAGTACCGCGGATGCGCGACGTAGTTTTGGAGGATCACCTCCTGGATATGGCCGTGGCGGGCCTGCAGCTCGGCGAGCGCTTCCAGCGACGCGATCCGCTCCTCCTCGGTCTCGCCGATCCCGACCAGGATCCCGCTCGTGAACGGGATCCGCAGCTCGCCGGCAGCGTCGATCATCTCCAGCCGCCTTGCCGGGTGCTTGGTCGGAGAGCCGGCGTGGACTGTTTCCATCAACCTCTCCGCCACTGATTCCAGCATCAGCCCCTGGGAGGCGGCGGCCTCGCGAACCCGCAGCAGGTCGCCGCGGTCGAGAACCCCGACATTGGTATGGGGAAGCAGGCCTCGGTCGAGTGCCCGCTCGCAGGCCCAGACGACGTAGGAGGTGAAGTCCTCGTGCCCCCAGGAGCGCAGGCGGGCCGCGACCTCCTCGTTTACCTCCGGCCGCTCGCCGGTGAGGACGAGCAGCTCCTTGCAGTTGTGTCGCAGCGCCTCATCGAGACGCTGCTCGACCTCTTCAGGCGCATAGATGTGGGCGCGGTGGGTGGCAAACGCGCAGTACTTGCAGTAGCACTGGCAAGTGCGAGAGAGCGACAGCGTGTAGTTGCGCGAAAAGGTGACCCGGCGCACACCAGGCACGCTAGCGCACGGTTGACGCCGTCCAGCTTTGGGCTAGCCGGCTAGGAACCGGAGCCGCTCGGCTTGCCGCCCTGGCCCGGAATCGGTGGCGTGGCCTTCTCCCCCGCCTCGATCACGAACTTGAACAGCACGGCGCCGATCAAAGCGGCGACCAGTGGGCCCAGCACATATGGCCAGACGCCACCCCAGTGGTTGCTGACCAGCGCCGGTCCGAACCAGCGGGCCGGGTTAAGCGAGCCACCGGTAAGCGGTCCCGTGACCATCACAGCAAAGCCCAGAGTGGTGCCGACGCCTAATGGAGCCCATTCCTTCGCCGAGCGCGTTCCGAGCGCCACGACCAGCACCGCCAGGACCAACACCAGGGCGCCGATGCCCTCAACGATGAAGCCCTGGAGGTTCGAGCCGAGCAGCGTGCTGACCTGGACGGCGCCGTAGTGACCGGCCCGCCCCTCGTCGACCAGCAGGGCCTTGGTCAGCAGCGCACCGAGCACGGCGCCGGACAGCTGGGCAAGGATGTAGATCACGGCGTCGATCGGGTCGATCTTGCGGATCGCCGCAACCGCAACGGTCACCGCGGGGTTGAAGTGGCCCCCACTGACACCGCCGAAAATCAAAATCAGTCCGAAAAGCAGAAACGCGTGGACGAGACCGATGACGGCGAAGTCCGAACCGAACTGCGCCTGGTTGCCGGTCGCCACGAACAGGGTGACCGCGCTGGTGATGAAGAAGACCAGAAATAGGGTGCCGACTAGCTCAGCGATGTACGCAGCGAGTCCTCGATCCTGCACAGCGTCGAACCTCCTCGGTTGAATGCCGGCGGCAGTCTAACCAGACCGGCGGCGCGCGGCGTCGGCGGGCCGCTGACCGCCGCCATTGTTGCCCGCGCCGTGACCATGCCGGTGTCGATGATGCCTGTGGTGGCGGGGCCGCCTCTCGCGATGGCAGGCGCGATCGCCCTGGTCGATCGTGTGACCGAAGACGTCCACGAACGACCATCCGTAGCGCTTGAAGCCGAGGCTCATGAACAGCACGCCAAAGCTCTGGTTGTAGGCGAACTGGCTGTGCGGCACACGTGGCATGGCAATCGGAAAGAGGAAATACCCCCCGGTGCCGACCGTGAACTGGCTGATGCCGCGCTTGTGATCGACGATGCCGCTGGGGCGCTGGGGCGCGAAGCGCTCGTAGATGTGCTCGTGCCCGTTCAAAACCACGTCGGCGCCTCCCCGGTAGAGCGCCTTCCAAAGTGACCGGGTGTCGCCGGGCTCCTCGTAGACGCCCGATGAGAAACGCGGGTAATGCATGTAGGCGAGCACGCAGCGGTGCGGGTGGTCGCGAAGGTCCTGTCGCAGCCATTTCAGCTGCCGCGAGCTGCCACGGCAAGAGACGAAGTCGCAGTTCGAGTTGAGCGCAACGAGGTGCCAGGAGCCGAGGTTGTAGGAGTACCACCCCTGTCCTCGCACCCCGGCCGCACCGATTCCGACCCCGACCCCGTTCCAGTAGTCCCAGTAGCCCTGCGCACCCTGGCCGTCGTCGTACTCGTGGTTGCCGATCACCGGATGGCTGGCCGCATGCCAGCGTCCCCAGGTGGGCTGGTAGGAGTCGAGAAAGCTCTCCAGCGAGCCGTTGTCGTCGTACTGGAGGTCTCCTAGTGGGAGAACCGCCGAGAGCGATCGGTCCGAGAGCAGGCTCGATGTCAAGAGCTCCTGGCAGCTGTTGGAGGTGCCAAACCCCGAGTTGAAGCGCGGGTTGCTGGGCCCGCAGGCGATGTCGCCTGCGGCGGCGATCAACGGCGGCCGCCGAGCCTGCGCCGCCGACGCCAGCGCCAGGACCACGAGCAGCCCGAGCGCGCAGACCAGCGTCCCCCGCCGTATCCCCGATCGGCTCATCTGCGAATCAATAACTGACTGAACGGTGACAAGTTGCGCCGCACTCGGCCATCCGGCCAGCCAGGCGCCGAAGGCGCCGCAGAATATGCTGGTGCGCGCATGAGAATGGTCGTCGCGTCGCTGGCGGCCGTCCTGCTCGGGCTCGCCGTCGGGGGCTGTGGAGGGGACGGCGCTGAACCGGGCGCTCCTCAGAGGGCGACCCTCGTGCTCGACTTCACACCCAATGCCGTACACAGCGGGATCTATCTGGCGCTGCGGCGCGGCTACTACCGCGACGCCGGGGTCGACCTCGAGGTGCGCGCTCCGTCGGCCTCCACCGACGCCCCGAAGCTGCTCGAGGCGGGTCGGGCCGACTTCGCGATCCTCGACATCCACGACCTCGGCATCGCCCGCGGGCATGGGTTGAACCTGGTCGGAGTCGCACCGATCGTGCAGCGGCCGCTGGCGTCGGTGATTGCCCGCGCCGACGGGCCGGTGCGGCGGCCTCGCGATCTCGAAGGAAGGCGAGTCGGTGTCACCGGACTGCCCTCCGACGACGCCGTGGTCGACTCAGAGGTGGCGGCCGACGGCGGCGATCCGGCGAAGGTCGATCGGGTGACGATCGGCTTCAACGCGGTCGCCGACCTGGCGGCCGGCAAGGTCGACGCCGCGACCGGCTTCTGGAACGCCGAGGCTGTGGCGCTTCAGGACCAGAGAGTTCCCGTGACGGTGTTCCGTGTCGACCGCTACGGGGCCCCGCCGTACCCGGAGCTGGTGCTGACGACGACTCGGGGACTGCTGCAGAAGGACCCCGGCCTGGTGCGTTCGGTGGTTCGCGCCACAACCCGCGGCTACGAGGAGACCCTTCGCGACCCGCCAGCAGCTCTCGACGATCTGCTGGCGAGCAATCCCGGCCTCGACCGGTCCGTGCAGCAAGAGCAACTGCGGGTTCTTCTCCCCGCCTTTCGGCCCCCCGGGGCACTTGACGCAGCGGTCCTGCGGCATTGGGCAGCGTGGGATCGCGAGCACGGCATCCTGCGACGACCGCTTGCCGTCAGCCTCGCCTTCGATCTCAGAGTTTCGTCCAGTGCCCGATCTGGAGTCCGCCCAGGCGGGTAGCTTTGCGCCTGGATGAACCGGATTCGCAGCAAGCTCACCTACGCAAACGTGGTCGCCACCTTGGCACTGTTCCTCGCCCTGACCGGCGGCGCGGTCTACGCGGCGAACAAGATCCACTCCCGAAACATCGCCAAGAACGCCGTCAAGTCGCGCAACATCGCCAAGAACGGGGTGAAGGCACGAAACCTCGCAGCCGGATCGGTCTCCTCGTCGAAGATACTCGACGGATCGATCCTGCCGGGCGACTTCGCGCCGGGCGCGGGCGCCAGCGTGCTGGCCTCGTTGGAGGGCGGTTCCGTGCCCATGGGCACCGGCAGCTATTCCCTGAACCCGCCGGGCAGTTTCAGCCTCAAGGCCGGTCAAGTCGCGCTCATCGTCGCCGCTGGCCAGGCCACCGTTGCCTGGGACAACACCATCGCGCAATGTAACGCAGGGGTGAATTTCACACTCGACGGCAATCCCGCAGGCAGCCTCTTCTTTAACAACATCTCCACGACGCCCGCGACGAGCCAATTCAACGCCTTGTTGGCTGTCGTCACAGCGGCGGGGAACCACCTGCTGACCGCGCAGCGTTTCGCCAGTTTCTGCACCGCTGGCTCGACCATCGACTTCGTCCACGCGCGGGTCGTCACATTCGGCTAGCCGGCAAGCAGGTTCTGCACAAGCTCGGGCATCTCGCGCACCAGCTTCGAGCGCGGCACGACCAGGTCGACGCCCGCCGACTCCGCCTGCTGGCGCAGCTCGGCGTCGGTGTGCGGGTAGAAGCCAAGCAGCGGGACGCCGAGCGCCACCAGCGCCTCGGGTTCACTGTGCTCGAGGTCGGCGACCACCAGCTCGGTCCCGTCCAACGATGCCTCTGCGATCGTCGGCGCAAGCGCGACCTCGTGCCCAGCCGCGGTCAGCGTCTCCGATACGCGGGTGCCGAGCAGCAGCTCGGGTGCGATCACGACGATCCGCGCCATGGCTCAGACAAATTGCTCGCGCTCGGCCGAGGGCCAAGCTCTCTTGCAGAGCCCCGCCCTCACAGACTGCGGCGCTGACGGAACTCCTCGCGGACGCTCTCCGGCCGCCCCCACCCCTCGACGATCTCCGCTCGGCCCTCGCGCACTTCGCGCAGGATCATTTCTCCCTCGATGCCCTCGGCGTCGAGCTTCGCCAGCACACCATTGACGGTCTCCGCCGCCGCCGCGTGTCCAAAGCTGTGGGCGACGAGCAGGCGCCAGTGCCAGTCGGCCTTCGAATAGGGCTGCGCGTTGACGGTGCTGAGGATCACGGCCGCGTCGACGTAACGGTTCTCGTCGCCGATCCGCAGGTCGAGCTCGAGGTCGGTCCAATCGGCCGGCAGCGAATCGAGCAGCTCCTGGAAGTCGTCGGCCAGCGGCATCAGCACAAGCCTAGCCCCCAACATCAAGGGGGCGCGAAAAAGCAAGCAGGTCGGGGGATGCAGGGAGGGCGGCGCGGCGAGCGCACTAGATCGTGCGTGAGCAGCCGCCCGACCGAAGACCCCGAGATGCGACGGGTCGCAGGGCCCGCTAGCCGAAGAAGACTTGTTGGAGCAGGAAGATGTTCAGCGCGATGATCAGCGCCGCCAGCGTCCCCGCCAAAACTGAGAGCCAGCGGGGGTTCACCAGCGCGCCCATCACATCGCGACGACTGGCCAGCATCACCAACGGCACGAGCGCGAAGGGGATCCCGAACGAGAGCACGACCTGGCTCGCCACCAGCGCGTCGGTCGGATTGAGACCGATCGCAAGCACGATCAGCGCCGGGATCAGGGTGATGGCACGTCGCACGAAGATTGGGATGCGGCGTCGGATGAATCCCTGCATGACGACCTGCCCGGCCATCGTCCCGACCGAAGAAGATGCGAAGCCGGAGGCGAGCAGCGCGACGCCGAAGATCGTCGCCGCATTGGTCGATACAAGCGACTTCAAACCCTCGTAACCACCCTCGATGGTGTCGATCCCGGCCAAGCTGCTGCCGTGAAACAGTGCCGCGGCGACCATCATCATCGAGAGGTTGACGACGCCGGCGATCGACATCGCGATCACCACGTCGACCTTCTCGAAGCGCAGGATGTGCCGCTTCTCGGCGTCGTCGCGGCCGACGATCCGCTTCTGGGTCAGTGCCGAGTGCAGGTAGATCACGTGCGGCATCACCGTCGCCCCGATGATCCCGGTGGCCAGCAGGATGCTCTCGGTACCAGCGAAGCCGGGGACGAAAAGGTGGCGGGCAAGTTCACCGCCATTCGGCTTTGCGTGGAAAAGCTCGATCACGAACGAGGCGACGACAACGCCAACCAAGGCGGTGACCGCGGCCTCCAGCCGGCGAAAACCGAACTGCTGCAGAGCGAGGATCGCAAAGGCGCCAGCGCCAGCGATCAGCCCGGCCGGGAATAGCGGTATCCCGAACAGCAGATTGAGGCCGAGCGCGGCGCCCACGACCTCGGCGATGTCGCATGCCATTGCAACGAGCTCGGCTTGGATCCAGAGACCGATCGAGGTCCGGAACGAGAACGTCTCCCGGCACAGTTCGGCGAGGTTCTTGCCGGTGGCGATGCCTAGCTTCGCCGACTGGGTCTGAACGACCATCGCGATCAGGTTCGCGCCGAGGACCACCCAGAGCAGCAGGTAGCCGAACTTCGCTCCTCCGGCGATGTTGGTCGCGAAGTTGCCCGGGTCGATGTAGGCAACCGCGGCGACGAAGGCGGGGCCGAGGAACGGCCACAGCCTGCTGACGCCCCGCGCCTGCCCCTCGAGCGAGCGGCGCGCGGCAGCGGCGACCGCGGCCTCGCCGGGAAGGACGTCCTCGACTGTGGGTTCGGCGGCGGAGGGCGGCGGGGGCGGCTTCATCGGGCCTGCTCGGCAGCCGAAACACGCATCCGCCGAACCAGCTCGCCGCCGAGCGCATGCTCAGCGCCGTCGACCTCGACGAACAGCGGTCCGCCGAACGGCTGGCGCCCCTTCACCATCACATGGGCTCCGGGCCTTATCCCGCGCTCGGCCAGATAGCGGAGCATCTGCGAGTCGCTGTCGGAGACACGGGTGAAGGTCGCCGTCTCACCGTCCTCCAGGGCCTCCAATGGGCGGCTGCCCGCCTCCTCGGGAAACTCCAGGTCCGGCCCCGGAATCGGGTCGCCGTGAGGGTCGTGGCTGGGCTCCCCCAGCTTCGCCGCGATCAGCTCCTCGAGCTCCTCCGAGATGTAGTGCTCCAGCACCTCGGCCTCCTCGTGCACGCGGTCCCAGGGCATGCCCAGGGCCGCGCTGAGATATGACTCGAGCAGGCGGTGGTGGCGGATCACCTCCAGCGCCACCCGCTCGCCGGCCGGGGTGAGGCTGACACCGTGGTATGGCTGATGGTCCACCAGCCCGATGCCGTCGAGGCGCTTCAACATCGCCGTCGCGGTCGCCGGAGCGACGCCGAGCCGAGCGGCCAGCTCGCTGGTCCCGACCGGCGCGCCGGAGCGCCGCGACAGCGTGTAGATCGCCTTTGCGTAATCCTCGATCGCCTCCGATGCGGCGGCGGGCTTCTCGTGGCGGGCGTGTGTGCTCGGGGGCATCGTTGGGTTCTGTCGGACGAAATCCAAATTTAGATTAGCCTAAAGATAGGATGTGCAGAGATGATGGCGACCAAAGCGATGCCGGAGCTGGACGCGCAGTACCGGGTGCTGCGCGAGGAGGCTGGCCTTCTGGACCGCTCAGATCGGGGCAAGCTGATCGTGCGCGGCCCCGAAGCGGCCGAGTACCTGCAGGGGCAGCTCACCAACGACGTCGAGGCGCTCGAGGTCGATGGGGGCTGCTACGCGGCACTGCTGGACCGCAAGGGGCACATCCAGGCGGACATGCGGGTCCTGCGACTGAGCAGTGGGGAGATCTGGCTCGACGTCGAGTCGCAAGCCATCCCCACGGTCCTTCGTCACCTCCAGACCTATTCGGTTGGGCGCGAGGTCGAGATCGAAGACGTCACAGATCGCTGGGCGATCACCGCGCTGCTCGGTCCGCGGGCCGCCGGAATTGCCAGCTTCAATGAACTGGGGCCGGAGCACGCTCAACGCTTCCATGAGTGGGACGGGGTCGAGGTGCTTGGGGTGGCCACCGATCTCGGCCTCGACCTGATCACCAGGGTCGACCAGCAGGCCTCGCTCCGCAAGTTGTTGAGCGCCGCCGGCGCCGTCGAGATCAGCGAGGCTGCCGCGGAGATCGCCCGGGTGGAGTCTGGGCGCCCCCGCCTGGGCGCCGAGATGAGCGAGTCGACGATGCCGGCCGAGGTGGAAATCGTCGAGCGGGCAGTCGACTTCGAGAAGGGCTGCTACATCGGCCAGGAGCCGGTCGCAAGGCTGCACTATCGAGGCAAGCCCAACCGCCGTCTTCGCGGCCTGCGGCTCAGCGCGCCGGGGCAGCCCGGCGCCACGCTGCAGCTCGAGGACCGGGAGGTTGGCTCGATCGGCACTGCCTGCGTCTCCCCCGCCCTCGGGCCGATCGCCCTCGCGGTCGTGCGCCGCGAGGCCAAGCCGGGCGACACGGTTCGAGTCGGCGACGGAACCGAAACGGCGGCGGTCGTCGAGCTGCCTTTCGGAGCCGACCGGTGACCGACCGGGCCGGGCGTCCGGGCTTCCGCCGCCATAGGCGGCGCCTTGGTCCCGACAGTCCGCTGGTCGGCGGCCCGGTGGTTACCGAGCCCTCGATGGGCGGGCCGGTGGAAGCGAGGGCGGGAGCCGAAGAGGCGGCCGTGGCGTCGACCTTTGACCCACGCGCCGACGACTACGCTCGGCCCGAGGTCACCTCCGGGGTCGTGCCGGAGCGCGCCAACCTGCCAGACCTGCGGGCGCTACTGCCAGCCACCGACCAGGAGCGCTCGCTTGACGACTGGGGCCGCTCCGAGAGCTTCGTGTCGCTGGTCGAGCCGCTGCTCAACTTCTACTACCGCTACTGGTTCCGGGTCGAGACCGAGGGCATCGAGAACGTCCCTTCGCAGGGCGGGGCGCTGCTGGTCGCCAACCATTCGGGCGCGCTTCCGCCGGACGGTCCGATGGTGATGGAGGCGATCCGCAACGAGCACCCCAGTCCCCGCCCGCTCTACATACTGGGCGAGAACTGGTTCAAGGGCTTTCCCGGCGTCGGGATGCTCACCAACAAGCTCGGAATGGTCGGCGCCCACCGCGACAACGCCCAGCGCCTGCTCGGCGACGAGGGCCGGCTGGCGATCGTCTTCCCGGAGGGCCAGAAGGGCAGCCGCAAGGTGCTCTGGCAGCGCTACCGGTTGCGCCGCTTCGGTCGCGGGGGCTTCGTGCGCACGGCGATCCGCGCCCGCGTCCCGATCGTGCCGATCGCCGTCCTTGGGGCCGAGGAGGCGATGCCGATCTTCGCCCACCTGCGCCCGCTGCAACGGATCAGCGGCCTGATCTATTTCCCCCTCAACCACGCGTTCCCGCAATTCGGGCTCGCCGCGGGGCTGATGTACCTGCCGGCGAAGTTCAAGATCCGCTTCCTCGAGCCGGTCGATATGTCCGAGTACGGGCCGGAGATCGCCGAGGACTCGGGCGCGATTCATGCGATAGCGGAGGAGATCCGGGCGCGGATACAGGTTCAGCTCGAGGAGATGCTGAAGGCGCGGAACTCGGTCTGGTTCGGCTGAGAAGAGGCGAATCGGGGCGTGTGTGGGGCCCAGTCGGCTAGATTCTGGGCCGAGATGGGTCGCGGGAGAGGCAAACAGGCGATCCTGGCCGCAATCGGCACCTTCGCGCTGGGGTTACTCGGGGTCGGCTGTGGGCCCACGAGTCACCCCAATGATCCCCGGCCCCCGCTTGCGGCGGAGGTGACGGTGAACATCACCAACGGCTCCATCTCGGCGCAGCCGGCCGCGGTCGGCGTAAAGGGCGCGAACGGCGCCCCGTTGACCCAGAACGGCGTCAAGGAGCCGAGCTCAGACAGCACGGACCAGATCGTCAACTTCACGACCTCCAACACGACTGCGACCCAGACCACACTCGAGATCCACGGCTCAGGCGGGTTGAAACGCTCCGGGCCGATCGTCGCCAAGGGCAACAACGTCTACAAGGTCGCGCTCGGAACCGGCCACTACACGATCGAAGCGGCCGATCTACCAGGGGCAAAGCCGGCGCCGTTTTATGTCGGGCCGGTCCGCATCTCTTCCCAGAACGACCTCTTGCTCCCGTAGGCAACGGGGCTAGTCGGTTTTCTCACCCTCGTCGCCCGCCACTTGGTCGGAGACGAGCAGCTCGATCCGCTCCAGCTTCGCGCGCACGCTCTCGACCAGGGCGTCGAGCCCCGCGCGCGCCTTGTCGGAGCTGGTCTTGATGCCGGTCAGGCTGGAGCGAATCGCCTGCGCCTGCTTTAGCGTCGACACCGCCTCCTGAGCGGTGTCTCGAACCGCGGCCGGGTCGACCTCCAGGGTGGTGTCACGTGCCATCGACACCCGAGCCGCGGCGAGGCGGTAGGCGACTTCAAGGGCGAGCCCGGACGGCTCCTCACGGTCCACCGCGACGATCATCTTGTTTCCCTCGTACTCGCGCAGCTGCTCGCACCTCGCGGGCACCCGCTCATCGCCGGCCACGACCAGGACCCCAAACGATGCGGCGCGTGTGGCCATCCCATCGTTGAGCTGCTGCCACGCGTCATTACGGGAGAGCTTCTTGTCCTTGGCCTCGAACAGCAGCCGGCCGCCGGACGGGCCCTCAGCCGCCCCCAGCTCGACCAGTGTGTCGCCCTTCTTGCCACCGCCCTCGGCCTGCTCCCCCCCGGTATGGGAGGCGGCATCGCCGCGCAGCGAGGCGATCCGCTCGATCGCATCGTGGGCTTTTTCCTCGAAGGTGAGCCCCTTTCGAGTCCCAGCATCCTCGGCCTCTGCGACCCGCCGGTCTGCCTCGTCGCGCTGCTTCAGCTCGATGATCTCGCGGGTGAGCGCCTCGATTCGCTTGCGGCTCTCCTGGCTCTCGTGAAGCCGCCGCCCCTCGGCTTCCTTCAGTGCTTGGACGACGCCGTCCTTGAAGTCGAAGAGGGGATTGCTCCCGTCCTTGGCCGAGAACTGGCGCGCAAGCGTCTCACGTTGACTTTGCGCCGAGCCATCCAGCATCTCCTTGATCTGGTGCTGCACTGTTCCCTGCCGGTCGGCGCCGAAGCTCTTGGCGATCTCTTCGGCGAGCAGGTCATTGCCCGTCTCGATCATCTTCACAAGCCTTTGCGCAAGCTCAGCACTGTGCTTGCCGAATTCCGCCTTCACGTAGTCGACCTCGGCGGCGGCTCCCTCCCGCTCGAGGACGCGGGCGCCGATCTCGATCGACTTCGTGACCGTCTCGGCGGGCGGTTGCCCAGTCTCGGCACGCTCTCGGACCACGCGTGCCGTATCGCGATCGGCGATCGTCAGGTCCTCGACGACGATCCGATCCTCGAGCACGCGCACCGTGCCGTCGCCGGCGCGTTCGAGGGGCAGCTGTGGCTTCTCTAACGCTTCCATGGGGACACACGAAGGTAGTCCGCCCGGCGGACGGGACGCCTGAACGCCGGGCTCTGCGGCGGTTTCTTCGTGCCATGCGCGAAGAATCCGCCCCTCATCCGCCCGATCCCCCATAGATAGGATTGCGCCGCCCTATCGAGCCCGGAGGAAGCCCCTTGGCAATTGACATCGAAGAAGTCTCGAAGCTCGGCGTGCAGCCCGGCGAGCTGCCGGAGACGATGGCGGCCTGGGTGATCCGGCAGGACCGCGAGGGCGAGCCGACGACCGCCTTCCAGCTCGAGGAGATCGAGGTGCCCGAGCCAGGGCCGTTCGAGGTGATCGTGCGGGTGATGGCCGCCGGCGTCAACTTCAACAACGTCTGGGCGGCACTGGGCAAGCCGGTCTCCGTCTTCGGCTACGGCGATCACCCCGAATACGGCCACCATATCGGCGGGTCGGACGCCTCGGGAATCGTCTGGAAGGTCGGCGAAGGGGTCACCAAGCACAAGCTCGGCGACGAGGTCGTGATCCACTGCAACCAGGCCTCCTACGAGGACGTCGAGGTCCACGGACTGGACCCACTGGCGGCGCCCAGCCAGAAGATCTGGGGATACGAGACCACCTGGGGCTCGTTCGCCCAGTTCACCAAGGTCCAGGCCCAGCAGCTTCTGCCCCGCCCCCAGAACCTCAGCTGGGCCGAATCGTCCGCCTACGGGCTGACCTACTTCACCGCCTACCGGATGCTGATCGACCAGTGCAAGGTCCAGGCCGGGCAGAACGTCTTGATCTGGGGCGGCGCCGGCGGGCTGGGCGTGTTCGCGACCCAGCTCTGCGCGGCGTCGGGGGCGAACGCAGTCGGCGTCGTCTCCTCTGGCGAGAAGGGCGAGCTGGTCAAGCAGCTCGGCGCCGTCGACTACATCGACCGCACCGAGTTCGCGGGCATGATGCGCACCGGCGACGAGTCGCCGGAGGAGGAAAAGGAGCGCTCCAAGGTCGCGCGCGGATTCGCGAAGCGGGTCAAGGAGATCCTCGGCGACGCGCCCGACATCGTCTTCGAGCACGTCGGCCAGGCGACCTTCCCGACCTCGGTCTTCGTGGTCAAGCCGTTCGGCAAGGTGGTGATCTGCGGCGCCACCTCCGGCTAC
>JBBQBH010000010.1:0-64562 GCA_038317345.1 Solirubrobacterales bacterium
CATGATCCTCGGCGACGTCTGCACCCGCCGCTGCGGCTTTTGCAACGTGCAGACCGGCAAGCCGACCTGGAACGACCCGCTGGAGCCGCTGCGGGTCGCGAACCAGGTCAAGCGGATGGGCCTGCGCCACGCCGTGGTCACCTCGGTCGACCGCGATGACCTTCCCGACTACGGCGCCAGCGCCTTCGTCGGCGTGATCCGCTCGATCCGCATGCAGGCCCCCGGCTGCAAGGTCGAGGTGCTGACTCCGGACTTCAGGGGCCAGGAGATGCCACTGGCCAAGGTCGTCCACGAGCGGCCCGACGTCTTCAACCACAACGTGGAGACGGTTCCGCGCCTCTACCCGCTTGCCCGGCGGGGATCGGAATTCATGCGCTCGACGCGAGTGCTGCGGATGGCGAAGGAGATGGGCGGTGAGCAGGTGGTCACCAAGTCGGGGCTGATGGTCGGCCTCGGCGAGGAGTTCGACGAGATGATCGAGGCTTTCGAGATCCTGCGTGAGCATCGGGTCCAGGTGCTCACCGTGGGCCAGTACCTGCGCCCGACCGAGAGGCACCTGCCGGTGGCCCGCTACTGGCACCCGGACGAGTTCGCGGCGCTCGAACGCGCCGCCTATGAGATCGGTTTCGAGTCGGTGGCGGCGGGGCCGCTGGTGCGCAGCTCCTACCACGCCGACGAGCAGCTCCCGGTCCGCGCGGCGGCCTAGCTCAGCAGAGCTCGACGGTCGCGGCGATTCGGTTGGCGCCGCCGCTGTAGGCTCGCCGCCCGTTGATCCCGCTCAAGGACAACGTCCCCACCGCGCGGCTGCCCGTGGTGACGATCCTTTTGATCGTCGTCAACATCGGCTTCTTCATCTGGCAGCTGAGCTTCTCCGGCGGCGACTCCTCGAATCCGCAGCTGAGGCAGCTCGGGATCAGCGACCGCGACCTGAACTCGGTCGAGTACGGCGGGATCCCCTACCGGGTCCTGCATCCGGGCCGCGATTGCGCCTTCGGGGTGACTATCCATTCGGGCTCACCGGAGGCAGACGTCGTCTGCCAGGGGACGAAGCAGTACGCCGAGGCACTCGCGGCCCACGCAAACGGTGAGCCCTTCGTCCGCTACTCGAATCCCCCCTGGTACGTGACCGTGTTCACTTCGATGTTCCTGCACGGCGGGATCCTGCACATCGGATTCAACATGCTGTTCCTCTGGATCTTCGGCAACAACATCGAAGACGCGATGGGACGGAGCCGCTACCTGCTCTTCTACCTTCTCGCGGGAATCGCCGCCGTGTACGCGCAGGCGGCAATCTACCCGAGCGGTACGCTGCCGAGCATCGGCGCTAGCGGTGCGATCGCCGGAGTGCTCGGGGCCTACGCGCTGCTCTTACCGCGCGCCCGGATCCTGACCTTGATCTTCCTGATCTTCTTCGTCACCCTGGTCGAGATCCCGGCCTACGTGATGCTGGGGATCTGGTTCCTGCTGCAATTCATCCCGGCGGTCGGCCAGGTGGCGGTGCCCAACATCGGCGGCCAGGGCGGGGTCGCCTACTTCGTCCATGTCGGCGGGTTCGTGTTCGGGTTGGCGCTGGTGAAGGTCTTCGTTCGACGGCGTCCCACCATTCCGCCAGCGACCGCCGCAGGCTGATGAGCCGCGGGCGCATAGCGCTCGGGGGATCGATCGTGATCGTCGTTTGGGCGGTGGCGGCGCTGCTGGCGGAGCCGATCGACAAGGGGGATGGCGGGGGGATCGACGACGATTGCCGCAACCGCCGGCCTGCCGACCCCACTGACCAATGACCCGGGCATCCGCCCGCCGGTCCACAACCGCTTCACGGTGCGTCCCGCCTCCCCCCCGACACCGGTGCGGGTCCACTTCAAGCAACCGCCCAACGCCGGCCTGCTGTTCGACCTGCGCAGCGGCCGTGTGCTCTGGCAGCTGCACCCACGCCGCGCATTGCCGATCGCCAGCCTGACCAAGATGATGACCGCGCTGATCATCGTCCAGCGCCATCGGCTGCGCGAGCGGGTGCTGATAACTCCGCGGGTGCTGCGCTACGCGGGGTCGGGAGTCGGCGTGCTGCCGCCGGGCAAGCGGGTGAAGCTCGGCGCGCTGCTCGACGGGCTGCTGCTGGTGTCCGGCAACGACGCGGCGATCGCCTTGGCCCAGCACGACGCGCACACCGTCGCGGGGTTCGTGCGCCGCATGAACCTGCGGGCCCAGGAACTGGGTCTCACCTGCTCGCGCTTCTCGAGCCCGAGCGGGATCAAGGACCAGGGCAACCACTCCTGCGCCCTCGATCTAGCGACGCTGGCGCGGATGGACCTCGCCAACCAGGTGGTGCGGCGGATCGTCGGCACGCGGCGGGTGCGGATGCGCTTCCCGGTCAAGGGCGGCTACCTGGACCTGTTCAACATCAACCCGTTCATTGGCGACCCGGGCGTGACCGGGGTCAAGACCGGCCTCACCAACGCGGCGGGGCGCTGCTACGTCGTCACCGCGCACATCAACGGCCGCTACCTCGGCGTCGTGCTGCTCAACACGCCCGACCCCTTCACCCAGGTGCCGCGGCTGTTCAAGGCGGGGGCGCGGGCCGGGTAACGCCTAGAGCGGGGCGTCCTCGGAGCGGCCCGCCTTGCAGACGTGCCTGTGCTTGTGGTTGTGCTTGAGGACCAGCCTGTCCACGGTCACGTAGTAGGTGTTGCCGTGGGAGATCACCAGCGTCGGCGATGCATCGATCCTCCAAGTCCCGTGCGCATCGGCGTTCGTCGTCGTCGTCGCCAGCAGCCCCGACGCGTCGTAGAGCGAAAGCGTGCGACCTGCCCTGCACGCCGGCTTCACCGTCTCGAGGTCTCCTGCGACGTACTGGTAGAGCCCTGTGACCACGTTGTAGCCGCTGACGTTCGTGATCTCGGGGGAGACGATGTACTTGCGGACGTGAGCCGACACCGGTCCCGCGAGGGCGAACACGGCAGCGCAGAGGGCGAGCCCGACAATCGACTTCCTCAACGTCTTCCCCTCCCGGCCAATTCGCGATCGAGGCTAGCAGCGGCCCACGCCGCCAAATCGGGAATCGACAAACGATGGAGCCAGCCGGGCTCGAACCGGCGACCTCCCGGATGCAAACCGGACGCTCTTCCAACTGAGCTATGGCCCCTCCTGACTAAGTGTAAGTCGGCAGAATCTCGTAGAAATCAAGCGCCGCGCCCAGGCAGGGGAAGGGCCTTGTGTAAGACTGGCTGAGCAGGCACAGGAGGGACCAGAGCAGATGGCAACGAAGACGGAAACAGCCGAGGCCGTCGCGGAGCGGGAGGATCAGGACAAGTCGCCGGAGGCGACCGACCGAGCCAAGGAGGAGGCGGAGGCGGAGGGCAAACGGAAGCCCGGGCAGCGAGCCGAGGTCTCCAACCTGGAGATCGTCCGCCACTACTTCGATATCGCCTGCGACCGCATCGATCTGCGCGACGACCTGCGCACCGTCTTCTGGAGCCCCTACCGCGAGGTCAGCGTCCAGATCCCGATCAAGCTGTCCGACGGCAAGGTCCACGTCTACTCCGGCTACCGGATCCAGCACAACGGCGCCCGTGGCCCCTACAAGGGCGGCGTCCGCTTCCACCCCGAGGTCGATATCGACGAGGTGCGCGCCCTTGCCTCGCTGATGAGCTGGAAGACGGCGATCGTCAACGTGCCCTTCGGCGGCGCCAAGGGCGGCGTCAACTGTCCCGCCGAAGACCTCGAGCCCGACGAGCTGCAGAAGATCGCCCGCTCGTTCATGGACAAGGTCGAGAAGGTGCTCGGCCCGACCCGCGACATCCCGGCGCCCGACGTCAACACCGACGCCCAGGTGATGGCCTGGTTCATGGATGAGTACGGCAAATTGCACGGGCACACCCCGGCGATCTGCACCGGCAAGCCGATCGAGCTCGAGGGCTCATACGGGCGCGAGGCGGCCACCGGGCGCGGCTGCGTCTACATGTTCCGCGAGGCGGCGCCCCACCTCGGCCTGAGTCCCGCCGACGTCACCTTCGCCGTGCAGGGCTTCGGCAACGTCGGCTCATGGGCAGCCCGCCTGATGCACCAGCTCGGCTGCCGCATGGTCGCCGTCTCCGACGCCCACGGCGCGATCCGCAACGACGCGGGCATCGACCCCGACGCGCTGTATAGCTTCGTCAGCGAGGGCGGCAAGCTGACCGAGTTCGAAGGCGCGGAGACGATCGACGCCGACGACCTGGTGGCGGTCGAATGCGACGTCTTCATCCCGGCGGCGCTCGGCGGCATGATCCACGAGGGCAACGCTGATCGGATGAGCTGCAAGATGCTGATCGAGGGCGCAAACTCCCCGACCACCCCTACCGCCGACGCGATCCTCAACGACAAGGGCGTCTACATCGTGCCCGACGTGATGGCCAACGCCGGCGGAGTGGTCGTCTCCTACTTCGAATGGGTCCAGAACCTCCAGCACTTCCGCTGGGAGGAGCGCGAGGTCAACGACAAGTTGAGCACGATCATGCGCCGCGCCTACCGCGAGGTCTCGGCCCGAGCCAAGGAGGAGGGGATCCCCCTCCGCGAGGCCTCGTACGAGGTCGGCATCGAGCGCGTCGTGCAGGCCGCACGCACCCGCGGATACGTCAGCTAGGTGCGTTGGGACGGCGCCGTTAGGCGCCGGCGAGGCATGTCAGGCGGCGAAGCCGCAGTAATTTGTGGACGCCTGTTCGAATTCCCGACCTAGGAGGCTCAAGTACCGCTGTGGTGCCTCCGATTAGCCCTGTACCGGTCAAGAACCGGATCCGACTGCCTACAAATACTTGCCAGGGAAGGCAAGAACGCCAACAGGAAACCCCGCCTAGAGCGGGGTTTTCCTGATTCTGGGCTGTTGCGCCTGAAGCTGTGCGCCGCTAGTCGTCGAAGTCGAAGTCCTTGGGCGGCTTCTGCTCGAACCAGAGCCGATCGTGCTCGGGTGTGTCCTGGAGGAACTCCGGCGTCTCCTCGAGCACGTCCTCCTCCTCGTCGGGAAGGGTGTCCTCGAAGCCTCCCTCCTCCTCGGCGGGGAGCTCCTCCTCTCCCGAGTCGGGCTCGGCGGGCTCGGCGACATCGGGCGGAGGCGGGGCCCCCTCGGTCTCGGGCGCGTCGAGCGCCTTGTCAAGCTCATCGGAGAGCGATTGCTCGGAGAAGAACTCGTCCTCGACGGCCTCCTCTCCCTCCTCTTCCGCTTCGGGCTCGACCGACTGCTCAGCTTCCTCGGCGCCCGGCTCGGGCTCGAGGTTGTGGAGCTCGGTGGGCTGATCGGCGATCGAGGCCTCCTCGGGCTCCCCCACCGCCTCGGGCTCGTCCGGAGGCTCCGGCGGCGGATGCTCCTCGGTCTCCGCGGCGACGGTCCCGGCGTCCGCGGCATCCGGAGCCACCGTCGCGTGCTCCATCGCGGGATGCTCCTCCACGGCGGGGGGCTCCGCAGGAAGCTCGACCGGCTCCTCGACCGCTTCGACCGGCTCGACTGGTTGATCGGCCTCGGGCAGTGGCTCGACCGGCCCTGAGGGAGGCTCGGCGGGCTCCGCCAGCGGCTGCTCGACAGCCTCCGCAGCCTCCGCGGGGGCGATCGTCGTCGGCGCCTCAGCGGCCGGCGGCTCCGCGCCCGGGCGCTCCGCAGGACCGAACGCGTCGTCCTCGAGTTCGCGCACCTCGTCATCGCCGGCGCCGTGCTGGCGTTTCAGCTCCAGATGTTCGCGGATTGCCTCGTCAAGAATGCCCATGATTTCCGCCCAATCTCGGCGTACAGACTAGGCGGTTTAGCACCGGCCAGCGGGATAGCCCGCCCACCGATTCATGGGGTCACGAGGGTGCCTTGAGCTTGCGCGGAACCGGCTCGGGAGCGCGGCGGTCGCCGGCGCGCGCGGTGCGGTTCTTGCCCTGCTGCTTGGCTCGGTAAAGCGCCTGGTCGGCGGCTTTGATCAAGTCCCTGACGTCGGGGCTCTGCTCCGGGCTGCCGGCAACACCCACGCTGGCCCGAATCGTGATCTCGCTGTTCTGACCGTCAAGCGGGATGCGCGCCGCGTCGAGCCGCCGTCGAATTCGCTCGCCAACCTCCATCGCGCCGTCGATGCGGGTCTCTGGCAAGGCGATCGCGAACTCCTCGCCCCCGTAGCGCGCCGGCTCGTCGACCTCCCGCGACTCCAACTTGAGAATGCGTCCGACCTCACGCAACACCCGGTCGCCCTGAAGATGTCCGTAGTTGTCATTGATCTCCTTGAAGTCGTCGAGGTCGAGCATCACGACCGAGAGCGGGCGATCGAAGCGCTTCGCGCGTTCGACCTCCTTACCCAGGATCTGCCGGAAGCGCCGGTGGTTGGAGAGGCCCGTCAACTCGTCGGTGATCGCCTCCTCCTCGGTGCGCTCATGCTGCTGGCGGAGGTCGCGTACTAGGGGGACGATCAGCGCGAAGGCAACCAGCACCAGCCCCACCAGAATCGCGGCAACCAGTACCGCACTGCCCGAGAACCCCGAGCCCCGCGGCCCGAGCAGCGCCGCGCGGACATTGGCGGATGCGTCCGGCAGCGAGACGACCCGGGCCCGGTAGTCGCCGGAGGGAAGACTGACGTCGATCGTGTGCGCCCCTGTGCCCCCGAGATCGAGTGCGCTGGCACCCGACGCGCCGGTCGCGATCGTCGCGCCGCCGGCGGAGACGACGAACGGGAGCCCCGTCGCCTGGTGCACACCATGCGCGAACTCGGTCGCATCGGTCGTCGACGTCACGAGGTAGCCGAGCGGCCCGCTCGGGCCGCTGATCCGCAGCTTGACGCTGGCCACGGGCTGCCCGATCGAGAACCTGGCGACCAGTCGGCCGCCTCGGCGGACCTCGAGGCGGGTCAGCCCCAGGGTCAGGGCCAGCTGCCTGACCCGCCGATCCAGAGTCGGTGTCGGACCAACCGGGATCTCCGCTCCGAGCTGCTGGTCGTTGGCGACCAGACGCGCGGCGTGCCGCGCCGAGGCCAGGTCGACGCGATACTGGTTCAGCGTCGGAGCCAGGGCGCCGGCGAGCCGTGCATCCGCCTTACCCGTCCTCGATTCCGAAGAGAGGGGGACGAACGAGATCAGGATCGCGATGACCGGCACGACCACGATCAGGAGCACGGTGACTGTTAGGCGCCTACGAAAACTCATGGGAGGGAGAGCGTATTCTTGCAGTGCGTGGGGGGCTTGAACACCGTCTCCCCTCCTTATTTCTGGGGCTATAGCTCAGTTGGAAGAGCGCCTGGATCGCACCCAGGAGGTCGCCGGTTCGAGTCCGGCTAGCTCCATTGCGGGAAATTGGGTAGGCGCGATAGCTTTTTCTGACCGTGCGTCTAACTAACAGGTCTCGTGCGATCGCCATCGGAGCCGGCTGCTGTGTGCTCGCATTGGCGTTCTTCGTCCCTTCAGCGGCGGCGCTGCGCCTGCACACGGTCGCTCGTTTCGACCAGCCCGTCTACGTGACCGCACCGCCGGGCGACCGGCGCGAATTCTTTGTCATCGAGCGGGCCGGGCGGATTCGAATCGTCCGCCACGGGCACAAGCTGCGCCGCCCATTTCTGGACATTCGACGCCTGGTCGACCTTCGCTACCCGAACAACCAGTTCCGCGACCAGGGCGGACTCGCCTCGATGGCCTTCTCGCCGGACTACCGCCGCAGCGGCCTCTTCTACGTCTTCTACACCCACGCCGGGGGGACGATCCACGTCGACGAGTTTCGCCGCGCCCCCGGCTCATCCACCCGGGCCCAACGCTCGAGCCGCAGGACCGTCCTCACGGTCCCACGCCACGGCAGGACCGATCTGGGCGGTCAGCTCGAGTTCGGCGCCGACGGTTTCCTCTACGCCAGTTTCGGCCAGGGCGACGCTTCCGACTCGAGCCAGGACCTCGAACAGCTGACCGGAAAGATCCTGCGAATCGACCCAAGACCTTCCGGCGCGCTTCCCTACACAGTCCCCGCCGACAACCCGTTCTCCAATCGAACCGATGCGCGCCCCGAGATCTTCGCCTACGGCCTCCGTGTGCCCTGGCGATTCTCCTTCGACAATTCGACCGGGGACCTGATCGTCGGCGATGTCGGCGAGGAACACTTCGAGGAGGTCGACCTGCTGCCACCCCCAGATGCGGGCGCGAACCTCGGTTGGCCGTTCTACGAGGGCCGCCACCGGAACAGTCCCGGAGGCACTGGCTCACTTGCCTTTCCGGTGCTCGTCAAGCCGCATGCCCACGGCACCTGCGCGATCGTCGGCGGTTACCTGATCCGCAACAGTCGGCTGCCGTCGCTGCGCGGCCGTTATCTCTACGGCGACGTATGCACCGGCCGGCTTCGCTCGGCGCGGCTGGGGTTGCCTCGAGCCAGCGGCGATCGCTCGGAGCATCTCGCAGTCCCCTATCTGGACTCGTTCGGCCGCGACGCTCGGGGACGCCTCTATGCCGTGAGCCTGCTCGGGCTCGTCTACCGGATCTCCGGCTGAGTCGGACCTCCGATCGAGGACGGCTCAAACCGGGTAAAGATGGGACAATCTGCCTCCGACGGAAAAGCGAGAAGGATCGCGATGGCGACCGCACAGACGCAAGAGCAGAAGCTTCTGATCGGCGGAGAATGGGTCGCCGCGAGCGCGGGACGCAGCTTCGAGAGGCGCGACCCCTACACCGGTGAGGCGGCGACCAGCGCCGCCGCCGCGGGCCGCGAGGACGCACGCGCCGCAGCCGAGGCGGCCGCGGGTGCCTTCGAGGAGTGGTCTTCGACCCCGCCTGCAAAGCGCCGCGAGCTGCTTCAGAGGGCGTCGAAGCTGCTGCGCGAGCGCGGCGAGGAGATCGCCGCCACGGTCACCGCGGAGACCGGAGGGACCTTCGGCTGGGGGATGTTCAACGTCGACCTGGCAGCGGGGATGCTCGGTGAAGCGGCCGCCCAGGCCTACGCGGCAACGGGTGAGGTAATCCCCTCCGACGTTCCGGGCCTGACCGCGATGGGGGTTCGCCAGCCGGCCGGGGTCGTGCTCGGGATCGCGCCCTGGAACGCCCCGGTGATCCTCGGCGCCCGTGCGGTGGCGTCGCCGCTGGCCTACGGGAACACGGTGGTGCTCAAGGCTTCAGATGTCTGCCCCCGTAGCCACGCCGCCGTCGCGACGGCGCTCGACGATGCCGGGCTACCCGCCGGGGTCGTCAACCTGCTCACGCACGAGGCGGATGACGCCGCCGACGTCGTCGACGAGCTGATCGCCCACCCGGCGGTGCGGCGGATCAACTTCACGGGCTCGACCCGGGTCGGGAGGCTGATCGCCGAAAACGCGGCGCGGCACCTGAAGCGTGTGCTGCTGGAGCTCGGCGGCAAAGCGCCGTTGGTGGTGCTCGCGGACGCCGATCTCGACGAGGCCGTCGCGGCGGCGAAGTTCGGGGCCTTCATGCACCAGGGGCAGATCTGCATGTCGACCGAGCGGATCGTCGTCGACGAGTCAGTCGCGGACCCGTTCACGTCGCGGCTCGGCGAGCGCGCCGCGGCGCTGAAGGTCGGCGACCCGCGCGATCCCGAGACCCAGGTCGGCCCGCTGGTCAACGAGGCGGCGATGATGCGGGTCACGGAGATGGTCGAGGACGCCGTCTCGAAGGGCGCCGAGGTCGTGACCGGCGGCGAGGCCGACGGTCCCTGCTTCAAACCCACAGTTCTCAGGGGCGTGACTTCAGACATGCGCGTCTACGAGGAGGAGTCGTTCGGCCCGATCGTCGGGATCATCCCGGTGGACGGCCCCGACGAGGCGGTGCGGGTCGCAAACGACACCGAGTACGGGCTCGCGGCCGCGGTCTTCGGCTCACACGTTCCGAGCGCCCTCGACGTCGCCCGGCGGATCGAAAGCGGGATCTGCCATGTCAACGGGGCGACAGTCCACGACGAGCCGCAGATGCCCTTCGGGGGCGTCAAGGCAAGCGGCTGGGGACGGTTCGGCGGCAGGGCGGCGATCGAGGAGTTCACCGAGCTGCGCTGGATAACGGTCCAGCAGGGCTCGCGGCGCTACCCGATCTGATCAACCGCCCCCACGACCACCCCCGCGTCCTCCATGGCCGCCATCGCGGCGTTGCGCCCGTTAAGCGCAATCACCGAGCCGGCCGGATGGGTCGCGGCGCCGCAGAGGTAGAGCCCATCGACCGGGGTGCGGTGGTCGAGGCGGCGGTCCCACATCTGATTCGGCAGCGTCTCGCCCTGGAATATGTTGCCGCCACTGAGGCCGATTCGCTGCTCGATGTCGGGGGGGCCGAGAACGTCGACGTGCTCGACGCAGTCGCGGATGTCGGGGGCGTGCTCGGCGATCGCGTCGAGGATCAGGGCGCCGATCTCGTCGCGGCTCGAATCCCAATCGCCATCGGCGAGTGCGTAGGGCGCGTATTGGGCGAAGACGCTCATCGTGTGCTGCCCGGGCGGCGCCACCGATGGGTCGTAGGCGGTCTGGAAGTAGAGCTCGGCGAAGCCGAACCGTGGTTCGCCCCGCTGGCAGGCGTCGAAGGCCTCCTGCGCCGCTTCGGGCCCGGGCGTGATCGTGACCATCGCGCGGTGCGGCTCGACGGTGCCGGCGGCGCTGAACGTGGGCAGCCTCTGCAGGGCGGCGTTCAGCTTCACGACCGGCGAGCGCACCTGCCAATCCTCGACCCGCTCGCGGAAGCCCGCCGGCAGATCGGAGGACCCGAGCATCGCCAGGGTTCGCTTCGGGTCGGCGTTCGAGATCACGGCGGCGCTGCGGACGAGCTCGCCGCTCTCCAGCTCGACGCCCTCGCCGGGAACGATCCGAGCCACCGGGACACCGGCGGCGAGCACGGCGCCGGCGTCCTGCGCCGCCTGCGCGATCGCGAACGAGATCCTTCCCATGCCGCCCTCCACGTAGCCCCAGATCGATCCCTGCCCGAGCAGGTCGCCCTGGTGGTGCATCAGCTTCACCGAGGCTGTGCCGGGATCCCGCGGACCCGAGAAGGCGCCGATGATCCCCTGGCCGAACAGTGCGTGGACCAGGCGTTCGTCGTCCACGTAGCGCTCCAGGGTCTCGACGATCGAGTCCTCGAAGACGACCGAGATCATCTCCTCGTCGCCACCCATCGTCTCCTCCAGCTCGGCGCGGCTCGGTGACGAGCCGAGCCAGGTGTCGCCCCGCGTTCCGTGGCGCAGCGCGAGCCGAATCCGATTGAACAGATCCTCATAGGCGAGCAGGCCGCTGATGTCGGACTCCGAGAAGCCGTTCTCGCGCATGTGGGCGACGGTGGCCTCGTCATCGATGAACTCGGCAAACGAGGTTCCGTCCGCGAACGGGCACCAGAGGTTGGGGTCGGCGGCGAGGACTCGGTAGCCATGGCCCGCCAGCCCCAGCTCGCGGACCACGAGGTCGTCGAGCAGCCCGACCACGTAGGCGCAGGGGCTGACCAGAAAACGGTCGTCGGGGAACGGCTGCTCCATCGTGCAAGCTCCACCGAGCTGCTCGCGGCGCTCCAGCACCAATACCCGCTGCCCCGCCCGCGCAAGGTAGGCGGCGGCGGTCAAACCGTTGTGGCCCCCACCGACCACGATCGCGTCCCAGTCGCGCGCCGCAAGCTCGGAGACCGGGGCGGGAAGACCGACCTTGCCCATCACCGCGTTGACGTCGACCGGGCCCATCGGCCGATCCAGCCTAACGCGCCGGTGGAGATCCGCCCAGCGCCGCGACGTCAACCCAGGCCTGCTTGAGGTCGACCCGGGAGCCGCGAAACGGCACTCCTTCGGCTTCCAGCAGGCGCCGCTGCTCCGCCCCTTTTGGCAGCGATCCATCGGCGCGGACCACGCGCTGCCAGGGGACGCTGGGATCGTGACCGGCGGCGAGCACCGATCCCGCGTAGCGGGGTGCCTCCGGACTGAGGTCCCCGTAAGTGGTCACACAGCCCGGCGGGACCGATCGGACCTTGCGGAGAATCTCGCCAGCCCGCGGCGAATCAGCCAACGTACCCGGCGCGTCGGCAATCCGCGGCAATAGCGTGCGAGCCCGGGTCATCGAGCCTCGCGTGGGTGGCGCAGATGCTCTTGGCCCGCGCCCCGCAGGCATCGACGGGCTCCGCTCCCATGGCGCCGGGCACGATCGCGTAAATGCAACCGGGCGCCGGGGCCGGTCTCGAGTCACCCACTGTGGCGAGGATCAGCACCAGGACGGTGACCAGCGTAGCCGCGAGGGCGGCGATCGCCACATTGCGCTCGCGCCGGGTGAGGCGGCGCAGGGGCGTGTTCACACGCTGCCAGTGTCCCTCCAGAGGCACAGCCTGGCCAGGTTAGCCGCTCCAGTCAACGGCAGCCCCTGACACTGAGGCCAAACCTCCCTGCCGATCTTTGTACCGCTGTACGTGGTGGGCTCTTGAGGATCCGGGCAGGGTGCGGGATGGCATCGGGCGGTCGATTTCAGGAGAGCGTCGTTGGAGCTCCGACTAGCCCTCGACTAGAAAGGAAATCTGGGCTATGCACTGGTTGAGTCCAGGCGACAATTCTTGGCAGCTCACGGCGGCGACTCTGGTCGGCCTGATGAGCGTGCCCGGCCTTGTCGTCCTATATGGCGGCGTGATGCAGAAGCGCTGGTCGGTGAACTCGATGATGATGGCCTTCATCGCGTTCGCCTTGGTGCTGATCGTCTGGGTCTTGTTCGGCTACAAGATGGCCTTCGGACAACCGATGCACATCTTCGGTGCGGACAGCGGCTTCTTCGCCAATGCGTGGGGTAAGCCGGGTTCGATCCTGAGCAGCGACGCCCTGCTTAAGCAGGGGAACATCCCGAACGTTGGAGACGTGGTCTTCCCGCAGTCGACGCTGGCGTACTTCCAGTTCGTCTTTGCCGCGATCACCCCGATCCTGATGCTGGGCTCTGTCCTCGGCAGAATCAATTTCAAGGCCTGGATCCCGTTCGTGTTGCTTTGGTCGAGCATCGTCTACACGATCAACGCCTTCCTGATCTGGGGCGGCGGGTTCTTCTCTCAGCACGGCGCACTCGACTTCTCCGGGGGCTACGTGATCCACCTTTCCGCCGGGGTCGCGGGTTTCGTCGCAGCGGCGGTGGTCGGCCCACGCCTCCAACGCGATCGCGAGGTCGACGCGCCCAACAACCTGCTGATGGTCGCGACCGGAGCGGGGTTGCTCTGGCTCGGCTGGAACGGGTTCAACGGAGGCGACCCGTACCTGGTCAACGACATCGCGGCGGCGGCGGTGCTGAACACGAACCTGTGCACCGCCGTGGCCTTCCTGGTCTGGGTCGCCTGGGACTACATCACCGGCCACAAGCCGAGCCTGATCTCGAGCGTCAACGGCATGATCACCGGCCTGGTCGCGATCACTCCCGCAGCTGGTTTCGTGAACGGCTGGGGTGCGATCGCAATCGGCACGATCGCGGCGACGGTCGTCTACTTCGCGCTCAACTACCTGAGCCGGGTGCAGCCGTTCCGCAACGTCGATGACACACTTGGCGTTGTGTACACGCACGGGTTCGCCGGCCTCTCCGGTGGCCTGCTGACGGGCGTCTTCGCCAACTCCGCGATGGGCTCCGCGCCGGGTCTGATCTCGGGCAGCTCACATCTGCTCAAGTGGCAGGCGCTCACGGCGCTCTGGGTCATCGTGTTCACAGCGGTGGTCACCTTCATCATCCTGCAGGTGGTCAAGGTCTTCGTGCCGCTGAGGATGGACGAGAAGGACATGGAGGAGGGCGACCTCGCGGTGCACGGACATGAGGTCTACCCGTCCGACGTCCCATCGCTCGCGTTCCCATCGGGAACGGAGGGCTACAGGCCAACGCCTCCGGCGGCACCTGTGCCGGAGGGCGGTACCTAGGACGAAGCAGAGCCCGATACCCAAAGCAGACCGCCCCCGCCTTCGCGCGGGGGCGGTCTCGTTTCTAGGAGGCCCGCTAGCCGCCCGCCTGCTGGAAGCTGCGTGCGGCGCTTTGCAGCACCTCGAGCATCGTCGACACGGCCGGCATCACCGGCGTCCCTCGCGGTGTCGCCGCGAGCACGCTGCGCACCGGGCTCTGTGGATAGAGCGAGCGGATGGCGATGTCCTCGCGCACGGTCGAGAGCGCCAGCTGCGGGATCAGGGCGACGCCCACCCCGGAGGCGACGAGGCCCTGCACGGTCTGGTAGTCGTCGCTCTCGAACGAGACCCTGGGCTCGAAGCCGGCGGCGTGGCAGGAGCGCACGACGTGGCGCGCGCAGGGGCTCGAGGCGGACGTCTGAACCCAGGACTCCGACGCCAGGTCCTCAAGTCGCAGCTTCGACTTCGAGGCCAGCGCGTGGCCCTTGGGCAGCGCCAGGTGCATCGGGTCCTCGAGCAGCTCCAAGCGCCGCATTCCCGCCCCCAGCCCCTCGCTCACGCCCTGAAACTCGAACAGCAGCACAAGGTCGAACTCCCCCTCCCGAAGCCGGGGCGCGATCTCCTCCGGCTCTCCCTCGGCCAGCGTCAGCGTCACCAGGGGATGGGCTGCCCGGAAGGTCGCAACCGCGACGGGGATCAGGGTCGCGCCGGCGGTGGGAAAGGAGGCGATCCGCAGATGTCCGCCGCGGACGCCCGCGATCGCCGCGACCTCGGACTCGGCGACGTCGAGGCGGGCGAGAACCGCCTCCGCGTGCCCAACCAGCACCTCACCGGCAGCCGTTGGCCGCACGCCGCGCCGGTCGCGTTCGATCAGCGTCACCCCGGTCTCCGCCTCCAGCGTCGCCACGGCCTGCGAGACGGCTGGCTGCGAGTAGGAGAGCGCGTCGGCCGCGGCAGAGAAGGAACCGCGCGCGGCGACCTCCCGCAGGATCTTCAATCGCCGGACATTGAGCATAAGGACAGCTTATCTCACAGATAAGTAATAGAAGTTGTACTAATGCAGGGAGGTGTGCCACGCTCGTCGTAACTTCGCTTTGAAAAGTTTGACCGAAGAAGGAGCAGGTTCTATGACCCCCCGAATCATCGTTTCCTATGACGACTCCGACAACGACCGCGACGCGCTGACGCTGGGTCGTCTGCTCGCGGTCTCCGGCGCCGACCTCTCGCTCGCCTACGTCCGCCACTCCCAGCTTCCAGAGCAGGATCGCGAAGCCGACGAGAAGCGCCAGGCGGAAGAGCTGCTCGAGCGCGGGGCGCGCGAGATCGGCGCCCCCGACATGCCCCGTCACGTGGTCTTTCACGCATCGACCGGCGAGGGCCTGACCGAGCTCGCGGAGAGCGAGCACGCCGACGTGGTCGTGTTCGGCTCCGACTACCGCACCGCCGCCGGAACCGTCCAGCCCGGGACCTCGGCTCAGCGAATGCTGAGTGGCGGCTCGACCGCGGTCGCCGTTGCACCGGCGGACCTCCGCTCCCATCCCTCGGTGAAGGTCGCCCGAATCGGCGTCCTTGCCGAAGGCGACGACGCCGCTCAGGAGACTGCGAGCACGCTTGCGAGCGCACTGGGCGCCACGGTCACCGACGCCGAGGACGAATCGGCGGATCTGCTCGTCGTTGGCTCACGCGAGGGCACGCCCGAAGGTCGGGTCGAGCTGAGCGCCAGCGCCGAGTACGGCATCGCAACCGCGACGTCGCCGGTATTGGTCGTGCCCCGTGGCACGGCGGTTCGCTTCGCGGCTCCTGCGCCGGCCCTCTCAGGCGCCTAAGCGCTACTTATCCACGCCTCGGAACCGGGGTGAAGGCGTCCACTTGGCGTCTTCACCCCGTTGTCGTTCCGGCCCGGCCCACCGCGTGTCGGAGTCGCTCGACGAGGGCGTCAATGGACGCGGGCTGTGCCGGATCGAGGCGGATCACGCCGAGTTCGCCCAGCTGTGGCGGCGGCGGCGGGTCTCCAAGCTGGGCGACGATCGCCCGGCCCCGGAGCGCACCCAGCGCCAACCCCGCCTCGAATAGCCATGACGGATCCGGGTCCGCTCCCTGGGCCACGAGGATGACGGCGCCGACACCGAGGTCGTGCGAGGTCCCGCCGACGACCATCGCGCCGGCGAGGATGCGCGCCCGCAGCGCCTCCCAATCCGCCACCTGCACCCCGGCTCGTTCGAGCAACTCGATCACCGCACGGCGGGCGGTGGGTGTCTGCGCCATCACCGCCACGCTGGCCGCCTGCGCGGCGATGCGCTCGATCAGGCGAGCCGTTGCGTCTTGCGCCGAGCGCTCCGCGTTATGCCACCCGCGGCCGACTGCGAGATCCGGCGCTGCGAGCTCGGGGCCTTCGAGGATCTGAAGGGTGCTCTCCTGCGGGTCCCACTCCTGGTCCCCCAACTCCACTGGGCCGCCTCGCTGCCATGGCTCGAGCACGGTGCGCCGCAGTGTTTCCTCGTCGAGGTTGAATGCCGAAGCCCGCCGGAACCCCTGGCGCAGCTCGACATGGAAGGGCATGCGGCGATGCTACGCAACAGCCCAACCGGCGGGCGGGGCCGAATCCGCTCCTCTACCCTGCCCAGGATGCGCATCGACGAGATCATCGCCTCCGTCCAGCCCTGCTTCTCGGTCGAGTTCTTCCCGCCGAAGACCGACGAGGGCCGTGAACTGCTGCTCGACAACGCCCGTGAGCTGTCCGCGCTGGATCCCGCCTTCGTTTCGGTGACATACGGGGCCGGGGGCTCGACCCGCGACGGGACGGTCGAGATCTCGAGCCTGCTGCACAACGAGCTGGACCTGGAGACGATGACCCACCTGAGCTGCGTCGGCGAGACGGCCGACGGTCTGCGCGAGGTCCTCGATCGCGTCGAGGCGGCCGGGATCGACAACGTGCTGGCGCTGCGGGGCGACCCGCCCCGTGGCGAGAGCGACTTCATCCAGCCCGAGGGCGGGCTCGGGAGCGCCGCGGAGCTGACCGGCTTCATCGGGGAGAACTACGGTTTTGCGGTTGGCGGTGCCTGCTTTCCGGAGGTGCATCCCGAGGCCCCCAGCCTCGATGCCGACCTTGCCTATCTGAAGACAAAGGTCGACAACGGGGCGACCTTCCTGATCACCCAGCTTTTCTTCGACAACCAGGTCTATTTCGACTTCGTCGCGGCTGCTCGCGCGAAGGGGATCGAGGTCCCGATCCTCGCCGGCGTGATTCCGATCGCAAGCTACGCGCAGACGGAGCGCATCTGCGAGCTATGCGAGGCATCGATCCCGCCGCAGCTGGCCGAGGCGATGGCGGCGCTGGGAGGCGACGAGCGCGCCGAGTTCGAGCTCGGCGTCGCCTACGCCGCGCAGCAGTGCACCGAGCTGCTGCTCGGCGGGGCCCCCGGGATCCACTTCTACGCCCTCAACAAGGCTCCCGCCACCCGCGCCGTGCTCTCAGCCCTGCGTGCCGCCCGGCCCTGGGAGCGCAACGCCCGCGAGGGCGCCACCAGCGAGGCCGATGCGGTCCACTAGGCCGCGTGGCGCCTGATCTAGACTGGCGCGTTCGATGGGCGAGTTCACCTACGAGGGCTATCGGCTCTCCTATGACGAATACGGGGCCGGCGACCGGCCGATCGTGCTGATCCACGGTCTGCTGATGAACCGGCACATGTTCGAGCGGCTGGGGCCGATCCTGGCCGAGCGCGGCAATCGTGTGATCGCGCTCGACCTGCTCGGACACGGGCGCTCCGACCGCCCCGAGGACCTGCAGCGCTACTCGATGCCGCTGTTCGCCTATCAGGTGACCGCATTGCTCGACCACCTTGGAATCGAATCGGCGGTTGTCGGGGGCACGTCGCTGGGCGCAAACGTCAGTCTGGAGGCGGCCGTGCGCTTCCCGGAGCGCGTTCAGGGGTTGTTCATCGAAATGCCGGTACTAGACAACGCCCTCTCGGCGGTGGCGGCGATATTCGCCCCGATCATGATCGCCCTGCGCTTCGGCCGCCCCGTCTTCGAGGCGGTGTCTCGGGCCACCGCGATGCTGCCGCGCTCCCACTTCATCGTCGACATCGGGCTCGACATGGTCCGCCAGCGCCCCGGGCCCTCGGTCTCGGTGCTGGAGGGGCTGCTGTTGGGGGAGAGCTCGCCGCGCAGCGCCGAGCGGCGCGGGATCGAGCAGCCGGCGCTGATCGTCGGGCACCCGAACGATCCTCTGCACCCATTCAGCGACGCGGGAATGCTGGTCGGGGAGCTGGCCAACGCGCGCCAGATCGACGCCGATTCGATCTTCGAGTGGCGACTGAAGCCTGACCGCCTGAACGCCGCGCTGGCCGACTTCCTCGACGACGCCTGGTCGCAGGTCGAGGAGGAGCGCAGGCCCGAGCGCAAGGCGCGCATGGCTGGGGCGTAAGGCATGGCGGACCGGCGGGAAGAGAAGGCGCGGCTGCGACAGATCCGCGAGGAGGCGGAGAAGCGCGAGGCCGGCGAGCAGCGGCGCAAGCTGTTGATCGGCTACGGGGTCGCCGGTCTGCTGGCCGCCGCGGTCGTGCTCGGGATCGTGATCGTCGTGGTCGGCAGCAGCGTAGGCGGGGGCGCGAGCGGGGCCGCCCACATCAATGCCCCCGACAGCGGCTCGACCAACGGGGTCCCTCCCGACGACCGCACAGGCCCCAAGCCCCCGCCCGTCAAGGTCTCGGACCTGAAGCTGGCGGCGAAGAAGGCCGGCTGCGATCTGCGACTCGGCCTTCGCGACGAGGGCCACACGCATATCCCGCCTGGTTCGAAGACGCCCCACTACGACACCAACCCGCCCAACTCCGGCACCCACGTCCAGACAGGGTTCCAGCAAGCGGACGGCGCATATCTGAAGCAGCCGAAGGAGATCGACTTCGTGCACTCGCTCGAGCACGGGCGGCTCGAGATCCAGTACAGCCCCAAGCTGCCGACCAAGGACCAGTTGGCGCTCAGAGGGCTCTACAACACCCTCTACGGGGGCGTGCTGCTGTTCCCCAACGACACGATGCCCTACGCGGTGGCCACGACGACGTGGACGAACCTGATGGGCTGCAAGACGTACAAGGGCGCGATCACGCTCGACGCCGTCCGCGACTTCGGCAAGGCCACCGGGGGGCGCTTCGGCGGTGAGGGCGCTCCCTTCACCGGCCCGACCCCAGTCAATCCGACGGTCCGCTAGCTGGACGCCGGGGTGGCCCGGTAGGCGGGAAAGAATCCTCCCGATTCGCGTCCGCTGCTGAGCCGCCGGTAGGCGTCGCCGTCGCAAACGATCTCCGAGGTATGGAAGGGCTCGGTGCGGTTGGCGAAGCCGCGCTTGAACTCCTCCAGGTGATCTCCGGGCTTGATTCCACCGCCGAGGTTGAGCGGCAGGCCCGAGTCCTCGGCGAAGTCGGCGATCGCTGCGACCACGTTCTTCATCGGCGAGTCAGAGACGAGCCGGTCGGCGCTGCCGCTGAGGTAGTAATGGAGCATCCCGTCGCTGCGCGCGGCGATCGAGCCCGCAGCCACCTCCCCGCCAGGCTCCAGCGCCAGGAACAGCGAGCAGCCTTCGAAGGCGAGGATCCCGGCGAAGTACTCGTCGCCGAAGAAGTAGCGGCCCTCGGCTCCAGCCCGCTGCATCGTCTGCTCATAGGCGGCAAGGAAACCGACACGCTCGGAGTCCGACACCGCCGGACCCGAAACGTGGCGAACCTCATAGCCACGCTCGGCGTTGCGCCGGATCTGCTGGCGATCGCTTGGGCGACTCTTTCGAGGCAGCGCCGGATCGGCGATCTGGACCTGGTTTCGGACGGTCGCGCCGGTCAGCGCCGGCTCGCCGCCGAGGCGATGACGCAGGAAGAGGCTGACCAGGCCAGTCTCCGACCAGTCGACCTGATCCGGGTCGAGCCTGCAGCCCTGTTGCGCCTCGATCCCCGGATAGCCATAGGGCGAAGTCGCATCCAGCGCGTCCGCGGCATCTATCTCGCGCACGACGACGGGGGCCAGCATCTGGCTTCCCCCGCCCGAGATCCGCAGCGTGTGGGTGACCCCTTCGGCTGACATGAACTCGGCCGAGTGGAAGAACTCCGCTCCGGCCACGGCGGCACCTCCATCCTCGAGCAGCTCGGCCGCGGCGCTCACTCGAGGTCGGCGGCCGCGGCGCGGAACTCGTCGGGAAGGACTCCCCAGACTTCGCAGTCGGCCTGCTCGCCGTCACGAGACAGGTGGCCCCGCATCGTTCCCTCGTGGCTCCAGCCGAGGCTCGCGACCACGCGCTTGGCGGCCTCGTTATCGGCCGGGATCCGCCCGTAGACGCGATGGGCACCGAACTCGTCGAAGGCCTTGGCGATCGTCAGCGCCTCGGCCCGCCGGCCCACCCCCTTGCCGCGCACGTCGTCGCCGATCAGCGCCCCCAGCTCCGGCGCCGTCTGGCGAAACAGCCCGTACAGGGCCGTGAAACCGACCGGCCCCTCGTGCCCCTCGACCATGATCGCGAACTTGCGGTCCTCCCCCGAGTCGCCCATCGCCCGCTCAACCCACCGTTCGGCGTCCTGCTCGGAGAAGTCCGAGCGCTGCTCCATCAGTGTTGCGGTCGCGTCGCGGTTGTTGAACCAACGGTGCACCGCGCCCGCGTCGCCGAGCTTAAACCCGCGCAGCCAGACCTTGGGGGCATCGCTCATCGAGTCGGAACGATACGCGCGGGCTCTAGTCAGGCGCCAGCCCGTGGCCCGTGATCAGCAATACGAAGGTCCTGCCGAGGATGCGCAGATCGAGGGCCAGCGAGCGATGATCGACGTACCAGACGTCGAGCTCAATCCGCTCCTCCCAAGGAATCCCGGCGCGGCCCTGAACCTGAGCCCAGCCGGTGATCCCGGGCTTCACCTCGAGACGGCGACGCTGGTACGGGTTGTAATCGGAGACTTGGGCCTCGATCGTAGGGCGCGGCCCGACGATCGACATCTCCCCCCGCAGGACATTGATCAGATTGGGGATCTCGTCGAGCGAGAAGCGACGCAATGGGCGCCCGACGGGCGTCACCCGCGGGTCGTCGCGGGTAACCACGGTCCCCACCCCAACCGGATCGGAGCCCTGCACCATTGTGCGCAGCTTCAGCATCTCGAAGACCCGCCCGTCCTTTCCAACCCGGCGCTGGCGGTAGATCGCCGGCCCAGGACTGCCGAGCCGGATCGCGATCACCGCCACGGCGAGCAGCGGCAGGCAGAGAATCAGTGCCACCGAGGCGACGACTACGTCGAGGGCCCTGGTCAACGCGTTCCCGCCGCCTTCTCCCAGGTGGCAGGGCTACCACGGCGAGCCCGGTCCCAGAGCCCAGCGGCAATCGAGGCAGTGGTGAGCACGTAGTAACGCGCGATCCGCAGCGGGGCGAGGGGAACGAAGCGCCCCAGCAGGGCGGCGAGCAGGATCGCCGCCTGTGCGGCGAGGGTGACCGCGTAGACCCAGCCGTGGCCGAGCAGGACGACGTTGGCGGCAAGCGCGACCAGGTGCAGCAGCGGCGTCAAATAGCGAATCAGCCGGTGCGAGGCGATCTGAAACGCGAACAGGGGACGGTATCCGCGCGGCGAGAGCATTCCTTCGCGCACGACGATGTCCCAGAGGCCGACCATCATCCGTCGCTTGCGGGCGAACTCACCCTCCAGGGTGGGGACCATGCGCTCCTCGGCAACCGCCCACGGCGCGTAGAGCGCCCGCATCCCCCGCTTCTCCAGCTCGAAGGGAAGCGAGAGGTCGTGGCTGGCGCTCGGCGGAAGCGGCATGTAGGCGTCGCTTCGCACCGCGTATATCCCCCCGTTGCCGGCCGTGACCCCGCCGAGACCGGACTCCAGCTCGCGGACCGCCATCTCGTAGCGCCAGTAGAAGCCCTCCTGGTTGTCGCCCTCGCCGTCGATGAGTTGCAGCTGGCCGCAGACGTAGCCGACGGCCGGGTCCGCGAACGGCTCCACGAGGCGCAGCAGGGCGTCGTCGCGCCAGAAGCTGTTGGCGTCGGAGAAGGCCAGAACCTCGCCTGAGGCCCGCTCCGCAGCGGCGTCCTGGGCGGCGATCTTGCCGCCCCGCGGCAGGTCGAGGACGAGGTCGGCGCCCGCCCCGCGCGCCGCCTCGATGGTGGCGTCGGAGGAACCGTCGGAGGCGACGATCAATTGCAGCCGCTCGCGCGGATAGTCGAGCGCCAACGCGTTTTCAACCTTCACCGCGATCACCTCCGCCTCGTCGTAGGCGGCGACGATCAGCGACACGGGAGGGAGCTCCTGAAGCGGGCGTGGGTGCTCCAGCGTCGGCCGCCGCCGCAGCTTCGCGAGCACCCACAGGGTCAGCGGGTAGCCCGCGTGCGTGTAGGCGATCAGCCCAACAGAGATCCAGAAGACTGCTTCGAGCACGGCCCGATTATCGGCGCTCCGACGCCAGTAGCTCTTCGTAGAGGCTCAATGTGTCGGCGGCGATTCGATCCCAGGAGAACGGGCCCTCGGCCGCACGGCGCGCCGCCGCCGCGAGCTCGGAGCGGGCCGCCTCGTCATCGACGAGCTCGGCCAATGCCTGAGCGAGCGCCGCTGGGTTCTCGGGCGGGACGATCCGGGCCGCCCCATGCTCGCTGGCCAGCTCCGGGAAGCCGCCGACCGCGGACAGCACCATCGGCTTGCCGAAGGCGAGCGCCGTGTAGACGACGCCCGAGTGCTCGACGTCGCGGTAGGGCAGCACGACGAGGTCGGCGCGCCGAAAGTAGGCGGGGATCTCGGGGTCGGTGATGAAGCGGGGCACGAAACGGACCGTGCCGCCCGCCGACTCGGCGAGCCGGCGAAGCGGCTCGACCGGCATCCGGGGGTTGCCGACAATCCACAGCTCAGCCCCCTGCACCGACCGAAACGCCTCTAACAGGGTGTCGATCCCCTTGTAGGGGCGCAGCAGCCCGAAGAAGAGGATCACCGGGCCCTCGGCGTCGCGCAGCTCGGCCGGCAGCGGTTCTTCCTCCGGCAGCCTGGATAGGTAGTCGAAGGCACCGTGGTTGATGACGCGCACGCGGGTCGGCTCGACGCCGACCTCCTCCTCGAGCCGGCGCGCGCCGTGGCGCGAGTGCGCCACGACTGCGTCCATGCGACCGAAGACGCGCCGCGCGGTCGCGAGCTGGCTGCGGCTGGGCTGCGGCGGAAGCACGTAATGCGCGGTCATCACCCGCGGGCGCAGCGGCGGCAACAGCAGCGCGTCCAGACCGGGCACCGTCAGCCACTGGTAGTGGATGACGTCGGCATCGGCAGAGCGCCGGAAGCGCAGCATGTCGGGGACGTGCTCGGCGAGCTTGAAGACGCGCCTGGCCGGGGTGTCGAGGCCACGCCCCGCGGCTCGCCTATAGAAGCGCTCCGAGACCTCATATCCCTGCGGCTGCGGAGTGGGGCCGTAAAGAAAGCGGCTGGTGACCAGCTCGACTTCGGCGCCGGCACGAGCGAGGGCGGCGGCCAGCGCGTGGTCGTAGGGCGGCGTGAAGGCCGACGGGTCGACGAGCTGCACTCGCATCAGATGAGTGATGCCACGGCAACGTGCGCCTGGGGGCGCGCGTGGCCGAGCAGATCGAGGATGGAGGGCGCGAAGTGTGCTTGTTGCACTCGAGCGCCCGAAGAGGATGAGATGCGAAGCGCCACGCGCGTAATCCAGGCGTGCGGGGTCGTGGGGTTACTCATCTAGGGCGATTATCGTGAGCGGGCCTTGGAGCCGACTCTTTCCTACTGCGTCGTGAACACGAACGGCCGCGAGTTCCTGCTCGCCTGCCTGGAGGCGATCGAGCGCAGCACGCCTGCCGACCTCGAGCGTGAGGTCCTGGTGCTCGACAACGCCTCCGATGACGGCTCGGCCGACGCGGTGCGCGGACTTGGTCGCAATATCCGTCTCATCGAGCTGGATCGGCGCACCGGCAAGGCGGCCAACGATTCGACCCTCTTGCGCGAGGCCCGTGGTCGCTACTGCCTGCTGCTCAACGAGGATTCAGAGTTGCGACCCGGCGCCGTCGAGGCGCTGATTGAGGAACTGGAGGCCGACCCAGCGGCCGCCGTCGCCGGCGCCCAACTGCTCGACTCCGGCGGACACGAAGTGCCTTGTGCCTGGCGCTTCCCCGGCGTCGGCACGGCGCTTGCCGGGGCCCTGTTCCTGCACCGCTGGCTGACCGTGCAGAGCAAGGGCAGCGAGACCCGGCGGGTCGACTGGGTGCAGTCCAGCGTCATGCTGGTCCGCCGCGAGGCGGCCGCCGGGGTCGGCTACCTGGACTCGGACTTCTTCGTCTACTACGACGAGTGTGATCTCTGCAAGCGGCTGGCCGACGCCGGATGGCGGACCCTCTACGTCCCGGGCGCCCGCGCCGTCCATCACGACCAGCTGGCCACCGACCTCGGCGCCGGGCTGCCTCGCATCGTCGAGTTTCACCGCAATCGCGACCTCTATATGCGCAAGCACAGCTCCGCGCTGGCGGCCTTCGCCGTGCGGTTGCTGACCGCCTGGGCCTACGCGATACGGGCGCTGGCGGCACTGTTCCTCCCCCGCCACCCGGCGGGCGTCTATCTGGCGCATGCACGCCAGGCGCTGCGCCCGGCTCGCGGCGAAAGCATGCGTGACCTAGCTAGTGGTCACGCCCACAACGACGGTCATCTCTAACGAAGCGTGTCCTCGTCGGCCGCCTCGGCCTCGTAGATCTCGGGGATCGTGCCGGTCGGCGTCGCCGCCGGAGCGGCCCGCAACTCGCCCAGTCGTGCGATCAGCTCGCGGGGGCGAAACAGAATCGAGAACGAGCGACGCTCGGAGCGGGTGAAGAAGCCGCTCGCCACCAGCACGAACGGAAAGGCGAGCCAAAGCACGAGGCGTCCGGCCAATCCGGCCAAACCGGAGGTCGGCATCCACAACTCACCGAAGCCGACCAGGGCGGCGGAGGCAAGCACGATCCGCAGCAGCCTCCCCCACTCGTAGGGCACCGCGAAGAGGCGCTGGGTGAACGCGTACATCAACACCAGCACGACGACGTAGGACGCGACCAGGGCGAGGCCGGCTCCGACGATCCCCAGCGACGGCACCAGGGCAAGGTTGAGGGCGACGTTGGTGACGGTCGCCGCCGCGGTGGCGGGGAAGTTGAACCCTGTGCGCCCGGTTCGCCCCAGGATCACCACCAGCACCATGTAGAGGGCATAGAGGGTGACGCCGGTAGAGATCAGGCCTATCGCCTTGTATGAGCCGAAGAAGTCCGGGGCGGCCAGCGCCCTGACGATCCAGCGCGAGAGCAGCCACATCCCGGTTACCACGAAGGTGCACCCGGCGACGAACCAGGTGACGATCAGGGCGTAGGCACGGCGCGCCTCGTCGTCGTCGCGGATCGAGTAGGCGAGCGGCGGCCAGGCGAGTTGAAAGCCGCGCACCAAGACGTTGACCGCCTGCGCGAACTTGACCGCCAGCGCGTAGAGGCCCGCCTCGGCGAGCCCCGCATATCGGACCAGGATCACGCGGTCGATGAAGTTGAGCGAGTACAGCGAGAGCTCGGCCGGCATGGTCGGGAATCCGAACCGCATCAGGCGACCCAGAAGCGGCCTGTCGACGCGCAGCGAGAGGCGCCTGCGATGGACGGCGATCAAACCAATCACGAACACTGCCCCGGTCGCGTAGCTGCCGATCAGCAGTCCGCGCGCGCCCTCGTCGCCGCCGACGACCAGGACGACGGTAACCGGGATCGTCAGCAGCACGTTGGCGATCGTGGTGACGAAGTAGGCGCGGGCGCGCTCCTCGAGCCGGAACAGGGTCATCAGGTACTCGAACAGGGTCAGCACCCAGAGGCCCCCGATCGCGATCCGCACCAGACCGGGATCGTGAGTCTTGATCAGCGCATCGGAAATCTGGCCGGCGAACGGCAGCGCGATCAGCGCCCCGGCGGTGGCGGCCCAGAAGATCGCCGCGAACGAGGTCGCGACCACTCGGTCGGAGTCCTCGTCGGCCTCGTAGTAGAAGCGCAGCAGCGCTTCGATAGCTCCCAGCCGGACCACGATGCTGGCGGAGACAACGCCGGCGAACAGCACCTCGGCGGCGCCGTAATCGGCCGGGGTGAGGTAACGCGTGTAGACCGGCAACAGCGCGACCGCGATCAGCTTCGAGAGAACGCTCGACGCCGTGTACGCGGCACCGGTCGTCGCGAGGCGGCGAAGGTACTGCGACATCAGTCCCTACGCGGTGGCCTGGGCGGGCGGTGCCGTTGGCCATTCACCCTGTGAGTCCGCTTCGCCCTGCTCCATCGCGAGTTGGGGTGCAATGGCAAGCGAGCCTCCGATCGAGAGCAGCACCCAGGTGAGGGGGTCCTCGAGGAAGCCGGCGTAGGCCATCGTGTGGGCTATTAGCGCCAAGAAGCAGGCGAAGACGGCCGCGCGGGCCGCGACCAGCACGACCCGCTCGGCTGAGGGTCCTGTCGTGGAAGGTGGCGCCCGAAGCCCCGGCATCAGTCCCATGAACCCACGTGCCAGGGTGGCGAAGGCCACCGCGAGCAGGGCCAGGTAGGCGAGGAGGCCGAGCAGGCCCTGCTCGGCGGCGACGGTGACCGGCTCGGTGTGCGACACGCTCAGTCGCCCGTTGCCTCCGGTTCGGTGCTTCTGGTAGGCGACCGAAAAGGAGCCAGAGCCATATCCCCACAGCGGCCGATCGCCGAACAGCGCGATCCCTTCGCTGACCAGGTTGGCGCGACCGCTGGTGTCCTTGTTGAGGGTGTGCTCGGTTGAGAGGTTGATCTTCAGCGAGCCCCCGGCGGCGAGCACGAAGGCGACCGCGAGAATCGCTGCGCCGCCGCAGGCGGCAAGCGTCCAACGAGCGCTCCAGCGCAGCGCGGCCAATGCGGCAAGCCCGACCAGCAGTGCGACGAAGCTCGATTGCGAGAAGGTCGTGATCAGGCCCAGCCACAGCACCGCGACGAGGGAGCCGAGCCAAAGCACGAGACGGGGGCTGCGCCCCCAAAGCAGCGCGGCGGCGATCGCGGTGATCGTCAGCGCCAGATAACGCCCGAAGATATTGGGGTCCCAGAACAGGGAGTTGACCCGGAAGTAGGTGTGAAAGTCATTCGACTGGATCACCTCGGGATTCCAGATCAGGTGGCGCGCCGCGTACTCCCAGAAGCCGAAGAGAACGAAGAGCAGCGCTTCGCCGGCGACCACACCGAGCCCCAACACCAATAGGCGGCGGTCCCAGCGCCATTCGGCCAGCAGGATGAAGGCGAGCGCGAACGGAACGTAGAAGAAGGCAACGTTCTGAAGGGCGCGGGAGAAGTCCTCGGAGTAGACGGATTGGAGGGCGTAGAGGACGAGGACGGCGGCGAGGACCTTGGGGAGCAGCGTGATGCGCCCGGCTGCGGGTCCTGTCACGGAGGTCGCGCTCGCGGCCGTGCTCGAACCCTGCGCGCGGTCCGCGACCGCGACCTCCGCACCACCCGCAGAAGGCGCGTCATGGTGCTCCCCCCATTGGTGCTCCAGCCACTGCCTCCAGGCCACGGCCAGCACTCCGCCGGCGATCACGAGGTAGAGGGGGACAAGGAGGTTTGCCTCCTGGCCGCCGGCGTGGATCGGGACGCGGAATGGAACCGCGGCGATCACCGCGAGGGGCAGCAGCATCGGGCGGCGGCGGAACAAGGCAGTCAAGACGGCAACCGCAATCACCGCCACGGCGCCTAGGGCGACGAAACGGGCGACGTGGTCGCGCAGATCGGTGATCTCGGCCGAGTGCCACTGGTCGGCGAGGATCAGCACCGGGATCAGCACCAAGGCGATCAGCATCGTCGCCGAACGGCGCGGCGACGCCTCCCAGAGCATCGCGGCAGCGGCTGCGAACACCGCCGCGAACAAGCCCGCCACCGCTAGGACATTCCCCATCAGCCGCCGGGCCCCGGGCTCGAGATTCGCTGAAGCGTGTGCAGCCTGATCCGCCCGACCGCGTCCAGTGTTCGATCCTCGTCGAGCAATCTGACACGCAGGCGATACGGCCCCGTTGGCGCTAGCCTGCCGGAATTGGTGCGACCGTTCCAGCGCACCGCGAGGATCTTGTAGGCGGGGAGCGTCGCGCCCGGAGGCAGTCGATCCAACACCCGGTTGCGCTTGCTCAGGACCTTGACCGTGAACGTCTTCACGGGGTGGTCGTGGCGATCGATGATCTGGACGATCCCCGGATCCGACCGGGTGAGGCGAAACCGGATCCGCGCCAGATCGGTCTGGCCGTCACCGTTCGGTGTGATCACAGTCTGCCCGTTGACGAGGGGGTTGAACGTCACCTTGTCGAGGATCAACGGCTCCCGCTTGAGGCGCTGCGCAGCGGCAAATGCGGCGACCGTCGCGACGACCAGCAGCGCGAAGATCGCCGGGGCGAGAACCCGATTCGCCGTCAGGCGTCGTCGCTGCTCACGATCGAGCTCCACGACGGCCAGATTACTTGCGCTGCAACCCCGGATCCGGCGCGCGAGACGCCGGCGCGCAAACAATTGCGGCGCCTAGCCGCCGATGTTGGCCTTGTCCTGGCCCACGACCACGGAGACCATTGCCCCGGCGGAGTCGCCCCTGATCTCAGGCGTCATCAAGCCCACCTTGTTGATCCCCAGGCCCTTCCCGACCTTGACCGCCTCGGGCTTGTGCCCGCGGGTGAACATGATGACGCTCTGGGTGAAGCTGTTGCGGCTGTTGGTCACAACGCCGACCTTAAATCCCTTCCCTTCGAGCTTGTTGCCGACCGTGCCCGCGAGCCCCTGCACGGGCGGGTTGGTCCCGTTGAGGACGGCCACCTCGACCTGACTTGGCTTCACGACCCCGTTGGTCGATCCCTTGTCGTTGCCGCTGCCCCCGAGGAGCTGTGTAGCCGCAGCAGCCACGCCAACCCCGAGCACGATCACAGCGCCGATCACCACCGCCAGATAGCGCGGCTCCGGCATACGCCCCCCGGGCCCGCGGCTGAAGAACTGCCGAAGCCGCTCCATGCGCGTCTGCGCCGGAAGCCCGGCCTCGCGCCTTTGGCGGCGCTGCTCCCGCTTCGTCGTGGCTTGACGCTCAGCCGTCTGCACCTCATCGCGCTTGCGGCGCTCCTCCTCGACCTTGCGTATCTCCTCCGCCCGCTCCGCCGCCAGGTCTGAGGTCGCCTCAACGCCCTCGGCGTCGCGCTCGGGAGCGCGGCCTGCCCAGTCGCGAAGGCGGCGCACGTCGCGAGCCTGTGAGAAGTAGAGGAGCGACAAGACCGCCAAGCCCACGAAAGCGCCCAGCCCGGCGATGGCCCCGATTTCCTTGATCAACTCCACGGCAGCGAGCCGCGGAGGCTACTTGTCGTAGACGACCGCCGTCTCTCCACCGTCGCTGGAAGTGACCAGCGCGACGATCTGCTCGGCCAGGTGAGACTCGTCGCCGGTGAGCACGAGCTGCTCCATTCGGTCGAGCGTGGCGACCACCCAGTCGGCGTCGAGCGGGACCTCTCTCACCGCCCGCAGAATCCTCTTTGCCGCGGTCGGCTGGGACCGCTCGTTATCCCCGAACAGCTCCTCTTGCAGCTTCTCGCCGGGGCGGATCCCGGTGAACTCGACCGCGATGTCGGTCTCGGGCTCGTATCCAGCCAGCCGGATCATGTTGTGGGCCAAGTCCTCGATCCGAACCGGGTCGCCCATGTCGAGGACGAAGACCTCGCCCTTGCCGGCCCCGATGTCCCCGGCCCGGATCACCAGCTGCACGGACTCGGGGATGGTCATGAAATAGCGCGTCATCTCCGGGTGGGTGACGGTGACCGGGCCACCGCGCTCGATCTGGCGACGGAAGATCGGCACCACGCTCCCGGACGATGCGAGCACGTTGCCGAAGCGAACGCTGACGAAGCGGGTGTGCGGATGCTTCTGGCCCGCCACCTCGACGATCCACTCGGCCATCGCCTTCGAAGCCCCCATCACGGTCTTCGGGTTCACGGCCTTGTCGGTGGAGATGAGGACGAAGCGCTCGACGTCGGAGGCGGCCGCGGTCTCGGCTGTGATCCGGGTCGCGATCGCGTTGTTGCGGATCGCCTCCAGGGGGTTTGCCTCCATCAGCGGCACGTGCTTGTAGGCGGCGGCGTGGAAGACCACCTCGGGCTTGAAGCGCTGCATCACCTCGAGCATCCGCGCCGGCTCGCGGCAGTCGGCCAGCACCGACTCGACGTTGGTGAAGTGGCGCTCCTCGACCATCTCGCGGTCGATCCCGAAAAGGTTGCTCTCCGACTGGTCGAGCATCACCATCAGGCGAGGGTTCACGCGGGCGATCTGCCGGCAAAGCTCGGAGCCGATCGAGCCGCCGGCGCCGGTGACCAGGACCTTGCGGTCCTCCAGGTAGGCGCCGACCCGATCCAGCTCGACGTGGACCGGATCGCGGCCCAGGACGTCCTCCACCTGGACCTCGCGAAGCTGCCGGGTCAGCTGCACGCCGCCGCGCAGCAGCTCGAAGACGGTGGGCAGCGTGCGCACGGGGATCTCGCGCCCGCGGCAGGCCGCCACGACCTGGGCGCGCAGGGTGCCTGGCGCCGACGGAATCGCGATCACCACCTCGTCGGGCTCGGTCTCGTCGAGGATCTTGCCGATCTCGGCCGTGGTTCCAAGCACCTTCAGTCCCAACATCCGCATCCCCTGCTTGCGGGCGTCGTCGTCGATGAAGCCGATCGCCACCGAGCCGAGGTTCGGGTTGAGCTGCAGCTCGCGGACCACCATCTGCCCGCCCGAACCGGCGCCGACGACGAGCACGTCGCGGCCGCGGACGATGCGGGCGCCGCGACCCGGCCGCTCGACCACCAGCCTGACCAGAAGGCGCGCCCCGGCGACCAGCATCAGCGTGAACATGAAGTCGATCACGCCGACCGAGCGAGGCAAGCTGTCGTCGAACGGCTTCGCGACCGTAAAGACGAAGATCAGGATCAGGCTCGACACGGCGACGGCGCGAACGATCCCGGCGAAGTCGCGCAGGCCCACGTAGCGCCACCACTTCTGGTAGAGGCCGAAGGCGGCGAAGACGATCACCTTGCCGACCGCGACGAAGGCGACCGACTGAAGGAACAGCGTCCAGTAGCGGTCCGGGATGCCGTGCGCCTCGTCGAGGAAGCGGAGGCGGAAGGCGAGCAGGAACGCGAGCGCGCAGAGCGCCACGTCGGCCAGTATCTGAAGGGTTCGGCCCCGGTAGACGGGGTGGTTCAAGCGCCGCATGTAACCGGTCGATTCTAGACGGCGGTGCGGGAGTCCTGGGGGCCGCAGCTCGCCTCGGCAACGAACCTGCCGGTCGCCTAGCATGTAGCGTCCGCTCAGCCGGGCTCCGGCGCGCCCATGCTCATACTCGCCAGCATCTCCGACGTCGTTCTCGACCCGATCATCAACGTCTGCACGGACTTCATCGGGTCGGTCGGCCTCCCCGCGGTTTTCCTCCTGATGACGCTGGAGTCCGCCTGCATCCCGGTGCCCAGTGAAGCGATCATGCTTTTCGCGGGCTTCAGCGTCTCGAAGGGCGACCTGACCCTGTTCGGGATCGTCGGCGCGGGAGTGTTGGGGAATGTGGTCGGCTCCTGGATCGCATACGCGCTGGGCTACTACGGCCGACTGGAGCTGCTCGAGCGCAACCGCGTCTTCCACGTCAACCCGCGTCAGCTCGCCTTGACCGAACGCTGGTTTCAGCGTTACGGGAGCGCGACGGTCTTCTTCAGCCGCATGCTGCCGATCATCCGCACCTTCATCTCCCTGCCCGCCGGAGTGGCGCGGATGCCATTCTGGCGCTTCACGGTACTCACCACCCTCGGCTCCATTCCCTGGGTCCTGATGCTGGCCCTGGTCGGCCGCAAGGTCGGCGACAACTGGGAGCACTGGCGCCACAACCTCGGCTACCTCGACTACGTCATCGTGGCGGCGATCGTCGGCGCGATCGTCTACCTGGTGGTCAAGCGACGGCGCGGTGGGGACCCTGACGAGGAGACACCGGAACCCGAGCCCGCCGGGACGAGCGGCGGTTGAGCGCGGCGTCAGAGGACGGAAGGGGTCCGACCGCGGAGGCGCCGGTGTCGATACCTGCGCGCCGCGCAATCGCGCTGGGGTTGATCCAGGGCCCCGCCGAGCTGCTTCCCGTCTCCAGCTCCGCCCACCTGGTGCTGGTGCCCTGGCTCGCGGGGTGGGATTGGGACGGGCTCGATCCAGAGCTTCGAAAGAGCTTCGAGGTGGCTCTGCATGCCGGGGCGGCCGCCGCACTGCTGGTTGGTCAACGGCGCGTGATCGCCGACGAGCTGCGCTCATTCGACGCCCGCCGGGCGGCGGTGCTGATTCTCTCGTTCGCCCCCCCGGCGTTGGTCGGATACACGCTGGAGCGATCGATCGAGCGCCGCCTCGGGGGCCCTCGGACGACGGCTATAGGCCTGCTCGCAGGGGCGGCTGCGATGGTCCTCGCCGACCGGCGCCCCCAGCGGCGGGGGCGAGGCGAGGCGACGACGCTCGATGGGCTTGCCCTCGGAGTCGCCCAGGCGGCGGCTCTGGCGCCGGGGGTGTCGCGTAACGGCGCCACGCTGGCCGCGGCCCGCTGGCGCTGCTTCACGCGCGAGCAGGCCAATCTGCTGTCGCGCACGGTCGCGCTTCCGATCATCGTCGGGGCGGCGATGCTGAAGGGCGCCCGCCTTCACGGCCGCGGCACCGATCCCTCGCTGCGCAAGGCGATGAGGGTCGGCGTCGCCGCGTCGTTCGCCTCTGCGCTCGCCTCGCAGAGGCTGATCCGCCAGGTCGAGCGCGACCGCTCCCTCTGGCCCTATGCCGCCTACCGCGCCGGGCTGGCCGCGATCGTGCTGGCGCGCCTGCGGCGCCTGCGCAGGCGACCGGAGGCTGAGGTTCAATCGAAGCTGATGGAGATCGGCGACCGCGAAAGGGTGACGTGAGCGCCCAAGACAGCCGAGCCGCGTGAACGAGACCGACGCCTACGCCAGCGCGGGGGTCGACCAGAGCGCCGCCGACTCGGCGGTATCGGCGCTGGTCGAAGCCCTGGGTGCGATCGAGCTGGGTCGGCCGTCTCGCCAGGTGCCGCTGCCCGGGCACTACGCGAGCGTGATTCGCATCGACGAGCGGACCGGGATCGCCCTCTCAACCGACGGAGTCGGCACCAAGCTGGCGGTCGCCGAGCAGCTGGGTCGGTACGACAGCGTCGGCATCGACTGCGTGGCGATGAACGTCAACGACGTGATCTGCGTCGGGGCCGAGCCGCTGGCGATGCTCGACTACATCGCGGCGGAGATCGCGGATGCCGAAGTCAGCCGACAGATCGGCGTCGGGCTTGCCCGGGGAGCGCAGGTCGCCGGGATCGAGATCCCGGGCGGGGAGCTGGCCCAGCTCGGCGACATGGTGCGTGGCTTCGACCTTGCCGGAGCCTGCTTCGGAACCGTCGCCCTGGACGCGATCGTCGATGGCTCCGCGGTGGAGCCCGGCGACGCGGTCCTCGGCCTTCCGTCGTCCGGTCTTCACTCCAACGGCTACACGCTCGCGCGCGGTGCGCTCGACGGCATCCCGCTCGACGACGAGCAGCTCGGAGCGCCGCTCGGCGAGGTGCTGCTGACCCCGACCGAGATCTACGTTCGCCCGGTGCTCGAGCTTCTGGGCTCCGCCGTCGCGACGCGCGGCCTCGCCCACATCACCTCCGGCGGGCTTGGAAATTTGCTGCGTCTGCGGGCCGAGGTCGGCTACCAGATCGACGACCCGCTGCCGGCGCCGCCCGTGTTCGGTCTGATCCAGGAGCGCGCCCAGGTCTCAGACGACGAAATGCATGACGTCTTCAACATGGGCTGCGGGTTCTGCTGCGTGGTCGCCGCGGATGACGAGCACGCCGCGCTGGAGATCCTCCATCGCCACTACCCCGGTGCGAAGCGGATCGGCAGGGCAACCACTGGGCCACGTGAGGTGCGCCGCTCCGGCTGATCGCCGGAGCTAGGGCTGCCCCCACAGCGTCCCGGTGAGCACGCTGACCGGCTTCAGCTTCCACTCGGTCGCCAAGCCCCAGAGCTCGGCTTCGACAAGCGGCCGTGGCCGCCCGGACAGCATCTCCGCCTCTGCGGTCGCGATCGGGCCGAAGCGGTCGATCGCGGCCAGTGGCTCGAGCGGCCCCTCGTTTACCGGCGACGCTCCCGCGGCCAGCGCGGCGTCGCGGTAGGCGCTGTACGGCTGCCAGCCGAAGACGCTGTGTCGCCGGCCGTCGGCGCCGATGAAGATCGCGGTGGAAAACGGGACCCGCTCCCTGCCTTCGGTGGTCCGCACCTGGCCGGCTGCCCGCGCCTCCTCGGGGACGTCGCGCACCTCGTCGAGGTCGGCGGCAAACAGCTCGGTGATCGCGTGCGAGTCGAGGTCGATCCGGAACCGGTCGACGTCGAGCCCCACGGGCCCGGCCTCGGCGACGAGCGCGTCGGCGGTATCGAGCTTTCGCCGCTCGACCATCAGTCCCTCGCGCAGGCGACGTAGATAGCGGTACTCGTGCTCCGAGCCCTGCTCGCCCGCCGCCTTGACCGCCATGCAAGCGGGATAGGAGCTGCGAATCGGGTTCTGGGTCCAGATTCGCGGGTCGCAGGGCATCGCGGTCACTTCACCGACGGCAAGCCAGTGCGACATCAGGTCGGCGAAGCAGTCCGGCCCCGACCCGATACGTCCCTCCTCGTCGCGATATTCGGGGCCGTACTGGCGCGCCAGACCGCCCATCACCCAGATAAATCGGAGCTCGCGGTCAAACTCCCACATGAGTTTGCGAAGCTTGGGCTCGCTGCCCCACGACCAGGAGCAGGCAGGGTCTGTCAGGTAGCGAATCTCTACGGGCACGGAGTTGCCGAGAATACGTGCCGGATGCGCGAACCTCAGTGATCAGAGACGAATGGACGCCCGCTCCACAAGCGCTCAGATGATCGGAACGGTCCTCTCGGGCCGTTATCGGCTCGAGGCCAAGCTCGGCAGTGGCGGCATGTCGACCGTCTACCTGGCGCGCGACGCGACGCTCGACCGGCAGGTCGCGGTGAAGGTCATGCACCGCGAGATGTCCGAGCAGCCCGAGCAGCTGGAGCGCTTTCGCCGGGAGGCGCGCGCGGTCGCGAAGCTTTCCCACCCCAACGTCGTGGCGGTGATCGACGCCGGCGAGGACGGCGGCCATCCGTACATCGTCTTCGAGTACGTCGAGGGCGAGAACCTCAAGCAGCGGATCAAGCGGCTCGGGCCCCTGGACCCGCAGGAGGCGCTCGCCTACGCGATCGAGATCGCCCGCGGCCTCACCGTCGCCCACGCCCGCAAGATGGTGCACCGCGACATCAAGCCGCAGAACGTGCTGATCGATGCCGAGGGGCGCGCCAAGGTGACCGACTTTGGGATCGCCCGCCAGCTCGAGCAGCACGGCGTCACCGATACCGGCCGGGTGCTGGGCACGACCGACTACGTCTCGCCCGAGCAGGCGATGGGCCATGGCGTCGACCCGCGCTCCGACGTCTACTCGCTTGGGGTCGTTCTCTACGAGATGCTGACCGGCGACGTTCCGTTCAGCGCCGACACCCAGGTCGGGGTGGCGATGAAGCACGTGAACGAGGAGCTGCCGGACGTGCAGCGGCGCCGCCCCGAGATCTCGGCCGCGACGGCACTGACGATCGAGCGGGCAACGACCAAGGACATCTCGAAGCGCTACAAGGGCGTCGGGGAGATGATCGCCGACCTCGAGACCGCTCTCGAGGTCGAGGCGGCGCGGGCCGGATCGACCGAGGGCGAGGCGACCACGGTGCTCAAAGCGGTGCGGCCGCGACGGCGATGGCTGCGGGGGCGGGGCTGGCGCTCGCTCGCTGGGGTACTCGGGGTGCTCGCCCTCGCCGCAGGAGCGATCGCGGCGGTGATGCTGATCTCGAGCGGAAACGTCGGTGGCGGTGGCGGTGCCGTCGCGGGCAAGGAGATCTCCATCCATTCGGCGACCGACTTCGACCCCGAGGGCGACAACACAGAGGACGGCAGCCTGGTCCATTTGGCGGTCGACGGGGATCCGATCGGAACCGCCTGGACCACCGAGCACTACGACTCCGACAACTTCGCGGGAACCAAAATCGGGCTCGATCCCGGCGTCGGCATATACGTGAAGACGAACTCCCCCGCGAAGCCGAAGAAGATGGAGGTGCGCTCTCAGACCCCCGGCTTCAACGCGGAGGTATTCGCCGCCTCGGGCGCGGCGCCGGCCGACATCGGCGGTTGGGGCAACCCGATCGGGACAATCAGCAACGCGGGCGAACGCCAGCTGATCGCTCTGAAGCCGAACGGAGCGGCGCAGTACTTCCTGCTCTGGTTCACCCGGCTCGGGCCCGCCAAGGACGACCCGCTCCGCTTTCAGGCGCAGATCTCCGACATCAAGCTGATCGGCTAGCGGCGGCTAGAACTCGAACGAGCGCACCCGCTGGTGCCGCTCGACGGCGAGCCCAACGAGGCGGTCACAGAGGTCGGGGTAGCCGATGCCGCTGGCCTCGAGGAGCTTCGAGTAGACGCTGGTCTCGGTGAAGCCGGGGATCGTGTTGATCTCATTGACCAGCACCTCGCCCTCCTCGGTGATGAAGAAGTCGCAGCGTGCCATGCCGCTGCAGCCGGTCAGCGAGAAGACCTGCGCCGCCAGCTCGCGGACCCGCTCGAGGATCGGCTCCTCAATCGGCGCCGGCACGACCAGATCCATGCCGCCCTCCGAGTACTTGGCCTCGTAGTCGTACCAGTCGGCATGGGCGACGATCTCACCCGGCAGCGACGTCTGCGGCTCGTCGTTGCCGAGCACCGAGCACTCCACCTCCCTACCGCTCGCCGGCGCCTCGACGATCACCCGCGGGTCATGGCGGGCGGCAAGCTCGACCGCCTCGTCGAGCCCACGCTCCCGCGAACTCACCTTGCTGATCCCGACGCTCGAGCCGAGCCGCGAGGGCTTCACCCAGAGCGGCAGCCCAAACGAGGCGGCGCGCTCTCGCCAGCCCTCCTCGCCCGCCTCGACGAAATCGACCTGGGGAATGCGGAAGTAGGCGAGCAGGCGCTTGAAGCTGAGCTTGTCCATGCAAAGGGCCGAGGCGAGCACGTCGGCTCCCACGTAGGGCAGATCGAGGCACTCGAGCAGTCCCTGCACGGTGCCGTCCTCCCCGAACGGCCCGTGCAGGACCGGAAACGCTACCTCGCAGTCGAGCAGCCCCGTGCCGGGCGCCAGCCGCACCGCCTCGCCGTCGCAGGACCACCCCCCCTCGCGGTCGATCAGCACAGCGACCGCTTTGTGCCCCGCCTGCCCCAGGCCCTCGGCGACCGAGGCGCCGGAGCGCAGCGAGACCTCGTGCTCGCTGGAGCGGCCCCCGGAGAGGACGGCGACGCGCATCCGCTTAGCCGGCCCGTGGAACGGGGGTGGTCGGCGTCGTCGTGGTCGTCGGTGGTGGGGTCGGCGTGGTGAAGTGCCCGACGAAGATCGTCACCGTGCTGCCCTTCGTCGCCGAGCCGCCCGGCGACGGGAACTGGTCCACCACCTTGCCGTCCTGGGTCGCGACGGTGACCTCCTGCGACTGGACCGAGGCGGCAAAGCCCTTCGAGCGAAGGGCCGAGACCGCGCTCGACTGCGTCTTGCCGATCACGTTGGGCACCGTCGCCTTCGCCTGGCCGCTGGAGACGACGATTGTCACGGTCGAGCCCTGGTCGACCCGCTGGCCGGCGTCGGGCGCCTGCTGGAGCACCTGCCCCGCGGGCGCGTTGTCCTGACGCTTGACCACCGACGGGACCAGACCGGCGCCGCGGATCTCGGACTCGGCGACCGCCTGCGTCTCGGCGACCACGAGCGGCACATCGACCTTCTTCGGGCCGCGCGAGACGTTGATCGTCACCTCCGAGCCCTGTCGGGCCAGGGATCCTCCGGTGGGGTCGCTGCTGATCACGGTGCCCGCGGGGACGCTGTCCGACGCCGCCTTGACCACCGCGACCTTGAAGTGCGCGGCCGCCAGCTTGCTCTCCGCGGCGGTCTGGTCGAGGCCGGTCACCGAGGGGACCTTCGCCTGCCCGGGGCCGGCGTTGACGGTCAGGGTCACGGTCGGCTTGGTGCAAGAGAGCTTCAGAAGGTCGCAGCTCTGGCTTGCCTGCCCCGCCGGCGGGTCCTGCTCGAGGACGATGTCCTTGGCAGCGAGGCGATGAACGGTGTCTGTCTGAACATCGAACCCCTTCACCTGCAGCACCGTCTTGGCGTCGGAGAGGTTCTGCCCGATCACGTCGGGGACGTCGGCCTTCGGGGCACTGCGCTGGCTGAGGACCAGGCCGACGACCAAGCCGAGCAGGATCGCCCCCACGACCCATTGCCAGCGGCGTCGCTTCTCCTCGTCCTCGGCCCCCGGTGGTGTCGGGCCGCCATCCGCAGCCGCCGCCTCGGCTGGCGCCTGCGCCGGTGGCAGCGGCGCGAAGGTCGCGGTGGATCCCGGAGGCGCCGAAGCCGGATCGCGCTCCGCCGCGTCGAGGGCGGCGGCGAACGCCTCGGCGTCGGCGAACCGCTGCGCCGGGCCCTTGGCGAGCGCCCGCATCACGACCGCATCGAGGGCCGGAGAGACCTGCGGGTTGATTGCGCTGGGCCGCTGGGGCGCCTGCGAGACCTGTTTGAGGGCCACGGCGACCGTGCTGTCGCCCTCGAAGGGGACCTGGCCGGTCAGCGCCTCGTAGAGGATCACGCCGATCGAGTAGAGGTCGGACGACGGCGTCACCTCCAGCCCCTGGGCCTGCTCGGGAGACAGATAGTGCGCGGTCCCCATCACCGAGCCGGTTTGGGTGATCTCCGAGACGCCGGCGCGGGCGATGCCGAAGTCGGTGACCGTCGCGTGGCCCTCCGAATCGACGATCACGTTCTGGGGCTTGAGGTCACGGTGCACGATGCCGTGACGGTGCGCGAAGCGAGCCGCCTCGAGGATCTGGCGCACGAGCGCGACTGCGGCCGTCGGGGTGAGGCCGGCGTCGATCAGCTCCTTCAGCGTGCGCCCATCGAGGTACTCCATCGCGATGTAGTAAGTGCCGTTGACGGCGCCGCGATCGAACACGCCGACCACGTTGGGGTGCTGAAGGCCGGCCGCCGCCTCCGCCTCACGGCGGAAGCGCTCCACAAACTCCTGGTCCTGGGCGAAGCGGTGGTGCAGGACCTTGAGCGCAACCTTGCGCTGCAGATGGGTGTCCTCGGCGACCCAGACATCGGCCATGCCACCGGAGCCGATCCGCCCGATCACCCGGTAACGGTTGTCGACCAGTTGGTTCTCGGCGACCTCAGGCACGCCTACTGTCCTTCACTGAGGATCGTCTCCATCACCGCGCGGGTGATCGGGCCGGCGACCTGGGCGCCGAAGCTCGAGGTGCACTCGATCGTCGCCGCTACCGCGATCTTCGGGTTGTCGGCCGGGGCGAAGCCGATGAACCAGGCCTGGTTCGGAAGCGAGCACCCCGCTCGCCCGCTGCCCAGCTCGGCGGTTCCAGTCTTCCCGGCGACGCGCAGCGAGGAGGGAAAAACACCGGCCGCGGTGCCGTCATTGACCACGTTCTGCATCATGTCGTTGAGCTCGGTCGCGGTCTGGGGCTTCATCACCTGCGACTGCACGGTCGGGTTCATGCGCTTAACGGTGCGGCCGTCTGGGTCGACGACGCGGTCCCAGAGCTGCGGCCTCATCAGCTCGCCGCCGTTGGCAACCGTCGACGCAACCTCCGCCATCTGCAGCGGCGTGACCGAGAGGCGCTCCTGCCCGATTGCGACGCGGCCGATGTCGATCGCGTCGCCCGGGCCGAGCAGGTGGCCGTTCTCCTTCACGCCGCTGGTCGCCAGCTCGTCGCTGGGCAGGTCGATCTGGGGCGGAGAGTTGAAGCCGAAGCGGTCCATGTACTGGTACATCGTCGAGGTGCCGACCTTCTCCCCCACCTGCGCGAAAACGGTGTTGACCGAGTTGGTGAGCGCGTCGGTGAGCGAGATCGAGCCGAACTGCTCGCCGCCCGCGTTGGAGAGCGGAACGCCCTCGATCGGGATCGGCGAGCGGCCGTTGATCACCGAGTCGGGGGTGAACTTGCCGGTGTCGAGCGCCGCCGTAGCGGTCACGACCTTGAAGGTCGAGCCGGGGGCGTAGCCGCTCTGGGTAGCTCGGTCGAACAGCGGCGAACCGGCTTCCTTGTTGAGCTGGGCGAAGTGATTGGGGACCTGGTTGGGGTCGTAGGGCGGTTGGCTGACCAGGGCGCGGACCTTTCCGGTCTGCGGCTCGATCGCCACCACCGCACCCGTCCGCCCCGCGAGCTGCTCCAGTGCGACCCGCTGCGCGGCGGGATCGATCGAGGAGACGATGTTGTCGCCCTGCTGGCGTTGGCCCTGGAGCTGGTCGAGGATCGAGGTGAACTCGGACTTGTTGCCGACCAGCTCGTCGTTGTGGTAGCGCTCGAACCCGGCCTGGCCGAGGTCGAGGAAGCTGTAGCCGATCGGATGCCCGAACAGGCTGCCTTCGGGGTAGTGACGCACATAGAAACGGCTGGACCCCCTGCCTTCCCTGGTCGAGCGAGCAATCACCGAGCCGTCGTCGGCGAAGATCGTTCCGCGGTGGACCTGCAGCTCCTCGAGCAGCGGGCGCCGGTTGGCGCGCTTGTCCTTCAGCGCTTGGGCGTCGAACACGGCCCAGTAGGAGGTGAAGCCGATCAGCACCGCGAACATCAGCACGATCAGCCCGTACAGCTTTGCGACCTGGGCGTTCACAGCACACCCACTGGTTCGCGCTCGGCCCCGCACAATGCTCCTTTGCTGAGCCTCGCGCTCACGACGGTAGGGACTCGCCGTCGGGAGCGCCGATGAGCTGGCGGCGGGCGCGGTCGGAGATCAGCAGCAGCAGGGCCAGCAGCACGAAGTTGGCGACGATCGAGCTGCCGCCGTAGCTGACGAACGGCAGGGTGACCCCGGTCAGCGGTATCACCCTCGTCACCCCGCCGATGATCACGAATGCCTGGATCGCGAACACGGCGGTCAACCCGGTGGCAAGCAGCTTCGAGAAGCCGTCGCTGGCGATGATCGCGGTCTTGAAGCCGCGGGCGGCGATCAGCAGATAGATCAGGCAGACCGCCGAGGCGCCGAACAGACCCAGCTCGTCGACGATCAGGGCGTAGATCGTGTCTGTCTGGGCGGCTGGCAGAAGCGCAACCGGTGGATGGCTGCCGGGAATGAACAGCAGCGATTGCCCGAACCCCTGTCCGAACAGGCCGCCGTCAGCCTGGGCGAAGATCGACTGCAACACCTGGTAGCCGGACTGCTGGGGATGCTGGTAAGGGTCGAGCCAGACGTCGACGCGCTCGTGCACGTGAGGCACGGTGTTGGCGAAGAACCAGGCGCCGACCAGGAACAGCGCCATCCCGATCACCACGAACGAGAAGCGCCCGGTGGCGACGTAGAGCAGCGCCAGAATCGCCGCGAAGAACATCAGCGAGCTGCCGAGGTCGCGGATGTAGACGAGCATGAACATCGAGGCGCCCCAGATCACCAGCAACGGCCCGAGGTGCTTGAGCGGTGGCAACGTGATCCCCGCGATGCGGCGCGCTCCCACGATCAGCACCTCGCGATGCTCGCGCAGGTAACTGGCCAGGAAGATGACGATGCAGATCTTCGAGAACTCTGCAGGCTGGAACGAGACCGAGCCGATCTTCACCCCAAGATAGGCGCCGTTGACCTGCTGTCCGATGCCGGGCAGCCGGGGCGCGAGCAGCAGCGCGATTCCGAGGGTGGCGATCAGGTAGCGGTAGCGCTCCAGCAGCTCGTAGTCGCGCAGGAAGTGGATTGTGAGGGCGAAGAGGAGGAGGCCGAGGACGAACCAGTTGGCCTGGTCGCGGGCCAGGGTCTCGTCGATTCGGTAGATGACGATCAGCCCGAAGGCGGCGAGCAGCGCCATCAGCGGGAATAGGTAGGGATCCGCATAGGGCAGCCGAGCCCGCAGATAGAGGTGGCCGGCGACGCAGATGGCCAGGAAGTAGCCGCCGTAGAGGATGCTGAGGTTGCCGAAGCGGGTCCCGCCCTGGATGAACACGGCCGTGAATCCGGCGGTGAGCAGCAACGCCACCGGCACCAGCGCGATCAGCTCGCGGTTGCGGGCGCTTCTCATATCAACACTTGTTCGCGCTCGGCCCGTGGCCAAGCTCTTTTCAAGAGCCTCGCGCTCACGGGGATGGCAACGCTCCCTCGCTGCGCTCGAGATCCTCGATCAGCGAGACGGCGTCGCTGCGCGAACGCAGCTCGTGGCCGGTCACCGAGCCCCGCCGGTCCTTGGGCACCGAGCTGGTCTGGATCGGGCTCGCGTAGCGCTCCTCGTAGAGGCTGATGCCGAACGGCAGGTCGTAGGGCAGGCCGCGGTAGAGCGCCACACGCCCGGCGTCGTCGGTGCCCAGGAACCAGATCTGGCGGTTGCCGTACCAGGCCCCGAACCCGACCGCGCCCAGCACCAGCAGCACCGCGAGCACCTTGGCGGCCCGTTTCAGCGCCCGCCTCCCTCGCGGCACCTCGGCCCGCGCTCGAGCCTCGGCGGCCGCGACCCGGCGCACCTCGTCGCCACGCAGCCCCTCCGCCTCGGCCGCGGGCCCGACCAGAGTCGGGTGCTCGGGCCCGGGGGCCGGCGCGCCGACCTCCTCGAGCTTGAAGGCGACCGCGGTGATGTTGTCGCGCCCCCCGGCCCGGTTGGCCTCCGCGACGAGGGCACGCACGGCCGCATCGAGGCTGGTCGAGGAGAGAAGGATCTTGGTGATCTGCTCTTCCCCGATCATCGTTGTGAGGCCGTCGGAGCAGACCAGGTAGACGTCCCCGGGGCGTGCCGGGACCGTGCGGAGGTCGGGCTCGACCTCTTCGTCGGGGCCGAGCGCCCGGGTGATGATTGAGCGCTGCGGGTGCTCCTCGGCCTGCTGGTCGGTGAGCTGTCCCTTGCGGCGCAGCTCCTCGACCAGCGAATGGTCCTGGGTCAGCCGCTCCAGCTTCCCGTCGCGCAGCAGATAGGCGCGGCTGTCGCCGACATGTCCGATCGCCACCTCGTCGCGCTCGGGAGCGACGATCACCGCGGTGAGCGTCGTTCCCATGCCGGCGTGGCTCTCGTCGCTGGCGGCGTGCTCGTGAATCTCGCGGTTGGCCGACTTGAAGACCTCCCGCAGGGCGTCCTCGGGACCGGCGGGGAGCTCGCGGTCGAACGCCTCCGCGGCGATCCGCGAAGCAACCTCGCCGGCCTGGGCGCCCCCCATGCCGTCGGCGACCACGAACACCGGCGCCCTCACGTAGTAGGAGTCCTCGTTGGCCCGGCGCTGGCGGCCGGTGTCGGTGCGGTATGCCTGGTCGGCGATCCTCAGCATCGGTTCAGCCCCTAGTCACCCGGTTCGAAGCGGAACTCGGTGTCGCCGATCCTGATCAGATCGCCAGCCACCAGCTCCGCCTCCCCGGCGAGGACCTCGTCGTTGAGCAGCGTGCCGTTGGTCGACTTGAGGTCCTCGACATAGAAATGGCCACGGTGCGCGTAGATCCTGGCGTGTAGGCCGGAGGCGTAGCGGTCCTCGATCTGAACGTCCGCCTCGACCGAGCGACCGATCGACAGTCCCCCGAAGAGATCGAAGCGCGAGCCAGCCTTCAGCCCGCCGCCGCGTTCGACCACCAGCCAGCCCTCCTCGGAGGAGGAGCCGCCATTACCGTCCATAAGCGGCGCTCCGTGCAGTCCCGTGGCATCGGGTGCGGGCGCCGCCGTGCCTCGCAGGTCCTTGAGCGCGCTGCGCGCGATCCAGAGCAAGAACAGGTAGAGGACGGCGATGAAGCCGAACTTGAGCCCAACCGAGATCGGCTCGTAGTCCACTGGCCCTAGATGGTCGATGCCACGGCGGCGTGCGCTTGGGGGCGCGCGTCGTCGAGCAGGTCGAGGATCCAGGCCGCGACGTGTGCGACCAGCACACAAGCGGCCGAGGACGAAGAGATGCGACGCGCGACGCGCGACCTCCAGGCGTGCGGAGTCGTGGCGTCGCCCATCTAACTACTGCTCGATGTCGAAGCTGAACGTGGAAGTGCCGAGGGTGACTTCGTCGCCGGGACGCAAGCGGGAGGAGGACACCTGACGCCCGTTGATCTTGACGCCGTTGGTGGAGCCGAGATCGGCGATATGCCAGTCGCCTGTCTCGGCCCGGCGCAGCTCCGCGTGGTGGCGCGAGACGTTGGGGTCCCGGAGCACGCAATCGCTGTCCTTGGAGCGCCCGATCACCGCCTTCGGCCCGTCGAGCACGTAACGACGATCGCCGATCGAGACGATCGCTCGGGTCGCGACCAGGGCGGCCTCTGGCCGCTTGCTCGGCTTCGCCTTCTCCCGCTCGCGCACCGCCGAGTAGACCATCGTGTGGCCCTCTTCGCCCTGGCTGGGAGCCTCGCCCTCGTGCGAAGCCGGCTTGACGAGCCGGGTCTGGATGCCGAACTCGCCGAGCCGTAGCCGCTCGTCGGTCTGAAAGTCGACCGCCGGCCTCGTCAGCAGGTCATAGCTGCGCCGCCGGGCATGCTCGAGGAGGTAGCCGGACAGCTCCTGTTCGAGCGAGCGCTCATAGCCCTCCAGCTTCGAGCGGTCCTGCTTGGAGAGGTAGACGGTGTACTCGTTCGGCACGTAGATCCGCGAAACCGAGGCGGTCTTGTGGGCATCCATTTCCTTGGCCAGCTTGCGGGCGAGCTCGACAGGCTGCACCTCGGAGGAAAACGCGCGGCTGAATACGCCCTCGACGAGGCCTTCGATCCGTGCTTCGAGGTTGCGCAGGACGCTGATGGCGGGGCTCCTTGGCAGGGGTGGGCGCAGTCCGCGGCGCGAGGACGCCGCGCCCGAAATCCTACGAAAGTGTCGCTTCTCGACTGGCTTCCCGTAGCGGTGCCGGATCGGGTCCGAGCGATATCCCCCGTGGCTCCGCCGCGCCCCTGGCGCGCCAGACGACCACCGTGGCGACGACCGCGAGCACGGCCGCGGCCAACACCCCGGGCGACGGACCGACGCTGCCGGCCTGCAACCGCAGGGCCGCAACCAGCGCCGCGACCCACACAAGGGCGCCCAGAAGGTCGAGGGCGGGATTGCGCCCACGCACGACCAGGCCGAGTGCCAGCGCACCCAGCGACCACAGCGCGAGACCGAATATGAAGGTGGGATCGACCGCTAGCGGAAGCAGCAGATCGCGCGCGGCCTGCCCGGCCGACTGCTGCCATCCCGCGGGCGCGACGTGCTGCGGACCAAAGAGGAGCTTGCGGTCAAGGACGGACTCGGCGATCGCCACCCAGGCGTAGCCCGCAGCGCCCAGCACAAGGCGGTCGCGAGCCCGCCCCGCCAGTCCGGCGAGCGCCGGGTAGATCGGTGCGGCACCCGCCAAGCCGAGTAACGGCGACGCGGCGGGCAAGGTCAGGGCGCGGCCGCCTGCGCCGAGCAGCAGAACCGGCGGCAGAGTCAGCACCCCGACCACGAGTGCCGCGCCGGGGCGACCCGCGGGCCCCGCCAACCAGGCGACCAGCCCAGCGGCGCCCAGCAGGTAACCGAGTCGAGACCACAGAAAGGTCAGCAGTCCGGCGGCAATCGGGAGCAGGTAGGCCCAGGCCGGGCCGCTGTTCGGGGTGAAGATCATCGCCGCACCGGTCAGCGCCGCGACCGCTCCGGCCGAGGCCAGCTCCGCCGGGCCGCCGCCGGCCAGCGCCCCCATCGCGGTGGCCAGAGATGGGCGTCGACGCCGGGGCCGTGGCACGCTGCGGCCAGCCTCGAGGTCGGGCAGCGTGTCCTCGACCGCCGCGGCGAGCTCCTCGAGCGGGGGGCGCAGCTCCGGGTCGGCCTCCAGGCAGGCGTCGATCGCATCGCAAAGCTCAGTCGGGAGGTCGGGGCGCATCTCGGCAAGCGGCGACACCGGCTCGCCGATCGCCCGCGCCGTGGCCGCCGGCGTCGAGCGGGCATTGGGGTTCTCGCCGCTCCATGCTTCGTAGAGGGTGAGCGCAAGCGAGTAGACGTCGGCCGGCGGGCCGGCGTCATCCCCCTCGGCCTGCTCCGGCGCCATGTAGGCGAGCGTGCCGACTATGTCGCCGGTGGCGGTGATCCCAGCTCCATCGAGGACGCGGGCGATCCCGAAGTCCATCAGCTTGGCGCGTCGATCGTCGGCGGCGAGCAGGACGTTCTGCGGCTTGATGTCGCGGTGCACGACGCCGCGCGAGTGGGCGTGCTCCAGCGCGTCGCTGAGATCGGCGGCGGCCTCCCCGACGTCGCGGTCCGAGAGCAGCCCCTGACGTTGCATCTCAGTCAGCGTCGCGCCGTCGATCAGCTCACTGACCAGATAGGCGCTGCGGCCGTCCTCTCCAAGCTCGTAGAGGGTGAGGACGCTGGGGTGGTTGAGGCGAGCGACGGCCTGCGCCTCGCGCATCACCCGCTCCACTGGCTGACCGCCCAGGTCGATCACCTTGACCGCCACGTCGCGCTCAAGGCGCTCGTCCCATGCCCGATAGACCGTGCCGAACCCGCCGCTTCCCAACCGCTCGCGGACCTTGAAACGGCTCATGATCACTGTGCCCACCACCGCTTCTTTGCCTTCGGGACGCGCCGCCTCAATCCTTGTCGGAGGGCTCGCATTCCCCATCGGAAAGCCAATAGCGCAACGTTTCCTGCGCACCGGCTGCCCGGGGCGGCATACTCTCCGCGAGGCGAACCCGACCTGGCGACCCTGGGAGACTCACGCCTTGGAGTTCTTCGACGAGGATCCTCCAGCCCCGACCGCAACACCCACAGCACCGAGGCCCCCGCGCAACCGCGGCGGGCGACGGTTGCCGCGGTCGCCGCGCCAGCAGATCATGCTGCGCCGCGCGATCGCTGCCGGTGCCGGGTTGCTGGTGCTGGTGCTGCTTGTCCTCGGCGTCAAGGGCTGCCTCAACGCCCGCCATGACCGAGCGCTGAGGGATTACGGCAAGAACGTCGCCGACATCGTCCAGCAGAGCAACCAGACCAGCACTTCGCTGTTCAAGCAGCTCGAGAACGCCGGGTCGCTGAGCGTCACCGAGTACACCAACAACATCGCCTCCTACCGCAGCGAGCTCGACAGCCTTCTGCAGCGGACCGACCGGTTGAGCGTTCCGGGGGACATGAGCTCGGCGCAGAAGGCCTTCCAGCTGACGATGCAGCTGCGCCGCAATGCGCTGACCAACATCGCCAACTCGATCTCCACCGCACTCGGAAGCGAGGGTCGCACCCAGGCGATCAAGAAGATCACCTTCCAGATGAAGGCGATGCTGGCCAGCGACGTGCTCTACCGCCAGATCGCCAAGCCGGACATGGAGACGGCGCTGAGCGACAACGGCATCGACGACGTGCCGATCCCCGAGAGCAAGTTCCTGCCCGACGACAGCTGGCTGGACTCGACCAAGGTCGAATCGGCGCTGGCCCAGGTGAGCGGAACGGCGTCGGCCACCCCCGGTATCCACGGGCTGGGCTTGATTCAGACGAGCGCCAACGGACAGGTCGTTCAGGACGGCGTCCCGGCGACCGTGACGGCTGGCGGCAAGCCGGAGCTCGAGGTACAGGTCCAAAACCAGGGCGACCAAACGGAGACCGGGGTCACGGTTTCGGTGACCGTCAACGGCGGTCAGCCGATCGAGCAGCAGATCTCCTCGATCGGGCCCGGCGAGACGCAGACGGTCAAGATCCCGCTTACCCCGGTGCCCAAGGGGCAGGCGACGCTTGACGTCGAGGTGAAGCCGGTCCCCGGGGAGCAGGTCTCATCCAACAACAAGGCCTCCTACACAGTCACCTTCCAGTAAGGCCGCTGCAAACTGTCGCATTTCGGCCTCCTCGGTCAACCGAACTGCTCGGTTTTCGCGGCCCAAGGCGCCTAACTATCCTTCGCCGCCGTGAGCTCTGACACGGCAGGAATGATCGCCATCGCGGCCGGCGCGCTTGCATTAGTGGCGCTCGGGGTCTGCGCACTGCTGGCCAGGCGGTTGCGGCGCATCCGCACCTCCCAGCAGCTGATCGCAGGTGAGGACGGTGAGCGCACTCTTGCCGAGCACGCCGGTCAGCTCGACCAACGCCTGGCCGAGCTTGGACGCCAGGTGAAGGACTCGGTCGGCAGGCTGGAGGGGCGCGACGCGGAGCTCGACCTGCGCCTGCAGGGGGCGATTACCCAGTGCGCCATGGTCCGTTACGACGCGATGGGAGAGATGACCGGGCGGCAATCGAGCTCGGTGGCCCTGCTCGACTCCCACGGCACCGGGGTCGTGCTGTCCTCGATCCTGCATCGCGAGCAGGCCCGCCTGTACGCGAAGCCGATCACCGCGGGCCGCTCGGAGTTCGACCTCTCTCCGGAGGAAAGCCAGGCGCTCGAAACCGCGATGCGCCCCGGCACGTGAGCACCCGGATCGCCTATCTCGGCCCAGCCGGCACGTTCACCGAGGACGCGCTGCGCAATGCGACCGCCGCCACCGACTTCGAGCCTCTGCCGGCTGCAACGATCCACGACGCGATCGTCGCGGTCGAGAATGGCGAGGCGGACCGGGCACTGGTGCCATTCGAGAACTCGATCGAGGGCTCAGTACGGCCGACCCTCGACACGCTTGCGCTCGAGGCCGAGGGGGTGGCGATCGTCGGCGAGTTCGATTATCCGGTCCGGGTCAGCCTGATCGCACGAAATGAGCTTCCCCTGGAGCAGATCACCGCGGTGCTCTCCCATCCGCAGGCCAGCGCCCAGTGCGCGCGCTTCATCCGCGAGCAGCTCCCGGACGCCGAGGTGCGGGCAACGGCCAGCACGGCGGACGCGGTCCGCACGGTCAGCAAGACCGAGCAACCCTGGGCGGCGCTCGGCGCACATGCCGCCGCCGACCTATACGGGTGCATCGAACTGCGCGCCGGGGTCGAGGACTCCCCCGACAACGTCACCCGTTTCGTGTGGATCGCACCACTCGGCACCGAGCCCGAGGGTGAGGGTTCGTGGAAGACGTCGCTGGTCTTCTCCGAGCTCGGCGAGGATCATTCGGGCGCCCTCGTCGATGCCCTGCTCGAGTTCTCGCGGCGACAGATCAACCTGACGCGAATCGAGTCCCGGCCGCTGCGTCAGGGCCTTGGCCGCTACATGTTCTTCATCGATCTCGACGGCCGGGCTTCGGAGTCGCCCATCTCCGAAGCGATCGAGGGGCTGCGAGGCAAAGCCGAGTCGGTCCGCTTACTGGGCTCATACCCAGCAGGCTGACGAGCGCCACCCTCTAGAATCCGGCGCCATCATGGCTAGACATCGCGCCTCGGCCGCCGACGGACGGGCCAATGGGGGTCCGTCACAGAACGGCGCGAGCGCGAACGGCCATCCCACCACCAACGGCTATCGCAAGAGCTTCCCCGGCCACGGCCGCGTCTTGGTACTGAACGCCAGCTTCGAGCCGATCAACGTATGCACGGTTCGACGCGCCGCCGTACTTGTGCTGAAGGACAAGGCGGTGATGCTGGAGCGGGCCGAGCGCCCGCTCCGTTCGGAGCGGCTCAGCCTCGATCGGCCGGCGGTGATCCGGCTGATCTCGTTCGTACGGATCCCACGCGACGCCCACGGCCGCAAGATCACCCGCAAGGCGGTGCTGGCCCGCGACTCCTGGACCTGTCAGTACTGCGGCACGCGCAAACCGGGCCTCACGGTCGACCATGTGATCCCGCGCAGTCGCGGCGGCAAATCGGTGTGGGAGAACATCGTCGCCTCGTGTGCGACCTGCAACCGGCGCAAGGGCAGCCACCTACCGCGGGAGATCAAGATGCACCCCCGCACAAAGCCGAGGGCGCCGGGGCCAACCGTGTTCATCCGCATCGCCAGCCCGACGATCCCGCACGCCTGGCAGCCGTACCTCGTCCCCGCTTAGCGGGCGCCGGCATGCGAAGGGCCGCCCCGTTAGAGGCGGCCCTATCGCAAAGGTGCGGGAAGAAGCGGATCGGAGATTCGCGGTCGAGCGGGACGTGCTCCCAACCTCTCTTCACCGTCGGTGCCCGGGGTGGATTCCGCCGGGCGCCCCACACAGGTCGCCTAGCGGCCCAGCACCTCCAGCGTCCCAAAAAGCATGTGACTCAAGTTAGGACCACCTCCTTTCTCCGGTATACCAATTCAATCAGGTGGCTCAGTCGGGCGTCTCAGTCGGGCGTCTCAGTCGGGCGTCCGCGGGGCCGCCCGCTCTTCGGCCAACGTCTGAGGAGCGCGTCTTTTCTCTTGCGCGAAACGCTCGGCGAACTCTCGAAAGCGCCGCGTACGTCCGAGTTTCGCCGCCGTACGGGGCGCGAGGACGCTCAGAAGGATCAGCGGCCGCGCGCCCGGCTGCACGATCACCTCGGCCCGCTTGCGGCGGATGGCGGTGACGACCGCCTCTCCGACGGCCTCCGGCGGCACGGTGCGGACCACTCCCGGCGGCTGGCCGACCCGAGCCTGGATGCGGCCGAACATCCCGGCCCGAGAGACGAACCCGGGACAGATTGCAGAGAAGCCCACCGGGTCCTCGCCGTATTCGGCGCGAAGGCAGGCGGTGAAGCCGACCACGCCGTGTTTGGACGCGGAGTAGGTCGCGAGATAGGGAAATGAGGTCTTCCCCGCGAGCGAGGCGATGTTGACCACGTGACCGTGGCCGCGTTCGAACATGCCCGGCATGGCGGACCGTGTGAGCAGCATCAGCGCCAGCAGGTTGACACGGGTCAGCCCCTCGATCTCGTCGCCCGTTCGCTCGAGGAACGGCCCACTGAACTCGAGGCCGGCGTTGTTGACGAGGATGTCGATTGGGCCCATTGCGTCCTCGGCGCGGGCGATCAGACCCTCCGCCTCGTCGCGCTCCATGAGGTCGGCGGGAACCGACTCGACTTCGACGCCAACGCCAACGCCCCGAAGCTCGGCGATCAGCTCGTCAAGCGGTACCCCCGGGAGATCGGAGAGCACCAGGTTGACGCCCTCGGCTGCCAAGGCTCGGGCGATGTACCCCCCGAGCCCTCCGGCGGCCCCGGTGATCAGCGCGTTGCGGCCGCGCAACTGCTCCACGCGGCCAGCCTATAGCCGTGCGTTATTCCTCAGCGGCTTCCGGGCCGGCGCCATCGGTCGCGGCCTCGGCGCCGTCCGTCGCGGCTCCCACGAGCGCCACCGTCGACTCTTCAGCCTCTCCCTCCGCTGACCCATCGCCCGACTCGACCACCAGCGCCACGGCGCTCACCCGGTCGTCGTCCTTCATGTTCATCACCCTCACACCCTGCGTCGGCCGGCCCATCTGCGAGATGCCGCTCACCGACGTGCGCTGGACCATCCCGTTCTGGGAGATGAAGAGCAGCTCCTGGTGCTCGCGCACGATCAACGCTCCCGCCAAGCCGCCCTTCTTGGTCGTCAGCTTCGCCGTCAAAACGCCCTTCGTACCGCGGCCCTTGACCGGATACTCGGAGACCAGCGTTCGCTTGCCGTAGCCGTTCTCGGTGACCACGAAAAGCTCGGTGTCATCGCGGGCGACGTCCATCGCCAGCACCCGGTTGGCCTTGTCGGCGACGTTCATGCCCTTGACGCCACCGGTGTCGCGAGCCATCGGACGCACCCGCTTCTCGCTGAAGCGCGAGGCGTGCCCGGACTTCGAGACCAGCAGCAGGTCGTCATTGCCGCTGGTCAGGCGCACCTGGACAAGCTCGTCGCCCTTGCGGATCTTGATCGCGATGATTCCGTCGGCGCGGATCGGCGTGTTGTAAGCCGTGAACTCGGTCTTCTTGACCTGTCCCTTGGCGGTCGCGCAGACGAGGTACTTCTCCTCCTTGAAGTCGCGGGTAGGGACCACCGCCATCACCCGCTCGCCCTCGGCGAGCGGCAGGACGTTGACCAGGGCGCTGCCCTTCGAGGTTCGCGACCCCTCCGGCAGCTCGTAGACCTTGCTGCGGTAGACCTTGCCGAGGTTGGTGAAGAAGAGCATGAAGTCGTGGGTCGAGCAGATATGCAGGTGCTCGATGTAGTCGCCCTCCTTCATGTTCATCCCCATCACCCCGCGCCCGCCACGATGTTGCTGGCGGTAGGTGGCGAGCGGCAGCCGCTTCACGTAACCCGAGGCGGTCAGCGAGACGACCATCTGCTGGTCGGCGATCATGTCCTCGATCCCCATGTCGCCCTCGAAGTGGGTTATCTCGGTGCGGCGCTCGTCCCCGTAGGAATCGACTACCTCGGCCAACTCGTCCTTGACCAGGCCCATCACCTTGGTCTCGTCGGCAAGGATCGCCCGCAGCTCGCCGATCCGCTCCATCAGGTCGGCGTGCTCGCTGCGGACCTTGTCGGCCTCCAACGCCGTGAGGCGCTGGAGGCGCATGTCGAGGATCGCCTGCGCCTGCTCGCGCGAGAGCTCGAACTTGTCGATCAACCCGTCGCGGGCGTTATCCGGGTCCTGGGAGGCGCGGATCAGCTTGATCACCGCGTCGAGGTTGTCGAGCGCGACCAGCAGCCCCTCGAGAATGTGGGCGCGGGCCTCGGCTCGGCGCAGCTGGTACTGGGTGCGCCGGGTGACGACCTCGCGCTGGTGCTCGACGTAGTACTGGACCAGCTCCCGCAGGCCAAGTGTCCGTGGGACCTGGTCGACGAGCGCCACCATGTTGACGCCGAACGACGTCTGCATGCCGGTCTTCTTGTAGAGGTTGTTGAGAACGACCTTGGCCGGCGGGCCGCCGCGCTTCAGCTCGATCACCAGGCGCATGCCGCTGCGGTCCGATTCGTCGCGCAGGTCGGAGATCCCGTCGAGCTTCTTCTCGCGCACCAGGTCGGCGATCTTGGTGATCAGGCCGTTGTCGCCGCCCTTCTTGACCATGAACGGCAGCTCGGTGACGATGATCGCCTCCTTGCCGCCCTTCAGCGGCTCGACGTGGGCGCGCGCGCGGACCCGCAGGCTGCCGCGGCCCGACGCGTAAGCGTCACGAATCCCCTCCGCGCTCATCACCCCGCCGCCCGGGAAGTCGGGGCCCTTGACGTGCTCCATCAGCCCCGCCAGGTCGATCTCGGGGTCCTCGATGTAGGCGATCGTGGCGGCGATTGCCTCGCGCAGGTTGTGGGGTGGGATGTTGGTCGCCATCCCGACCGCGATCCCGGTTGCGCCGTTGACGAGCAGGTTCGGGAACCGGGCTGGGAGGACCAGCGGCTCGCGCTGCGACTCGTCGTAGTTGGGGCCGAAGTCGACCGTGTCGGCGTCGATGTCGCGCAACATCTCGGTGGCCAGCCGGTCGAGGCGCGCCTCGGTGTAGCGCATCGCGGCTGCCGGGTCGTCGTCGATCGAGCCGAAGTTGCCCTGACCGTCGACCAGTGGGTAGCGCAGCGAGAACTCCTGCGCCATCCGAACCAAGGTGTCGTAGATCGCCGAGTCGCCGTGCGGGTGGTAGGTACCCATCACCTCGCCGACGACGAAGGCGGACTTGCGGTAGGGCCGGGTCGGCTGCAGCCCAAGGTCGTGCATCGCGTAGAGCACACGGCGGTGGACGGGCTTCAAACCGTCGCGAACGTCGGGGAGCGCCCGGCCGACGATCACGCTCATCGCGTAATCGATGTAGGAAGAGCGCATCTCCTTTTCGAGCTCGCGCTCCTCTATTCGCCCGGTGAGGGCCTCCAGCGCCATCAGATCTCCGTCTCTAGTCGCTCGTCTCTAGTCACTCGGGGCTTAGGCCCGAACCTCGAGCGACTAGCGACTAACGACGAGTTTCTACACATCAAGATTCGTCACCTCTTTCGCGTAGCGCTCGATGAAGTCTCGGCGCGGCTCCACCTGATCGCCCATCAGCATCGCGAAGATCCGGTCCGCCGCCGAGGCATCGTCCATCGTCACCCGCTGCAGGGTGCGACTGTTTGGATCCATCGTCGTCTCGCGCAGCTCGTCGGCGTTCATCTCCCCCAGACCCTTGAAGCGCGACAGCTGAACCCCGTGCTTGGCCAGCTCCATGACCGCGCGGTGCAGGTCGACGAACGAGAGCGCCTCCTCGCTGCGGCCGGCGAGCGTCACTTGGAACGGCGGGCGCCCCATCTGCTTCAGCAGGTTCGCGTGGACCTCGGCGAACTTGCGGTACTCGGGGTGCTTGAAGAGCCGATCCGGAAGCGTGTGGGTGCGGGCGAGGCCGGACTTGCGATGTATCGCCTTCACCTGCAGCTCCTCGCTGGAGTCCTTGGCGATCTCGGTCTCGAAGGGCTCCTCGGCGGGGGCCTTCTTGGACAGCACCTTGCGGGCTCCGGCCAGCGTCGCCACCTCTTCGTCGAGCAGCTGCGACTCCTCCAGGAAGCGCACCAGCTCGTGACCGAACTCCGCCTGCAGCGATGACGCCCACCCCTCGTACTCCTTCGAACGGCGCACGTAGCTCTGCCAGCGGCTTTTGGTCAGCTTCTTGGAGCGCCCGTTGGCGTCTCTGATCTCGAAATCCTCGAGCTTGTCGCGCAGCAGCAGCTCCTCGAGCTCGGACTCGCGCTCTATGTAAGTCGACTTCCCGCCGGACCTGACCCCGTAGAGGGGCGGCTTGGCGATGTAGACATAGCCAACGTCGAACAGCTCCGGCATCTGCCGGTAGAGGAAGGTGAGGATCAGGGTGCGGATGTGGGCTCCGTCGACGTCGGCATCGGTCATCAGCACGACCTTGTGGTAGCGGGCTTCCTCGATGTTGAACTCGTCGTGCACTCCGGTGCCGATCGCCGTGATCAGAGCCTGGATCTCGACGTTGGCGAGCACCTTGTCGATGCGATTCTTCTCCGCATTGATGATCTTGCCGCGCAGCGGAAGAACCGCCTGCGTGTTGCGATCACGGGCCTGCTTGGCCGAGCCGCCCGCTGAGTCGCCCTCGACGACGAACAGCTCCGCATGGGCAGGGTCCTTGACCGTGCAGTCGGCGAGCTTGCCCGGCAGTGTCGAGTTCTCCAGGGCCGACTTGCGGCGGGTCAGGTCGCGTGCCTTGCGCGCGGCATCTCGAGCCCGCGAGGCGTCGACGGCCTTGGTCACGATCCGGCGCGCGTCGCCGGGGTTCTCCTCCAGGAACTCGCCCAGCTTGCGGTTCACGGTCGCCTCGACCAAGCCCTGGATCGGCGGGTTGCCGAGCTTGGTCTTGGTCTGGCCCTCGAACTGAGGATCGTGCAGCTTCACCGAGATCACCGCTGTGAGCCCCTCGCGTACGTCCTCACCGGAGAGGTTCTCGTCCTTCTCCTTCAGCAGGCCCCTGTTGCGAGCGTGCGCGTTCAGGGTCCGCGTCAGGGCGGAGCGGAAGCCCGACAGGTGGGTACCGCCCTCCTGGGTATTGATGTTATTGGCGAAACTGAAGATCGACTCCTGGTATGAGGAGTTCCACTGCATCGCCACCTCTACCTGGCCGTCATCCTCCTCGGCGTCGAAGTAGATCGTCTTGCGGTGCAGCGGTTCGCGGTTCTCGTTCAGGTGCTCGACGAAGTCCTTAATCCCACCGTCGTACTGGAAGCTGACGCTGTTGGTCTCACCGCGCTCGTCGACCAGCTCGATCTTCAGCCCGCGGGTGAGGAAGGCCGTCTCGCGCAGCCGCTCGGCCAGGGTCTGGAAGTCGAACGAAAGCTCTTCGAACACCTCATCGTCGGGCAGGAAGGTGATCGTGGTGCCGGTGGCCGTGGTCTTGGCGCCGCGCTTGAAGTCGGCCTTGGGCTTGCCGCGTTCATAGTCCTGCGTCCACACGTAGCCGTCGCGGCTGATCTCCAGGTGAAGGCGCTCGGAGAGCGCGTTGACGACCGAGACGCCGACCCCGTGCAGCCCGCCGGAGACCTTGTAGCCGGCTCCATCGCCGAACTTGCCCCCTGAGTGCAAGGTGGTCAGCACGACCTCGGCGGCGGGCCGCTTTTCCTTTCGGTGCTCGTCGACCGGGATTCCGCGCCCGTTGTCGGCGACCGTGCAGCTGTTGTCGGGGTGCAGGACGACGCTGACGCTGTCGCAGTAGCCCGCGATCGCCTCGTCGACCGAGTTGTCGACCACCTCGTAAACGAGATGGTGCAACCCCCGTGGCCCGGTCGAGCCGATGTACATCCCGGGGCGCTTCCGGACGGCCTCCAATCCTTCGAGGACGGTGATGTCCTTGGCGTCGTAGGAGCTGCCTCCCCCGCCCTTCGCGGGGGCCTTGTTGGTGGCGCTCTTCTTGTTCTCGGGCGGCTTCGCTCGCGGCTTGCTGTCAGCCAAGAAAATCCTTCCGTTGGTCATAGAAAGCCCCGATCGCCGGTGGGCTCAAATCGGCCTCAACACCGGCGTCGGGGCAAACGATCAAGTTGACATAAAGGATACCAGTTTCGATCCCCGGAAAGACCCGTAAAGCGTCACGAAAACCCTGCAAATCACGCACTAAATCGAGCGGGCGCGTCGAACCTTTGGAGCGGGCCTCGAAATTCCCTTCATCCACCCCTAGGCTGGCTAGCCAGCCAGCAGCTTTAGGGCCTTCGGGGCGCGCTCCCCGAGCCGCTCGCCAAGACGCTTCAGCAGCTCGCCCTCCATCAGGCTCAGCTCTTGCGCCCAGGTAGCGCTCTGGCAGCGGACCGTCAGCACCCCGTCGTGCTCTGCAACCGGTTCGGCGGCGGCGGCGATCGCCTCTCCCACCGCATCGCTCCAGACCGTTTGCGCCGCCGCGAGATCGGTGCGCGGAGCGCTGCGTTCGAGGGCCGCGCGCAGGGCATGCGAAGCCGGCCTCGGCATCGAGCGGCCCATCAGGCGACCGCCTTCAGGGTCGCCGCAGAGCCCGACGGCATTCGCACCAGCCGCTCTGCGGCAGGGGAGGGAAGGGCATCCTCGTCGGCGGCGCTGACCAGGCTCTGCCCGCCATTCGCGAGACGCGAGGCCAGCAACTCGCGGTGGGCGGGATCCAGCTCGCTCATCACGTCGTCGAGCAGCATCAGTGGAGCTGGGGAGCCGGCGGCAATCAGGGTCTCGCGCTCGGCGAACAGCAGCGCCAGCAACCCGGCGCGCTGCTCTCCCTGCGATCCGTATCGGCGCATCGATCGCCCGTCGATCGTCAGCTCGAGCTCGTCGAGGTGCGGGCCCAGGGACGTCCTCGCCCGCCGTAGGTCGGAGGCGCGGCACTCGGCCAGAGCCTCCCGCAGAGCCTCGGGATCGGCCTCGCTGCGAGGGGCATAGCGCAACTCGGCGGCCTCGACGCCGAGCTCGGCCGCCGCCTCGCCGAAGCGCGGGGCAAGTTCGGCCGCCGCCTCGGCACGCGCGTCGATCAGCGGCGTCGCGGCTGCCGCGAGGGCGATGTCCCATGCCTCCAGCTCCGCCTCCGGCGCGAGGCCGGCGCTGACCCTGCGCAGCAAGGCGTTGCGCTGCGCGAGCGTCTGCCCGTAGTCCTGCCGCAGGCCCGAGCGCGAGGGCCAGCGGGCAGTTATGAAGAGGTCGATATGAGCCCGGCGCTCCGCCGGCGGACCCTTGACGAGGACGAGGCGGTCGGGGCTGAAGACGACCAGGTGTGGACGGTGCCGGGCGATCGTCTCCGGAGGCGCCGGCTCCCCGTCGAGCAGGTGGCGGCGGCCCTCGGTGCGCGAGACCGATGCCAGCAACGAGTGCGAAGTCCCCTCGTCCTGGGCAACCAGCTCGGCGCGGGCGACCGACTCCCCGAAGCGGATCAGCTCCCTGCGATCGCGAGTCCGAAACGAGCGGCCGCTGAGGCCGAAGTAGATCGCCTCCAGCAGGTTCGTCTTGCCGGTTCCGTTGTCACCGACGACAGATGTGATTCCGGGCCCGATCTCGATTTGCAATCGATCGAGGCTGCGAAGGTCGCGAACGTCGAGGCTGACCACCCGCATCCCGCAACCGTCCCCGCTAAACGTTGAGGCGGATCGGCATCACCAGATAGCGGAAGTCCTCGCCCTCCCCGGGTTGCAGCAGGCCCGGACGCAGCGGCGAGATCAGCCGCAACAGCAGCTCGTCGCCCTCGATGCTCTCGATTCCGTCCTTGAGGAACTCCGGGTTGAAGCCGATCTCCAGCGGCTCGCCATCGAAGGCGGCTGGCATGGTCTCGGTCGCGTCGCCCACCTCCGGCGTCTCCGCTGCCACCGTCAGCTCGCCGGGATTGAACGAGAGCCGCAGCGGCGCGTTGCGTTGGGCGAGCTGGCTGACGCGCCGAGTCACCTCCAGGAACTCCTCGCGAGGCAGGCGCACGTCGTGGTCATAGGACCCGGGCAGCAGTTGCGTGTGGTTGGGGAACTGGCCCTCGATCAGTCGCGTCGTCAAGACGACCCTGCCGGCAACGAAGACTGCCTGATTGGGCAGCAGCGAGATCTCCACCGCCTCGGCTTCCTCGCCGACCAAGATCCGCGCCAGCTCTCGAAGCGCCCGGGCCGGCACGTTCGCCTCCAGCTCCCCGCCCACCTCTGTCTCCAATTCGGTGCGCTTGACGCTGAGCCGATAGGAGTCGGTCGCGACCATCGTCATCTCACGGCCCGAGGCGCTTACCAGCACGCCGGTGAGGACCGGCCGCATGTCGTCCCGCGAAGCAGCGCGCGCAACGAGCTCGACCGTGGCGGCGAATGCCGCCGCCGGGATCCGCAGCGGGTCGGCGCTCGGAGCCGGGAACTGCGGGAAATCCTCGGCGGGCAGGGTCCGTAGGTGAAAGACCGCGCTGCCCGAGCGCAGCTCGACGTCGCGCTCCGCCTCGCGCGTCTCGATCGTGACCTCATCCACCCCCAGCGACCTGGCCACCTCGACCAGCTGCCGACCCGGCAGCAGCACGGATCCATCGACGTCGACATCACCTTCAAGGTCGGTCTGCATGCTCATCTCGAGGTCGGTCGCGCGCAGCGCCAGTTTTCCTCCCTCGCTGGAGAGCAAGATGCCGCTGAGAGCTTGGGTCGTGGCGCGAGTGGAAACAGCACGGCTGACGATCCCGAGACGCTCAACGAGACCTTGCCGCTGTGTAGTGATCTTCAAAAGAGGTTGTCCTTAGTCGTATTTAGGTTTGTGTACTTAGTGGATAGGGCTGCTTTTTGGCTTTCTACTGCCAGATTTATCCTGTGGGTTGCTGAAGCTGGAGGGTTGGATTCTTACAGCGTTGGCGGGCGTCAAGCGGCCGCGCCGAGCTGGCTGTGGATGTTGTCGCGTAGACGCTCGAGTTGTTCACACGTCTCGGCATCGCCGTCGGCGCAGCGTTTCTCGACGCGGCGAATGGCATTGAGAATCGTCGCGTGATCGCGTCCGCCGAACTCGCGCCCGATCTGAGGCAGGGAGAGGTCGGTCATCTCGCGGCAGAGATAGACAGCGAGCTGGCGCGCGCGCAACGGCGCTGCGGCTCGACTTGGGCCGACGATGGAGGAGTGCGGCAGGTCGAATGAAGCCGCGGCCGCACTCTGGATTGCCTCCACGGCGCTTGGCCTCGGCCGCGGTTCGGCGGGGATGACTTCCTCGACCAGTTCGGAGCTGAGGGGCCGCGCGCGCAACGAGGCGTGGGCGATGACGCTGGTCAAGGCTCCGTGCAGCTGGCGGATGTTGGCGTCGATGCGGCGCGCAAGAACCGTCAGGGCGTCGGCGTCGGCGACCTCGACGTCCGCCTCGCGGACCAGGCGTCGTAGAACGATCAGTCGGGTGGCGAGGTTGGGAGGCTCCACTGCGACCGTGAGACCCCATTCGAAACGGTCGCGTAGGCGTGCGGCGAGGGTCGACAGCTCGCTGGGAATGCGGTCCGCCGAGAGCACGAGTTGGCTCCCGGCCTCATAGAGCGCGTTGAAGGTGTGGAAGAACTCCTCTTCGGTGTGGCGTTTTCCCTCCAGGAACTGGACGTCGTCGATCAGCAGCACGTCGATGTCGCGGTAGCGCCGCTTGAACTCCTCCGACCCGGAGGCGTGCAGCGCGGTGACGAACTCGTTGGTGAAGCCCTCGGCGGTCGAGTAGCGAACGTTCAGCTCCGGGGCGCTGTCGCGGAGGTAGTTGGCGATCGCCGCAAGTAGGTGGGTCTTGCCGAGCCCTGGGGGCCCGTGCAGGAAGAGAGGGTTGTAGGCCTCCGCGGGAGCCTCCGCGACAGCCAGCGCGGCCGCGTGGGCAAGACGATTGCTCTCGCCGATCACGAAACGGTCGAAGGTGTAGCTGGGGTTGAGGACGACCCCGCCCGCGTCGCCATCCGCGCCAGCGCCCGACTCCAGCGGAGCGAAACTGACCTCGCGAAGCCCGGCCGCCACCTGGGTCAGCGCCTGGCTGATCAGCGTCGTGTATCGACGCTCGACCCAGGCACGGATCCCATCCGGAGCTTTTACGTAGAGCGTGTCCCCCTGGGCCGCCGCCGCGCGCAGGGGCTCGAGCCAGAGCTTGAAGGTCGCGTCGGGGACCGAGACCCGCAGCCTTTCGGTCACTGCCTGCCAGATCGAGCCCAGGTCCTGTTGCGCCGCCGTGTCGCTGAAGTCGCCTTCATCGAGGGCGCTGGCGGTTGGCTGATCTGGGACTTGCGGCACCTGGCGTAGACCCCTCTCATCGCGGTTCGGTGGCGGCGGTGCCGGTGCATTGGGTCGCCACCACGTGAAGCGCCGCCGACCATACGTCGCCGCTCGACCTGCTGCAAGACGCCCCGTCGCAATTCGCGCCGAAATCGTCAGGAGCGATCCGATCGACGTTCGGACTGACCCGAAGACGGCGGAGAGCGGACCGTATACTGGCGCCCAGGCCAGGCCATGAAGCGGACCTACCAACCGAAGAAGCGCAAACGAGCCCGGACCCACGGTTTCCGAGCCCGGATGCGCACGCGTAGTGGACGCGCGATCTTGAAGCGCCGGCGCCGCAAGGGCCGAAAGCGCCTGGCGCCCTGAGCATGGCCTCTGGAGACGCAGGCGCGCGCAAGCGGCGCCGCCTGTCACGCAGCGGCGAGTTCGATCGTGTCTACCGCGAGGGCTCCTCGCACGCCAACCGCTTCTTGGTCGTGTACAGCTTTCCGCGCTCCGAGGAGGACGCCGACGAGCTGCGGCTCGGGGTCTCGGTGGGCCGCAAGATCGGCGGGGCGGTGGAGCGCAACCGCATCAAGCGGGCGCTGCGAGAGGCGTTCTGGAGTCTCGAGGAAGAGCTTCCGGAGGGCCACGACTTCGTGTTGGTCGCCCGTGCCGAGATCGTGCAGCTTTGGGAGCGCGAGGGAGCGCAGGGGCTCCAGGCGTCGTTGCGAGAGGCCCTGGGAGCGGCTTCGCAGAAGGACCGTTTGACGTGAAACGGTTGCTGCTGGCGTTGATATCCGCCTACCGGCGCTGGATCTCCCCGGGCCTGCCGCGGCGCTGCCGCTACGAGCCGACCTGCTCCGTGTATGCGATGACCGCGATTCGGCGCTTCGGGCCACTGCGGGGGGCCCTGCTGGGCGGCTGGCGCCTGCTGCGCTGCAACCCGTTCTCGAACGGCGGCTTTGACCCGGTCCCCGAGCGGTTCACCCTGCGGGTGAAGCCGATCGACCCGGCCGACTACTACGGTGAGGCGAAGACGTGATCCCTCCCGCAGACCTCTTCGCCCCGCTCGAGAACGTCGCCAAGTCGATCCTCGACTTCTTCCACGACGACGTTGGATTTACCTGGGGCACCTCGATCGTTGCGCTGACGGTCGCCATCCGGACGATCCTGATCCCCCTCACCTACAAGCAGATCAAGGGGATGCGGGCGATGCAGGCCCTGCAGCCGGAGATCAAGCAGATCCAGGAGAAGTACAAGAACGATCGCCAGCGCCAGCAGCAGGAGATGATGAAGTTCTGGCAGGAGAACAAGGTCAACCCCCTGGCCTCCTGCATGCCGCTGCTGCTTCAGCTGCCGGTCTTCTTTGCCCTCTTCCGCCTCCTGCGAGGGGGCGCGTTCAAGGCCGATGTGCTGGCCAGCGGAGACCAGAGCTGGCTGTTCATCAACTCGGTGATCGAGAAGCCCCACGGCGCGGAGCTGATCGTCCTGGTCGTCCTGTTCATGGGTTCGATGGCGCTCTCCAGCCTGGTGATGATCCAGTCATCGCCCGGTGGGGGCGGTAGCCAGCAGTACATAATGCTCGGCGCCTTCGCCCTGCTGGGCGTCTTCTTTGTGCCCGGGTTTCCGGCCGGGCTGAGCATCTACTGGATCACGACCAACTTCTGGACCGTCGGCCAGCAGTACGTGGCCTCGAGGGTGATCCCGGCGCCCGCGCTGCCGACCCCCGCGCAGGCCTCGGCCGCCAAACCGCCTCCCCCGCCGCCGCGCAAGCGCAAGAAGCGCCATTAGCGGGCCCCTCGCGGCACGCGGCCGGGTCAGCGCTCGCGCCTCGCCTTGCGAACGACCTAGACTGCGGCCGGTGAGCGCGCCCGGATCGATGCCAGAGGACCCGGCAGAGCGGGTGCGCGCCGTCCTCGAACGGGTTCTCGGCGAGCTCGAGCTCGAGGGCGACGTGGAGATCGATGAGAATGAAGGCGAGATCCTCGCCGTCGTCGAGGGGGAAGACGACTACGGCCTGCTGATCGGCAAGCGCGGCCAGACGATCGATGCCCTGCAGCTGCTCTGCTACCAGGCCGCCTTTCGCGGCATCGCGGAGCGCAAGCGGGTGATGGTCGACGCCGCCGGCTACCGCGAGCGTCGCCGCGAGACCCTGCAGCGGCGCGCCGACCGTGGCGCCGAGCAGGCCCTCGACCTCGCCCGCCCGGTTGAGCTCGATGCGATGAGCGCACCGGAGCGGCGCGTCGTCCACGAGCGCCTCAAGGAACGCCCCGAGGTCGAGACCTACAGCGAGGGCACGGAGCCGAATCGCTGCGTGGTCGTCGCCCCGCTGGTCTCTGAGTGAGCTCTTCCTGCGCCGCCGCGGGACCGCCGCCGCAGCTCGAAGACCCGCACCTGCGCGAAGCGCTGGCGCCGGTCCTCGATCTGCTGCGCGCCGAGCGCGCATCGGTCAGCTCGGTCACCGACCCGGAGCGGGCCTGGCGGGTGCACGTCGCCGACAGCCTCAGTGGCCTCACCGTCGCCGGGCTCGCGACCGCGACGCGGATCGCCGACGTCGGTTCCGGAGCTGGCTTCCCGGGTCTCGCGCTCGCCGCAGCTCTGCCCGAGGCCCGGGTGGACCTGATCGAGTCGGTGAGCCGAAAGGCGGAGTTCATCGGCCGCGCGGCGGCGGCAGGCGGGCTCGCCAACACGCGGGTGGTCGCCGACCGCGCCGAGACCTGGGCCGCCTCGCCCCCGCCCGACGGCGGTCGCGGCGCCTATGAGGCGGTTACGGCACGGGCCGTCGGCAGGCTCTCGACCCTGGCCGAGCTGGCCTCGCCCCTGCTTCGCGAGGGAGGGGTGCTGGTCGCCTGGAAGGGTCGTCGAGACACGGGCGAGGAGAGCGAGGCCGAGCGGGCCGCGGATCGACTGGCGATGCAGCCAGTCGAGGTGCGGGCGGTGGGCCCGTTCGCGGGCAGCCGCCACCGCCACCTTCACGTCGTTCGCAAGTCCGGGCCGACCCCGGAGGAGCTACCGCGCCGGCCCGGCCTGGCCAAGAAGCGCCCCTTCGGTCGCCGCGGCGCTGGCTAGGCTGGGAGCGTGAGGCTGATGACGAGAGCTCGGCGGTTGGCCGAACGTCAATTGGGTTTTTCCTGATGGGCGCCGTTTACGCAGTCGCGAACCAGAAGGGCGGAGTCGGCAAGACGACCAGCGCGATCAGCCTCGCCGCCGGCTTTGCCGCCACCGGCGCCCAGACCCTGCTCGTCGACCTCGACCCGCAATGCAGCGCGACCCTGGCCTTGGGCGCCGATCGCGAAGCCTCGCCTTCGACCTACGACTGTCTTTGCGGCGAGGTCTCGGTCGCCGAAGCTGCGCGCCCGGCTGGGCCGGACAACCTCTGGCTCGCTCCCGCCAGCCGCCACCTCGCCGGTGCATCGGTGGAGCTACCGCGGATGAAGAAGGCTGAGACGCGCCTGCGACAGCGGCTGGGCCCGCTGCGTGAGCGCTTCGTCTTTACGGTTCTTGACTGCCCTCCTTCGCTCGGCCCGGTCGCAGTCAACGCGCTGGCCGCGTCGGACCGGGTGCTGGTCCCGGTCCAGGCCGAGTACCTCGCCCTCGAGGGCCTGGTTCAGTTCCTCGACACCCTGGGCCTGGTGCGCCGCGAGCTCAACCCGTCCCTGGAGCTGTCGGGTCTGATCATCACCATGTACGACGAGCGCACCCGCCTCGCGATCGACGTCGAGCGCGAGTTGCGCGATCACTTCGGTGAGTTGGTGTACGAGACCGTGATCCCACGCAGCGTCAAATTGGCCGAAGCGCCGAGCTACGGCGAGCCGGTCAGCGCCTACGCCCCCGCCTCCCGCGGCGCGCTCGCCTACGCGAAGCTCGCCGAGGAGATCGCCGCCCGCGAGGCGGTCGAGGCGATCCGGGAGGCGGCGTGAGCGAGCGTCGCGGAATCGGTCGCGGCCTCGCCGCGATCCTCCCGGAGCGTGCCGAGGGCGCTGAGGAGCTGCGCGAGCTGCCGATCGAGCTGGTCAAGCCGAACCCCAGGCAGCCGCGGCGTCGCTTCGACGCCGCGGGCATCGAGGTGCTGGCTGCCTCGATCAAGGCCAGCGGGATGATCCAGCCGCTGCTCGTCCGCCCCCTCTCCGACGGCAGCTATGAGCTGATCGCCGGCGAGCGGCGCTGGCGAGCCGCCAAGGAGGTCGGGTTGGAGCGCGTCTCGGCGATCGTCCGCGACGCCGACGAGGCGGAGCGGCTCGAAACGGCCCTGGTCGAGAACATGGTTCGCGAGGACCTCAACCCGGTCGAGGAGGCACGCGCCTGCGCGGCCCTGGTCGAGGACCTGGGGCTGGCCAAGAAGGAGGTCGGTCGCCGGGTCGGGCGCAGCCGGCCGGCGATCTCGAACCTGATCCGGATCCTCGACCTGCCTGA
>JBBQBH010000011.1:0-61888 GCA_038317345.1 Solirubrobacterales bacterium
GGCCCAAAACGGCACCACCGGCACCGCGCCGACCCATTCCTGCAACGCGGGCTGCTTCGTCGACTCGGCCAGCCCAGTGAAGGTCATCTCGGCGGCAACAAGCGCCGGCATGGGCACCTATCTGACCACCGGTTACACGGCATCGAGCCTCACGCTGGCTACCCCCAGCAACACCTCGGTGCTGCCGACCAACGAGGTCTACCGGGTGAACCTGGTCTGGTCACTGAACAGCGGACCCTGATTTTCTCGCCGAGGCACATCCGCTAAAGAAAGGCCCGCTTCGGCGGGCCTTTCTCTTGGCCGCCGGAGGTCAGCAGTCGCCCCGGCCGCCAAAGACGCCCCGCAGGGCGCGTCCGGCGCTGAAGTCGATGCCGACTCGCACCAACCCGGGTCGGCCAACCCGCAGCGCTGTCCAATCGCCCGCCGCCTCGACGCAGCCCGGCCCCGACTTGATCGCCCAGAATGGTGTGTAGTGCTCGCGCACGATCAGATGCCCCGGCCGCAGCACCTGGACCGCGAAGGACTGGGTTCCCAGCGAGCGCATGCGGCCCTCGCTGTAGCCATCGCCAACGACCAGGGCCCCCGGGTGGCGGACCTCGTAGACGCGCCAGTGGGTCGAGCTCCAGCGCAGCCGCAGATACGGGGGATTGCTGAGGATCAGCGCTCGCTCGTCGCGGGCCGAGTAGTCGAGCGGCGCGTCCGGCAGCGCCACATAGCGGACCGCGTTTTGCTCCAACCACCTTCTGTAGCCGCGCTGTGAGAGGTGCGCGTCGTAGAAGATGTCGTCACGGGTCGTGTCGAGCTGGCGAAGCCAGCCGCGGGCGAGGCCAAAGGTGGGGGCCAGGTAGGCCGACTCCCAATGATTCGACGTCGGTGGCACCTCGATGCGATTGGTGTGCCCGCCGTGGTCGCGCAGCCATCCGCGCAGGGGTTGGTAGTAGGAGGCGGTGATGGACTTGTCTCCGTCGGTTTGGGCGACTGCGCGGATGCCGGCCATCAGCTGCCAGTAGAGGCTGCCGAGCAGGATCAGGGCGACAAGCAACCCGTTCACGCGTGGCCGGCGGGTCAGCAGGATCGCCGCCAGTAGCGGCCCCCCGAACAGAGCGCCGAGGCGGATTGCGTTTCCACCCAGCGGATTGGGGAGCAGCAAGGCGGCCGAGGAGGCGAGCAGGTACGCGTAGACCACGGTGCGGAACTGGCGCTCGCCCGGGATCCCGCGAGTGATCAAGAGCGCCCCCGCACACCACAGCGGAACTGCGATGTAGGACGTGAAGGCGAACGGGAACTCGCCGCTCTCCGGGAAGGCGAGGTTGAGACCGATCACGACGCCGAGAGCGATCGCACCCACGGCGACCCCGGCCCGGCGCACCCCGCCACCGACCGAAGCGGCCAGCACGACGCCGCCGAGGAAAACAGCCGCGACCGGGCTAGCCAGCGCGCAACCGAGCGCAGCAAGCATTGCCTGGCCCCTCCGCCGCCGTTGCAGGCAGCGCAGCGCCAGTAGGCCGAAAGCCACCCCCATCGCGAAGGTGAGTTGGCCGCTGACCAGCAGGCTGACCGCCCCGACTCCGAACCAGAGCGTTGCCCAGTGGGCGCTCTCGCCCCAATGCTCGCGGACCAGACGATCGAAGAGGTAGGCCGAGAGGACCACCGACAGGGCGCCGACCGTGCGGGCGCCGACCAGCGCCGCGGTCGGGGGCAGCAGGACGCTGTAGGTGAGGGTGTAATGGCCGCCGTACCAGCTGCCGTTCCAGATCGCGAAGCCACCGTGCTCGAAGAGCTCGGTGCGGAAGGTCTGCGCCGCGAGATCGCGGACGTGGGGGTCCCAGAACAGGACGATGGTGGTGAAGGCGAGGCTGAGGGCGACCGCCGGCAACCAGCTGAAACGGCTAACGGGAACCGCTCCGGCGGGGGAAGGATGGCTGCCCCGTGGCTCGCGCATGTGGGGCATGCGAGACAAGGGCGGCGCATTATCCCTGAGTGCGCGGATTGACCTCACGAGGGTGACGAGCAGGTCTGAGCCGATCGCCCAGCTGTCGGGTCGCGATTGCCAGGCGCAGGCACGGCCGCCGCCTGCAAGGTCCTTCCCACGTTATTGACCACCGCCTGCACGCGTGCGCGTGCGTAGCTAGCCTGCGCCCCCTGCCGTTCCCGTTTCGGGACCGTGGCAGAGCAGATGCGGACCGGCTTATCCGACATCGATCGGACGGATCCTAGGCGTACCGTCCTCCCTTTGGCGCTGTTGGTGCTTGCGTCGCTGTGCTCGTTTGCCGTGCTCGCCGGTGGCGCGCCCGCAGCGAGCCTTCAGCAGAAGTTCCAGCACAAGCAGGCGCAGCTCACCCACGTGCAGGCCGCGCAGAGCAGCCTCTCGGTGAGCATCGCCGAGCAGAACCGTCAGGTCAACGACCTGATCGGGCAGGTCGCCGCGGTCCGCGCCCAGGCTGCTGCTGTGGCGCAGAAGCTGGCCGCAAAGCAGGCCGAGCTTGACCGGGCCAAGGTCCAACTGGCGAAGGAGCGGCACCACCTGAAGGTCGTGCGGGCGAGACTCCAGCGCGCGCTCGGAGTCCTGCGGGGGGAGTTGGTCCGTATCTACGAGTCGGGCGATCCCGACACGCTGAGCGTGATCCTCAACTCGGCGAGCTGGTCCGACGTCGTCGCCCAGAGCGATTACCTCGACGCCTACCAGAATCATTTCGACTCGATCGTGGGACGCGTGCGCACGCTGCGCGATCAGACTCGCGCCGCCGTACAGCGCTTGCGCGCGGCGCGCGACCGCCTGACCGCGGCACGGAACGCGATCGCCGCGCAGAAGCGGGAGATCGACCGCACCCGTGCTGAGCTCGAGCAGCGTCGCAACCAGCTGGTCGCCGCCAGGCGAGCGCGTCAACACCAGCTCGACGCCCTTGAGAGTCGCGGGCAGCAGCTGGCCGACAACCTGTCCTCGATCTCCGACCAGCTTCAGACCAGCCCGAGTGGCCCGACCTCGTCGATACCCGCTCCGCTGGCCCCGGGCGACCAGGCGCAGGTGCTGCCGAACGGAGACGCGGCGGCCCCGGCGAGCGCGCCGGCGGCGGTCAAGGCGGTGATTGCGGCTGGCAACCAGATCAACGAGACCCCGTACGTCTGGGGCGGCGGGCATGGCTCCTTCACTTCGTCCGGCTATGACTGCTCGGGCGCGGTCAGCTTTGTGCTCAACGGCGGAGGCTTCCTCTCCAGCCCGCTCGACTCGACCGGGCTCGAGACCTGGGGCGCACCGGGCGCCGGGCACTGGATCACCGTTTACGCGAACTCCGGCCATGCCTTTGCGGTGATCGCGGGCATCAGCTGGGACACGGTCGGCGACGTCTCCGGAACCGGCCCGCGCTGGCACACCACCACCGAGTCCACATCGGGCTTCATCGCCCGTCATCCAGACGGCTACTAGGCCGCCGCGACCACGGTTGGCGGTCGTCGAATCAGACGATGGTCCAACCGCCACGGGTCGTGCAGATCGCCGAAACCTTTGTCATACGGTGGGTTTGAAGCGACGCAAACGACATACCTGCCGAGTCTCGCCGGGCACGCTTGGCGGGAGCGGGGGGACCACCTGGACCGAGCAACGCAGGGTCCAGAACTCAGGGGCAACCGTCCCGGGGACGAAACGAAACCGACGGGTTTCGTAGCGCGGCTCTTTCAGCGCTAGCCCGACAGCTAACCCCGCAGGCTCGAAGAAAGAGAGAATTTGTTGCGCGACCGGATTGCATGGCCGAGGATCGCCACCCTGGCGGTCGTCGCCTGCGCAATCGTCGGCGCCACATTTCCCTCCGCATGGGCAGCGGACCCGGCTGCGGCGGGAGGCGCCCAGATCTCCAGCGGTGGCATTTCGGCACCGGGCCACCCGGTTGTTCATAGGGTGGTCTGCAAGACCGGCTGCCTCGGTCGGCGCAAGGCGACCCCCGGCGCTGTGATCAAGGTCAAGGGCGAGTTCCTCGACTACGTCCAGCAGGTCGTCTTCCGAGGGACCTCCGGCCCGATGCCGGTCGCCCTGACCTACCGCAGCGCGATCCTCGTGCGCGCGATCGTGCCGCCCGGAGCGGTCACTTCGAGGCCCTTCGTGGTCGACGAAAGCGGGGCACGCTCGAACCGCTCGCCGCGCAAGTTGACCATCCGCCTGGCAGCGGTGGTTGCCCCAGGGGCCGGAGTGTTCCCGGTCGAGGGACCACACACCTATGGCGATGGCTTCGGTGCCCAGCGCTCCGGTCACACCCATCAGGGACAGGACGTGCTCGCGGCCTGCGGGACGCCGCTGGTGTCGGTGATGACCGGGACCGTCCAATACGCCGGGTACCAATCTGCGGCCGGCAACTACATCGTGGTCGACAACGACGGCACCGCCGACGACTTCGTCTACATGCATTTGGCCACGCCCGCGTATGTGAAGACCGATGGGGTGGTCGCCGCCGGTCAGCAGATCGGCCTGGTCGGCGAAACCGGCGACGCCACCGGCTGCCACCTTCACTTCGAGTACTGGCAGGGCGATTGGTTCGGGGGCGGGCAGCCGATCAATCCGCTGCCCTACCTGAAGGCCTGGGACACCACCGCCTAACGCCGGCCGCGGAGCCGATCCGCAACAATCACCGGCCGGGATGAGGGTTTCAGCAAAGGCCGACTACGCCGTACGCGCGGCGCTGCAGCTCGCCGCCGCCGCAGATGGTCCGGTGAAGGGCGAAACGATCGCTGAGGCCCAGGACATCCCACTGCGGTTTCTGGAGAACATCCTCGCCGAGCTGCGCCACGCCGGCCTCGTGCAGAGCCAGCGGGGGGGCGGAGGGGGGTTACTGGCTCGCCCGCAAGCCGAGCGAGGTGAAGGTCGCGGACATAATCCGAGCTGTCGAGGGCCCGCTCGCCAGCGTGCGTTCGGAACGCCCCGAGGAGCTCGACTACCACGGGGTCGCGGAACCCCTGCGCGACGTCTGGATCGCGCTGTGGGCCAACATCCGCGGCGTCCTAGAGCTGGTCACCCTGGCCGACGTGGTCGACCGGCACCTGCCCCCCTCGGTCGTCAAGCTGACCAAGGGGGACGAGGTCTGGGAGCCGCACTGATATCTAGTTGCTGACGCTGACGAGCGCGAAGCGCTCGTGGTTGCCTTTCACCACCCGCTCGAGGACGTTGCCGACCCCGACCGCGTAGTACTTCTTCTCTGCTGGCCCCGGCTCCAGGCCCGAGGTCTCCACGGTCGACAGGGGCGTGCCGAAGGTCCTGAAGGGAACCTTGATCGGTCCCGCGGTCCCCAGCACCTTCCCCTTGTCAAGGGCATGTCCCGGGTAGTACTCCTGGCGGTATGCGTCGCCCTTCTTCGGGTGCGCCTCCATGACGATGCCCGGCTGGGCGCCGTTCACGCCAGCCTCCCAGGAGTCGCTCGCCTTGACGTAGTGCCCGTGCTTGAACTCTGAGGCGTCCTCGCCGAAGTACCAGACGTTGCCCTGCCGGTCCTGCGCGTACCAGTCGTATGTGCGCTCGATCGGAGCCCCACGCGAGCTCACCTTGTCGAGCACCACGGTTGCGTCGACGCCGAGAATCCGCTTCGTCTGGTGGGTGACGAATTCGACGTCGGCCTGCGGAGTGGTGCCGTTCTCGGCCACCCCCTTGTAGACCAGCTTCGTGCCCGGCTTGTAGGGCAGATAGCGGTTGTCGACCCCGGAGACGAAGTTGCCCGGATCGATCGTTGGGGAGTAGGTCCCGTGGACCGGCGCCGGATTGGTGGTCTTGGCGCCAGTCGGCGCCTGGGCGGTGGCCGTATTTTCGCCCGGCGATCCACAGCCCACCACCGCGGCGACGAGTGCGAACGCAATTGCCGCCCCAGCGGCGACGCGGCCGCGGATGTGATCGATTGAAGTTCTCACTTTGGCTCCTCTAAGGGTTGGTCGTGGCAAGGCACCCTTTATCCCCGAGCAGCATGAGAGTCAGATGAGAACTGGCGGGTGGGCGAAAGCCTCGATCACAGCTCACTGCTTGGAATCTCGATCCAGACGTCGACGCCGCCGCTGTCCTGATTCGCAGCTCTGGCAGTGCCGCCATGGGCCTCGGCAATCGCCTCGACGATCGCCAGCCCGAGGCCGGTGCCGGTCCCGGCACGGGCAGTGTCGGGGCGGCTGAAACGCTCGAACGCTTTGCCCAGGAACTGCGGCGGAAAGCCCTGCCCGGCGTCGGAGATGTGGAACTCGATCCTGGAGTCGTCGTGTCGAACCGAAAGCCGGATCGGCCCCTCGCCGTGACGGAGCGCGTTGTCGATCAGGTTGCCCAACGCCTGCTCGAGCCGCGGCCGATCGGCGTCGACCGAGAGATTGTCGGCCGGCTCGACGTCGAGAGGACGGCCGGCGGCGTCGGCGCGAGCGAGAAATCGGTCACGAACGGTCTCCAGCAGCGATTCGACCTGAACCGGCTCGAGCTTCGTCGCCAGCTGCCCCTTGTCGGAGCGGGCGAGGACGAGCAGGTCTTCGGTGAGCTGGGAGAGTCGACCAACCTCCTCGATCGCCGAGGCGATCGCGGCGCGCAACTCGTTTGCCGTCCCCGAATAGCGAAGCGCGACCTCGAGCTCCGCCCTGTGCATGGCCAGTGGCGTTCGCAGCTCGTGGCTTGCGTCGTCGACGAAGGAGCGCTCGCGCTCCAACGCCGCTTCGAGGCGGGCGAGCATCTGGTTCAGGGTCTCGCCGAGCCGCCGCAGCTCATCGTTGGCGATCGGAACCGGCAAGCGCTGCGTCCCGTCCGCCGCCGAGATCTCCGCCGCCTGGCGGCGAATCGCCTCCACCGGTCGCAGCGACGCCGCGACCGCGGCGTAGCCGACGATCAGCGCGAGAAGCAGCGCCGCCGGGCCGCCGATCAGGAGCAGGGTTCGGAGGCTTCTCAAGGCGGCGTTTCGCTGGTCGAGCGAGATCCCGGTGACGACGATCACGCGCCGGCCGTGAACGGTCACCGGGATCGCGTACAGCCGCGCCGTCCCCTCCACGCTTGGAATCTCGCCTCGCTCGAGGGAGACTGCGCCGATTCCGGCCTCATGCAGGGCGGGGCTGGGGAGGGCCGAACGACCCCTGCGCATTGCGGTTGTGTCGAGAACCCGGCCCGACGGGGTGAGGATCTGCCCGTAGCGCTCCCGATCGGTCGCCAGGATGTCGTTGTAGCTGTCCGACTCCCTCAGAAGGGTGGTGATGTCGGTGGCTCGCGAGCGAAGGTTCTGGTCGACGGAGCTGGTCAGCTCATCCTTGTAGCGGACGTAGATCAGAAGCCCGACCACGAGCAGGACCACCGCCATCCCCCGGCGAAGGCGAGCGTCACCCGCAGCCTGATCGGCATGCGTGTCAGCGTCCGCCGTCCTCCCGCAGCCGATAACCGGCTCCGCGCACGGTCTCGATCGACTTCACCGCAAACGGCTGGTCGATCTTGCGGCGCAGATAGCGCACGTAGGAATCGACCACGTTGGAGCGATTCTCGTACTCGTAGTCCCAGGCGTGCTCGAGGAGGGCAAACCGCGTCAGGACCTCTCCCGGGCGGCGCATGAAGGTCTCGAGGATCGCGAACTCCTTCGCTGAGAGCTCGATCTCGGTGTCCTGGCGCCAGACCCGGCGGGTGGCGGGGTCAAGCTTCAGATCGCCGACCTGCAGCTCCGTCGGGCGCTCCACCGGTCCGCGGCGGACCAGCGCCCTCAGTCGCGCCAGCAGTTCGGCGTAGGAGAAGGGCTTGGTGAGATAGTCGTCGGCGCCGCCGTCGAGGCCGGTGACTCGATCGCGCACCGCGTCGCGCGCGGTCAGGATCAGTGCCCAGACTCCCGCCCCACGCAGGCGGCGGCAGACCTCGAAGCCGTCGAGGCCGGGCAGCATCACGTCGAGGATGATCGCGTCGTACTCCGTCGCCTGAGCCCTTGAGAGTGCGTCTTCGCCCGTCGTCTCGACGTCCGCCGCCATTCCCTCCTTGCGCAGGCCGCGGCGAATCAGGGTCGCCAGCTTCAGATGATCCTCGACAATCAGAACACGCACGGTTCGCTCCCAGCCTCGAAATCCAGCTTCGGGGAGAAAGATGAATAGAACATGAAAGCCCGACGAGCCGAGGCTAGGAAGGGCGGATGAGACGGCCGTGAAGGAAAGTGGTGGGGCGGCGGGCCACCCGGCGCAGCCCGCCGCCCCTCAATGAGCTGCTAGGGCTCTCTTCAAGCGGCATCCGCGCCGCTGAAGGTCTTAGTCCGCTCTGGTCGCACGTAGACGATCTGGTTCTGGCGCAGCTCCAGATGCTCGGCTTCCTCGCGGGTGAGCTGTGCCCAGATCTCCTTGCCATCGGCGAGCGCAAGCTCGACGCGAACCTCGAAGCCGAGGCCGACTATCCGCTCGACCATCGCCTCCTCGGTCTCGCCAGTGGGATGCATGAGCACGTCGATGTCGTGCGGCCTGACCAGGTGGTCTCCGAGCCGGTTGACCTCGCCGACGAAGCTCATAACGAACTCGTTGGCCGGCGTCTCGTAGAGCTCCGATGCCGAGCCCGTCTGCTCGATGCGGCCGTTGTTCATCACCACCAGCTGCTTGGCGATGTCCATCGCCTCCTCCTGGTCGTGGGTGACGAAGATCGTCGTCACGTGAACCTCGTCGTGGAGGCGTCGCAGCCATTGGCGCAGGTCCTTTCGAACCTTGGCGTCCAGCGCCCCGAATGGCTCGTCGAGCAGCAGCACCTTTGGCTCGACCGCGAGCGCCCGGGCCAGGGCCATGCGCTGGCGCTGGCCGCCGGAGAGCTGCGACGGATAGCGGTTCGCGAGGCCGTCGAGCTGCACCAGGTTGAGCAGCTCGTGGACCCGCTCGCGCGTCTTAGCCTTCTGCCAGCGGCGGATCTTCAGCCCGAAGGCAACGTTCTCGTACACAGTCATGTGCTTGAAGGCCGCGTAGTGCTGAAAGACGAAGCCGACCCCGCGCTTTTGCGCGGGCTTCTCGGTCGCATTCTCGCCGCTGATCAGCACAGTGCCGGCGTCGGGCTCCTCCAGCCCGGCGATGATCCGCAGCAATGTCGACTTGCCGCTTCCGCTCGGTCCCAAGATCGCGGTGAGCGAGCCGTCGGGGACTGTCAGCGAGACGTCGTCGAGCGCATGAAAATCGCCAAAGCGCTTCGATGCACCTTCGAGCACGATGCTCATCGTGCTCCCTCCTTGGGCTTGAATCGATTCATCGCGAAGAGCGCGGTCAAGGCCAGAAGCGCCAGCACGAGCGCGGTCGTGTAGGCGGCCGTGAAGTCGAACTTCTCGTAAAACGGGGGGACCAGGAGCGGCAGGGTCTGGGTGCCGCCGAGTATCGATCCCGAGACGATCGTCACCGCCCCGAACTCACCCAGCACCCGTGCGGTGCTGATCACGACGCCGTAGCCGACCCCCCAGCGGATCGACGGCAGGGTGATGCGCCAAAAGGTCTGCCAGGAGCTGGCCCCGAGCGTCGAGGCGGCCTCCTCCTGCTCGGTTCCCACTTCGCGCAGGACCGGCATCACCTCGCGCACCACGAACGGCAGCGAGACGAATATGCAGGCGAGGACGATGCCCGGGGTCGAGAAGATCACCTGGATTCCGTGCCCGTCGAGCCAGTTGCCGAACCATCCGATCTGGCTGTAGACGAGGAACAGCGCCAGGCCGATCACGATCGGCGAGAGCACGAAGGGAAGGTCGATCACCGCGTTCAGAAGCGCCTTGCCGCGAAACTCCTGGCGCACGAGGATCAGAGCGCAGGCGACACCGAAGACCGTGTTCAGCGGCACCGCGATCGCGACCGTGAGCAGGCTGATCAAGAGCGCGTGGAGGAAGTTGTGGGTGGTGATCGTGTCGATCACCGGGCCGAGGCCGTGCTCAAAGGTTCGATAGAAGATCAACCCAACCGGGGCCAGGACCAGGAATCCCAGATAGAGGAGCACGATTCCCCGCAGGGTGAAGCGGCTGGCAGGCGTGCTAGCGATCATGCTTCGACCCCCAGCGCTGGACCATGGTCAGGCAGGTGAGCATCACCAGCGAGGCGGCCAGCAGGACCCCCGAGACCGCCGAAGCCCCGGCGTAATTGCCGTTCTCGACCTGGGTGCGGATGAAGACGGACGCGACCTGCGTGTTGAGGGCCCCGGCGATCAGCACCAGCGAGCCGTACTCGCCGAGCGCGCGGGCAAAGGCGAGCGCCACCCCGGAAAGCAGACCGGGGAGGAGGCTGGGGAAGATGATGCGGCGGAAGACCGTCGGACCGCTGGCACCGAGCGAAGCGGCGGCCTCCTCGACCTCGCGGTCGAGCTCGAGCAGCACCGGTTGCACGGCGCGGACGACGAAGGGAAGCGTCACAAAGCAGAGCGCCAGCACGACCGCCGGCTTGGTGAAGGCCAGGTGGATCCCGATCGGGCTGGTGTTGCCGTAGAGCGCAATCAGGACGAGGCTGGCGACGATCGTCGGCAGCGCGAACGGCAGGTCGATCACCGCATTCACCAGTGACTTGCCGCGGAATTCGTCGCGGACCAGGACCCAGGCGATCAATGTGCCCATCACGGCGTTGATCGCGACCACGATCAGCGAGCAGATGAAGGTCAGCTTCAGCGCCGCGAGCGCTGGCGGACTCGTGACCTGGTCCCAGAATTTGCCCAGCCCTCCGCTGGTCGACTTCGCGACCACGGCGGAGATCGGCAGCATGACCACCGCGCTCAGATAGAGCGTGACCAGGCCCCGCCCGAGGGCGACGTCCGCCCCGGGCAGGCTGATGCCTGCCCGGGGCAGTCGTGCAGCTGCCGTGTTGGCCTCAGCCGGCAGTCGAGACCCCCAGGTCAGCCTCGATCTTCGCGACCTTGCCGGTGGTCTCATCGAAGAAATCGGTGTTGACCTTGTCCCAACCGCCGAACTTCTCGATCGTGTACAGACCCTTCGGGGTCGGGAACTTTTGCGGGTCGACCAGCTTCGGGTTCACCGGGCGGTAGCCGTTGTCAGCCCAGAGCCTCTGACCCGCGTCCGAGCAGATGAAGTCAAGGAACTTCTGCGCCGCGGCCGGCGCGTCCTTGGTCACCGCGATCGGGGTCTGGATCAGGATCGTGTCGTCGGGGATGACGTAGTCGACGTCCTCGCCCGCCTGCTGGGCCTTGATCGCCTCGTTCTCATAGGAGAGCAGGACGTCGCCCTGCCCCTGCGTGAACGCGGTCAGCGCATCCGATCCGCTGCCCGGCTGGGCCTTGGCCTTGGAAAGCACGGTCTTCACCGCGGCCAGCGCCTGCGTCGGCGACTTGCCCTCGGCCAGCTGGGAGCCGTAGATCGCCATGATGTTCCAGCGCGCCGAGCCCGACGAGAACGGGTTGGGCGTCACTACGCTGACGTCCTTGTTGATCAGGTCGTCGAAGGACTTGATCCCCTTCGGATTGCCCTTGCGGACGACCAGCACCACCACCGAGTCCTCGGCGATGCCCTTGTACTTGTTCTGGTCCCAGTTGGAGTCGACGATTCCGGCGTCGACCAGCTTGGACATGTCGCCGGCCTGGGAGAAGTGCACCAGAGAGGCGGACTGACCCGCCACCACCGCGCGGCTCTGATCGCCTGAGGCGCCGAACGAGTCGCTGAAGCTGACTCCCTTGCCTGCCGGTGTCTTCTGGAACGTCGGCTGGAGATTGTCCGTGTAAACGGTCTCCGGGGTGGAGTAGCCGACGACGTCGACGTTGCCGCCACTACCGCCTCCGCCGCCGTTGTCGCTGCTGCTCCCGCAGCCGACTGTCGCCAGCAGGGCGGTGAGCAGAAATATGGCCGCGCCTATCGCCGAGGCATAGCGTCGGCGGCCGGGTGAAATCGCCTTGCGCATGTTTGAGGTTTCTCTCTTTCCTGATTGAGTTAGTCCAGAATACGAAGCGCGGCAGGGTAGCAGACCTTTTTGACCAGTTTTGTTGGATTCGGCGGGTACGCGGTGCGTGGCGCTTGCACCGATCGTCGCCATGGCGCTGATATAAGGCGTGCGTGAGCGTCGAGACCTTCCGCACCCCCGAGGAGCGCTTCGAGGGGCTCCCCGACTTCCCGTTCGAGCCCCACTACCGGGAGGTCGACGGGTTGCGCCTCGCTCACCTCGACGAGGGCGACGGCCAGCCAGTCGTCTTCTTTCACGGCGAGCCGACCTGGTCGTACCTGTGGCGCAAGGTGATTCCCCCGGTGCGCGACGCCGGGTACCGCTGCGTCGCCCCGGACCTCCCCGGTTTCGGGCGCTCCGACAAGCCCACCGACATCGATTGGTACTCCTACGACCGCCACGTCGAGATGACCGCCGGACTGCTCACAGAGCTCGACCTTCGCGACGCGACGGTGGTCGTTCACGACTGGGGCGGCCCGATCGGCTTGCGGCTCGCGGTCGAGCACCCGGATCGGATCTCCCGCCTGGTGATCATGGACACCGGGCTGTTCACCGGCCACCAGAAGATGACCGACGCCTGGATTGCCTTCCGCGACTTCGTGCAGCGCACCGAGGACCTCCCCGTGGGGATGCTGGTTCGTCGCGCCTGCCTCGAGGACCCTGGCGACGAGGTCGCCGCCGCCTACGAGGCGCCGTTTCCCGATCCGGCGTCGAAGGCAGGGACACGCGCCTTCCCGCTCATGCTTCCCACCGAGCCCGGTGCTCCCGGTGCCGAGGCTGGCCAGCGGGTGCTGGAAGCGCTACGCGAGGACGATCGACCGACGCTTGCCCTCTGGGCCGATTCGGATCCGATCATTCCTCCACACGTCGGCGAGCGCTTCTGTGAGTCGATCGGTCGGCCCAAGCCGCAGCTGATCGAGAACGCCTCCCATTTCCTCCAGGAGGACGCCGGCGAGCGGATTGGCGGCCTGATCGCTGACTGGCTCAGTAGTTAATGGCCGCGACACAAAGTGTCGCGGCACTGGCATGTCAGGCGGCGAAGCCGCCGCATTAGATTCTGGCGGCGGCCCGTTTGCCCGCCGCCACCGTGCGGCGCACCGCGGCATCCAACTCCGCATGCGAGCGCCCGTGCAGCAGTTCGCGACGCTCCGGCGCGCCCTCGTCGCCGATCCAGGTGACGGTGCCGGGCCAGAACAGACTGCGCTCCGGGGTCGGGCCGCAGAGCCCCGGCGAGTAGGTCCAGCTCCCGGTGCTGTGAAGGCGCGTGCCATCGCCGAGCTTCCATTCGGAAAGGTCATCCCGGTCGGTGGGACCGGGCCGGTGCGTGTGACCGAACACGACGTATTCGTCTTCGACGCCCAGGCGCCGGAGCGCCTCGCGCATCGCCGAAAGGCCGGCGCGTGAGATTCCCGGCGGCGAGATGTCGGTTTCAAAGCGTCGTTTCAATGCCCGGCTGAGGCCATGGGCGGCGGCCGGGAACGCGACCGAACCAAGGAATCGACTCCCCAAGCCCCCGGAGCGATCCCCGTTCAGGCGCCGCCAGGCGGCGGTCGTCGGTCGCGCCCGGCCGCCGATCCGCTGCGGTCCGCGAGCCTGCGCAAAGCCCCAGCTGAAGCCGTAGATCGGCCCGATTGCGCGCTCGTAGTCGTCCGGAATCGCCGGGTCAGGGATCGCCCCGACCACGCGCATCGTCGCGGCGGCGCTCAGGCACTCGATCGTCGGTATCGACATGTGGCAGTCCAGGTAGTGCCCGTGCGTGGCCCAGACGTCGTCGCGCAGGCGCAGGCCGGGGTAGGCGAGGCTGAGCCGCGCAGGACGAACCCGGTCAGCGATACCCGCGGCGAGCTCCGAGGTCGGCTCGAAGCGATGCTCGAGGCCAAGCCGGCTCGGATGCCCGAGCGAATGGCGTTCGAGCAGCTCCTCGGCGAGTCGGTGGTCGTGATTGCCTGGGACCAGCACCACCTCGCCGCCGCCCATCGCCGCCCCGAGCAGCTCGAGAAACGGCGACGCCAGCTCGAGGATCTCCCCGACGGGGCGATCGCGAAGCTCGAGCACGTCGCCGAGCAGAACTACACGGTCGGCGCCTGCCAGCTCGTCGAGGAGCGTTACGCAGAGCTCGGGGTCGCGAGCGAGGTCCGCGCACGTGATCGTGCCCAGGTGCAGGTCGGAGATCACCGCCGTTCGCATTGCCTAACTCTGACCGAAGATCAGGACGGGCGCTGCTGACCGAGAGTCAGGATGGGAGCGGCCCAGGCGGGCGTTGAGATGGGGTTAAGGGAGTGGGCCCAACGTGCAAACGCCTGTACAGGTGTCGATATTTGATTTGTGCAGCCGCTCTGCTGGGATACGATCGTGCCGCAGGAAAGACGTCGTCGGGCGGGAGGACTCGGCGATTCCGGTTGAAGGACGGATCGACGCCGGCGCATTCGCGAAACCAGCCAGCCGACCCAAGCGAGGGAGAGCCCGGAAACGGCGCTCCGGTTGGCGATGGCAGCCGCAGCCGCGACCGCGGCTCGGTCGCCTCGCGGGTCCTTGCCGTGGGAGCCCTGGTCGCCGTCGTGCTCCTGGTCACGATGCTGCTGCTCGGCGGCGGAGGGGATCACAAGTACAAGCTTCTGTTCCAGACCGGCGGTCAGCTGGTAAAGGGAAACGAGGTGCTGATCGGGGGTACGCCGGTCGGCTCGGTCGACGACATATCTCTGACCGACAACAACCAGGCAGAGGTAGCGATCACCGTCGACCAGGCGCTGCACGAGGGGACCACGGCGGTGATCCGTGCGACCTCGCTGTCGGGGGTCGCCAACCACTACGTCTCTCTGACGCCGGGGCCCAACAACTCCCCGGAGCTGGCCAAGGATGCGACCTTGACCGGTGCCGACACGACGACGCCAGTCGACCTCGACCAGCTCTTCAACATCTTCAACGGTCGGGCTCGCAAATCGCTGCGCCTGTTGATCCAGGGATTCGACCAGTCCTACGTCGGCAAGGGGCAGCAGGCGAACAAGACCTACAAGTACTTCGCTCCCTCCCTGAGCGCCACCGACCGCGTGCTGCAGGAGCTGAACCGAGACCAGGGGGTGTTGACGAACTTCATCGTCAACTCCTCGCGAGTGTTCACCGCGGTCAGCGAGCGAAGCAATGACCTCTCCGGGCTGATCTCCAACTCCAACCAGGCGCTGGGCGCGATCGCGAGCCAGAACCGCGCCTTCGACCGCAGCCTCGCGGTGCTGCCCTCGACCCTGCGTCAGGGCAACACGACCTTCGTCAACCTGCGCGCCGCCCTCGACGACCTCGATCCGCTCGTCAACACCTCGAAGATCGCGACCCGCAACCTTGACCCGTTCCTGCACAAGGTCCAGCCGGTTCTGCACCGGGCGGTTCCGGTGTTCACCGACCTGCGCAAGGTCGTCAACCTCCCCGGCGCAAACAACGATCTCGCGGACGCGGTCAAGGCGCTGCCGAAGCTGGAGCCCAGGGCGCGCACCGCCTTCCCGGCCACGGTCAACGCGAGCAACGCCTCGCTCCCGTTCATCCGCTTCGCCCGTCCCTACTCGCCCGACCTGTTCGGCGCTTTCACGGCGCTCGGCCAGGTGACGGCGTTCTACGACGCCAATGGCCATTTCGCGCGGGTGCAGCCGGCGAACGCGAACCTGTTCACCAACGTAGCCGGCACGCTGGAGCCGATCCCGCCCGACCAGCAGTTCAACGGCCTCAACTTCAACCTCTACAAGCGCTGTCCCGGCGGCTCGACTCAGCCGATCGCCGGATCGAATCCCTTCACCGACAACGGCAACCTCGGACCCGGTGACTGCAACACCGGCGACGTCCCACCGGGCCCATGAGAAGGCTGCTGGCGACACTCGCGATCGTCGTGGCCTGCACCGGCCTGGTGCTCGCGGGCACCGCCGGCTCCAGCGGTGGCGGCACCTACGACGTTCGCGGCATCTTCGACAACGGCGGCTTCATCGTCCCCGGCGAGGACGTACGCGTGGCGGGCGCCAACGTCGGAACGGTGGACTCGGTCGACGTCACAGGCACGGACGAGACGGCGAGCCTCCAGGGCGGCGCGCATCCGATCCCCGGCAAGGCGGTCGTGGTGATGAAGATCACCGACCCCGGCTTCCAGGACTTCCGCCGCGACGCCTCCTGCCTGATCAGGCCCCAATCGCTGATCGGCGAGAAGTACATCGATTGCCAGGTGACCCAGCCGCGGGCGCCCGGCTCCCAGCCTCCGCCCTCGCTCACCAAGGTCCCGGATGGGCAGCCGGGCTCCGGCCAGTACCTGCTGCCGATCGAGAACGACGGCAAGGCCGTCGACCTCGACCTGATCAACAACATCCAGCGTCTGCCGTTCGCCGAGCGCTTCCGGCTGATCATCAACGACCTCGGCGCCGCCGTGGCGGCACGCGGTCCCGCCCTCGCCGAGGTCGTGCGCCGCGCCGACCCGGCGCTGCGCCAGTTCGACCGCGTGCTGGCGATCCTCGCCGCCCAGAACCATGCGCTGGCCAAGCTGACCAGCGACTCCGATGCGATCCTCGCCCCGCTCGCCCGCGAGCGGGCCCATGTCGCCGGCTTCATCGATACCGCCGGCCAGACCGCGGCCGCGTCCGCCGAGCGCCGCGCCGACATCGAGCGCGGGCTCCAGAAGCTGCCGCGGACCCTGGTCGAGCTGCGCCAGACGATGCACGACCTCGGGGGCTTCAGCCGCCAGGCGACCCCGGTGTTCGCCAACTTCGGCAAGGCCGCCCCGTCGCTGACCGTCGCCTCGAAGCAGCTGGCGCCATTCGCCACGGCAACCAACATCTCGCTGCGGAGCCTCGGCAACGCCGCGGTGCAGGCAGGCCCGCTGCTGGTCCAGGCCGACCCGACGATCCAAAATCTGACCAACCTCGCGAAGGCCGGCGCAAGCCCACTCACCAACCTCGGAAAGCTGCTGAAGAGCGTGCGCCAGACGAAGGGTTTCGAGCAGTTGGTGAGCTTCCTCTACAGCAACGTCGGCTGGGCCAACGGCTATGACCAGTTCGGCCACCTGCTGCGCGAGAACCTGCTGGCCACCAACTGCATCGACTACGAGACGTCGGCTTCCGTCGGGGCGGGGTCGGGTTGTCAGGCCAACTGGAAGCACGCCACCGCCAGCGCCAGCGTCGCGCGCACTCCGAACCTGGGCCGGCTCGGAAGGTTGCTCGCTCTCACCGCGCGGTCCAATCGCAAGCAGAGCCACGGGGCCGGGCGGGCGAAGCCGCTGAATCAGTCCACCCGTACCGGTGGCCGACCCTACGGCGCCGGGAAGGGCGCAAACGGACCGGGCGCTGGGGGCAGCGCCAGGGACGTCCTCAAATACCTGCTGGGGCAATGAGGGGACGGCGCATGCAGAGGCTGGCTGCGGACCCGACGCTCGTCGGGGCGCTCACCGTGCTGATCGTGATCGTCGCCGTGTTCCTGGCCTACAACGCCAACAACGGGCTGCCCTTCGTGCCCACCTACAGAGTGTCGGTCCAAGTTCCCGACGCAGACTCGCTGGTGAAGGGAAACGACGTCCGGGTCGGCGGCATCCGCGTCGGGACGGTCGAGACGGTGCAGCCCGTGCAGCACAGCGACGGGACCGCAACCGCCAAGGTCAACCTGAAGCTCGACAAGAGCGTCGACCCGCTGCCGATCGACACCACGGTCGCGGTGCGCACGAAGTCCGCCCTGGGCCTCAAGTACCTGCAGATCACGCCGGGGAACTCGCGCAAGGGGTTCCCCGAGGGCGGCGAGCTCTCGCTTGCTGCGGCGCGCCCGGAGACCGTCGACATCGACCAGGTGCTGAACATGTTCGATTCGCAGACTCGGAAGGCGATCCAGCGCAACGAGCTCGAGTTCGGATCGGCGATCGCCGGGCGGGGGCCGGACATCAACGCCACGATCGGAGTGCTGCCGTCGGTGCTCCAGCACCTCGACCCGGTGGCGCGAAACCTGGCCTCGCCGGCAACCGGGCTCGGTCGCTTCTTCAACGCCCTGGAGGCGACCGCGTCGGAGGTCGCCCCGGTGGCCGAGACGCAGGCGCATATGTTCGTCTCCCTCGACACGACGTTCACGGCGCTGGCGAGGGTGGCGCGGCCGTTCATCCAGCAGTTCATATCCAAGGGCCCGCCGACCGAGGACGTGACGATCCGGACGCTGCCCCACATCCGGCCGTTCCTGCGCGACAGCCAGGCGCTGTTCGCCGACTTCCAGCCCAGCTCGAAGCTGCTGGTCAGCGCGGCTCCGAAGCTGGCGGCGGCGACCCGCTCGGGGCCGCCGGTGCTGCGCAAGACGCCGGTGCTGAACGCGGAGCTGGCGCCCACAGCCCAGGCAGTGGTCGACTTCGGCAATACGGCGGGCGTCACCCCCGGCCTCCAGCTGCTCACCCAGACCAACTCGTTCCTCGACCCAACCCTGGCCTTCATCACGCCGGCGCAGACGGTCTGCAACTACATCACCCTGTTGCTCCGCAACGGCGCCTCGATCCCCAGCCTCGGGGACGGGATCGGGACCTACCAGCGCTTCGCGCTGATTGCGCCACCGGATGACACCATTGAGGCGACCCCCGGCCCCAACAACATCGGCTCGCCGGCCGGCGCCCCCGCCAACGGGCCCAGTCTGGCCAATCACCTGCACTACAACCCCTATCCGAACACCGCGGCGCCGGGCCAGCCCAAGGAGTGCGAGGCCGGCAACGAGACCTACAACGCCGGGGCAACGGTGATCGGCAACGTGCCGGGTAACCAGGGCACGGAGACAGAGGGCCAGCTCAAGAAGAAGAAGAAGAGCGGGGGCGGCGGCTGATGGCCCGGACGCGCAGCCAGCGTGGCAGGTACAACGAGCAGTTCTTCCGCAGCGTCGGCGGCCCGGGCCCGACCGCGGTCGGAATCTTCGTCGTCCTGCTGATCATCTTCGGCTTCTACATGGCCTTCGCCAAGCAGCTCCCGTTCACCGGCGCCGGCTACGAGCTCAACGCGACGTTCCAGAACGCCGCCAACATCCGCACCGGCTCGCCGGTTCGGATCGCGGGGGTGAACGTCGGAGAGGTGAAGTCGGTGAGCTCGGAGGGCGACAACTCCCGAGTCACCTTCACGGTCAGCAGCTCGGGGCAGCCGATCCACAGCGACGCCTTCGTGAAGATCCGCCCCCGCATCTTCCTCGAGGGGAACTTCTTCCTCGACGTCGATCCCGGCAGCCCGAGCAAGCCGGACCTTCCGAGCAACGGCTCGATCCCGGTCAGCCACACCGCCACCGGGGTGCAGCTCGACGAGGTCCTGACGGCGCTGCAGTCGCCGCAGCGCCAGAACCTCAGGTCGCTGCTGGAGGGTTTCGGCACGGCGCTCGGGGCCCGGCCGACCGCCGCCCAGGACCTCACCCAGGACCCCGATGTGCAGGGCCTGACCGGCGGCGAGGCGCTCAACAAGACCTTCGACTACGGCGCCGCGGCGGGCAAGAACACCGCGATCGTCAACCAGGCCTTCCTCGGCACCGCGCCGCACGACCTCTCCGGCCTGCTGCGCGGAACCAGCCGCTTCCTGGGTGCCCTCGCCACGAGCGAGCAGCAGCTCAAGGACCTGATCACCAACTTCAACACGACGACTGGGGCGCTGGCCGACGAGTCGCAAAACCTGTCCAACACGGTGCGCCTGCTGGCGCCCACTCTGACCACCGCGCGCTCCTCGCTGCTGCATCTGAACGACTCGCTGCCGTTCCTGCGCACCTTCGCGATCGAGCTGCGACCGGGGATTGCCGAGCTGCCGGCGACCTTCCGTGCCGCCGATCCGTGGCTGGACCAGACCAAGCCGCTGCTCTCGAAGGGCGAGCTGGGCGGCATCGCCCACCTGCTGCGCAAGGGCACGCCCGGCCTCGCCGGAGCGACAGGGGCCGGTCTCAGTGCCCTGCCCAGCCTGACCAAGACCAGCAACTGCGTCGCCAACGTGCTGATACCGACCGGCGACCAGGTGATCAACGACTCCTTCAGCAGCGGCGAGCCCAACTACAGGGAGGCCTTCTACGGGTTCGTCGACCTGGCCGGTGAGAGCCAGAACTTCGACGGCAACGGCCCCTACGTCCGCTTCCAGTCCGGAGGCGGTCCGGTGAAGGTGCGGATGAACAACCCGAGCGGAGGAATCAACGCCAACGCCCTCACCGGCTTCACGATCAAGCCGCTGCTGGGATCGCAGCCGGCTCTCGGGCCGAAGCCCGCGATCAATCACAAGATCGCCTGCGACACGCAGTCGGTCCCCAACCTCAACGGCCCAGCCGGTCAGCCCGGTCCGGCGAGCCCGGCGGTGGCGCCATGAGCCGAGCCCTGCGCGGACGCACGCGGGACCTGGTGGCGGTGATCGTGCTGACCCTCGCCGGCCTCACCGCGACGCTGGTGATCATCGGCCAGCAGAAGGCTTCGTTGCCGAACTGGGTGCCGTTCTTCGGACAGAGCTTCTTCGAGCTGAAGGCCGAGTTCCTGCCCGCACAGGCGGTGACCCCAGGGCAGGGCCAGGGAGTCGATATCGCCGGCATCCAGGTGGGCAAGGTCGGCAACGTCAATCTCGAGGACGGCCACGCGGTGGTGCAGATGAACATCGAGCCCAAGTACGCGCCGTTGATCCACCCCGACGCTTCGCTGCTGCTGCGCCCGAAGACCGGTCTCGCCGACATGGTGATCGAGATGGACCCGGGCAAGTCCGGCCCCGAGATCAAGGAGGGCTCAACGGTCCCGCTGGCCAGCACCAAGCCGCAGGTCGGCACGGACGAGATCCTCGCGACGCTGGACTCCGACACCCGCAACTACCTGACGCTGCTGCTGAACGGTGGGGCGGAGGGTCTCGGCGGCAGGCAGAAGGGGCTGCAGCTCTCCGCCGCGCTGCGCAGGCTGGAGCCCACGACCCGCGACATCGCCCGCATCAACACGGCGGTGGCGACGCGGCGCCGCAACCTCGCCCGTGTGATCCACAACTTCGGGCTGCTCGCCAAGGAGTTGGGCCTCCATGACCAGCAGCTGTCCCAGTTCGTCGACTCCTCCAACGCTGTGTTCAGCTCCTTCGCCAACCAGCAGGCAGCGATCCGCGCCTCGCTCCAGGAGCTCCCGTCGACCCTTGAGGCGACTCGAAACGGCCTCGGCAGCGCGGACAAGCTCTCGATCCAGCTGCGGCGCTCGCTTCCGGCGCTGATTCCCTCTGCGGCGGCGCTGAAGGGCGGCCTCGAGGCTTCACAGCGGCTGTTCCACGACACGACGCCGCCGATCCGCGACCAGATCCGACCCTTCACGCGCCAGATCCAGACGCCGGTTCGCCACCTGGTCCAGGGCGCGGATCCGCTCAACAAGTCCGTCACCGGGCTGAAGACCGGGCTCTCCAACCTCAACTATGGGCTCAACGAGCTGGCCTACAACCCCAACCCCAGCATCGGCAACCCGCTGTTCTACCTTGGCTGGCTCAACCACGACCTCAACTCCGTCTACCTGAACCAGGACGCCTATGGACCGTTGCGGCGCGGGATCATCATGGGCAGCTGTCAGACAGCCGGCATCGCCGCGACGATCGCCTCCACCCACCCGTTCGACCTCACCCTGTCCCAGCTCACCCACTTCCCGACCCAGGACGAGGCCTGCAAGTAATGCAGAAACGCGCGCCGACAATCTGGCAGATGGGCACGATCGTCGGCTTCGCGCTGTCCTGCTTCGGGATCCTGCTCTTCCTCTGGGTCGCCTTCGGTGGCCCGACTCCGCTGAAGGCGAAGGGCTACATAGTGAAGATCCCGTTCAGCGAGGCGGCCTCGCTCGCGAACCAGTCGGACGTGCGGATCTCCGGGGTCTCGGTCGGCAAGGTGCAGAGCATTGCCCTGTCTCCCGACGGCAAGCACGCGCTGGCGACGCTGGAGCTGAAAGACAACTACGCGCCGATCCCCGCCAACACGAGGGCGATTCTGCGCCAGAAGACGCTGCTGGGGGAGACCTACGTCGAGCTCACACCGGCCGGGCCGAACGGGCCGAAGCTGCCCGACGGGGGGACGCTGCCCAACGGACAGGTGTCGCAGGCGGTCCAGCTCGACGAGATATTCCGCGCCTTCAATCCGAAGACCCGGCTTGCCTTCGAGGGGTGGATGCAGAACGCCGCGATCGCCCTTCGGGGCCAGGGTCAGGCGCTCTCGAATGCGTTCGGCGAGCTGGAGCCGACCTTCACCGACGCCGACCGGTTGCTGCGCGTGCTCGACACCCAGAACGTTGCCGTGGGGCAGCTGATTCGAAACGGCGGCACCGTCTTCCAATCGCTGAGCGAGCGCCAGGGCCAGCTCGCCGGGCTGATCCGGAACTCCGACCGGGTCTTCACGACGACGGCGCGGCGCAATCGCGAGCTTCAGAACGCCTTCATCGCCTTCCCGACCTTCCTCGACCAGTCGCGGGCGACGCTGACCCGGCTGCAGCGCTTCGCCGCCAACACCGATCCGCTGGTCCGTCAGCTGCGCCCGTCGGCGCGGGACCTGACGCCGGTCGTCCGCGACCTGGGGAAGTCCTCGGAGCAGCTAAACGGGTTCTTCATCGGGCTGCGCCCCGTGGTCGCGGGCGCCCGCAAGGCCTTCCCGGCGCTGCGCAGGCTGCTGGTTGCCGACTTCCCACCGCTGCTCAACGGCCTGCCGCCGTTTTTGAAGGAGTTCAACCCGCTGCTGCAGGCGGCTTCGATGTACAAGCATGAGCTGACCGCGTTCCTCGGCAACGCCAGCTCGGCGGTCAACGCTACCGGCGCCGGCGTCGAGAGCAGCAACAAGCCGTTCAAGTACCTGCGGGTGATCTCGCCGCTCGCGCCCGACGTCCTCGCCGCCTTCAACAACCGGCTTTCCAACGACAGAACCAAGCCTTACACCCAACCTCTTGGCTACAACGGGGTGGGCACCGGCGGCATGCAGTCCTTCGAGACCGCCCAGTGCGCCGGCGGCCCATTGCACACCGTGCAGCTCGATCCCAACACGCCGAACCTGCCGGCGTTCAACGCCAGGACCGGTGGAAACGTCGCGCAGGCGACCGACTACTTCAACCGGCTCAAGAAGTACGCCTTCGACGACAACCTGAGCTCCGCGGGGATCCCCAATGTCCCCTGCGTGAAGCAGGGGCCGTTCAATCCGCTCGGACAGGGCGGGGCGGCAACCGACTACCTGCACGTCTTCAAGCAGCCGTAGGCGCTGCGCACGCGATCGACTGAGCTGGCCCGGATCCCACGCGCTGAGGCTAGGCTTGCGTCGGATGCCTGACGAGACCAGGAGCGTGGGCTCAGCCGAGCGTGGCGCCGGCGACGATCAGCGCGGCGCACTTTCGGGACGCTCCAACCCCGTAGCCGGGGTCGCGGAAATCGTCGCCCGGATCCCCCTGGCGGAGGCGGGTCGAGAGATGGTGGACGCGTTTCGGTCCGAGATACCCGCATTCGAGCGGGCTTCCGGTCCCTCTCAGGACGACATCGCCGAGGGCGTCGAGCGCAACCTGCGGCGCTGGCAACGATGGGTTGAGACCGGCGTGGTCCCCCCGGACAGCGACTTCGATCCTCTGCGTGAGTGGGCCCGCGCACGGGCGACCGAGGGAGTTCGGCTCGAGGACCTCCTGCGGGCCTTCGGAGTCGGTCGCCAGGTGGCCTGGGAGCTGTTCCGCCGCCATGCACGCAGCGATGAGAACGATGCGCTGCTCGACGCCGCGGGTTTGCTGATGCGCTACGTGGATCGCGTCTCAGCGGTGGTGACCGACACCTACCTCGCCGAGCGCGACGCGCTGGTGTCCGAGGACGAACGGCGGACGCGAAACCTTCTCGATCGCCTCAGCAGCGGCGCGCCACTCGACGTCCATGAGCTCGAGCTCGCCGAGCGACTCGGAGTCCCTGTCGAACCCACCTACGCGCCCTTCACCGCCGTGATGCCGGGTCTGCCCCCGCGTCGGCACGCCGCGCTGGCCGCCCGCCTGCGACGGCGGGGATGGAAGCTGACCGTCACCGAGGGCGGCCGGGTCGTGGGCCTGGCATCGAAGCCACTCGAGCTGGCAGATCTCGAGGAAGGCTCTGACGTCCTGCTGGCGACGGCCGAGCCAACCCCGCGGGGTTGGCTCGCCGACGTCCGGGAGGACCTGGTCCTGCTCGCGGAGCACGGACGCCGGGCCGGCCTCTGCGGTCGACTCACGGCCGAGGACCATCTGCTCGAGATCCTCATGGGTCGCTTGCCGGGACCGGCCGCCGGGCTGCGCGGAAGGGTTCTCGCGCCGCTGGCCGATCCTGACCATGGAGAGCTGCTGCGCACCCTTCGCGCCTTCGTCTCCCATCACTACGACCGTGCCGCGACCAGCGAGGTGCTGCACGTCCACCGCAACACGCTCGCCTATCGCCTGCGGCGGATCGAGGAGATCACCGGGCTGGACCTGGGCAGCGCCCGGGACCTGGCCTGCGTGTACCTCGCGATCGGGATCGACACACCGGCTGGCTGATGAGGGCGCTTGTGCACATGCACAAGCGCCCTGGGCTAAATTCGTCAGGGCGTCATTGAAACAACCCCCCAGGCGGGCATAGCGTCCCCCGCACCGATGAGCCCGTGTCGCGGCTCGCGGGTCAACGGGCACTCACGGAGGAGGAAGCATGCGTTCCAGGAGCAGGAAGCTCGCGTTGACGATTGCCCTCGGCTTCGCGCTTGCCGGCCTTGCCCCCTCCAGCGCGGCGTCGCACGGACCGAGTGGTTGCCCGCTCTCCATCCACTGCGTGCGCTTCTCGTGGATCCAGGGGTTCAACGACCCCGCAACTCCCGACAACCTCGACCGGGTCGGGGTGCTCAAGATCGGGTCGCCCTTTGCCAGGAACATCCTCGTCCTCAGCCCGGGGACATCGGCCGGGTCCGGCTACTTCAGGCCGCTCGCGGACGACATCGTCAACCGGACCCATGGCCATTGGCAGGTCTGGTCCGTCGAGCGCCGTGAGAACCAGCTCGAGGACCAGTCGGTCCTCGACAAGTTCAAGCAGGGCCAGGCGAACTCGCAGCAGCTATTCGACTATTACCTCGGTTGGCTTTCGAACCCGAGCATCACCAATCACTTTCAGCTGATCCCCGATTCGTCGGTCGCATTCGGCCGCGGCTGGGGAATGAACGTTGAGATTCAGGACCTGCACCGCGTCGTGGAAGCGGCCCACAGGTTCGGGCGCAGGGTCGCCCTCGGCGGCCACTCGCTCGGCGGGTCGATCACCACCGCCTATTCGACCTGGGACTTCAACGGCAAGGCGGGCGCCAAGGATCTCTCCGGCCTCGTCTACATCGACGGTGGCAGCAACCCGGTCCCGGTCACACCCCAGCAGGCGACCCAATCGCTGCAGAGTCTGCAGACCGGCTCACCATGGCTGTCGTTCGGTGGCATCCCTACCCCGTTCCTGGGGCTCTTCTCGGCCACCGGTGCCTGCGGGACCGTTTACGACCCCAACGGTCCCTCGCTCGGCTACAACTTCTCGTTGCTGCCGGCCAACATCAAGCCGCCTCTGCCGGCGGGAGTCGTGCCGACGAACGAGGCGCAATTCGGCTTTGCGACCAGTGTCCCGAGCTCGCCTTCCAATCTGATCGCTGCCCAGGTACATGCAGGTCACATCGCCGCGAGCGGCAACCCACGTGGCTGGGAAAGGGCAGGAGCGATCACCCCGATCCAGCGTTATGCGGCGATGCTTTGTGGCAAGGGGCTGGGCGGAATCGACGGCAGTGCCTGGTATCACCCGATGCGCTTGACGATCGACTCGGGCGCGGTCGCCGACGGAAACGCGAACCCGGCGCAGAGCATCCTCGACGTCCACGCGATCCATGGAAACGCGGTGAAGGTGCCGATCTACGCCTTCGGGGCGGCGCTCGGCGGTCAGGGCGTTCTGGATACGGCCAAGATCCTCGCCCACCAATCCGGGGTGCCGGACAGCAAGCTGACCCTGATCAACCGTCAGAGCACCTATGCGCACAACGATCCCAGCGCCGCCAGTCCCCACAACGATTTCCTCGACAACCTGATCCCCTTCCTCGCGAAGGTCGGTAAGCGCCACTTCCGGCATTTCCCCCACTGACCCGGTAGGGGGAGAAGGCATGGGGGCGCCGCGCCGCGGCGATCGATGGGTCGCTTCAGGGCCCGTGTGGATTCCCGCCACCCGCCGGGGGCGTTGGTGGAATCGGCGGCGCGGGGTGTGACGTCGACGTCGAGCTGGCGGACTTCGACTGCGAGCTCGCGTGGCTTGGATCGCTGACCTTCGTGCTCGCATCGCGGGATGGATGATTCTGAGCGGGCTGGGGCGGGCTCTTTGGAGCATGGCTCTTGCCGAAGTCGGAGTGCCCGCGGGTGCCGCTCGGCGGTCCGCTTGGATGGGAAGCGCCGTGGTCCTGAGCGGCACCGTTCTTGGCCTCGCCGCGGCCACCATGGCTTCGACCGTTCGAGCTTGCCGAGTGCCGCCGATTGCCCTTCTGTGCCTCGGAGAGCCCAGTGGTCGAGCTCGCCGTGTTGCCATTAGCGCCATTCGACTCCACGCTCGTCGGCTGGGTCCCGGAGGCGGGTCCTGTCGTGGTGGCGGCGGAGTTGGTCGATCGGCTGATCAGCGGCGGGTGGATCACTCCGGTGACGTCGGCGGCGCCCACGGCGATAGTCGCGGTGGCCACGACGGCAGCGGCCGATTTCAAAGCCCCCGAGCTGGCCAGAATCTTGCCGGTCCCGCCCAGGGAGCCGAACAGCCCGCCGGTCCCAGCGCCCGTGTGGCTGGAGCCAAGGATGCCCTGCAGCAACCCGGCCGCCGCGAGTGCCGGCAGCGGCGGTGCGAGGGCCGCAAGATCGGCTCGGCGCTGGCGAATGCCGTCGCGGAAGTCGCGACACTCCTGGCAACCGCGCAGATGGGCCCGCAGCCTTCGGCCGCGCAGCACCCGGCCATCATCGGCCGAGAGCGCCTTCCTGATCGCCTCACAATCCATCTCGCGCCCCTCCGACATCTCCTGCAGCGCCACCCGTGCCTCGTAGACCGTCTGGCGGGCGACTGCGGCTGAGGTTCCGAACACCGCGCCGATCCCCGCATAACCCATCTCGTTGAGCTCGCGCATCACCAGAGCGCTGCGCTGGCGTTCTGGAAGCGAATGAAGATCGTTGACGAGCTGGCGCAGGCGCTCCCTCGTTTCGACCCGATGCTCCAGCGGCGACGCCGAAGGGGCGGCGATCTCGTTGCTCAGCTCGGTGGAGGGGGGACGTTGGCGCACCAGTGCGATCGCCTCGTTGTGGGCGATGCGATAGAGCCAAGGCCGCAGCGCGATCTCCCGGCTCTCTCCCGGTAGCGCCCGCATGACCTTGAGCATCGTGTTCTGAAGTGCATCGCTGGCCTCCTCGTCGTCGCCGAGGATTGCCCGGCAGTAGCGATAGAGCTCCTGGTGGTAGCGCTGGAAGATCGCCGCGAACGCCCGCTGCTCTCCTCGCACCGCGATCCGAACCAGGCGGGCGTCCGATGCCAGGCGCAACGCTCCCGCCCTGCGGTGGCCGATGCGGCGCAACGCTGCTTCGCTCATGCCTTCCCATTATCAATGCCTAGAGCCAACCCGGTGATGGTTTGTCGGTCATTCGTTTGTGCCCTCCTGGAACGACGCCTGAGCGGGTTCGTCAGGACCTATTGGGAGCTGAAATCGCCGATTTAGGTCCTGACGACGCACCGGTTTCGCCGTTTACACCCCCGAGACGCAAGTTTCAGAACGCGAACCCCGCCACGAGCGGGGTCACAGACAAACGGACCCGCACGATCGGGCCACCGTCGCCAAGGAGGCAAAATGAGGTTTCTCAGCAAGCTCGCAGTCCTGATCGGGGCGCTGGCTCTATGCGCGGCACCCGCCTTTGCGGCGGGCCAGCCCAGCGATACCCCGCCCGACAACCAGGGCACCTCGCACGTCCCCGGTGCCGGCAAGTCGCATTTGCCGAAGACGACCCCGGGTCCAAGTGCCGGCTTGCCCGCCAAGGCGAAGGCCTATGGCTTCTACTGTCAGGCCGAGAGCAAGAAGCACGTGGATGGTCAGAAAGGGACGCCGTTCTCCCAGTGCGTAACCGCGATGGCCAAGCTGGCGAACGGTAACACCAACAACCCGGCGAAAGCCTGCGCGGGCGAGAGCAAGAAGCACGTCAAGGGGGAGAAGGGAACCCCCTTCAGCCGCTGTGTCTCGGCGGCCGCGAAGCTGAATCACGACCAAGATCAGTCAAGCGACTGATCGCCTGATCAGAGTCGCACCTGCATCGAGCCGAGCCGCCTCCACCAGGCGGCTCGGCTCTTTTTCGCCAAGGGCGGGGGAGCCGGGGTGCGTTGACGGACCGGGGGGGGGATCGCCCGGCGCGGATCGATGGCGCGAACGTCGGAGCAGTCGCCGGCGCCCGGCCGCAATCGGGTTTGATTAGGCCGTGGACCGACCCCGGCTGCTGCTCGTACCCTCGTTCACCGAACTCGAATGGGAGCCGATCAGGCCGCGGTTGGAGGAGTGGGCGGAGATTGGTTCCTTCGATCTGCCCGGGGTCGGCGACGAGCCGCGTGCCGAGAAGATCGATCGCGAGATTGTCGTCAACAGGGGCTTGGAGGAAATCGACCGGCGTGGATGGGAGCGTTGCTTCGTCGCCAGCGATGGATGGTCGGCGATGACAGAATTGATCGACACAGACCACGAGGCGTTCATCCGTTATGGAATCGCGCAGGCGACGGGCGGCTCGGTCAGCGAGGAGCATGCGGAGCGGATGATCGAGCGCTTCCCGCGTGACCTGTTGGCCGTCGGGTGGGAAGCGGTCACTCGTGACGATGAACAGATCGGCGACTTGCTTGCCCAGCTCGACTGCCCGATGCTGTTCGCAAAGCACGTCGGGTGCCTGATGAGCCCCGAGGAGGGCTTCGACGACGCGGCCGCGTCGTTCCCGAAGGCGCACGGTCGAAGTCGAAGATGCCCCTCTGAGCAGCGAGAAGTTCGCTGACGAGTTGCGTCAGTTCTGCGAGGAGGAGCGAGGCCGATGACCGCTCAGGAGGCCGACCGGCAACGCGCAAAGCCGCGGATCAAAGGGTCTGCTCCGCTTCGGTGCCGGGGAACGGATCCAGCAGGAAGAACTCGACCGCATAGTCTGGCTCTATGTGGTTGTCGCTGAAGAACGCATGTACCGTGCGGCCGCTCAGTTCCTCAACGAGACTGACTAGGTCGGCGCGCATCACCTGCTGATAGTTGCGCCGGGTATGAAGCACGTGCTCTTGCTCGCCCATCCCGACCAGGCTGCGTTCCCCCTTTGTAAGCGTGTCCGCGAGGACGATCGCGACCGTGTCCTTGCTGACGATTGTGCGGGCCTTGGTCGGCCCGCGGCCCGTGTATTCCCGAAGAATCTGAACCGCGCGGCGCGAGATGTCGGCGGCAATTGAGCCGTTCTCGGTGCGTGTGTCGGGCATTGAGAGCCCTTCTCGTCCCCTCTACGGCGAGGCCACGCGAGAGGCAGAGAGGGCGATGAGAACCCGACGGGCGGCGCAACCAGGTTAGCGCGATAGGGCTGAGATCCACAGCGGCCTCGTCGATTGTCACTCAAAGCCACTGATCGCCGCAAAAACCGGGTTCGAAAGCGGGCTTCGTGACAATTGGCGCCATGCAGGTGCTACCAATGACGTCGAGTGGTCTGAGGACTGCCTGCCCGGACGCCTCCGAATCGCTGAGAACGGTCCGCCGGTTGCCTCGCCCAGATGCCCCCGGCCTCTCCTCTGAAAAGGACGATCGCGGTCACTGGCCGGCGATTTGGACTTGGACCCCACGGGGTTCCGAGGAAGGAGGCAAAAAATGGATCTTCTCTCGTGCTCGGAGTGCGACCACCGCTTCTACGCGCCGGGTCTTAGGTCTGACGACATCCGTTGCTGTCCGCAATGCGGGGGTGGCTTGGCCCTGGCCATGCATGACATGACGTCCATTCCGCTGGACGCACGCTGGCTCGACCCTCGGGCTGGGCCCATCGACCGACCCGAAGTTACGGTCGTGGAGCTTCGTAGTAAGCGCGACCGCGGTGGCAAAACCGGCAAGCGGATTGTCAGGGAGCTGGCCGATTACTTCGCGGTCAAGGCCAATGGCCGGTCGGTCGAGGTCTCCGTAAACCGAGGCGCCCCGGACGACGCCGCGCTGAGGGTTGCCGCGGTGCTCGATGGGGTCGACACCGATTGGGAACGCCACTTCTATTTGCCGACGGCCGAATCCGCAGGACCGCCTCGCGATCGGCGGGCTGCGCCCCGCGGCGGACGGGATCACCTTCATCTCGTCGTGTCGAGTAGTGATCGCGTCCAGTCGGAGTGGCCCGTATGAACGATCGCACGACGCCTGCCCCGGTTGAGGCGGGTTCAGTCGTCGATCAGCCGGTCCCTGAGCCGGACCAAGCAATCTCGGACGGCGACCAAGATGAACGCCTGCCCCCGACCAAGTCGGGGTGGAAGTGGCCAAGTGCGCTTGACTTGGAGCGCGCATTCGACTGAACCGAAAGGAGGCCGCAATGGCCGCTCCGTACACGCTCAAGAAACTCACCGATGTCGAGGACTCTGCGCCGAAGTTCGGATTCGGCGAAGTTCAGGAGGCTCGCTTCGCCAATGACGACCTCGAGGCCGAGCACACCGGTGTCAGCCACCACCGCGTCAAAGCCGACAAACGTCAGGGATTTGCCCACAAGCATGAGAACGCAGAGGAGGTCTACGTCGTGCTCGCCGGTTCCGGGCGCGTCAAGCTCGACGACGAGATCGTCGAGATCGAGGTGCTCGACGCGATCCGCGTCGCGCCCGGGGTGACCCGCCAGTTCGAGGCCGGTTCCGACGGAATAGAGCTGCTCGCTGTCGGCCCCCAACACGAGGGTGACGGCGAGCTGATTCACGGCTGGTGGGCCGACTGAGCAAGTGCACAGCGCGCCTCCCGCGCAGGGCGCAGAGGGGTGCCGGCGATAGCGCAGCTGATGTCCGTTGAGGCGCCGTCCGGGGTGTCTCCATCGGGGGCCGGCTCGACTTCGAGTACTTCGCTCGAGATCGTCAGCCAGGCCAAGACGCCGCCGAAGGCGGCAAGCGCGGCGCAGGCCACCATCGCGACGTGAAAGCCGTCGGTCATCTTGGCGGGGTCGTAGAAGTTGTCGCCTGTGAGGCCTGCGATCAGCGGAAGGACCGCGACAGCGAGTAGGCCGGCGACCCGCGAGACGGCGTTGTTGATCCCGGAGGCGATCCCCGCGTGCTGTGCGTCGGCGGCGGCGAGGACGGTCGCCGTCACCGGTGCCACTACCAGGGTCAGCCCGAGTCCGAAGACGATCACCGCCGGCAGCACGCTCGAGACGTAGCTGTCGCCTGGGTCGATCCGCGTCATCATCAGCAGTCCCACCGCAATCACCAGTGGACCGACGGTTAGCGGGACCCGCGCCCCGATGCTCTGGGCCAGGGCGCCCGACCGGGCCGAGAGCAAGAGCATCAGCACCGTGATCGGCAGTGACGCGGCGCCGGCCTCGATTGGCGAGTAGCCGAGCGAGATCTGCAGGAAGGCGACGAGCAGGAAAAAAACACCGCCAAGCGCCGCATAAACGACGAAGGTGACCAGGTTGGCGGCGCTGAACTGTCGCGAGCCGAACATGCCCAGCGGCATCATCGGGTTCGCGCTTCGGCGCTCGCTGAGCAGGAAGGCAATCAGAGCGGCCACGCCTCCGATGCCAGCCAGCAGGATCAGCGGCGACATGCCCTTGCCGGGACCCTCGATCAGGGCGTAGGTGGTGCCCGCGAGGCCGAGCCCCGCCAAGGTTGCTCCGGCGAAATCGAGGTGTCCACTCGCGGTCGGATCACGGGTCTCGGGGACATGGCGGCTGGCCAACGCGATGACAACGATGCCGAGCGGAATGTTGATCAGGAAGATCGCGCGCCACGAAACGGCGCCGATCAGGTAGCCACCCAGCAGCGGTCCGAGTGCGGTCGCAACTCCTCCCAGCCCCGACCAGGCGCCGATCGCACGGGCGCGGTCGCCGGGGCGAAAGCTGGCCTCGATCATCGCCAGGCTGCCGGGCGTCAGAAGCGCTCCGCCGATCCCCTGGAAGAGCCTTGCGGCGATCAGCGCCTTAGCGCTGGGAGCTATCGCGCAAAGCAGCGAGGCCGCGGTGAACAGGCCGGTGCCGAGAACGAAGATGCGGCGGCGCCCGTAGCGGTCACCCAGCGATCCGCCGAGCAGAATCAGCGAGGCGAGCGTCAGCAGGTAACCGTTGAGAATCCATTGCAGAGAACCCGTCGTTGCGTTGAAATCGCGCCCGATGTCGGGCAGGGCCACATTGACGACGGTGCCGTCGAGGAAGGCCATGCCCGAGCCCAGGACAGCGACTGCAAGCAGCCAGCGTCCGGCCGCGCTGCCAAAGGCGACCCCGTCAGCTGCTCTAGAGGGTTCGCGCTCGATGGCTATACGAAGCGCTTGACGAAGGCAAGGGCCTTGTCGGCGACCTCACGCCAGCCGCTGTCGACTGTGAGCGCGTGCCCGCGGTTGGGGATCTCGGTGATCTCGGTTACGCCCTTGTTGCGCTTCTGCTTCTTGTAGGAGGCGTTGGCGATCGACCAAGGGGCGGTGTTGTCCTTTTCGCCGTTGATGATCAGCAGCGGTCCGCGGTCGGGGTTCTTGCTGTTCACCTTGGCCTCGGTCCACGGGTTGAGGTTCGCGGCCGCTGCCTGGAACAGCGGCTTGCCCGACGCCGGCACTGCGAATTTCTCATAGAGCTCCTTGGCCTCGTCCTCACTGACGGCGTTGGCAAAGCCGAAGCGAAACTGCTCGTAGGTGAGCGGCACTGCTCGGTTGTGGTTGGCCGGGTTCTTGAGAACCGGCGACGAGGATTTCAGCGCCGAGATCGGCAGCGGCAGCACGCCGCGGAACGGCGCTGGGTCGATCGCCACCGATGCCGCCGAGAGGCCGCGTCCGGCGATGATCTGGGTGAGCAGGCCGCCGAAGGAGTGTCCTGTCACGGCGGGCTTCTTCTCCAGCTTGCCGATCACCTCGGCGTAGTGGTCGGCCACCTGTCCAACGCTCTTGTGGGCGAAGACCTCGGGGTGCGCGTTTGCTTCCTCGACAGTCTCGGGATCGTCCGGCCATCCGGGCGTGAGCGCCGTGTAACCGGCCTCCTCGAAGACAGTCGCCCAGCGGTCCCAGCTGCTCGGCAGAAGCCAGAGGCCGTGGATGAAGACGACCGGCGTGAGGCCCGTTGCGTTGGCTTTGTCGATCTGTTCTGCGTTGCTCGCAGATATGGAGCTGGAGCGTTCGTCGGATGTGGTCGTGCTCATCAGAATCCCTTCGTGATTCGAGGTTGAAAAGCCGCCGCATGTTGCACGCTAGCGATGAGCAGCCACCGGCGAAGGATCTGACAGGCGGAGAGCCACCGCAGCCGTGGGGCTCCTGTTCAGCCGCCACCTGGGAAGTGGAGTGCGGAGACCGCCTACTCCAATCAACCGCCGGGGGTCAGGCGGATCGGGCGGCTCGAGGGAGTCTGTCCTGTCCCGAGTCCGCCGAGCAGGTAGGCGCCGGCTCCTGATCTGACGACGGCGGCGTCCGCAACCGCGAGCGGCAGCTTGCTGACGCGGCGCACGCGGTCCGTCACAGGCTCAAAGAACACGATCTGGCGGCTGGCGATTCCGGCGACATCTCCCCCGAGACATAGATGCGATCTCCGAATGCAACGGCCGCGGCATGGTCGATTGCGGTGGCGAGCGAAGCGACGATCCTCGTCCGCCCGGCTCGGGGATCGACTTCCTGGATGACGTCCGTCGATTGGCCACTTGTTGTCTCTCCGCCGAAGACGAAGAGCCGGCTCCGAGCCGCGGCGACAGCCGGGTAGCGGACCGGAACTCGGAGCTGAGCGACGGGGTGGAAGCGTCGTCCGTCGCTGGTTGCCAAGACTTCTGAGGCAAGCGTGGTCCCGTCATAACCGCCGATCACGTAGGCGCGACCGGCGATGGTTGCGGCGGCAAGGTCGGATCGAGCCGTTGGGAGGCTGCCGATGAGCCCGGCAGGGTCGCCCGGTGTCAACTCCTCAACGCCGGAGTAGCTGCTGCTTTCTCCACCGCCGAAGATGAAGGCATTGCCGCCGAGTACGGCTCCCGCCGCGTCGTGGGTCGGTTGGACAAGGGTTCCCCGATCTCGCACCTCCCCGCTGTGAGGATCGAGGGCGAGGATGCTGTCGCTCGAGGCCCCGCTGGAGTCAAGGCCTCCGATCACGAGCAGCCGCCCGCGTTGAGCCAGCGCCACCTCCCCCGCCACGGGGAAGGGCAAGCGCCAGGGCGTCAACCGGGCCGCAGTCCAATTGTCGAATGACTCTCGACAGGTGATTGCCGGCTCGCCGTCCGCTGGCTGCCGCATGCGCCGAGCGTGAATGCGGCACCTATGGCCAAAGTTCCTACGAGTAGCCTGCGTACGCGCACGCCGCCCTACCTGATCAGGTCCAGCCCGTCGGGCTTGTTGAGATAGCCGGGCGCGGATCCGGGCTGATCGAGATGCCCGTACTGCCAGACGATCTTCTTCGTGTGCCGATCGATGACCACGATCCGCTGGCCGTAGTCATCGGTGGCGCCGATCAGCCGACCCGACAGCGGCAGCGCCAACGATGGCTTGTTGAGGGCGCCGTCGCCCGCCGCGGGGCCGTAGCTCCAGATCACCTTGCCTCGCTGCGTGAGGACGTAGATGTGGCCTGGGTCATCGAAGCCCGCCACAAGCACGTCGCCGTTCGGAAGCAGCTGGGCGTCCGACGGATAGCTGGTCGGCGTGCGGATCGTCCAGCCCAGCCTGCCATGACCATCGAAGCGGTCGACCCAACCTCCGATCTCGGTGACCAGCACTCCTCCGTCGGGCAACGGGGTGTCACCGTTGGGTTGGGAGAGCGACCTGGGCGGATTGTGGACGCAGTCTCCGGCCTGTCCGATCGAGCGAGCGATGCCGTGGCCGGGACGGATGAAGAGCACGCGACAGTTGATGATGTCGGCGACGCTGATCAGTCCGTTTCGCAGCCGGTAGGCGTCGTCAGGGTGAGAGAGGTAACCCGGGCCGCTGCCCGGCACGTCGTTGCGTCCGTACTGGAACGCGATCCGGGGCCGGCGTCCGAGCCGGATCAGGGCCAGCGCATCCGAGAACTCCTCGTTGATGGTGATGCCGCGGCCGCTGGGGGTTAGGAAGGCGTCGTCGGGCCCGGCGAACGCTTGGCCAGGGCGAAGGTCGCCCGCGGAGGGAAAGCGCCAGACGATCCGCTTGCTCGGCGACACGGCGATCAGCCGGTTGTTGACGCGGTCTGCGATCAGCAGGTATCCGGGCAGGGGCGAGTTCGATGGCAGGGCCGGCAGGCCCATCAGGCGCCGAGCCGCCGACGCCTGACGGCCTCCGCCTGCCGAGGAGCTCGTAGCGGCCGGATGTCCCTGCTCGTGCGTGCCGGCAGTCGAGCCAGACCCCCCGCAGCCCGCGATGCAGCCCGCGGCCAACACAATCATGCTCGCGATTGCAGGCGTGAGCCGCACCCTCCGAACATAGGAGCGGCGCATAAACCCTGGCTAGGTGGCTCATAAGAGAGCTCTCATGAAGCCGTGAGGCGGCGCTTAGGTCTTCGACCGAAAGTGGTCGCGCAAGGTGAGCGACTACCTGGACTCCTCCGGCCTCGAGGCTCCGCCACGGCCAGCGCGCGAGCGGCCGGGACGCAAGCGCTCTGGGATCTCGCCCGCGGTGGCCCTACTTCCGCTGCGCCTCTTCCTCGGTATCACCTTCGTTTACGCCGGGATACAAAAGCTGAGCGACCCAGGTTTTCTTCACGCCGGGGCTCCCACCTACATCGGTACCCAGCTGACCGGCTTTGCCAACCACACGCCCGGTGGGTTCATCCTGCGCACGTTCGCAATCCCACACGCCGAGCTGGCCGGCGTCGGGGTGGCGATTGCCGAAATTCTGATCGGACTGTTGGTGACGTTCGGTCTCTTCACTCGGCTCGCGGCGGCGTGCGGTCTGGGCCTCAACCTGCTCCTGTTTCTCACCGCGAGCTGGCACACCTCGCCGTATTTCCTTGGTCCCGACATCGTCTTCACATTCGCCTGGCTGCCGTTCGTCCTCACCGGCGCCAGCGGTCAACCGGCTCTCGACAACGCTGTCCTGAAGCCCTCGGATGCACTTGTGCGGCGGACGCAATTGCGGACCTCGACACAAGGGGCGGCGGCTGCACCGGGGTCGGCATTGACGCGTCGAGTGCTGCTGGCGCAGGTTGCGACAGGCGCGCTGGCGCTGTCGGGGATCGCCGCGTTGCTGAAGGGTCGCTACAGCGGGCCGACACTCAGCGCCAGCGCCAACTCGCCGGTATCGACGGGTGTCAGCCATCAGGCATCCGGATCGGGCGGCCAGGGCAGCACAGGTGCGAAGGACGCGGCTCTCCCATCCAACGCTGTAAAGCTCGGCCCCTCGAGCCGGCTTCCGACAGGGCAGGCGGCCGAGTACCCGGATCCCTCCGACGGCTCCGCGGACATCCTGATCCGCGAGTCCGACGGCAGCCTGCGGGCATTCAGCGCCATCTGCACCCATGCCGGCTGCACCGTGAGCTTCCAGGGTGGGGAGATCGTCTGCCCATGTCACGGCGGCGTCTTCAGCGCCCAGACCGGGGACGTCGTCTCCGGTCCGCCCCCGACGGGCCTGGCAGCCAAGAAAGTGCTCGAACACGGGGGACAGATCTACGCGGTTCCCAGCTGACCGGCGCTACGGGACCTGGCGCAGCGGCGACTCGGAGCGCGGCAGATCAAGGGCGGACGCCAGCCCGCGCGCCGTGCGGGCCACGACGAGGAAGGCGGCAGGGAGGACCGCAGCACCGGTCAGGAACAGGAACCACGGCTGCAGGGCGTCGGTCCCGGAGCCGATCGTGTGCACGATCCCGAACACCCAGAAGAGCGCGGTGAATCGGTGCCAGCGCCGCCAACGGGCGGCGCCGATCGCATCCCGCCAGTAGTAGGAGAGGCCCAGGGCGGCGAGGCCGTAACCGGCGACGATTCCGATCGCGGTCCACGCGGGGCGGTATGGGCCAACGAACGGAATCGCAATTCCGGTAAGCCCCGGGTGCAGGAAGTGGTCGCCCAGCAAAGAGATGCCGTGGAGCGCAATCAGGGCAAGGGTGGCAAGCGAAAGGGCCTCGTGAACCGGCCGCAGTTCCGAGAGCGGCGCCGTGGCGCTGCGGCGGCTGCCGATCAGAATCCCGATCGCCACGCTGACGCTGGCGGTGATCAGGGCTGCGGTCCCAGCCGCACGGCTGGTGATCCAAAACAGATGGTGGCCGGCGCTCACGCCGCCAACCTCATGATTTCCGTAGGGATCGTTATGGCCGCGTTCGTCGACGGCCCGCGCACGACCTCCAAGGAGCGGTCATCGAAGACCAGGACGCCACCGTACGGCAGCTCCCGCGCAGCTTCCTGTGGACCGCGCAGCAGCGCCGTCTTTGCCAGGACTTCAGCGAGCTGGGCGGTCGGGGCGAGGGCCGTGACCTGGACGATGCCCGTGAACGCCGGCTGGCCCGACCCGGGATCGAGGAGGTGATGGGCGGGGGAGCCGTCGGGCCGCAGCCAGGCTCGCCGCCCGATTCCGCTGGTCGCGACCGCGCCGTGGGTGACCTCGAACTCATGTAGAGGCTCGCCTCCGAAGGGATCATCGACGAGGACGTTGCGCGGCAGCGCCGCAGCGCCTCCGATCCGGATGTCACCAGCGCAATCGACGGCGAAGGTCGGGTGCGAACGCAGGCTTGCCGCCACCAGGTCAGCCGCCAGGCCCTTCGCGATTCCGCCGCTGTCGAGGCGCAGACCAGGGGGCCGCGACACCGTGCCCAAGCGCTCGTCGACCTCGATCGTCCGCCATCTCGCCTGCGGATCGGGGGTCGCCGGGCGGCGAGGCGGGGCGGCGGCGAGCGCCAGTTCGAGCGAAAGCGTCGCGGTCGTCTCCATCGAGTCCTCATATCCGGCCCGCTCCAGAGGACCGAGCTGGGTGGCGTCGACGAGCCCGCCGCTGCGACGGCCGGCAGCGACTGCGGCCCCGGCAAGGCTGCAGATGAGTGGGCCGGCCGCAACGGCAGTCAACGGCGATCGGTTCAGCCGCGAGAGCTCGCTGTCGGCGATGAACCGCGAGAGGCTGCGATGCACGTCGAGCAGCCGCTGGCGGCTTCGCTCGGCCGCCCCCTCGGCGCTATGAGTCGGGCTCGATCCACCGACGTGAACGGCCGCGGTGGCGCCAAAGCAGCCGAAGCGCAGTGCCGTTTCCCCGCTCACGACTGCGAGGTGACGACCGGGGCGGGGGTTACTGGCGCGGGCTGGGTCGCGGTCGAGCTGGTTCCGGTCAGCTCATCCTGGTTGGTGCTGGCCTGGGCCTGGGCACTGCTCGTTGGGTGACGCGCCGCCTGCTTGGTCTTCGCGGCGACCCTGGTTCCACTTGAGAGTACCGGGTCGTGGCCGCTGACCATCTGCGCGAAGACCGCCACCCAGAGAAGGGCGAAGAGGCTCAGTGAGAGGAAGATGGCTCGCCGACGCAGCTCGCCGTCGCGCGCACGCCGGGCACGCAGGCGGAGCCGGGCAAGTCGCCGTCTGTCCTCGTTTGGCATCGAGAAAGAGTCGGCGTGCCGTCGAAACCTGCCTTAAGGAACAACTGAGAGTTCTCTTAGAGCTGAGGGCGGCGGCTGAGGGAAAGAGCATGCGTGTCTAGCATCGCCGGTGTGTACATCCTGGTGATCGAGGATGAGGCCGCGATAGCGGATTTCCTCAAACGTGGACTGGAGGGCGAGGGCTATTCAGTCGTAGCGGTGGGGGATGGCGGGGAGGGGGAGCGACTGGCGCTCGACGAGCAGGTCGACCTGGTGATCCTCGACCGAATGCTCCCCGGACGCGACGGGCTGCAGGTCCTCGACGCCATCCGGCGAGCCAAGCCGGGCCTGCCGGTGATCGTGCTCACCGCGCGAGGCGAGGTCGAGGATCGGGTCGAGGGACTGGACCGCGGTGCAACGGACTACCTGGCAAAGCCATTCGCCTTCGATGAGCTGGCGGCACGGGTTCGCGCACACCTTCGGCGCCCGGACGAAGCGGAAGCGACCAAGCTCGAAGTCGGCGACATTCGCCTCGATCTACTGAGCCGCGAAGCGGAGCGGGACGGCACGACTCTTCATCTCTCCGCTAGGGAGTTCGACCTGCTCGCCTACCTGATGCGCCATCCGGGCAAGGTGATGTCGCGCGAGCAACTCCTCGCCGCGGTCTGGGGCTATGAGCACGAGCCGGGCACAAATGTCGTGCAGGTCTACATCGGATATCTGCGACGTCGACTCGCGGCATCGGGGAGCCCGGCGCCGATCGAGACGGTTCGATCGGTTGGATACCGGCTCGCAGCATCGCGATGAGGGGCGGAACCAGCGATCGCATCGGCTTGCGGGGCAGGCTGGCACTGTCGATTGCGGCAATCGTGATCGCCGCGTTGGCGGTGACGTTCTTCGCCGTCTACCGGGCGACCGGATCGCAGCTTCGCTCCCGAATCGACCGCGATCTGCGGGCGGAGAGCGACGCTGTCGCCCAACGCGTCGCCGCTGCCTCCCGCGCACCGCGGCGAGCGGCAGAGGCCGCGCGCCGCTTCATCGCCACCCAGCCCTTCGGTCCGTCGGCAAGCCTTTTGATCGTCACGATTCCAGGAGCCGGAACGGTGACCAACCAACCCGAGCTGGTGGGCTTGCGGGACGAACCCGCCGAACCTGCCGCCACCACGAAGGAGGAGTCGAGGGAGGCGCACGAGCTGCAGACTTCGCAGGGCGGCTACTCGGACGTGGAGCTCGAGGATGCCGGCGACGTACGCCTGCTTACCCGCGCGCGGTGTCCACGCAAGGCCGAACGGTGGCGACGATCCGTGTGGGCGAGCCGCTGGAGTCGGTGAAGCGTGCCCAGTCGGAGGTTGCCCAGACGTTCCTGATCATCGGTGCGGTGACGCTGGCGGCGGCGCTTCTCGCCGGCTATCTCGTTGCCGCTCGTACCGCCGCGCCGTTGCGAAGGATGGCGCGGATCGCGGCGATGGTGGATGCCGGCGACCTCGCACACCGGATCGGCACCGAGGGTCTACACGACGAGGTGCGGTTGCTGGCGGAGTCGTTTGACCACATGCTCGAACGGCTCGAAGACGCTTTCTCGCGCCAACGCGAATTCGTATCGGATGCCTCCCACGAGCTGCGAACCCCGTTGACGGCGATCCGCGGACAGCTCGAGGTGCTTGCGCGCGAGCCGAACCCCTCGCTCGAGCGCGTCCGCGAAGTCGAGCAAATCGCTGTTCGCGAGATCGCTCGAATGGAGAGGCTTGTCGGCGACCTATTGACCTGGCGAGGCTGGACGAGGGATTGGAGCCTGCCCCTACCGAGGTTCGGGCGAGCGCTTTCCTTGCTGAGCTGGCCGAGGCGGCTGGGGCGGCGGACCGCCGGGTGGAGTTCGGGGGCGCACCGGCGGGAACGGTGGATATCGATCCAGACCGCCTGGCGCAGGTGGTGCGCAACCTGCTGCGAAACGCGGTCGAGCACACCCCCAGCGCTGGCACCGTGCGCCTCAGCGCAGAGGTGATTGGAGGCCAGTTGCGCGTCTATGTCGATGACGACGGCGCGGGGGTACCCCCAGAGGAGCGCCACCGGGTGTTCGACCGCTTTCATCGCGTCGAGCCGTCGCGAGCCCGCCGGTCTGGCGGCAGCGGGCTCGGACTTGCGATCGCCCGCGCGATCGTCCAAGCACACGGAGGGCGGATCTGGGCCGAGGACTCACCACTTGGCGGGGCCCGCGTCGCTTTCGAGCTGCCGGGGTTTAGGCCAACGTGACCTGGAGCCAGTACTCCTCGGCCCACTTCATGCCCCCTTGATTGCGTCCATGTGCTGAGTTAGGGTGTGCACGACCGGCGTCCCCACACCTCAGCGGTCCCATTTACCCTCAGCGGACGGGACGGGCGGTCGGGAAGGAGATCCGTTGCCAATGCGTTTGGATCACGATTCCTTAGGGTCTCTCTTTCGGCATCTCTGCGCGTCGCCACGTCCAGCGTGCGTGCCCAATAAAGGGAGCGTGAGGACAGGGCCGCCCTAGTGGGCTCGCTGGGGGTAAAGCTGGCTGGAATCGTCATCGCAGTTGCGATCGTTGCAGTGACGATCACGCTCTACATCTCTCATTACCTGCGCTCGCCTACTCCGTTCACCGCCGCCCAAACCGGGCCGCAGCGGGCGAGCCTCGTGTTGGGCACGACGCCGGCGGCCGGCAGCCTGGGCGGCAGCAAATCCTGGGTCTCATACCTGGTCCGCGAGAACGGCCATTGGGACCGCACCACCGTGTTCGACGTTCCGGCGCATTCGCTGGTCCACGTAACGATCTACAACTTCGACGGGAAGAGCGGACTCAGGAACCCGTTCCTGTCGCAGGTGCAGGGCACGGTCGGGCGCACGGAGCTGATCGACGGCAAAGCCACCGACGTCATCAATCCCGACGACGCCTCCCACACCTTCACCGTGCCGGAGCTCGGGATCTCGGTGCCGCTGCAGGGCGTGGAGGACGACGCAAAGAACCAGTGCCCGGAGATGCCCTGCTCGCTGAAGCAGGCGCATACGACGATGACCTTCACGTTCCGCACCGGAAAGCCTGGGCGCTACCGCTGGCAGTGCTTCGTGCCCTGCGCCGCGGGGTTCATTGACGGGTTCGCCGGACCAATGCAGACGATCGGCTACATGGACGGCTTCGTCCACGTGATCTGAGCGCAAACGACGATGTCAGAACCTCGCCACTTCCGCCGGATCCTCTGGATTTGGCTTGTGGTGAGCGTCGTCGCGACGCTGCTCGTCGTCCTCGTTGCGGCGCCCGGGCTGCCGCCGGGCAAATCAAGCGCCGAGGGCACGGGCCAGGTGGTCGACAACACGGTGCTGCTCGGGATCTCGACGCCGATCGCCGTGGCGATCTTCGTCTACTTCGCCTATGCGCTGATCGCCTTTCGCCACCGGGGTCCGGAGCTCGAAGAGGGCGTGGCGATCCGCGGCAACAACCGTGTCCAGATCACCTGGATCGTCGTGACGAGCGCCATCGTGCTCTTTGCGGCCGTCTACGGCACGATCCGGCTGCTCAACAACGGCTCGGGCGGGGGACAGGGGTCAGACCCGATCGCGAAGCCGTCCGGGAACCCGCTCCAGATACAGGTGATCGCCCAGCAATGGGCGTTCACCTACCGCTTCCCCTCCTTCGGCGGAGTGGAGACGGCGCATCTGGAGCTGCCCGTCGACCGCGACGTGGAGCTCCATGTCACGTCGCTCGATGCGATCCACTCGTTCTGGGCCCATGACCTCGGGGTCAAGGCCGACGCGAATCCCGGGGTTGACAACGTCGCCTATGTGCGCCCGACCGAGACCCGGAGCTTCGACATCCGCTGCGCCGAGCTATGCGGGCTGTGGCACGGCCACATGTTCGACACCGGGGAAGTCGTGAGCGACGGCGCCTTCCTCGCGTGGATCCGGGGCCAGCAGCGCATCTTCGCCCCTGCGACCGCACAGCTCCCGCCATACAGGACGCGATACGAACCCGATCCACAGAGGAGAGCAGGATGAACGCCGAATTGACCGCCCGCCCGCTGTGGCGTCGCCTGCTCGGCTTCAACCTCCTGACCGGAATCATCCTCGGCGTCGTCGGGTTCTACTTCGGCTGGTGGCTGGGCCACCAGATCCACGCCAAGAGCCTCGAGTACTTCGCGGACACAAACCAAAACGACGTCGCCCTGCTGCTCGGCTACCTGTTCTTGGTGATCGGATTCCTGATCGGGTTGGGATTCGCCAAGTACCCGCTGAGCAGGGTGCTGGGCCGCGATCATTCGCACCACGAGAACGAGGGGGGCGGCATCGGTCGCTACTTCGGGGTTTCCTCCGACCACAAGGTGATCGGGATGCAGTACCTGGTCGGGATCGGGGTCTTCTTCTTCATCGGCGGGCTGAACGCGATGCTGATCAGGGCCGAGCTGCTGCGCCCCTCGCCCCAGCTCTTCGGCGCCGGCAACTACCTGACGATCGTCGGGCTGCACGGGGCGATGATGATGGGGATCATGAGCTCGGCCGTCCTCGGCCCGTTCGCGAACTACTTCGTCCCGCTGATGATCGGCGCCAAGCGGATGGCCTTCCCTCGCGTCGAGGCGCTCACCTTCTGGTTGCTGATGGCGGCCGGGGTGATCTTCGTCAGCACGATCTTCTTCGGTGGCTTCCCGACCGGTTGGACCGGGTATGCGCCGCTCAACAACGAGGCGAACTTCGGGTTTGACTCCTACATCTTCTTCTTCGCCCTCGTCGGCTTATCTATGACCTTGCTGGGGCTCAACCTGATCACCACGATGGTCACGATGCGGGCACCAGGGCTGACCTGGGGGCGGCTGCCGATCTTCTGCTGGGGCGTGCTCGGCACCTCGGCCCTGATGGTTCTCGCGGCGCCGGTCCTGATCGCCGCCCTGCTGATGGTCGCTTTCGACCGCAGCGTGCAAACGTCGTTCTTCCTCTCGAGCTCCGGCGGCAGCCCATATCTGTTCGAGAACCTGTTCTGGTTCTTCGGCCACCCGGAGGTCTACGTCTTGGCGCTGCCCGGGATGGGAATCATCCTCGAGATCTTGCCCGTCTTCTCTCGCAAGCCATTGTGGGGCTATCGGCTCGCGGTCGCGGGGATACTCGGCGTCACGCTGCTGAGCTTCTTCGTCTGGCAGCACCATCTGTTCGTCAGCGGCATCAACTCCGCGCTGCGCCCGTTCTACATGCTCTCGACGGAGGTGATCTCGATCCCGACCGGGTTCATCTTCCTGGTCGGCATGGCGACGCTGTGGCGAGCGAAGATCCGCTACACGGTCCCGATGCTGTTCTGCCTCGCCTGGTTCTTCAACTTCTTCATCGGGGGTGTCTCCGGCGTCTTCCTCTCTGACACACCGAGCGACGTCAGCACCCACGGCAGCTTCTTCGTCATGGCGCACTTCCACTACACGATCATGGGCGGGCTGGTCTTCGCCTTCTTCGCCGCGATCTACTACTGGGTACCGAAGATGACCGGGTTCCGGTTTAACGAGCTGTTATCGAAGATCCACTTCTGGGCGATGTTCATCGCGTTTAACTCGACCTTCGCGCCGCTCTTCGCGCTCGGCCTGATGGGGATGCCGCGGCGGGTCGTCACCTACCCGGACCATCTGCAGGCGCTGAACATCTGGGTTTCGGTGTCGGCGTTCGTCCTCGGCGCGTCGATGCTCGTGTTCCTGGCCAACGTCGTCTACTCGATGGTTATCGCCCGCAAGCCGGCGGAGGCGAACCCCTGGCACTCGAAGTCGCTCGAGTGGCAGCTCCCCACGCCTGTCCCCGTCCACAACTTCGACCGCATTCCGGTCATCGACTCGGACCCCTACGACTATGGGGTCCCGCCGACGCCGCCGAGACCGATGCCGACTGGCGCACCCGGAATCGCCACCTACCCGGATAACAAATGAACGAGACCGCACAGCCCGCAGTCGATCCGCAAGTCGAACCGCCGGAGGTTCACGAGCGGAACCTGTGGCTCGCCGCCCGGATCCTTGCCGGGGCGACGATCATGTTCTTTCTCGCCTTCGTCTTCGCCTATTTCTACCTGCGCTCGCTCAATACCCACAACATGTGGCGTCCCGACAACGTCGATCCGCCTCAGGGCTATGGCGCGGCGATCGTGATCCTGTTCGCGGCCAGCGCCGCATTACTCACCTACGCCGCAGACGCGGCTCGCAGGGGGCGCGGCTGGCTGGCCGCAGCGGGGCTCTCCCTGGTGCTGGGGCTGGCCGGCTGCGTGGTGCAGGCCTTCGAGTACGCGCACATAGGCTTTGGGCCGCAGAGCGGCGGCTACGCGAGCGTGTTCATGGGGTGGACGCTGCTCTTCGTCGTCCTCGTGCTCCCGGTGATGTACTGGGTGGAGATCCTGCTTGCCGAGGGGATCCGCCACCGGGGCTCGTCGGGCGCGCACGTCCCGCCCGGCCTCGGTGACGCCGCCTTCTACTGGGGGCTCCTCGCCGGCATCGGGGTGCTCGCCTGGTTCATCCTCTACGTGCTCTGAGGCCGTGCTCGGTCTGACGACGCCCAAGGCGTGGACCGGGGACCCGGCGCTCATCTGGGTCCTCTGCGCCGCGTTGCTCTACTGGCTGGGCGGGCGCCAGATCCGGCGGCCGCGTTCCACGGCGACTGACCGTTGGCGAACCGCATCCTTCGTCGCCGGCCTCGCCACGATCGTCATCGCCCTCGATTCCCCGATCGACGATCTCGCCGACAAGCTGCTCTGGGTGCACATGGTCCAGCACATCCTGCTGCTCATGGTGGCCCCCCCGCTGCTCGCCCTGGCGCGGCCGTGGAACCGGATGTGGCACGGGTTGCCGCTCCACTTCCGGCGGCGCATCGCCCGCACGGTCACTCAATCGCCCCGGTGGGGGCCGGTTCGGCGCGCCGCGCGCGTCCTTGGAGACCCTGTGCCGTCGTGGCTGCTGTTCAGCGGCACGCTGATCGTCTGGCACCTTCCGGCGCCCTACGACGCGACCCTGCACTCGCTGGCGACCCATGCTCTCGAGCACGCGATGTTCTTCGGGACGGGGCTGTTGTTCTGGACCCGCGTGATCGACTCGCCGCCATGGCGCTCGCCGCTTGCGGAAACGACGCGAGCCGTCTACGTCGGTCTTGCGATGGTCGTCAGCTGGATGCTGGCGGTCGTCCTGGCTCTGGCCACGACGCCGCTCTACGCCGCATACGCGGCGGAGGCCAGCAGACCCGGTGGGATCTCCGCCCTGGCCGACCAACAGCTGGCAGCCGGAATCATGTGGGTTCCGGGCTCGATCCCGTTCACAATCGCACTCATGTTCGTCGCCTACCGGTGGCTGCAGCCGAAGCAGCCGCGACCGCTCGCCGGAAGTCCCTGATCTAGGAGAGGATGGATGGAAGCACTGATGAGAACGATCGTCGCCACCTCCGTTACAGCCGAAGGCATCCTCACGTGGGCGATCCCGCTGGGCGTGCTGATTGCCCTGGTCATCTGGTACGTGTTGCTGTTGCGCCGCCGCCATCCGGAGTGATTCGGGGCGACCGATCCCTCGCGGATCGATGAAGCGCAGCCGGCTGACGGGCCGGGTGGCCACGCTCGTGATCATCTCGACCGCGGCCGTTGGCGTTGCCGTCGGCGTCGGGATTCACCTCCTGGGGTCGGGAGGCAACACTCGCTCCCACGATCCGCCATCTCGGCTGCGCGGACAGGCGACATGGCCCGCGGGGGCGAGGCCCGCTCCCGACTTCGCGCTGTCCGATCAGAATGGCCGCCGGACGTCGCTGTCTTCGCTGCGCGACCAGAACGTCGTGCTCACCTTCCTCGACTCGCGCTGTCATCGGCCCTGCGGCCGCGAAACCTTTTCACTCGGCACCGCGCTTCGACTGCTGCCCCGGTCCGCGCGCCCGGTGGTGGTCGTCGTCAGCGTCGATCCGCTGCGCGACACGCCCAGGTCGGCCGGTGTCGCGGCCAGGCGCTGGGGGTTGACGTTCGGGGCAAGTTGGCATTGGTTGCTCGGCTCGAGGGCCGAGCTGGCTCCCGTGTGGGCGTCCTACCGAATCGCGGTCCGCCGGGCGAGCGGCCAGATCGCGCATACGCCCGCCGTGTACCTGATTGACCGGCGCGGATTCGAGCGCGCCGGCCTGCTCTGGCCTTTCCCGCCCAGCTGGCCGGCAGACGACCTGCGTGTCCTGGCCGGCGAAGGCTGACGGAAGAGGATCTCACCGGCTTTGCCGCTACTTGAGAGTCGCCATACTTGAACGCCGATGAGCAGTCTGTTCAGCCCCACGTCTGGCGGGCGCCCGGGTGGAAACTGGTGCCGAGCTTTGGCCCTCGGCCTTCCGTTGGTCGCGATCGCGCTGCTGATCGCTGGCTGTGGCGACAGGGGGAACGCCACTTCTTCGCATCAGTCCGGGGCCCAGTCCACGAGTTCGAGTGCGAAGTTCGCCGGCACCCAGGCCGTTCCGCCGAAGACCGCCCCGCCGCTCTCCCTGAATGACTCGCTTGGCCACCGGGTCAACATCAGGCAGTACCGCGGCAAGGCCGTGCTGGTGACCTTCATCTACGACCACTGCCCCGACATCTGCCCGCTGATCGTCGGAAACCTGCACACGGCCCAGTCAGAGCTCGGCCCCGAAGCGAAGAACCTGCAGATCATCGCCGTCTCCGTCGATCCGAAGGGCGACACGCCGGCAACCGTGAAGGCGTTCCTGAACGCCCACCGGATGACCGGGCGGATGGAGTATCTGATCGGCTCCCGGCCGCAGCTCGAGAAGGTCTGGAGCGACTGGGACATCGTCTCCAGGTCCTCGCACTCGAAGAAGAACCCCGACGCGGTCGAGCACTCGGCGCTGATCTACGGGATCAGCGGTAAGGGCAAGATCACAACGCTCTACCCGGCGAACTTCAAGCCCGCGCAGATCGTGCACGACGTGCCGATTCTCGCCTCCGAGTAGGGCCGCAATGCACCGCCGCCTGCTCACCGGGCTGGCCGTCCTCGGTGTCGTTGGGGGACTCGTCGCGGCTGAGATCTTGAGCGGCAGCTCGAATGGGTCGGGAACGGGGAGGCCCGCACCGTCGCTACCGACAAGTGTCCTCGTGCCGCCGAAGGTGACGCTCGCTTCGCTTCGCGGCAAGCCCGCCGCGATCAACTTCTGGGCCAGCTGGTGCGACCCGTGCCGAGAAGAGGCCTCCGCCTTGGAGCGCCTGGCCCACTCGCTTCGGGGGCGGGCACACCTGGTCGGCGTCGATTGGACCGACGGGCTGGGCGGAGCTCGCTCGTATGTCGGCCAGTACCACTGGACGTTCCCAAACCTGCGCGACCCCGATGGGGTTGTCGGCAACAGCTACCGGATACAGGGCCTGCCGACCACGTTCATCCTCGACTCCCGCGGGACTATCACCGACGTGCTGCGCGGCCCTCAGTCGCTCGGGAGCCTGCGGCAGGCATTGCGTTCGGCTGGCTGAATCGCTCGCGGAGCCCGGGGGCCAGACAAAGCGCGCAAGTGGCAAAGCCCACATTGCCTGCGTACGAGCAAGGCTAAGAGACCCCTAATCGGATCTTTGGTTTGCGCCAAGGCTGTGAGGGCAATGTGTGTCCACAGGGAGCCGCCCAGAACGGGCCGCGGCAAGCGGTCCGGGGGTTTCGGCATCTAGCTCTCAGGGAACTCCAAGCTAGGACCCAGGCCGCTCTAACGAGCCACCGCCAGATTGGGGTGGCAACGAAGGTGCCGCTAAGCCGACCGCAGGCTGAGCGCCCCGTCTTTTTCGCAACCCAAGGAAGAATCGGAGGAAACCAAGATGACGATCGCATTGACCGTGATTCTCAATGTTGCCGCAGTCGCCGCACTGCTGGTCCTCTTGACCGCGACGTTGCGGCTGCCGTACTGCCTCCCGAGCACGCCGCGTGGCGAACGGGTCGACGGGCGAGTGAAGGACCGCGCTCAGCGCCGTTCGCATGCCCGGCCGGCTGGTCGACGCACTTCGGAGCGGCAAGACGTGCCCGAGCCGATCTACTCACAGTAGGCGGGCGACGCGGCTGCCAGCTCAGATGATGACCGCGTCCACCGCCATCGCGGCAAAGAGGAGCGCGAGGTAGAGCAGCGAGAAGTGAAATAGCCGGCCGGCGCGCGCTGGGTTGGTGTCGCGTGCGAGGGCGAGCGCCAGGAAAATGAATACGGCGTCGAGGACCAGTGCGGCTGCGAGGTAGACGTCGCCGACCGAATGCCAGAGGAATGGCAGCAGCGTCGTCGTGGCCAGCACGAGTGAGTAGAGGAGTATCTGGCGCGACGTCTGGCGGTCTCCTCGAACGACCGGGAGCATCGGGATGCGGGCGGCGGCGTACTCGCGCTTGATCAGCAGGGCGAGCGCCCAGAAGTGGGGCGGCGTCCAGAAAAAGATGATCAGGAAGAGGAAGAAGGCCGGAAGGGTCAGATTGCCCGTCGCGGCGGCCCAGCCGACGAGCGGCGGCACCGCTCCAGCCGCGCCGCCAATGACGATGTTCTGGACCGTCGAGCGCTTCAGCCAGCTCGTGTAGACGAGCACGTAGAAGAGGTTCCCGACCAACGCCAGGGTCGCCGCCAGGACATTGACGAGGCTGGCAAGAAGCACGAACGAGAAGGCGGAGAGCACCAGCCCGAACTCCAGCGCCCGCGGAGCGGTCAGGCGACCTGCCACGATTGGGCGACTTGCTGTGCGGTCACCCATGAGAGCGTCAATGTCGCGGTCGAGGTAGTGGTTCAGGGCGCTCGCTCCAGCGCAGGCGAGTGCGCCGCCAGCCAGCACGACCAACAGCTGCCACAGGCGCGGCACGCCCTGGGCACCGACGAACATTCCTGCGGCTGCGGTGATCAAGAGGAGCACCATGATGCGCGGCTTAGTGAGCTCGACGTAATCTCGCCAGGCGCCCGCTGGCACCGGCTTTCCGCGGAATGCCGCCGCGGCGGTGAGCAGCGCCGCGGCGAAGGCCAGAGCGGCGAATAAGACATGCAGCACGGCCGCCCACCCAGGATGTCCGGCAAGCGCGACGATCCCGCCCAAGGCGCTCTCTGCGACGACCAACACAAAAGCGGCGACCGAGACTCCCAGCAGCTGCCGATGGGCAGTGGCCGCGGCAATCACCACCGCGACGAAAAGCGGCATCGCCAGCACAGCCAACGCCTTGTGGGGAAGACCAAGGTTGAGGGCGCCGCTGACGACGACGAGCCCGGTGACTCCTGCGGCTCCCAGCGCAGCGAGGCGCAGCCAGGCGCCGGGGGCCGGCTCAGGTTCCCTCGGTTGGCCGCTATTCAGCCCTGCGGGGGAGGACGGACGACGCGCGGGGGGCCAAATCGATGCCCGCGAAACCCGGCGGAACCGCGCAGCCATCCTCCGCGGGTCGCGCATCAACCTTTGGGTGCGACCCATCCAGCCTCCTTCACTGACGCTGAGTTGGTGACCGCTCGACCGAACCGAGTATCTCTCCGTGCTTCAAGCTTGTCAACTGCTCGCCGGAGCCCTTGGGCCCGCGGGTGGTGTGCTTTACGGCATCGGGCGGAGCGGATCGAGGGCCATCGGGTCCTCGTGCCATTCCTTGGGCAGCGCTACTTCGACATCAAGTGAGTGAGGGGGTGGTTCGAGGTCGCCGGCCGTCCGTTGACCCAGGAAGGCGGATAGGTAGTGGCCGGCCACCTTGCGCGGCGGCCACCAGAGGTAGTCCGGCGACGCGGTCCCCTCACCGCCGCCGCCCGCGATGTCGTGCTGCATGTGCAGCGAGTCGTCGCCGGTAAGCAGCTTGCCGCGAATGACTGGGCGGAAGGGCTGCGCAACGATCTCCGCGCCCAAGCTGGCGGCGATGTGCTCTGCCGCGGCGTCGGCCTCCTCGGTACCTATTCCGCCGTGCTTGATCGGGAAGTTCGTGCCGTCGCCGGCGGCGTAGACGTCCTCGACGCCTCGCACCCTTGCGTGGTCGTCGATCGGGATGAATCCCTCCTCGTCCGCCGGTATACCCGCGAGGTTGGGCCCCTCGAGCACCGGCAGCGAGACCATCTGCCCGATCGCGATCCGTTCGTCTTCGGGGGCAAGGAGGAGCTCGCTATTTGCGGCCTCCTTCACCCGCACCCCGGCTCGGACCTTGATACCGCGCGCGGCGAGGAGCGAGGTGACCGCATCGCTTGCGGTGCGACCGAAGATGATCAGCGGGCTTTCTTCCGGCGTCACGACCAGACACTCGACGCCTTGCGTCCCAATCTCGCGGCTCCGCCGCTGTGCCATCAGCGCCAGCTCATAGACCGGCAGCGGCCAGGTCCTCCCTGGGGGAATGACGAAGGCGATCACCCTGGACTCGCTGGACTCGGTCTCCCGGAGAAGGGAGTCGATGGGGAGGACGGTCCCATCGGTTCGCAAGGGCACCGCACCCGGAAAAGCGGGGCGGGGGCGAGCGCCGATACAGAGGATCAGCTTGTCGTAGTCGAGATTTGAGCCCTCAGCCAGCTCGATCGTGTGGGCACTCGGCAGCACGGCGGTGACCCGCTGCTGGACGAACCGCGCGTCGAACCCTTCGGCGATTGGTGCGAGTGCGTGCTGCTCGGCCGGCTGGGAGGAGAACGGCTCCTCTACGACCAGCGGCTTGTAGACAAAGTCGGGATCGGGCGCCACCAGGGTGATGTCCACCCGCTCGCCGGCGTGGTCGCGGATCGCCATCATCGCCTCAAGACCGGCGATCCCACCACCAGCGATCACGATTCGCGGCTTTGGGTTGGAGGACTTGCTGTTCACCTTCGGTGATGGTAAGACCTCGCGCCTCGAGGACACGACGCTAGACACCGAGCACCGTGCTGAGGCCCAACATTGCCGCGGCCCCCAGTGCGGCGCCGGCGAAGGCGGCGGGCCGATTTCCCCGCAGGGCGGTGGGTAGGAGCTCGACGGCGACCAGAGCCAGCATGGCCCCGGCTGCAAACCCGAATGAGACCGGAAGCAATCCTTCGACATGCTTGACCAGCAGGTAGGCGACCACGGCGCCGACCGGCTGTGGTGCACTGGTCGCAACCGCGGCCCAGAACTGCCGGGCGCGACTGAACCCTGCCGCGGCCATCGGGATCGCAACGCTCGTGCCCTCGGGGATGTTCTGCAGCGCGATCGCGAGGATCACGAAGAGGCTTAGGCCTGCGGTGTCGGACGCATACGCAGTACCGATCGCAAAGCCCTCGGGCAGGCTGTGAACGAAGAGGACGACGAAGACCAGCGACTTCCCGCGCCCCCATTCTCCCGCCAATTGCCCTCCCCCCAAGTCCGAACGCCGTTCGAGGCGTTGGCGGGCGATGAGCAGGAACAGCAGTCCAGCGACGATTCCGCCGCTGACCGCGCCGGCCGACCCCTGATCGAGCCCGGGCAGCAGCAGGCCCGAGATCGATGCCACCGTCATCGCTCCGGCCGCGAGTCCCAGCAGAGCGGGGCGCAGGACTGCCGCGCGCTCCCCGAGGAAGAAGACCGGTATGGCGCCGAGCCCTGTCGCCAGCGCGGTCCCGGTTCCGGCTGCGATCAGGACCAACATCAGGCCTGTCGTGCCGACCGACGCGGTTTAGAAGACACTCAGCACCGCCAGGGCAATTATCCCTTGGCGGTTGCCCCCAGTCGGGGTGAGCCAAGATTCCGGACAGGATGTAGGCGACAAACACCGCGCTGAGGGCCAGGAGGATGTGCTCGACGCGACGAAAGGACCCCCGTAGCACGAGAAGTGACACCAAGTCGGCCAGTGGAACGCTGACGTAGCGGCTGATGCCGGCGAGCAGCTGCATCGCCACGGAGATCCCAGCGAACTCAGCGCACAACGTGCCGGTGTTGGCCAAGACCAGGGCGCCGAGGGCCACCCCGGCTGGCGCTCTACCAAAGTGCTCGCGCACCAATGCCATCAATCCCTTGCCGGTGGCGATTCCCATCCGCGCGCCGAGTTCATGAAAGACGATCAATGCGGCGGTGGAGAGCGCCAGAACCCACAGCAGCTCGTAGCCGTACTTGGCGCCAAGAATGGAGTAGGTGGTGATGCCAGCCGGGTCGTCGTCGGAGAGCCCAGCCAAGACTCCCGGTCCCACGACGGCGAACAGAGCGACCAATGAGCCACGCCGCAACAAGAGTGATCGGCGACGCAGCAGATGCCAGTGCAGATGGCGACCCGGTGTGCGTTGATGCCGGGGGGTGGCCGCTTGTTGGGTGGGAGCCTCGGCGCCCAAGCTGGGGAGGCTAGCCCCAAGCAGCTATCCGAAGCACCGCCTCCGTCCCAGCAATGACTCAGCCGCCGCCGCGCGATATACGATGCCCGTGCAGGTTGAGAAATGCTCGGCGCGCTCTTCAACCTCAATCATCCAGCCCACTACGTCAACTGGCACTTCTTCCACATGCCGGTGGCGAACGTCGTCGTGATCGTGCTGATGATCGTGGTCTTCGTCGCGGCGATCGCACTGCCGTTCCCGACCCGCAGCCGCGAGCCATGAGCCCCGAGGAGTCACGCATGTGGACGGAGTGGGTACGCGAGCGGGCCGTCCGCGCGCTGCCCCCTGAGAAGCTGCTCCCCGATCGCCAACCCGCCTATGTGTCCTCTTGGATTTACGTGTTTGGCGTGGCGACGATCGCGGCGTTGATCGTCGTGATCGGGTCGGGAGTGATCCTCGGTCTCAAGGGACCCGCGTGGTGGCACGTCTCGAGCGTCGGACGATTCTTCAACAGCATCCACCTCTGGGGGGTGGAGCTGTTGTTCTTCGTCATGGTCGTGCACCTGTGGGGGAAGTTCTTCATGGGGGCGTGGCGCGGCGGCCGCGGGCGAACATGGGTCACGGGGGCGGTCGTGTTTCTGGTCTCGATTGGCACCGCATTCACGGGCTATCTCTCGCAGCAGAACTTCGACGCGCAGTGGATCGCCAGCGAAGGGAAAGACGGGTTGAACTCGGTCGGAATTGGCGCCTATTTCAGGGTCGCCGACTTCGGTCAGATGTACACGTTCCACGTCATCCTGCTTCCCATCGTTGTCGTGGCCTTGGTTGCCTGGCACGTCCTGCTGGTACGCCGCCATGGGGTGGTGCCGCCATACCCCGGCAAGGTCGCAACCGCGACGAAGACAGCCCCACGCGGCGAAGGGAGCGCGCCGTGATGTCAACGCCTGCGCCTGCACAGCCACCCGATGACGCCGGCGAGTGGCAGGGCGAGCACGTGCGCTATGACCTGATCAAGGAATTCGTCGTCGCGCTGGCGGTGATCACGGCGCTGGCGGTGATCCTGGCCATCCTCTTCTCCTCGCCCGACGACCCACCGATCACGATCAAGCAGTGGGCTCGCGCCGACCCCGGCGACTTCGTCGCAACTGGGGTTACCGAGCTCGATGGGACGAGCGAGCTGGCTGGTTACGGCCCTCCCTATAACGACACGCCCGACGCGGCGCAGAAGATCGGCCCCGTCTGCCTGCAGTGTCTGCCGGGAGTTCGCATCCCGATCGACACCGCCGGGGACTTCGTACTGGACCCGCTGCGCAGCATCCCGGGGAACGCTCCCCTTCGACGTGCCTTGGCGGCATATCAGGCCGCACCTGCTGCCCAAAGGTCACGCTGGACCGACGCTTACACCGCTGGGTTAGACAAAGCACGCTTCCCAAGGGGGCTTCCGAAGCTTCCCCCCGGCGACTACGGTCCGGTCGCCCCGATGATGAGCTCCCTCGTCGGCCTCGCCCAGAGCGGTGGCCTCGATGGCGCCCTGCTGACGACGCGCCAGTTCTACCAGACCGACTACACCAAGCCGCTGCTCTTGATCTCGGGCGGCAGCTATTTCGAAGATCGCGCCTCTGGCCAGCACCTGTTCGGCGATCAGTGGGGGATGATGAACGAGACGGGTAGCTATCCCGGCCAGGTGTGGCTCTGGCTTTACACCTTCTGGTATCAGGTCGAGCCCTTCAAGTCCTCGGTAAACGCCGACGCGCTGATCTTCGTCTTGATGGGAGCGCTCAGCCTCGCGTTCATCTGCATCCCCTTCATCCCGGGCCTTCGCAACCTGCCGCCGCACCTCGGAGTCCACCGGCTGATCTGGCGCGATCACTATCGACGAGTCGAGTCAGGTCAATAGCTCGAATGGAGAGTCGCAGGAGCTTCACGGCTGAAGAGGCGCGGCAGATCGGCGAGGAAATCGGCATCGACTGGACTTCCGCACGATTCGACGTGGAGCAGTTCCGCAGCGGAATGGACGTTGAGCTCGAGCATGGCCGACAAGACCCCGCGACCAATGTCACCGACGACGATCCTGTGATCACCGGGAAGATCGCGCTGGCGCACCTGAACGAGTTCCCTGACTACTACTCGCGATTGCGGCAGATGGAGCGCGAGGCCGACGTGTAGGGCGGCACCCGGCGAGCGGTTGCGTTCGGGAGCTGTGAGGGGAGCTAGTCGTCTCCGCCGCCACCACCGCGGTGCGAATAGCCACTGTCATCTGCACCTGGGGTCGTCGCAGCTGGCTGTGGCGGAGCGACCGTGGTGGTCGAGGCACCGGGAAAGGTGGTGGACGGTGGAGCCGGCGTAGGAGGGGGGAGCTGATGACGGGTGCGGTGGTGGTGTGCTGTCCGATGATGCTGGGGACCGCCAGCGGGCCCACTCGTCGCTGACTGCGGCGCCAGATCCCGACCGGCGGAAATCGGCTCCGAGGCTAGCCCGATGTGCTGGCTCGAGAGCCGGCTGGCTGCCACCGAGACAGCGGCGGCGACCACGATCCCAAGCACCGCAAGCCCGATCCAGGTTACCTTCGAGGACAGGGCCGAGCGAGGAGGGCTTTGCGGCGGGACGCTCATGCAGAGCAACGATAGGTGCTGGGATGAAAACGCCCGGAAGGCTTGGGCAAAGGGCAGGTAAAGCTCACGCGAAAGGCATAGAGACCACGGCGCGTGCGCCGCGGCCCTCTCGATTTTCGAGCTGCACCTCGCCACCCCATTCACGCGCCAGCTCCCGGGCGATGGGCAGCCCAAGGCCGGTGCCCCCAGGACCTTGGCGCCCGGCGCTGCCCCGATAGAAGCGCTCGAAGACAGCCTCGTCAGGGGCCAACCCCGGACCCTCGTCGAGGACCTCGATATGGCCGGCAGAGCAGCGAACCTCGACGGTTGAGCCCGGCGGCGAGTATCGGACCGCGTTTTCCAGCAGCACGTCCAGGACACGGTCAAGGTCTGCTGTCGCGCAGATGGTGAGACCCGCGGGCTCCCCGACCGTCAGTGATAGGTCGATGTCCCCTTCCCCAGCGGCCTCCCGCCAGCGCCCGACCGCGCGCTTCGCTGTGTCCTCAAGGCCGACCTGTTCCGCGGGCAGCTCACGCTCCCCCGCGCGGCTGAGCACCAACAGCTCGTCGACCATGCGAGACAAGCGGTCCACTTCCCGCATGCCGGCGTCCAGCTCGCCCGCCGTCGCGGGGTCTCCGTGGTAGCGGTCGCCAAGGGCCTCCAACCGAAGGCGCAAACCTGTGAGAGGGGTACGAAGCTGGTGTGACGCGTCGGCGACGAAATCCTGCTGACCGCGCAGCAAGCGTTTCACGCGGGTCGTCATCTCGTTGAAGGTGCCGGCGAGCGATCGCTGCTCGGTGCTTCCCTCGATCTCGACTCGGGCGTCAAGGTCGCCCGAGACGACCTGGCGCGCCGCGGCATCCAGGCGGCGGATTGGCTGCGCGACCCGCTGGGCGACCAGAGCACCGGCGATCAGGCCGAGCAAGAGCACGACGCCGGCGAGCACGGCGAGGTCGAGGATCGCGGTACGAACTACCCTGTGGACCGCGGCGACACTCTGCGTGATTCGCACCGCTCCTGCGGTGCCCCGGCCGTGCACTATGGGTACCGCGGTCGCGAGGATCTCTTCACCCAGGGTCGTGCTGTGGCGCTGGATCTGCTCGCCGCGCCCCCGGAGTGCGGCCCGCACCTCGGGGCGGTTGCCGTAGTCGGCGCGGGTAGTAGAGCCGCCCGCGCTGTCGGCGATGACGCGGCCCTGCCGATCGACGACGATCACGCGCCCTCGCACGGTTCGCGCCGAGACATTGACCAGCCGGACCAGGCCTCTGCGATCCTGGGGGCTGAGAAGCTCTGCGGAGGTGGCCGCGACAACGTCCGCCTGGCTTCGAGCCTGGCCGCGCACCTCCGAGTCCACCCGGTCGCGCAGGCTGACCGCAAGCGGCACGCCGAGGGCAATGAGCGCCAGCAGCAACACGTAGGCCAGCGCCAGAAGAAGGATGGTCCGGAGGCTTACGGCTCTGCGCCCTGTGCTGAGGCGAAGCGAAAGCCAACGCCCCGCACCGTTTCGATGAACCTGGGGTCTTCGCGGGAGTCGCCGAGCTTGCGGCGCAGCCAACCGATGTGCACGTCCAGCGTCTTGGTTGAGCCGAACCAGTTCACGTCCCACACGCGGGCCATCAGCTCCTCCCGCTTTACCACCTTGCCGGGGTGGCGCGCGAGCTCAGCCAGAAGGTCGAACTCCTTTCGGCTCAGGTCGAGGGGCTTCGCGTCGAGAGTCGCGGTGCGGGCCTCGATGTCCAGCCGCAGTCCCGCGATCTCGATTACCGGCTGTTCGGGGAGGCCGCGCTCGGTTCGCCGGAGCACGGCCCTGATTCGCGAGATGACCTCGCTGGCACTGAACGGCTTGACGACGTAGTCGTCGGCTCCCAGCTCCAGCCCGACGATTCTGTCCATCTCAGTCCCGCGTGCGGTGAGCATCAGGATCGGCACGTTGGAGTGGCGGCGCAACTCCCTGCAGACGTCGCGTCCGTCGCCATCGGGCAGCGCCAGGTCGAGGAGGACGAGGTCGGGCTCAAGACGTTCCGCCAGTTCCAACGCGCCGGCGGCGGTTCGCGTCACCGTGGGCTCGAATCCGGCGCCGCGCAGGGCCTCGGCGAACGGCTCCGAGATTGACTCCTCGTCTTCGACGAAGAGGATGCGGGCGTTGGCGGCCGCTGGCTGGGGCATGGCGCCACTGTAACGCCGCCTTCGAAGCGACTTTCAAAGGTTTGCCTGCTCTTAACCCCTCCCTGGGCGGGGCTTGGTGCGTGGCTTCGCACAATCACCGCACCAAAACTCTTGAGGAGGTCAACCCCGTGAAGAACGCCAGAGCAAAGATCGCTGCGGCCGCCACAGTCGTCGGACTTGGCGGCCTTGCAGGTGTGGCCCTGAGCTCCAACTCGGGGCAGGGCACTCCATCCGCCGCGAAGCCAATGAAGCCCAAGGTGCGCACCCGCGTGATCCGCCGCACCGTGCACGTCACCCGGCATGCGAAGCCGAAGGAGGGCTCCGGCGTGTCCGGATCCGGGTCGCCGGGTCAATCGGCGATCACGTCGGCGCCCCCGGCGCCCGCTCCGCCACCCGCGGTGACGTCGAGCTCATCCGCACCGGCCGCGACCCCGGTCGCGTCCACCGCGCCGGTTGTGACCCACACCAGCGGCGCATCGGCGCCGAGCCACCATCCAACGGCCCCGATTCACACCTCCAGCAGCGGCGGAGGCTCGAACACCGGCGGTGGTGAGGTGGAACACGAAGGTGGAGACGGCGGCCATGGGCGAGGGCACGATGACTGAGCGCCCCATCACCGAGCGGCCCATCAATTCGCCCGGGGCGGCAGCGCGGCCCAAACGGACCGCACGCCGCCGCCCCGGTCCGGGTGCCGTGATCGCGGCCTCGGCGGTGAGCTTCGCGATGCTGTTCGGCTTTCTCACCTACCAGCTTCGATCCGGACACGACCCAGCGATTGGCGCAGCCAGTACGGCCTCCAGCGCTCCGAGCAAGGTCCTGGTACGCCGGGTGATCCGCCGCCGCGTTGTGACCACCGTGGTCCCGTCCGCTGCTTCGAGCGCCGGGACCTCTACGGCATCGAGCTCCAGCTCGAGTCCGGTAGTGACCAGCTCAGCCCCGACGACCGCGGCGCCCGCACCGGCGCCGGTGACCACGAGTGCGTCATGAGCGAGCACGACGTCACCTTCGAGGCGATGGGATCGCACGTGCGTCTGCAGATTGGCGAGTCTGGCCCGGGAGCCCTTGAGCCTCCGGCCGCCGCAGAGCGAGCACGGAAGTTCATCGGCGAGTTCGAGCAGGCGCTGTCCCGATTTCGCGAGGACAGCGAGCTGTGCGCGCTGAACGCCGATCCACGCCGCGAGGTGCCAGCCTCCGGGCTGCTGCGGGAGGCCGTCAAGGCGGGGCTCCGGGCGGCACAGCAGAGCGGGGGCCTGGTCGATCCAACCCTCGTCGGCGAGATCGAGGCCGCCGGCTACCGCGGCTCACGCGCCGGCGCTCCAGCCGCACCGATCGGAGCCGCGCTCGAGGACGCTCCTCCGCGTCGCCCTGCCGCCCCGCACCCCGATGCTCGCTGGCGCAGAGTCCGAGTCGACGACGTCCGCGGCACGATCATCCGCCCACCGGGCATCCGGTTCGACACCGGTGGCGCCGGAAAGGGGCTGGCCGCCGACTTTGTCGCCAAGCAGTTGCGCCGCCACGCCCGATTCCTCGTTGACTGCGGGGGCGACATCCGGATCGGCGGCGAGCAGACGGTCTCCTGGCCCTATGAGGTACAGGTCGAGCACCCACTGAGCGGTGAGCGCGCCCACGTCCTGCACCTCGGTTCAGGCGGAGTCGCCACTTCGGGGATCAACGTGAGGATCTGGCGCGAGCCGGACGGCAGCTACGCGCACCACCTGCTCGACCCGGCCACCGGCAAGCCCGCATGGACCGGACTGGTTGGCGTCACGGCTCTTGGGAAGACCGCGCTGGAGGCCGAGACTCTTTCCAAGGCTGCGCTTTTGGCCGGTCCTGAAGGGGGCCGCGAGTTGCTGGCTCGGCGCGGAGGCCTGCTGGTGCACGACCATGGCCGGGTCGAGCGGTGGGGCCCCTCAGCGTCCGGCCGCGGATCAAGCTTGCCGAGAACTTCGAATCGACCGCGAAGGTCGCCGCGTGACAGCGTCCGCGACCCAGAATGCTTTGGCCCAGCACGGCTGGTGGCTTGCGAGCCGGGCGTCGGGGCTCGTCGCTCTGGCTCTGGTCACGATCTCGGTTGGGATCGGGCTGTTGATGGCCGGCAAGCTGATGCGGCGACCGGGCCTCGGGGCAAAGCTGGCCGCGATCCACGAGCACATCGCATTGGCCGCGATGGTGGCGATTGCGGTGCACGGCGTCACCCTGCTCGGTGACGCCTGGCTGAGCCCCGGCCTGGCCGGGATCGCGATCCCGTTCAAGATGGCTTACAAGCCGCTGTGGACGGGCCTCGGTGTGCTCGGCGGCTATCTCGCCGCGCTGCTCGGGCTCAGCTTTTACGCGCGGCGACGGATCGGCGCGCGGCTATGGCGCAAGGCGCATCGCTTCACCGTCGCCGTTTACGCGCTGGCCGTGATGCACACGCTGGGCGCGGGCACCGACGCCTCGACCCCTTGGCTTCGCTGGTGGCTGCTGCTCACGGCTCCGCCGATCGCGCTGCTGTTTGCGGTCCGCGTCGTCCACGGCTGGAAGGCGTCGCGACGCCGGCATCCGCGCGCCGAGCGCCCACCGCGGCAGGAGCCCTTGCGGCCGCGGCCGACTCCGGTACTTGAGGAGGCATGATGGACGCCACCGGAGTCCTGATCGTCGGCGGCGGGTTGGCTGCCCAGCGTTGCGCCGAGACACTGCGGGCGCGCGGCTACGAGGGCGCGATCCGCATCGTCTGCGGCGAGGCCGAGCCTCCATATGACCGCCCGCCGCTCTCAAAGGAGCTGCTGGGCGGCTCGGTCAGCGCAGGCGAGGTCGCCTATAGGCCACGTGAGTGGTACGACGACAATGCAGTTGAGCTGTTGCTCGGCCGCCGCGCGCGCAGCCTTCACCCATCGAACCGAAGCGTCGATCTGGAGGACGGGGAAGCACTCAGCTACGAGAAGCTGCTGATCGCGACCGGCAGCCATGCCCGCCGGCTCCCGGTTCTCGACGGTTTCGACAACGTTCATGCGCTTCGCACCCTCGAAGACGCGCGCTGCCTCCACGCGCAGTTGAAACCCGGGGCCAGGCTTGCGGTGGTCGGGGCAGGCTTCATCGGCCAAGAGGTCGCGGCCACAGCTCGCGGCCTCGGCGTCGAGGTGACGATCATCGAAGCGCTCGACGTTCCGCTGGTACCGATCCTTGGACAGCGGGTCGGTTCCTGGTTTGCCCAGCTTCATGCCGAAGAAGGGGTGCGGTTGATGCTCTCGGCCCGACTCGAAGGCGCGCGGGGAAACGGGCGCGTCGAGGAGCTGGTTCTCGCCGACGGCCGCCGTGTTGGATGCGACACGGTCGTCGTCGGGATCGGTGTCGCGCCGGCTGTCGGCTGGCTACATGGCACGTCCCTGGAGGGCGGCCCGGTCCGCACCGACGCTGCAGGGCGCACCGCGCTTCCGGACGTCTTCGCGGCGGGCGACGCCGCGGCGCCGTTTGAGCCCCGATTCGGCCAGTACGCCCACACCGAGCACTGGGGCGCCGCGGCGCGCCAAGGCGCGGCGGCGGCGCAGGCAATGTTGGGGATCTACCCCGGTACACCGCCCCTGCCCAGCTTTTGGAGTGACCAGTACGGCTTGCGCATCCAATACGTCGGTCACGCCGATCGGGCCTCCGACACCGTGATCGAGGGCGACCCCGACGCACGCGACTTTGCCGCCCTCTTCTCACGCGAGGGCGCCCCCGTGGCGGCGCTCGCGGTCGGCCGCCCGCGGACTATCGCGCAGATGCGCAGGCGCATCGACGAGGCGTATTGGAACAAGGGAAAGGAAACCGAAGCGAGGGCAGCATGAGCTACGTGCCACAAATCGACCCAAATGCATGCAGCGCCCACGGCGACTGCGTCGACATAGCACCCGAGGTGTTCGAGCTAGAGGAGACCGCCACAGTGATCGGCGATGGCCCCGACGACCTGATTCTCAGGGCGGCGGAGGCCTGTCCCGCGCTGGCGATCACGGTGATCGACAGCGAGACCGGCGAGACGGTGTTCCCATAGATCGAGGACGCACAGTCCGGTCAAACACTCCCGGTTCCCCCAGTTCGGACTGTTTCGGGACATATTCCGAATCTCCGCATTTGCGGATTTCCGAAAACCTGCAGATTCGCAGGGAGAAAAGGCACCGCTACCGGGATTCGAACCCGGGTTTCCGGACTGAGAATCCGCTCAGGGAGGTCAATCTAGGTCGATCTGTGCCTGCTGGGTCTGAGGAGTTCGATTGCGTTCGATCTAGTGCGGTGGAGTCGGGGACATATTTCGGGACACGGATTTGCTCTCCTTGCCCTGCTCCTTTGCATGGAGAGGAGCAGCGTGACGTGCCGCAGAGCGGCCGAGCTAGGCGGGTCTTCGCAAGAGCTTGTGATGTTTGGCAATGAGTAACAGTGAGCGCCAAAGGCCGAGCTGGCGGACGATCTCGATCGTGTCGCTCGCTGCCCAGTCCTCGACGATCCTGTCATCTTCGAAGCGGCTGATCACGATCCCGTGGAGCGTCACGCGTCGCCCCCGATGAGTGCCGTGCAGGGTCCAGCGCGAGGCAACGCGGTCGCCTGT
>JBBQBH010000012.1:0-59392 GCA_038317345.1 Solirubrobacterales bacterium
CTGATCGTCGCCGTTCGTGAACGCCGAGATCTGCTTCGCGGCGTCCGACCAGTACTCGCCGACGTTCGGCTGCTGCTCCTTGAGCAGGTTCACCGCCGCGTCGAACTGCTTCTGGTTCAGCTCGTAGGGGTTGTCGATCCCGAGGCTGGGGTCGTGCGACTTCAGGTACACCGCCGCGTCGGCGATGTAGATCGGGTCGTCGTAGGCGCTGATCTTGCCCTTGTACTTGGCGGCCTTCTTGGGATCGAGGACCACGTCCCACGAGGTCGGCGCCGGCTTGACGTCCTTGCTGTTCCAGATCAGCAGGTTCGCCCCGCGACCGTGCGGGATGCCGTAATGGACCCCGTTGAAGGTGTTGTAGGGCTGGTCCTTGATGTCCGAGAAGACGGTCTTGTAGTTCGGCACCAGGTTCACGTTCACCGGACTGACGTCGCCGCCGTCGACCAAACGCGCCGTGGAGTTGCCCGACGCCGACACGCCGTCGTACTGGCCGGTGCGCATCAACTGCACCATCTCGTCGGACGTGCCGGCCTCCTTGACGCTTACCTGGCAGCCGGTCTTCTTCTCGAATGCCGACTTCCAAGGGTCGGTCACGTAACCGGGCCAGGCGACGAGGCTCAGCTTGCCCTCGCCCTTGCCGACCTTCTGAAGCTCGTTGCCGTTGCTGCTACTGCTGCTTCCGCCGCCACAGCCAGCCGCGAGCAATGCGACGAACGCGACCAGAGAGGCAACGATGGACCAGGCCACCCTGGCGGGATTGCCTGCAGATTTGCCACTCATAGGGATTCCTCCTCCCTCGTTGTCTCCGCCGTGACGGCGACCGCGTGCTCGGGTCGCCATCCGACCGTCACCTTCCGTCCGCGCTGTTCGAGCGCCTCCTGTGAGGAGGTCTCGAGGTTCTGGCGGACGACCAAAAGCTCTCCACCTGAATCAAGCTCGACCATATAGCGGGTGAAGCTGCCCGCGTAGGAGACGTGCCGGATCTGCCCCGCCTCGGTTTGAAGGCCGCTCGCGTCCTCGCCTGGCTCGAGCAGGTGGATCTTCTCGGGCCTGATCGTGAATCGGCTGCCGTCGCGCTCGAGCAGGTTGGAGACTCCGACGAAGCCGACGACGAACGGTGTCTGCGGCTGTTCGTAGACCTCGGCCGGCGTGCCGACCTGCTCGACCCTCCCGGCGTCGAAGACGGCGATGCGATTGCTCATCGTCAGCGCCTCGTCCTGGTCGTGGGTGACGTAGACGAATGTGATCGCGACCTCGCCTTGGATCGTCTTCAGCTCGACCTGCATCTGCTCGCGCAGCTTCAGGTCCAGGGCCCCGAGCGGTTCGTCGAGCAACAGCACGCGAGGGCGGTTGACGATCGCCCTCGCCAGCGCCACCCGCTGACGCTGGCCGCCGGACAGCTCCGACGGCTTGCGGGAGTCCATGCCGGCGAGGCGCACCATCTCCAGCGCCTCACCGCGGCGGCGCGCCCGCTCGTCTTTGCTGACCCTCTTCACGCGCAACCCGTACTCGACATTCTCGGCCACGCTCATATGCGGGAAGAGCGCGTAGTCCTGAAACACCGTGTTGACCTCGCGGTCATACGGCGCCTGGTCCTTGACGTCGCGCCCGCCCAGCTCCACCACCCCCGAGTCCGGGATCTCGAAGCCGGCGATCATTCGGAGCGTCGTCGTCTTCCCAGAGCCGGAGGGGCCGAGCAGGGTGAAGAACTCACCGCGGGCGATCTCCAGGTCGACCCCGTTGACCGCCACGACGTCGCCGTAGCGCTTGGTCAGCCCGGAAAGACGGACGTCGGGAGCGTCCTCGCGCCCTGGGGACTCCACCGGCTCAGAGCCGCCAGAGGTTCGCTCGCGTGCGGTGATCGATTCCGTGCTCTCTTCCAGTCCCACAAAGGCGCCAACTTCCAAGTCGCCGAGACGCTATACGAGGCGGCGCTGGAAGTAATGCACAAAGTTGGCAGGGTCGCTTGGCCGGGCTGTAGGGGCGGTGCGGGCCCAATTGTCCTCAGGGGCTGGCACCGGTCAGGTGCTGCCGATCGGCGGGCTGAAGGAGAAGAGCGGCGACCGCCGTTGCCGACTGGCCGCTGGACGTCGGTTCGGCTGCAGCTTCGCGCTAGAGGCCCGGCGCGTGGCGGATGCCGTATCCCGCGGTGGAGACCATCTTGGTGCTCCAACCTGGCCCATTCCCGGGGACCTGCGAGGTGTCGAGGCGCAGCCCGGCGATTGTCATCCAGGCATGCCCGCCGTTGTAATAGACGGTGATCCAGCGCCCCAGTCCGGTCGTGCCCCAGCGGTGGAAGCTGCCGGACGGGACCGGCGAGCGGAGCAGATGGGCGCCATGCAGGGCCCAGCTAACGGTGCCCGAGCAGTCGTAGGCGCTGTCCAGCGTCCAAGGCAGACGGTGTCCGCCGCCCAGCCGGTAGGGAAGGTCGACGATCTCGTTCGCCCAGCGGATCGCCCGCTTGACCGGAGCCGGGGCGTCCGTCGGCGCGACCGCGAGACCGCTGCTGAGCAGCTTTGCCGTGCCGATCGGCCCGCAGCTGGAGGTGGAGCCGACGCCGCCGCCGCCGATCGTGCAGGCGGGGTCCGTCGGTGCCGGGGTGGTGGTCGGGGGCGGGGTCGTCGAATCGCTGGGAGCGGCGACTCCTCCGTCCGCAAGGGCGCTGGCCGGCGAGGCGATCAGCGCGATGCTGACGGCCAAGGCTGTTAGCCCTGCCTTAAGCCCCTTGTCGTTGCACGCCAACACCGTTCTCCTTCGTCGGCCTACGGGGTTAGCTGTCGGGCTAGCGCGAAAGGAGCCTGCGCTCCCACGTAGCCAAAACACGTGGGTTCGCCCCTTGAGTGGTTCCCCCGTTCCGCTGCCGCGTACGGCGGCGGATTCGGCAGTTACTCGTTATTGAAGTCGCGGCACCTTACACATTTCCCTAGACATTTGCGAAGACAAGCACACAATCAAGTGACTATTCGCACCAGCCCGGCGAATTCCTCCGCTGGCTGGCGTCTGGGATTGATTCGATCTCAGGCGGCGGGTACCTGCTGGTTTGCCCGGTGTGCCTGCGCCCACTCGACGATCCGCTTTGACTCGTTGATCGCCTCGCCGTCATCGGTGACCAGCACCGGCACCACAGGCTGGCCTGTCAGCTCCTTGATCTCGCGGCGACCCTCGGTCATCCACTTGAGCGGCCCGACCCCGAGCCCATGCACCCTGATCACCTCGGGCTCATAGCCCGCGTCGCGCAGGGCCCTATGGGCTGTGTGGCACGGGTGCCCTCCCGGGCGGATCGTCTGGAAGGTCCCCCAGCAAACGTAGAGCTTCACGCGACGAGCATATCCCGGCGTCAGCTCGAGTGCCGGCGCAGGCTGGCGAAGGTCGCCCGGTGGTAGGTTGGATTCGATGCAGCTCACGGGGGCCACAGCTCTTCTCACCGGCGCGACCGGGGGTCTCGGGCGGGCGATCGCCGAGGCGCTGGCCGACCGCGGCGCCTCCCTGGTGCTCAGCGGCCGCAACGCCGAGGCGCTCGAGCAGCTCGCCGCCGAGCTGCCGGGAAGCGGTCACCGCACCGTCCCTGCGGACCTCGCTCAGGCGGGAGCGGCGACGAAGTTGATCGCCGACGTCGGGCAGGTTGACGTGCTGGTCGCCAACGCCGGCCTTCCGGGCTCCGGCCTCCTGACCGATTTCTCGGAGGAGGAGATCGAACGGCTGCTGCGTGTCAACCTCGAGAGCCCGATCAAGATGGCGCGCGAGCTCGTGCCGCAGATGAGCGAGCGCGGCAACGGTCACATGGTCTTCATCGCCTCGCTCGCCGGCAAGGCGGCGAGCCCGCGGGGCTCGCTTTACAACGCGAGCAAGTTCGGTTTGCGCGGGTTCGCGCTCGGCCTGCGCCACGACCTGGCGCCGCAGGGCATCGGTGTCTCGGTAGTGGCGCCCGGCTTCGTGCGTGAGGCAGGGATGCTCGCCGAGTCGGGGGCGAAGCCGCCGCCGGGCCTGGGTACGACGACGCCGGATCGGGTGGGCGAAGCGGTGGTACGGGCAATCGAAAAGAACAAGATGGAGATCGCGGTCGCGCCGATCCAGCAGCGCATTGCCGCCCATCTCGCCCTCGCGACCCCCGGTTTCTCTGCACGGGCGCAGAGCGGGGGCATGGCGAAGCGAACCGCCGAGAACCTCGCGGCCGGTCAGGCCGACAAACGGTGAGCGCGCCGATATGAGTGGCGACTCCTTCGGTGCCCGTTCGGAGCTCGAGGTCGGCGGCCGACAGTTCGAGATCCACCGCCTCGACGCGCTCCAGGAGCGCTTCGACGTTGCCCGCCTTCCCTACTCGCTGAAGGTTCTGCTGGAGAACGTGCTGCGGCTCGAGGATGGCGACTCGGTCACCTCCGGGGACGTCGAGGCGATCGCGAGCTGGGACGCCAAGGCCGAGCCCAGCATCGAGATCCCCTTCCAGCCCGCCCGGGTGCTGATGCAGGATTTCACCGGCGTGCCCGCGGTGGTCGACCTGGCGGCGATGCGCGACGCGATGGACGAGCTTGGCGGCGACGCGACGGCGATCAACCCGCTCGTCGACGTCGACCTGGTCATCGACCACTCGGTGCAGGTCGACGCGTTCGGCAACGCGCGCGCCTTCGCGATCAACGCCGAGCGCGAGTTCGAGCGCAACCGCGAGCGCTATGCGTTCCTTCGCTGGGGCCAGACGGCGTTCGACAACTTCCGCGTCGTGCCGCCGGCGACCGGCATCTGCCACCAGGTCAACCTCGAGTACATCGCCCAGGTCGTCTGGAGCCGTGAGCGGGACGGCGTCCTCACGGCCTATCCCGACACCCTGGTCGGCACCGACTCGCACACGACGATGGTCAACGGGCTCGGCGTGCTCGGCTGGGGCGTCGGGGGGATCGAGGCCGAGGCGGCGATGCTCGGGCAGCCGATCTCGATGCTGCTGCCGCAGGTGATCGGCTTCAAGCTCGACGGCGAGATGCGCGAGGGCGCGACCGCGACCGACCTGGTGCTGACGGTTACCGAGATGCTGCGCGAGAAGGGCGTGGTGGCGAAGTTCGTCGAGTTCTTCGGGCCGGGGCTGCCGACGCTGGGCTTGGCCGACCGGGCGACGATCGGGAACATGTCGCCCGAGTTCGGCTCCACCTGCGCGATCTTCCCGGTCGACGCCGAGACGCTGCGCTACCTCGAGTTCACCGGGCGCCCGACCGAGCTGATCGAGCTGGTCGACGCCTACGCGCGCGAGCAGGGGATGCTCCACGAGGCCGACTCCGAGGAGCCGACCTACTCCGACACCTTGGAGCTCGACCTCCGCGACGTCGAGCCGAGCCTCGCCGGCCCCAAGCGACCCCAGGACCGGGTGCCGCTGGCAAGCGCCAAGCAGGCGTTCATCGAGGCGCTCGAGGAAGAGGACCCCGACGCGGCCAAGCAGCTGAGCAGCGAATACGACGAGGCGGTGGCCGACTCGTTCCCCGCCTCCGATCCACCCGGAGAAGACCACAACGGCGCGAGCGGTCGTCCGCGCCCGGCGGTTTCCAGCGATACAGCGGTCGCCGAGCGCGATACCCACGACCTGGTCGAGGTGACGCTGGAGGACGGCACAAACGTGGAGCTCGACCACGGCCGCGTGGTGATCGCCGCGATCACCAGCTGCACCAACACTTCCAACCCCTCGGTGATGGTCGGGGCGGGCTTGTTGGCCCGCAATGCGGTGAAGCGAGGCCTTCAGCGCAAACCCTGGGTGAAGACCTCGCTTGCGCCGGGCTCGACCGTGGTCACCGACTACCTCGACAAGGCCGGCCTGACCGAATACCTGAACGACTTGCAGTTCAACCTCGTCGGCTACGGCTGCACCACATGCATCGGCAATTCGGGCCCGCTGCCGGAGGAGATCTCAAAGGCGGTGGAGGAGAACGACCTGATGGTCTGCGCGGTCCTCTCGGGCAATCGGAACTTCGAGGGGCGCATCAACCAGGACGTAAAGGCCAACTACCTCGCCTCGCCGCCGCTGGTCGTCGCCTATGCGCTCGCGGGGCGAATGGACATCGACCTGATCAAGGAGCCGCTCGGGGAAGGCTCTGATGGCGAGCCGGTCTTCCTGCGCGACATCTGGCCCGACTCGGAGGAGATCAAGCAGGTGGTCGGGGACTCGATCCGCTCCGAGATGTTCACCCGCAACTACGGCGAGGTCTTCAAGGGCGACGAGGAGTGGAACGCGGTCGAGGTACCGGTGGGCGACCGCTACACCTGGCCCGACTCGACCTATGTCCGCCGTCCCTCCTTCTTCGAAGGGATGCGCGAGGAGCCAGAGGGCGTGGAGTCGATCGGCGGCGCCCGAGTGTTGGCCGTGCTCGGCGACTCGATCACCACCGACCACATCTCGCCCGCCGGGGCGATCAAGAAGGACAGCCCGGCCGGGCGCTGGTTGGTCGAGCAGGGCGTCGAGCCGCGCGACTTCAACTCGTACGGCTCGCGGCGCGGAAACCACGAAGTGATGGTCCGCGGCACCTTCGCAAACATCCGCCTTCGCAACCAGCTGGTCGAGCGAGCGGGAGGCTTCACGCGTCACTTCCCCGACGGCGAGGAGACGACGATCTTCGAGGCGGCGATGCGATACGCAGACGATGGCGTGCCGCTGGTCGTGCTGGCCGGCGGGGAGTACGGCTCCGGCTCCTCGCGCGACTGGGCGGCCAAGGGGACGAAGCTGCTCGGCGTGCGGGCGGTGATCGCGCAGAGCTTCGAGCGCATCCACCGCTCCAACCTGATCGGGATGGGCGTGGCACCACTTCAGTTCCCCGACGGTGAGGGCGCAGAGAGCCTGGGGCTGACCGGAGAGGAGGAGATCGACGTCTCCGACCTCCGCAACGGCGAGGCGAGGAGCGTCACCGTCACGGCGCGCCGGGACGGCGACGACGAGATCACCTTCGAGTGCACGGTCCGCCTCGACACCCCGAACGAGGTGCGCTACTTCCAGCACGGCGGCATCCTGCAGCGAGTGCTTCGGCAGCTGCGCGACCGCGGCACCTAGGAGCGGAAAAAGCATCGGCGTGGCGGGGTCGCGGGAGGCAGGGGGTCCGCGCGACCCGCACCACGCCAGCGCGTCGGTAGCCAGGGAGGGATGCCGACGCGTTCCGTCCCCGGAGGCAAAGCCTCCAGGGGCGAGCCTTACTCCCTCAGATACCGAATTCTATAGCGGCAAACGGGGCCGTCAACCCCGCATTTGGGCGTCGACGATCGCTTCTTCGCGCGGCGCGACCCCCCAACCCTTGCGCTCGATCAGCTCGATCGCGATCACGCTGCCCAGCGGGCCGACCGGCGTGAGCGTGGCGGCGAGAAGCGTGTACGGCGCCTGGCGACGCAGGCACGTGAACCAGATCAGCAGGCAGAGCAGGATGTAGCCGATCCCGTGCACGAGGCCGAAGATGAAGGTCTCGGTCTCAAACCCGGGCAGAAGCCAGAAGACGATCAGCGCCGAGAAGATCGCCAGCTCCACCCAGGATGCCCGCTTTACCCACTCGAAGAGCGGGCCCGGGACCGGCTTTCGCAGCGCGTCGGAGCTTCGTCGCATGGGCGCCACGATAGCCAGGCGCGCCACGCCCACGAGCAGACGCCGACTCACCCGCCCGTGCCTGGGTCGTTCGACTACTCATCTCGGTCCAGGCCGCAAGCGGGCATCTTGTCCAGCGGTCCATAGGCGTCAGCGGCCGAACGGCCGAACATTTGGTCCATGAAGCCGATGACAATTCATCAAGGCCAGGCGGCACAGGCGCCGAAAAGGCCTCGGTTGGTTGCGGTGATCGTGCCGCGGCCGAGGGATCCTCGACGAGGCGCCCCGAGACCGCGCTAGGCGTTTACCGCGCTGAACTTGCGGCGACCTCGCCGCCTGCGCGGCACAGCGCCGCAGCCAAGATCACAATTCGGGCGACAGTGCCGAGAGGACGATGCGCTCTTGCTCGTGCGCATGGGCGCCGGAATAGCCCTCGCCCGGGCTGGCCCGCTCGGGGCGGCCGATGTAGTTCAGCGGCACCCCTTCGGGTAGCAGCTCCGGGATCCGCCGCCACATCACCTTCCACTCGCCCATGTTCTTGGGCTCCTCCTGGACCCAGACCGCTTCCTTGAGGTTCGGGTAGGAGTCGATCACTTCCTTGAGCTGGTCGCGGGCAAAGGGATAGAGCAGCTCGACGCGGGCGATCGCCACGTTCTCCGCCGCCTCGCGCCGCGGGTTGGCGTCCATCTCGTGGTAGATCTTGCCGCTGCACATCACCAGGCGCTCGACCTTCTCGCGCCGCTCGCCGGCAGTCGGGTCGTCGAGTACGAAGTGGAACCTCCCGTTGCTCAGCTCCTCGAGCGTCGAGCTGGCCCGGTCGAGTCGCAGCAGGCTCTTGGGGGTGAAGACGATCAGCGGCCGCGCCTTCTTGATCAGCGCCTGGCGGCGCAGCAGGTGGAAGTACTGGGCGGCGGTGGTTGGGTTGGCGATCCGGATGTTGCCCTCCGCCGCCAACGCCAGGAAGCGCTCGATCCGCGCGCTGGAGTGCTCCGGCCCGCCGCCCTCGTAGCCGTGGGGGAGCAGCAGCGTCAGCCGCTTCACCTGTCCCCACTTCGCCTCGCCGGAGACGATGAAGCTGTCGATGATCACCTGGGCGGCGTTGCCGAAGTCGCCGAACTGGGCCTCCCAGAGGATCAGCGAGTCCGGCTCGGCGGCCGAGTAGCCGTACTCGAAGCCAAGGCACGCCGCCTCCGAGAGGGGGCTGTTGTAGAGCTCGAACGGCGCCCCTGCATCGTCGAGGTGCTGCATCGGGCAGTACTTCAACCCGGTCTTCTCGTCGTGCAGGACGAGGTGGCGATGCGAAAAGGTGCCGCGCTCGGTGTCCTGGCCGGTGAGCCGGACGTGCACGTCCTCGGTGAGCAGTGAGGCAAACGCCAGCGCCTCCGCGTGACCGAACTCGATCCCGCCGTCCTCGAGCGCCTCCCGGCGCTTGCCGAGCGGCTTGCGAAGCTTGCGGTGGATGGCGAAGCTGTCGGGGACCCTGAGCAGCTGCTCGTTCAGCTCGCGCAGCCTCTCTGCCGGGACGTTCGTGTCGACAGCGGGGCTGGCGCTGCGGTCCAGCTCGCCGGTACCGGTCGTCACGGTGGGGTCCTCGTACTCGCCGGCCTCCATCTTTCGGCGCAGTTCCTTGAGGGTCTCGCTGAGCTGGTCCCGGCGCGACTGCGACGTCGCCTCGACGTCCCCCGGGGACACGACGCCCTCGCCGATCAGCTTTTCGGCGTAGATCTCCGAGACCGGGGGGTGCTGCTTGATCGCCGCCGCCATCAGCGGCTGCGTGTAGGCGGGCTCGTCGGTCTCGTTGTGGCCGAAGCGCCGGTAGCCGATCAGGTCGATGACGACGTCGCGACCCCAACGCTCGCGGTAGGCCATCGCGAGGCGAACGGCGCCGATGCAGGCCTCGACATCGTCGGCGTTGACGTGGACGATCGGAACGTTGAAGCCCTTTGCCATGTCGGCCGCGTATGGAGTCGAGCGTGCCTCCTGCGGATCGGTGGTGAATCCCACCTGGTTGTTTTGGATGATGTGCACGGTGCCGCCGACGCTGTAGCCGCGCAGCGACTGAAGGTTGAGCGTCTCGGAGGCCACGCCCTGGGCCGGGAACGCCGCGTCGCCGTGCAGCAGCACCGCCAGCGCGATCCTCGGGTCGTGCTCGAGTGTCGGCCCTTCGCGCACGGTCTGCGACGCCCGGGCCGCGCCGGTGACCACCGGGTCGACGAACTCCAGGTGACTCGGGTTCGGGTACAGCCCGACCTCGATCTCCTTGCCGTCGGCGGTCGTGAACTTGCCGACGTGACCGTAGTGGTACTTGACGTCGCCGGTCCCTCCGTGGGGGATCGCGGCCACCGCCTTCACAGCCTCGATCGCCTTCGAACCCTCGAACTCGGCGAAGATCGACTCCAGCGAGCGGCCGAGCGTGTGCGCGAGGACGCTGAGGCGCCCGCGGTGGGCCATCCCGAACACGACCTCCTCGGCGTCGGCGCGGTGTGCCAGGTTCGCGACCTCGTCCAGCATCGGGACGATCACGTCGAGACCCTCGATCGAGAACATCTTCTGGCCCAGGTAGGCCTTCTCCAGGAAGCGCTCGAACTGGAAGACCTCGATCAGGCGTCGCAGCAGTGCCTTGCGCTCCTCTTCGGAGAGCGGCTGGAGATGGGCGCCGGTCTCGATCATCTCCCGCAGCCAGACCCGCTGTTGGTGGGAGGAGAGATGCTCGAGTTGGTAGGCAATCGTGCCGCAGTAGACGGCGCGCATCCGGGGCAGCGCGTCGAGCAGGGTCTCGCCGGGAACGCCGATGCGAAGGATCGAAGCCGGTATCTGCGCCATCAGCTCCGGGGTCAGGTTCAGGGTCTCGGGCTCGAGCGCCGGGTCGCCCTTCGGCTCCGTGCCAAGGGGGTCGAGATGGGCCGACAGATGCCCGTGCGTGCGGTAGGCCTTCAGCAGCGAGGTCGCGGCCTGCACCCCCTGCAGCAGCTCCTCGCTCGGATGCGCCGGCGCGCCGGGGGCGGCGGGGGCGGGGGCGCTGAGTGGGGGCGCCGAAGCAGACGCCGGGTGGACGGTCGTGACCACGCTCGCTTCCAGCCCAAGCTCGGTGGCGGCCGACTCATAGAAGTTGTCCTCACCCTGGAGGAACTCCTCGATACGGCCCAGGAACGAGCCCGACTCCGCACCCTGGATCACCCGGTGGTCATAGGTGGAGGTCAGCGTCATCACCTTCGAGACGCCGAGCTGCTTGACCCGTTCCGCCGAGGCGTGCGCCCACTCGACCGGGTAGGCGAGCGAGCCGGCGGCGACGATCGTCCCCTGGCCGGTCATCAGGCGCGGCACCGAGGCGACCGTGCCGAGGCCGCCGGGGTTGGTGAGCGAGATGTTGGTCCCCTGGAAGTCGTCGGGGGTGAGCTGGTTCTCGCGCGTCTTCGTGATCAGCTCCTCGTAGTAGCCGTGAAAGCCCTTGAAGTCGAGCTTGTCGGCCCCCTTTATGCAGGGCACCATGAGGCTGCGGGAGCCATCGCTTCGCTCGACGTCGACGGCGATCCCGAGGTTGACCGAGCCAGCCTCGATCACGAACGGCTTGCCGTCGCGCTCCTCGAAGGCGCGGACCATCACCGGCCACTCGATCGCCGCCTTGACGATCGCCCAGGCGATCAGATGGGTGAAGGAGACCTTCATCCCGCTCTCCTTCAGCACGCCGTTGAGCGCCTTGCGCTTCGCGTCCAGCGTGTCGACGGCGATCGTGCGGAACGAGGTCGCCGTTGGCACCGAGCGGCTTTCGTTCATCGCTTTGGCCAGCATCGCCGCGGGGCCGCGCAGTGGCTTCTCTTCGCCGCTCACCGCGACACCGATGGGCCCGGCGCCGTCGCCGTCGGCGGGCCCGGTGCCGTCGCCGTCGGCTGCCGCCATGACGTCGGCCTTCGTCACCTTGCCGCCGGCACCCGAGCCGGCGACCTTGGCCAGATCGACGCCGTTGGCGGCTGCGGCGCGACGCGCGACAGGGGTGACCCGGGAGTCACCATCCTCCGGCACAGGTGGCTCCGCTACGGCGGTGGTGGCGCTCGGCTCGGTTTCCGTCTTATGCTCGGCGGTCGCGGCGGCGGCGCCGTCGCCCGAAGGGGCTGCACCGTCCTCGCCTGGGTCCATCTCGGCCAGCACCGCGCCGACCTGCACGGTCTCGTCGGGCTGGGCGAGGATCTTGCTGATCACGCCGCTGGCCGGGGCTGGGACCTCGGCGTCCACCTTGTCGGTGGAGACCTCGACCACCGTGTCGCCCTCCTGCACCGATTCACCCTCTGAAACGTGCCACTCGAGAACGGTGCCCTCAGTCACCGACTCGCCCATTTGGGGCATCTGGATCTCGACGCTCATCTAATTAGGAACCCACCAGCCTGTCGCCTCGCAATCGCTCGCTTCACTCGCTCTGCTCGACGTAACACCTATTCGGAGTCTAGGCGAGCCGCGCGACCAGGTAGGCCTCGTTGGCGACGGTGTCAAAGATGTCCCGGACCAGGAACGCGCGCGCCCTCGCGCCGTGGCCGCAGAAGCCGCACTGAACATGCGAGCCAGCCGGGATCGGGGTTGCGATCACCTGCGGCGCGTCGCACTCTGGGCAGACCAGGGCCCCGTGAGCGATCACCTCGATCCCGTCGCGCGAGACCTGCCACTCGTGGCGGATGTCGGCGGCGCGTACCTTGCGCTCACCGGGCAGCGGATCGCGCTCGAATGGATCCAGGTGAAGGGCCATCTCGCAGAGTGTAGGGTGCCGAGCTAGGGTGAAATTCCGGACTTTGCGGTGTGCTGCATGAACTACTTCGTCACCGGCGCGACAGGCTTCATCGGCCGCAATCTCGTTGAGTTGCTGCTCCAGCGCGAGGGGACCGTGTACGTGCTGGTTCGTGAGGGGTCCAAGGGACGCCTCGAGGAGTTGCGACGTCGCTGGGGCGTCGACGAGGACCAGGTCGTGGGGATCGTCGGCGACGTCTCGCAGCCGCTGCTCGGCATCTCGGACTCCGACCTCGAGCGGCTGCGGGGCCAGGTCGACCACCTGTTCCACCTGGCGGCCGTCTACGACATGACCGCGGACGCCGAGAGCCAGCGTCTCTCCAACGTCGAGGGCACCCGTCACATGGTCGACTTCGCCGAGGCCGTCGAAGCCGGCACGGTCCACATGGTGAGCTCGATCGCCGCCGCCGGCCTCTTTCACGGCACCTGGCGCGAAGACATGTTCGAGGAGGCCGAGAATCTTGACGTCCATCCCTACTTCCGCACCAAGCACGACTCCGAGGGCGTCGTGCGCTCCGAGTGCCTGCGGCCGTGGCGCGTCTACCGGCCGGGCATCGTCGTCGGGAATTCGGAGACCGGTGAGATGGACAAGGTCGACGGGCCCTACTACTTCTTCAAGCTGATCCGGAGGATCCGCAACGCGGTCCCGCAGTGGATGCCGATGCTCGGCGTCGAGGGCCGCGAGATCAACATTGTCCCGGTCGACTTCGTGGTCCGGGCGATGGACCACATCGCCCACACCGAGGGTCTCGACGGCAGGGCCTTTCACCTCACAGACCCGAAGCCGCCCAGCGCCGGCGACGTGATCGACGTTTTCGCCCGCGCCGCCCATGGGCCCGAGTCATCGGTGCGGGTCCCGGCCGCGGCGATCGACGCGGCGGACCCCCTCGTGCGCCTTGGCCTCTCCGCCCTGCCGCTCTCCGGCGTGATCGTCGATCGCGCCCTGGGCGAATTCGGCATCCCGCGCGCGGTGCTCACCTACGTCAACTACCCGACCCACTTCGACTCCCGGGGAACGCAGACGGCGCTGGAGGGGACAGACATCCGCGTTCCGCCGCTGGAGGCATACGCCGACAAGCTCTGGGACTACTGGGAGCGGCATCTGGACCCGGACCTGTTCGGCGACCGCACCCTGATCGGAGCGGTGCGGGGACGCAGGGGCCTGGTGAGCGGCGCCGCGCAGGTGATCGAGCAGCAGATCCCCGACGAATTCCTGCGGCTCGGGAGACGGCTGTTGGGCTCGGCCTCGCTGGAGTCGGCGGTGCGCGGGAAGGTTGTGATGGTGACCGGCGCCTCGTCGGGCATCGGCCGCTCTGCGGCGCTGAAGATCGCCGACGCCGGCGGCATCGTCCTGCTCGTCGCCCGTACTCCCGAGAAGCTGGAGGCGACCCGCGAGCAGATCGAGGAGGGAGGCGGAGTCGCCTACGTGCATCCCTGCGACCTCTCCGAGATCGACGACATCGACCGGATGGCCGACGAGGTTCTCGCCCAGCACGGGCACGTCGACGTGCTTGTCAACAACGCCGGGCGTTCGATCCGGCGATCGGTGGCGCTCTCCTATAACCGCTTCCACGACTACGAGCGCACCATGCAGCTCAACTATTTCGGGCCGGTGAAGCTGATCCTCAAGCTGCTGCCGATGATGCGGGAGCGCAAGTCGGGACACCTCGTCAACATCAGCTCGATCGGCGTTCAGACCAACACGCCGCGCTTCTCGGCCTACGTCGCCTCGAAGGCAGCGCTGGACGCGTTCTCGCGCTGCATCGCCTCTGAGATCTTCGACGATGGCGTCCACATCACCACGATCCACATGCCGCTGGTGCGCACCCCGATGATCGCCCCGACGAAGATGTACAACCGCTTCCCGACGATCACCCCGGAGAAGGCCGCCGACATGATCAGCGAGGCGATCATCCACAAGCCGAAGCGGATCGCCACTCCGGTCGGAACCCTCGGCCAGCTGCTCTACGCGATCAACCCGAAGTCGATGGACTACATCCTCAACAGCGCCTACAAGCTGTTCCCCGATTCGCGCGCCGCGCGCGGCGACGAGGAGAAGAAGGCCGCGGCCGAGCCGCGCGGCGAGGAGGCCTCCAACGAGCAGGTTGCATTCGCGTATCTGATGCGAGGAGTGCATTGGTGAGAGTCGCTTGTCGCTAGTCGCTAGTCGCTCGGGGGCGAGGGTTCGGAAGCACTGGGGTTGGGGGTACGCGGATCAGCAGCCCACACGCGCTGAGCTGGAGGAGGCGGCGAAGGGGATTCGGGAGCGGCTGGGGTTCGGCGGCGAGGTGCGGGAGCCGGTGCCGCTCGAAGAGGTCGATCTGGCGCCGCCGCGGCTCCAGGCGCCCGACTCGCTGGCCGAGATCTTCAGCGACGAGCGCCACGAGCGACTCAGCCACGCGCTCGGCAAGGCTTACCGCGATGTGGTGCGCGGCTTTCGGGGCGAGTTTCCAAACCCACCCGACCTCGTCGCCCGCCCCCGCGACGAGCCGGAGGTCGAAGCAGTGCTGTCGTTCTGCGAGCAGCAGGGCGCGGCGGCGATCCCCTATGGCGGCGGGACCAGCGTGGTCGGCGGGGTCGAGCCGCGGGTCGGCGAGGGTTACGGCGGCGCGGTCTCGATCGACCTCGGAGCGCTGGATCGGGTGCTGGAGATCGACGGCGAGTCGCAGGCGGCGCGCATCCAGGCCGGCGCGATGGGCCCCCAGCTCGAAAGCCAGCTTCGCGATCGCGGCCTCACCCTGCGCCACTTTCCGCAGTCGTTCGAGTACTCGACCCTTGGCGGCTGGATCGCCACTCGCGCCGGGGGGCACTTCGCGACCCTCTACACCCACATCGACGACCTGGTCGAGTCGGTGCGGGCGATCACCCCGCGCGGCGCCTGGGAGAGCCGCCGCCTGCCGGGGTCGGGCGCAGGTCCGTCGCCGGACCGCGCCCTGCTCGGCTCCGAGGGGATCCTCGGCCTGATCACCGAGGCCTGGGTGCGGCTTCAGGAGCGGCCGAGCTTCAAGGCCTCCTGTGGGGTTGGCTTCGATGACTTCGCGGCCGCGGCGCGGGCCGTGCGCGAGATCTCCCAGGCCGGGCTCTACCCGGCCAACTGCCGGCTGCTCGACGCGCTGGAGGCCGAGACGACCGGCGCCTCGCCGGGGCCCGGCAAGTCACTGCTGGTCCTCGGCTTCGAATCGGCCCACCACCCGGTCGATCACTGGATGGACATCGCCCGGGACTGCGTAAAGGACCACGGCGGCGAGCCCAGCGAGGTTCGAAGCACCACCCGAGCGACGAGCGACGAGCGACGAGCGACCAGCACCGAGGCCGGGGCTGATGGTGACTCCGTTTCCGCGTGGCGGTCCGCCTTCCTCGGCGCCCCCTACCTCCGCGACACCTTCGTCGCCTGCGGCGTGCTCAGCGACACCTTCGAGACCGCGATCACCTGGGATCGATTCGAGGACTTTCATGCGGTCGCGATCGAGGCGGCGCGCGCGAAGGTGGCCGAGGTCTGCGCCACCGCCACCGACGGAGTCGGGTCGCCACGGGTGAGCTGCCGCTTCACCCACGTCTACCCGGATGGCCCGGCGCCCTACTTCACGGTGCTGGCGCCGGCGGTGCGCGGCGGCGAGGTCGAGCAATGGGACGAGATCAAGGCCGCGGCCTCGGAGGCGGTGATCGAGGGTGGGGGGACGATCACCCACCACCACGCGGTCGGCCGCGACCACCGTCCCTGGTACGACCGCCAGCGCCCCGACCCCTTCGCGGATGCGCTGCGCGCCGCCAAGAGTGCGCTTGACCCTGCCGGCATCCTCAACCCGGGCGTCCTGGTCGATCCAGCCCGGTAGGCCGCGACCCCCGGCGCTACCCTTTCGCGACCGCGTTTGACCCGTCCGGGCCTTCGTCCGCCCGCCCGGCCGCCAGTCCATGGAGACGATCACAGACGAACATCCCACCGTCCGCCAGGACGAGGACGAGGCGACCGAGACCCGCCCGCTCGAACCTGCGCAACCCGAGGAGGCCGCCGCGCCGCCGCCGCGCACGCCGCTGCGGGCGGCGCTGGTCGCCATCCGCCCCCCGGAATGGATCAAGAACGTCCTCGTCTTCGCGGGGCTGATGTTCGGCCGCAAGTTCCACGACCCCGGGGCGGTTGCCGATGCGACGGCCACCTTCATTGCTTTCTGTGCAATCTCCAGCGCCGGCTATCTGATCAACGACCTCAACGACGTCGAATTCGACCGCGCCCATCCGAGCAAGCGCAACCGCCCGATCGCCCGGGGCGAGTTGGCGGAGCGGACGGCCGTGGGCCTTGCGCTTGCCCTGGCCGGCGCCGCGCTGGCGATCGCCTTCGCCGCCGTGAGCTGGCAGGTTGGCCTGATGGTGCTCGGCTACGGGGTCGCCCAGCTCGCTTACAGCTTCGGGCTCAAGCAGATCGTGATCATCGACGTGATGACGATCGCCGGCCTATTCATCCTCCGCGTCGCCGCCGGTGCCCAGGCGGTCGACGTGCATGCGTCGGAGTGGCTGATCCTCTGCACCGGCATGCTCGCCTGCTTCCTCGGCTTCACCAAGCGCCGCCAGGAAGCTGTCTCCGAGCTTCACCAGGGGACCGAGAGCCGACCCGTGCTCGAGCACTACTCCCTTCCCTTCCTCGACCAGATGGTCGCGATGGTGACCGCGGGCACCGTTCTCACCTACGCCATCTACACCGTCAACTCGCCGCTGATCGGCAACGAGATGATGTGGACGATCCCGCCGGTCGTCTACGGGCTGTTCCGCTACCTCTACCTGATCTACGACCGCGCCGACGACCGCTCGACCGCGGCGATCGTCAGCGAGGACAAGGGGATGATCGCCGCCGGCGCAACCTTCGCGATCGTCGCCTTCCTGCTGCTCTACGTCTTCAACTAGCTCGCCGGCTCCTCAGCCTTCAGCGACCGCGAGAGCCAGCGCACCGCGAACAGCAGCAAGACCAGCACGCAGACCGCTCCGATGACCAGCGGATCGGTGGGGTGCAGGCTCTCCAGCCGGCTGCCGAGGTAGGTCGCAAGTACGGTGATCGGGAGATAACCGACGAACGTCGTCCAGGCATAGCGCCACGGCGGCACGCGGGCCGCGCCGGCTGCGTAACAGATCAGGCTGAAGGGCAGGATCGGGATCAGCCGGACGGTCAACAAGAGGGTGACGCCGCCCCTGGAGACCATCGCCTCGGCGCGGCCGAATCGCTCGGCGCCGAAGAGACGATGCAGGAGCGGGTGCCCGACCGAACCCCCGATCGCATAGGCGGCCCAGGCGTTCAGCATCCAGCCGGCCATCACCAGGGCCAGGCCGGGGCCGAAGCCGTAGACGAAGCCGGCCGCCGCGTCGACGATCTCGGCCGGATAGAAAAGGACCGCGTGGAAGAGGCAGATGCCGATCACGATCAGCGGCCCGGCGAGGCCGAGCCCGTGGATCGACTCGCGGACCCCCGCGGTGTCACCGTGCAGCGCCGCGTCGACCGCCGCCCGCAGTGGATGGACCGCTAGAACCGCGACGGTCATCGTCGCCACGGCCGCGATGATCACCAGAACGGCGAGGAGCGGAACCCTCGCCGCTCGGTCAGTGCGAGCGGCCGTCGTGGTGACGGTCGGCGGGCGGTCCTTCATCCGCATGGATCGGGAGATCGGAGGCCAGCTCGACCTTGCCGGCACGGGTGAATTGCACGTCGACGGTCTCGTGCTTGCGGTAGGTGCCGGCGATGCCCGCCAGCATCGACAGCCAGCGGACTCCGGTCAGCTTCTTCTCCTTGAGGATCGGGCGCCTGAAGACGACCTCGCCGCCGCTGACCCGGTAGTCGTCGCCTTCGCTCTGCTCGACGCCGTTGATGAACACCGTGAACGGGGGCTTGGCGCCGCGCGGCAGCCTGACGCGATTGCCCACCGCGACGCTGCCCTCCGGGACTCCCTGGGCCTCGCCGGCGCTCATCGGCTCGCCGCGGTCAGCGCCTCGCCGACCGCCTCGAAGGGGTTCTGGCCATTCTGCAACTCGAGCTGCGTTCGCCGTATCCCGCCTCGGTAGGGGACAAAGGAGCCGTCGCCCATCACGTCGAGGCCGGCGTCGCGGCCCCGCAGCAGGCCCCCGGTCGAGATCTCGAGCCGTGCGTGGACCTGCTCGGACGGCTCGTAGTCCCGCGGCACGGATGCCTTTTCCAGCGGTCCCTCCGCGCGGATTGCCTCGGCCTGCTTCCGCATCTCCTCGATCGCCTGCTCGAGGCTGTCGAATTGCTCCCGTTCGACATCCGACCCATGCCGGATCGTCAAATTCCAGCCGGACACGCGCTGACCCTATGCGAAGCGAAGGGGCGGATCCCCGTCAGGCGCCGCGGCGCTGGCGCTTCGGCCGGCGGGCCGGCGGGCCAACGATCTTCTCGGGCCCCTGGCGCTCTGAGATCGGCACGTAGTCGCGATCTCGCGCCCCGGTGTAGATCTGCCGCGGCCGCGCGATCTTCCGCTCGGGGTCGTCGTTCATCTCCATCCACTGTGAGATCCAGCCGGAGGTGCGTGGAATCGCGAAGACGACCGTGAACATCTCGGTCGGGATCTGCAGAGCCTCGTAGATGATGCCGGAGTAGTAGTCGACGTTGGGGTAGAGCTTGCGCGACGTGAAGTAGTCATCGTCGAGGGCCCGCTTCTCGAGCTCGCGGGCGATCTCGACCAGTGGGTTGTACTCGGTGGCCTCGAACACCTCCTGCATGTGCTGCTCGATGATTCGGGCCCGCGGATCGTAGTTCTTATAGACGCGGTGCCCGAAGCCCATCAGCCTCTCATCGCGGCTCTTGACGCGCTCCAGGAACTCGGGGACGTTCTCCGGCGTATCGATTCGCCGCAGCATTCGCAGCACGGCCTCGTTGGCGCCACCGTGCAGCCGGCCATAGAGGGCGGCGACGCCGGCGGCCAACGCGGAGTAGGGGTCGACGTCGGAGGAGCCGACCGAGCGCACCGCATTGGTCGAGCAGTTCTGCTCGTGGTCGGCGTGGAGGATGAACAGCACGTCGAGGGCCCGTTCGAGCCTCGGGTCGGGCTCGTACTTCACCTCGGTCTTGCGGAACAGCATTGAGAGGAAGTTCCCGGCGTAGCTGAGGTCGTTGTCCGGATACACGTAGGGCAGGCCCATGTTGTGGCGGTAGGCGAAGGCGGCGAGGGTCGGCATCTTGGCGATCAGCCGGATCGCCGCCATGTAGCGCTCCTCGGGATTCTCGATTTCCTTGGCGTCGGGATAGAAGGTGGACAGCGCTCCGACGCCAGAGAGCAGCATCCCCATCGGGTGTGCGTCATAGCGGAAGGTCTCGAAGAGGTTCTTGATGTCCTCGTGGACGAAGGTGTGGTGGGTGACGTCGAAGACCCAGCGTTCGAGCTGGGCCTGCGTGGGCAGCTCGCCAAAGACCAGCAGGTATGCGACCTCGAGATAGCTCGACTGCTCACAGAGCTGCTCGATCGGGATCCCGCGGTGCTGAAGAATCCCTGCCTCGCCGTCTATAAAGGTGATCGCGGAGCGGCAGGACGCGGTGTTGGTGAAGGCGGGGTCGTAGGCCATGAGGCCAAAGTCGTCCTCGGAGACCTTGATCTGTCGCAGGTCCATCGCGCGGATGGTGCCGTCGGTTACCTCCAGCTCGTAGGACTGGCCGGTGCGGTTGTCGGTGACGCTGAGCGAGTCGCCATCCGCGCTGGCCCCGTCCACCGATGCATCCTTGGTCTGCTGCTCCGTAGCCATTGCTTCTCCTAGACCTCGATTGCCATCAAGGGAAATTCTCGCAGCTTGCGGCCACCGAGCGTGGAGAATTCAATACACCGCCGTGGAACGCAACGCCTCCGAGATACCGCGCGACCAGCGCAAGCGACACGCCCTGCAGCTTTTCGAGGGGCTGCCGGGCCGCTACGACGAGCTCGGTGCGGCGCTGAGCTTCTGGCAGGACCCGCGCTGGCGGCGGGCGATGGTGGCCGCCGTCCGGGCCGGTCCCGAGGACCGCGTTCTCGACGTCGCGACCGGAACCGGCCTCGTCGCCCAGCAGCTCGTGCATCGCTACCGCTGCCGCGTTGTCGGACTCGACCAGAGCACCGCGATGCTCTCTCGCGCCGAAGCCAAGCTGGCCGAGGACCCCCAGCTTTCCGGTCGGGTCGAACTGGTGCAAGGCGAGGCCGAGCGGCTGCCGTTCGCCGACGCCGAGTTCGACCAACTCACCTTCACCTACCTGCTCCGCTATGTGGATGACCCGGCCGCGACCCTGCGCGAGCTGGCACGAGTCGTGAAGCCCGGCGGGCGCATCGCCTGCCTGGAGTTCTGCGTCCCTCGCGGGCCGCTGCTCTGGGCCTGGCGGCTCTACACGCGGGTCGGCCTGCCGGCGCTCGGCAGACTCGCGGGGCGCGATTGGTACGCGGTGGGCCGCTTCCTGGGGCCAAGCATCGAAGGCTTCTACAGGCGCTGGCCGCTGCGCAGCCAGCTCGAGCTGTGGCACAGCGCCGGCATCGGCGCGACGCGGGCGCGGCGTATGAGCCTCGGCGGCGGCGTCGTGATCTGGGGGGTTCGAGATGAAGGCTGAGACGAGGCCGCTCCCGGCTGGCGAGCGGTCTCAAAGGCCGGCCTTTTATGCCCTGCGCGCAGGGGGCTGGCGCGACCTGGTCACGATTCTGCACCCGCCTTACACCCTCTGGCACCTGAGCTACGTGGCGATCGGCGCCGCCGCCGCGCCGCAGATCCATGCCATCCGCCTCGTCGCGGCGATTGGCGCCTTCTTTCTCGCGGTTGGTGTGAGCTCCCACGCCCTCGACGAGCTCAACGGGCGGCCGCTCGGCACCCGGCTATCCGATCGGACTTTGACCGGGCTTGCCGTGCTCGGCCTCGGCGGCGCGCTGGCGATCGGCATCGCGGGCCTGTTCGTCGTCTCGGTCACGCTCGCCCCCTTCATCGTGGGCGGAGTCTTCCTGGTCGTCGCATACAACCTCGAGCTGTTCGAAGGGCGCTTCCACACCGACTTCTGGTTCGCCGTGGGCTGGGGCGCATTCCCGGCGCTGACCGGTTGGTGGTCGAACGCGCTCGGGGTGCACGACGCAGGCGAGGCGATCGCCGGGGCGGGGGTGGTGGTGGGTTGCTTCTGGGTCAGCATCGCTCAGCGGCGCCTCTCCACACCGGTGCGCGAGCTGCGGCGGCGCACCCTGGCGGTGAGCGGCGAGCAGAGCCTGGCCGGCGGCGCCTCACGTGAGCTGACGATGGAGAGCCTCGCCGCGCCCCTAGACGGCGCGCTGCGCGCGCTCTCTGTCGCAATGCCTCTGCTCGCCGCCGGGCTCGTGGCCCTGCGTCTCTAGTCCGATTCCGGGTAGGCGGGAATGGCCTCGAACTGGGTCATCTGCCGCAGCGCCTCGAAACGGTCGTCGATCTCGGCACGGGTCAGGCGAGCGACTCGCTCGGTTCCGAACTCCTCGACGTTGAAGGATGCGAGCACCGTCCCGTAGCCCATCGCCCGCCTCAGGGTCATCTCGTCGGGCTCGCCGCCCTGGCTGTCGAGGTAGCCGAGAAAGCCGCCCGCGAAGCTGTCGCCGGCGCCGGTCGGGTCACGCACGTCCTCCAGGGGGTAGCCGGGCAGGGCGAAGAATCCGGACTCGGTGAAGAGCGCCGCGCCGTACTCACCCTGCTTGGCGACCACGGCGCGCGGGCCGATCTCCGTCACCGCGCGGGCGGCGCGCGCCAGGTTGGGCTCCTGGGTCAGCTCGCGGATCTCGGCATCGTTGATGATCACGCAGTCGACCTCGGCGATCGCCGCCAGCAGCGAGTCTCGCGCCGTCTCGATCCACATGTTCATCGAGTCGAGGACAGCGAAGCGGGCATCGCACTGCGCCCGCACCTGGCGCTGCAGATCTGGCTGGATATTCGCCAGAAACAGGATGTCGGCCGCGCAGGAGGCGTCGGAGAGCTTTGGCTCGAAGTCGCCGAAGACGTTGAGTTGGGTGTCGTCGGTGTGCGCGATGTTGAGGTCGTAGTCGTAGTGACCGCGCCAGAAGAAGGTCTTGCCGCCCTCGACCCGCTCGATGTCCTCGGTGGCGACGCCGTGATCCTCGAGCACCGCCAGTTCGCCCTCCCCGAAGTCGTCCCCGACCGGGCCGACCACGTGCACCTCGCCGAAGAAGCTGGCGGCGAGCGAGAAGTGAACGGCGGAGCCCCCGAGCATCCGCTCGCGCTCTCCGAACGGGGTCTTCACCGAGTCAAAGGCGATCGATCCGACTGCTGTCAGCGACAAATCGGCACTCCCTAGCTCGTTCTCGTAGTTGTGTCCAGGCGCCGAAGACCCTTTGGATCGGTGACCTGCGATCGAGGACCTTGCGACGAAGGCACGTGATCCTAGCTTTGGCGGCCCCCTAGCCACCTTCCGCGACCGCCTGCTTCGGGTCGCCCCGCGCCTCTAAGCGCCACGTCGGCAGGTACGACAAACTCCCAATCGCTGTGAAGGCGGTTCAGATCAAGGAGTTCGGCGGCCCAGAGGTGCTCGAGCACACCGAGCTGCCCGACCCCGAGCCCGGCGACGGAGAGGTGCTGGTGCAGGTCGCGCGCTGCGGGATCAACTTCGGCGACACCCATGTGACCCGCAACGACTACCTGGCCGAGCAGCAGCTGCCGCTGGTCCCTGGAGGTGAGGTCAGCGGCACCACGCCCGACGGCCGCCGGGTCGCGGCACTGCTGATCAACGGCGGCTATGCGGAGCAGGTCTTGGTGCCGGAGGCGGCTCTGATCCCGGTGCCGGACGAAGTCGACGATGAGCAGGCCGCAGCGCTGCTCCTCCAGGGGCTCACCGCCTGGAGCCTGCTCAACATCTCGGCCCGGGTCGAGCCCGGCGAGAGCGTTGTGGTGGAGGCCGCCGGGGGCGGTACCGGCAGCCTCGCCGTCCAGCTCGCAAAGCGCGCCGGTGCCGGACGGGTGATCGCCCTCGCCTCCAGCGACGAGAAACGAGCGCTGGCGCTGGAACTGGGCGCCGACGCCGCCGTCGACTCTCGCGCCGACGACCTTCGCGATCAGATCGTTGCCGCGAACGATGGCGAGATGGTCGACGTGTTCCTGGAGATGAGCGGTGGGGAGGCATTCGAAGCGGGGCTGCGGACGCTGGCCCCGTTCGGGCGCCTGGTCGTGTTCGGGATCGCCTCGCGAGAGGAAAACGAGGTGAGGACCGGACATCTGCTGCGCAACAGCCGCGCGGTGATCGGTTTCTGGCTCGTTCACCTTTTCAGCCGCCCAGACGTTCTGCGCCGCGGCATCGAGGAGCTCTTGGGCGCCGCCGCAAAAGGCGAATTGAAGGCCGTGATCGGCGGCGTCTACCCGCTCTCGGAGGTGCATCGCGCGCACGAGGACATCGCGGGGCGGCGCAGCCAGGGCAAGTTGTTGTTGGACCCCAGACGTTAGCCGCCCGCTACGCTGACCCGCTGCCATGCCAGAGTTCCGCGAACTGGGCCTACAGCCCGAAATCCAAACCGCCCTCGACGAGTTGGGCTACACCGAGCCGACTGCGATCCAGGAGCAGGCGATCCCCGAGTTGCTGGCCGGGAACGACGTGATCGGCCAGGCCCAGACCGGAACCGGCAAGACGGCGGCTTTCGGGCTGCCGCTGCTTCAGTACCTCGATCCCTCCAGCGAGGACGTTCAGGCGATCGTCCTGACGCCGACCCGTGAGCTCTGCATCCAGGTGACGCAGGCGCTGCGCGCCTACGCCGAGCACCTGCCGGTCGAGATCGTGGCGATCTTCGGCGGCGCCCCGATTCGCTCCCAGCAGGCGCAGCTTCGTGCCGGTGCCCAGGTCGTGGTGGCGACGGTGGGGCGGATGATGGACCTGATGTCGCGCCGCTCGCTGGTCCTGACCTCGGTCCGCTACGTGGTGCTCGACGAGGCAGACGAGATGCTCGACCTCGGCTTCATCGAGGACGTCGAGAAGATCCTTCGCCAGACTCCCAACGGCCGCCAGACAGGCCTCTTCTCGGCCACGATGCCGCCGCCGGTCCGGCGCCTCGCCGAGCAATACATGTACGACCCGGTGACGATCCGGGTCACGCCGAAGCAGCTGACCGTCGACGCGATCGAGCAGGCCTACCTCGAAGTGCCTGGCCGCGAGAAGGCAGCGAAGCTTGTCGAGCTGTTGCGCGCCGAGGAGCCCGAGCAGGCGATCATCTTCTGCCGCACAAAGATCGGGGCCGCGCGGCTGGACAAGACGCTTCAGGACCGCGGCCTCGACGTCAAGGCACTGCACGGCGACATGAGCCAGGGACAGCGAGACGGCGTGATGATCGCCTTCAAGGAGCACCGAGTCCGGCTCTTGGTCGCCACCGACATCGCCGCCCGCGGCCTCGACATCGAGCACGTCACCCACGTCATCAACTACGACGTCCCCGACACGACCGACATGTACGTGCACCGGATCGGCCGCACCGGTCGCGTCGGACGCACCGGTCGCGCGATAACCCTTGTGACCCCGAGCCAGATCAAGGAGATCCCGCGCATCGAGCGCGAGGCCAAGGTGAGCATCGGTGCCTGGGAACCGCCCGAGGAGCGCCTCGAGCACGCACCGCGCCCGCGCCGGCGCAGCGAGACGGAGCGCAAGCGCGACGACAATGGCGCAGCCGATCGCGGCTTGGTGAAGCTGTTCGTGAACCGCGGCCGTCGCAGCGGGGTCAGCGAGGAGGACCTGCGCTTCGCCCTGCGCGAAGGGGCGGTCCTGCCCGAGGAATCGATCGAGTCGATTCGGGTGTTGGAGCGCTTCTCATTCGTCGAGCTGGCACCCGATGCCGCCGACCAAGCGGTCGAGCGGCTCGATGGCACCAAGCTCAAGGGCCGCCAGCTCCGCCTCGAAGTCGCGCGCAGCTAGCCTCGTCCAGACTCGCTAGCTGGCGGTCAGGCTTGCGATTCGGCCGAGCAGATCCTCGAAGTCGATCGGCTTGGCGATGCAGGCGTTGGCTCCCAGGCCCTCCGCCTGGTCGAGCGTCTCCTCTTCGCGGTGGGCGCTGACGATCAGGATCGGGGTCTCGCTGCCCTCGTCGCGCAGCGTGCGCAGCACGTCGAGCCCGGACATGCGCGGCATCATCGCGTCGAGCAGGATCAGGTCCGGCTGCTGGTCGGGCCCCGCTGCGGCGAGGGCCTCGACCGCCTCCTGGCCATCCGCCGCTGTGGCGACCTCGTAGCCCTCCATCTCGAGCCGCGTGCGAAGCAGCAGCAGGATGGTCTCGGAGTCGTCGGCGACCAGGACTCTGGTCATCAAGCCTTGACCGCCGTGGCGGCCGGTTCCTCGACCGCCTCTCTTTCGGAGAGGGCGGGAAGAACAATGCGGAATGTGGCGCCCTCGCCCTCCTTGGAAGTGACGCCAATCGCTCCGCCATGCAGCTCGATCAAAGATTTGACGATCGCCAAGCCGAGGCCGGTTCCGCCCACCCTCTGGGTGAGGCCCGCCTCGCCCCTGGTGAAACGGTCGAAGACATGGTCGAGCTGGTCCTTGGGGATCCCGGGCCCGTCGTCGGACACCGCCACCTCGACCTCCGAGCCCACCGAGGTGGCCGTGACCTTGATGGTCGAGTCCTGGGGGCAGTACTCGGTCGCGTTCGTGAGCAGGTTGACCAAGACCTGCATTATGCGGTCCGGCTCGACGCTCACCTGAGGAAGGTCGGACTCGATCTCCACCTCGAGCCGCTGCTGGCGCGAGTTGGTCAACCCCATGATCAGTCGCGCGGCGCCGGCGACGATCGGGCCGATCTCGGAGCGGACCGGGTTGATCGTCAGCCTGCCGGCGTCGCTGCGCGCGAGATCTAGCAGGTCGTTGAGCAGGCGGACCAGGTGGCGTGTGTTGTCGAGGATGATCTCGACCGTCTCCGCGTGCTTCTCGGAGAGGTCGTCCTTTTCGAGCATCAGGAGCTCGGCGAAGCCCTGCACCGAGGTGAGCGGACTGCGCAGTTCGTGGGAGGCGGTGAGCACGAACTCGTCCTTCATCCTCTCCAGTCGAGCTCGCTCGGAGACGTCGCGGATCGAGAGCACGCTGCCGCCCTCGGTACCCATCGGCGAGCCGGTGATCGCCAGCACCGTCCCTCCTTCGGGGGTGCGCAGCTCACCCCGCTCTATGCCAGCGAGCAGGCGCTCGACCTTTCGCGGGGTAACCGTGTCTGAGACCAGGACCTCGCGGGCCTTCGAGCCGATCGTTGCTGCGGACAGCAACCTCCTCGCTGCGGGGTTGGCGTCGGTCACGACCCCCTTTGAGTCGACGGTGAGGACGCCGTCGCCGAGGCTCTCCAGGGTCACTTGGAGGCGCCGCCGGCCTTCCTCGAGACCGCGGTAGGCGCCTTGAAGCTCGTCGGCCATTTCGTTGAAGGCGTTGCCCAGGGTCGCCGTCTCGGCCGGGCCGCCGACCTCGACCCTGGTCTTAAGATCGCCCTCCGCCAGCTTGCCCGACGCATCGACCAGGCGCTCCAGGGGCAGCCGCATCGACCTGATCGCCCCCGAGAAGAAGAGGACCGCCGCGACCAACCCCGCGATCAGCCCCACACCGACAAGCAGCTGGGTCTGGCGATTGTCATCGTCGAACTTCTTGCGCAGGTCGGCTCGTGCGTTCTGTTGATCGGCGATCAAGGCGTCTACGTTGGAGTCCACCTGTGTCTTGAGCGCTTGCTGGCGCGCTGCGGGTGGCGGGCGGCCGGCGAGCACCGGCCCCGCCACCAACCGGCGCCAACGCTTCTCCGCGGCGACCTCCTGGGCGAGCAGCTTTTGGGCCCGTCCGTTGCCGTCGGTTAGATCGGCGGCCGCACTCGCCTGGGCGGCGAAGACGCTGGAATTCGTGGCCACGCTACGCCGGGCGGCGGCTGGGTCGGCGGCTGCCCCGCGCAGCGCCGCCTGTTCGGCCAGGAAGGCCTGGCGCATGTGCTCACTGGTCAGCTCGAGCTGGTACGAGCGGCTGTTCGAGTTCTCGTAATCCTGGCGGAGCTGGAACAGGTGTGAGACGCCGTAGACCGTCAGGCCGGCGAGGACTGCAAACATGCCTGCAAATACAAGCCTGAGCCTGTTGGCGAGCGATGGGTTCACACGAAGCGCTTCCCTCGCACTACACTAACGACGGCAAGCCAAAAGTGACGCATATAGCGTCCTATCGGCAGCTATGCAAGACGCAATTACTCATGACACGCTTGCGCAGGATTGGCGCCGGCGAATGGTTAGCCGCAGCACGTTGTGCGCTTTGCTGCTCGCGATTCCAGTCCTTGCGGCCGCGGCTATCGGTGTCAGCGCCGGCCCAGGCAGTCTTCCGTTCGGGATCAGTTCGCTGGTCAACGGCCCCAGCGGGTCAACGGTAGGCGTCAACGGCAAGGCGGGCATCAACGGCGTGGCACCCACCGCCTCGGTGCCCACGGTCTCCAGGCTGGCGGCTCCGACAGGCGGCTCGATCGGCGGCGGCAGCTCCGGCGGCGGCGCGGCCGGCGGCGGCTCCGGTGGCGGCGGCGGCGGCGCTCCGGTTGGATCGACGGGCAGTGGTGGGTCCGGTAACGGCTCCAACAGCGGGACCTCGTCGGGCAATCCGATCGTCCCCGGTGGCCCGAGCACCCCAAGTCTTCCCAGCACTCCGAATCTCCCCAATGTCCCCGCCCTGCCCAATCTCCCGGGCACCGGTGGTGGCGGTGGCGGTGGCAATCCGCTCGATGGCATCACCGGCTCTCTCAATGGCGCGAGCAGCAATAGCAGCAGCGGCGTCGGGGGGACGGTCGGCGGCCTGCTCGGCGGCTAGCAAGAGCTAGGCGCCCTGCTCTCGATAGCGCTCGCCCTGGGCTCCAGCCTGTCCTGGGGCGTTTCGGACTTCATCGGCGGCCTGCAGAGCCGGCGCATGGCGGTGCTGACCGTGATGGCGGTCAGCCAGCCGATCGGGCTGCTGTTGGTGCTGGTCGTCGCGCTGGCAGCCGGGGGCAGCGTGCCGCCGGGCGGCCCGATGGCGGCGGCGATCGGCGGCGGAGTGGCCGGAGCCATAGCCCTCGGTTGCTTTTACACGGCGATGGCGACGGGACCGATGAGCATCGTGGCGCCCGTCGCATCGCTCGGTGCGGTGGTGCCGGTCACGGTGGGCCTCGCTCGCGGCGAGCAGCCAGCGGAGATTCAGGTCGTCGGCTTGGTCGTGGCGATGGTGGGGATTGCGCTGGCCGTGCGCGAGGCCGAGCATCCGGGCGCGGTCGAGGTGCCGCGCCGCAGCGTCGTGCTTGCAGCCCTCGCGGGGCTCGGGTTCGGAACCTTCTTCACCGGCATCAGCGCGGCGGCTAACCACGACCCGTTCTGGGCCGCGGTCGCTTCGCGCGGCGGTGGATCGGCGGTCGTCATCCTCGCTGCACTCGCGGTCTCGGCGCCGCTGGCGGTGAGTCGCGCCGCGCTGCCGCCCCTGTTGGCGATCGCGGTCCTCGACACGCTGGCCAACGTCCTCTTCGCGGCGGCGAGCAACAAGGGTATGCTGTCGCTGGTTGCCGTCACTGCGTCGCTGTATCCGGTGGCGACGGTCGTGCTGGCACGGGTCCTACTCGGCGAGCGGCTCGCCCGGTTTCAGCAAGCCGGGGTGGTGCTGGCGCTCGGCGGCGTGGCGATGATCGCCGCGGGTTAGTGGGGGCGGTGCCGGCAGGGGCGCCGCCGCAATTACTTCGTGGCGAGCTTGACCCCGAGCAGCTCCTCGACCCGGGAGATCGTCTCGGCGGCGTCGCGGTGCAGCACCGCGGTCATCCCGACCGCGTCTGCGCCGGCGCAGTTCTCGCGCAGGTCATCGACGAACACGCAGTCCTCGGGTCCGACGTCGAGCCGCTCGGCCGCCAGCAGGTAGATCTCGGGCTGGGGCTTGTGAAGGCCGACCTCCGCCGAGATCACGACCTCGTCGAACAGGCTGCGGATCTCGTCGGTGTAGTGGTCCATCACCCAGGAGTTGGAGATCAGCCCAGTGGGCACCCCCGCGCCCCGCGCCCGCCCAACCGCTTCCAGCATCGGCTGATCGGGCTGCAGCCCAGCAAACAGGCCCTCGACCAGGCCGTCGGGCTCGGTGCCGAGCAGCGCCGCGAAGCGACGCTCGAAATCGGCAGGCTCGACCTCGCCGGTCTCCAGCCCGCGCAGCGTGGCGAGCGCATCTGGGTCCTCACGGAACAATTGCTTCGCGGCGCCCGCATCGAGCCCGCGCTGCTCGCAGAAGGCGGCGAAGCTCGACCAGATGTCGGTGGTCAGAACGCCGCCGAAGTCGACGAGCAGGGCCTTTTGGTTCGAATCGAGGGACATATGCTTGGTCGCGAATGGGCGATGAGGCTACACCGACGACCGAGGTGCCGGACGGCATCGACCGGGCCGGGGTCGAGGGCTGGTTCGAGGCCAACGTAGGCGGCGTCGAGCTTCCGCTGGCATTCCGCAAGATCTCGGGTGGGCACTCGAATCTCACCTATGAGGTCGGCGATGCCGCCGGCCGCCGCTGGGCCTTGCGCAGACCACCGCTCGGCAAGCGGCTCGGCTCGGCCCACGACATGGGTCGTGAGCAGAAGGTGGTCTCTGCGCTGGCCGGCACCGACGTGCCGGTGGCTCCGATCGCCGGCTTCTGCGAGGACGAGTCGGTCAACGGCGCGCCCTTCTATGTGATGGACTTCGTCGAGGGGCCGATCCTGCGCTCGCAGGTCGAGGTCGGGGAGTCCTTCGACGAGTCGGAGCGCCACGCGATCGGCGAGCGCGTCGTCGACACCCTGGTCGACATCCACGCCGTCGACGTCGACGCGGTCGGCCTCGGCGACCTCGGAAGGAAGGAGGACTACGTCGCCCGCCAGCTTCACCGCTGGCAGGGTCAGTGGGAGAAGTCCAAGAGCCGCGACCTGCCGGTCGTCGACGAAGTCCACGATCGCCTCATGGCACGGATTCCCGAGCAGGGCCCGGCGACGATCGTCCACGGCGACTACCGGCTCGACAACATGATCCTCGCCGACTCCGGCGAGGTCGCGGCGGTGGTCGACTGGGAGCTCTGCACGCTCGGCGACCCGCTCGCCGACGTCGGGCTGCTGTTCGTCTATTGGTCGCAGCCGGGAGACCAGCTCACGGCGCTGATCCAGCCTCCGACGCTGGCGCCCGGATTCCCTTCCCGCGAGGAATTGATGCAGCGCTACGCGGAGCGCTCCGGGCGCGCCCTCGCCCAGCTCGACTTCTACGTCGCGCTGGCGCGCTGGAAGCTGGCGATCATCCTCGAGGGCGTCTACTCGCGATACGCCGCCGGCCAGTACGGCAAGACCGACCAGGGCATCGACGAGTTCTCGAAGTCGGTCGAGGACCTCGCCAACGCAGCCGCCGAGGCCGAGGCACGGCTGGGCTGAGCCACCTCACTAGTAGGGTGGACGACCTTCATGGCCGGTGAGAGGTTGCGCCGGCAAGGGACTTCAACAGCTAAAGAGGAGCGGCATGCGCAGAATCCGAAAGCACCTGACCTACGCCAACGTGATGGCGACGGTCCTGACATTCATCCTCCTCGGTGGCACCGCATGGGCACTGTCGAAGAACAGTGTCGGCAGCAGGCAGCTGAAGAAGAACGCGGTGACGACGAAGAAGATCAAGGACGGTGCCGTCACAGGGGCCAAGATCGCCAACGGGGCGGTCAGCGGGGCCAACATCAACACCGGCAGCCTCAAGGTCACCGTCACTCAGGCGACCGGACAGCCGATTCCCCCCAACCCGCCGCCAAGCGGCGTCGGCGGGGCGACCGCGACCTGTCCGGCCGGAAAGAAGGCGATTGCCGGAGGCGGTCTCTCCGACAGCGCCAACGACGGCTCGTTCATCGAGGACTCCCGGCCGGTGAATGGCACCACCACGGGGCCCGCTCAAGGAGGGACGTTCACCGGGTGGCGGGTGATCTGGAACAACTTCGCCGGCGCCACCAACAAGACCCCGACCGTCTACGTCGTCTGCCTGGGCTGATGAGAGCGATACGCAAGCACCTCACCTACGCAAACGTGGTGCTCACCGTGCTGGCGTTCGTCGTCCTGTGCGGCGGCACCGCGTTGGCGCTGTCGAAGAACAGCGTCGGCAAGAGACAGCTGAAGAAGAACGCGGTGACGACGAAGAAGATCCGCACCGGCGCCGTGACCGGGGCCAAGATCGCAAAGGGCTCGATCACCGGGACGAACATCAACGCGAGCAGCCTCAAGCTGACGGTCTTTCAGCAGTCCGTACCGACTATCCCCGGAACTCTGGGCGCTGTCGGCGGCGGAACTGCGACCTGTCCGGCCGGAGCGAAGGCAATCGCGGGAGGAGGCCTCTCCGACCCTTCGAACAACGGAGGATTCATCGAGGACTCCCGGCCGGTGAATGGCACCACCACGGGCCCCGCTCAAGGAGGGACGTTCACCGGGTGGCGGGTGGTCTGGAACTCGCAGGCGGGTACCACGCTCAACCCAACGGTCTATGTCGTCTGCCTCGGCTAGGCCTTAGCGGGCTGCGGTGCGGCGGCGCCGTCTGATCCGGCGTCGCCGTCCGCGAGCTTCGCGCGCCGGTTGAGCTCGCGGCGCGCGATCACCATCTTGTGAACCTCGTCCGGGCCATCGGCGAGGCGCAGCATGCGGCTGAAGCGCCACAGTGCCGCCAGCGGCGTGTCGTCGGTCATCCCGAGGCTGCCGTGGGTCTGGATCGCGCGGTCGAGGACGTCCATGACCACGTTCGCGGCCACCACCTTGATCATCGAGATCTCCTGGCGCGCGGCGCGCTTGCCCTCGGTGTCCATCTTCCAGGCCGCGTAGAGGGTCAGCAGCCGGGCCTGGTCGATCTCCATCCGCGACTTGGCGACGAAGTCCTGGATGAACTGCTTGTCGGCAAGCGGGCCGCCGAAGGCATGGCGCGAGTTGGCCCGGTCGCACATCATCTCGATCGCCCGCTCGGCGGTGCCGATCGCACGCATGCAGTGGTGGATGCGGCCGGGACCGAGGCGGTCCTGGGCGACGACGAAGCCCATGCCGCGTTCGCCGAGCAGGTTGGCGGCCGGTACCCGGCAGTCCTCGTAGCGGATCTCGCAGTGGCCGGGGCCCTTGTCGTGCCCCATCACCGGGATCGGCCTGACCAAATCGAAGCCGGGGTTGTCGGTGGGGACGAGGATCATGCTCGCCCGCGCGTAGGGGTGGCCTTCGGGCTCGGTGACCACCATCGCGATCGCCAGCGACGCCCCGACCGCGCCCGAGGTGAACCACTTGTGGCCGTTGACCACCCACTCGTCTCCGTCCAGCTCGGCGCTGGCCTGAAGGCCGGTCGGGTCGGAGCCCGAGACGTCGGACTCGGTCATCGAGAAGCAGGAGCGGATCTCGCCCTCGAGCAGAGGCTGCAGCCACTGCTCCTTCTGCTCCTCGGTCCCGTGCTCGGCGAGGATCTCCATATTGCCGGTGTCGGGCGCCGAGCAGTTGAACGCCATCGGGGCGAGCATCGGGCTGCGGCCCATCTCCTCGCAGAGGATTCCGTACTCCCAGTTGGCGAGCCCGGGCCCGTAGCGCTCGTCGGGCATGAACAGATTCCAGAGTCCTTCCGAGCGGGCCCGCTCGCGGACCTCGCGGATGATCGCCGGATAGGCGACCCCGGGGCCGACCTCCTCGTCGAGCCGCTCGGCCGCCTCGCGCTCGTTCGGATAGACGTGCTCGTCCATGAACGAGCGGATTCGCTCCAGAAGCTCGGTCACCTGAGGCGACGGGGAGAAGTCCATCGCCTGAAACCTACCGCGTGCGACGATTTGCCCACGAATCAAACATTGCCGGCGCCGCGAAGCGCCGGGTCAGTCGACGCGGCGGTAGCGGGCGAAAAGCTCGCTGCGCTCCTCGAGCAACCAGGCAAGCTCCCACTCGCTGCGTCGTGGAAGCTCGCCCTCGATCATCCGCGGCTCGGGCCCACCGGTGAGCTTCGCGGCCACCGTCGCGAAGAGCTCGTCGACCAGCTCCAGCGACTGCAGCTCGCTGTGCAGTCCAGGTCCGCCCTCGCAAAGCAGCGCCCGGATTCCGCGCTCCACTCGTAGATGACGCAGCGCCTCGACCAGGTCGACGCTGATCCCCTCGTGGCGCACAACCCGCAGCGGGGTTTCGGTCGGCGGCGGCTCCGCCTCAGAGGTGGTGAAGATCAGCACCCGCCCGCCGCCGTCGGTGAACAGCGGTGCGTCCCAGGGCAGGTCGAGGCGGCTGGAGACGATCACCGCGAGCGGATCGTGAGGGAGGCCGATCCGCTCGCGGCGGGCGCGCAGCGAGGGATCGGAGACGATGCGCCCGTAGCGCTCGGCGCGCATCGTGCCGGCGCCGATCATCACCGCGTCGACTCGGGTGCGCAGCAGCTGCAGCATCTCGGTATCGGTCTTCGATCCGATCGAGCCCGAGCGGCCCTCGATCGCGGCGCGCCCGTCGATCGTGACCGCGAAGTTGACCACCAGGTAAGGGCGATCGGTAAAGCCGAGGTCGATCAGATCGAGGCCGGAGAGCTGCTGCTCGACCGTCGTCGGGCCCGGGTTGGGAAGGAGGCGCTGCATCCCCACCCCTTATACCGGCTGATCGGCGGGCTAACCGGGCCCGATCTCGTCCAGGTGCTCGACGTTGGCGCGGTCCTCGGCTTCGCTGCTGGGGGCGGCGCCGAACCAGGCGTCGAGGATCTCGGCCAGCTCGGGCTCCGAGGTCGCCCGCAGGCTCAGCGCCAGCACGTTGGCGTCGTTCCAGCGCCGGGCGCCCTCGGCGGTCTGCGCGTCGCCACAGAGCGCCGCGCGAATGCCCGACACCTTGTTGGCGGCGATCGAAGCGCCGGTCCCGGTCCAGCAGCAGACGATCGCCTGATCGGCGCGACCTTCGGCGACGTCCCGAGCCGCCGCCTCCGACGCCCAGGCCCAATCGTCGCGCTCCTCGTCGGAGAGCGCCCCGTGGACGAGCGGCTCGTGGCCGCGCTTGCGCAGCTCCTCGACCACCGGCTCGGCCACCCCGACCAGCTCGTCAGCCGCAACGGAGATCTTCATGGTGCTCAGTACTCGTGCCAGCCGTCGAAGCGGCGGCCGGCGAACTCCTGAAGGCCGGCCACATCGTCGCGGAACCAGCCGCGCATCCGCTCGAACAGCTCGTCGGAGAGCTCCGGCTTCGGAGCCGAGGGCTTCTCGGGGTCGTGGACGACCTTCTCCACCATCCAGCGCAGCGATTCCGGTAGCCGGTCGAAGTTGCGGTCGAAGGAGCGCAGTCCCGGCAGCTTGACCAGCCGCTCCATCACCTGGTACTTGTCGCTCTCCTTGGCGCTCGACTTCTCCCACTCGCGGTCGAACTGCTCATGCGTGAAGGCAACGTCGACACCGACGAAGCGGAACGCCTTGCGCATCGTCTCCTCGCGATCGGCCTGTAGCTCCTCCTGGGTGATCACCTCGATCTGCTCGCGATCGAAGCGCTCCAGATAGGGCTGTAGCTGCATCCAGAACATCGAGCGCTGCACGTAGCCGCAGTCGGGGACGGAGAACACTTCATCGAGGTCGCGGGTCTCGTATCCGGCCCCCTTCGCGTGCACCCAGTGCGAAAGGATTCGCTTGATCGGGTCGCGCACCATGTAGAGCAGCTTGGCGTCCGGGCAGTGGCGCTGGATCCGCTCCGCGACGCCGCTGAAGCGGGGCAGGTTGGTGTAGTGAGGCGACGACTCGCCGCGGACCGGGTGGCGATCGTCGAACCGCGCCTCATACCAGTCCAGCCCGAGGTCCCAGTTGAGCTCCTCGACGAAGAAGTTGAGCTCCTTCGGCTTTGACATCTGGACGTCGGGGTGCAGGCCGAGGTAGTGGTGGATGCTCGTTGTCCCGCACTTCAGCCCGCCGATGATGATCAGGTTCGGCATCGCCGCGTGGCGCCTGCGCCTGCGTGGGATTCGTCTGTTGCGGTCGCCCGTGAATCGCTCACGGGCGCGCGCACACATCGCCTCGTCGGAGGGGTCCTGGGGAACGCTGGAGGGGGTCTTGAACTGTGTCCGGGTCTCGGGCACGGCCGGCTAGTGTAGCTTCGCCCCGTGAGCGCGAGGCTCTCCAAAAGAGCTATGCGGTGGGCCGAGCGCGAACAAGATGTGCCTGGCGCGAGGCTCTCCAAAAGAGCTATGCGGCGGGCCGAGCGCGAACAAGACATGTCCACCCTGACGCCTTGGCGCGGCCCCGGCCCCGGTCGCCCCGACCTGCCGCTCCCGCCGGATCCAATGCCGATGCTTCGTGGGGGGCGGGTGCGCAAGCGCTGGCGCTATGTGGGCGTCTACGCGCCCGAGGTCATGCTCTGCGCGGCGCGGGCGGAGATCGGGCCGTTTAGGCAGAGCTTTTGGGCGGTCTGGGACCGTGAAGGCCTGCGTCGTTATGCCCACACCCGCGTCCTGCCGGGGGACGGTGAGGTGACGATGGACGGGCCCGAGGTCCGGGTACAGGGGCGCGACGTGGCGGCAGAGCTTCACTTCGGCGACTCCGCGCCGGTCGAGTCGCTGTGCCCGAGCGGCGAGCGCGGCTACGGGTGGACCCGAAAGCGAGCCGGGGTCCCGGTAAGCGGCACGATCGACGCCGGCGGACGGCGCTGGCGGGTCCAGGCGCGCGGCGTCGACGACGAGTCGGCCGGGTATCACCAGCGTCACACGAGCTGGCACTGGTCTGCCGGCGTGGGGCGGGCGGCCGACGGTCAGATGGTGGCCTGGAATCTGGTTTCCGGCATCAACGACCCCGAAGAGCGCAGCGAGCGCGGCATCTGGCTCGGCGGCGTCCCCCACGAGCCCCGCCCGGTGTCCTTCTCGGGCCTCGAGGCGATCGAGTTCGCCGACGGCGCCCGGCTCCAATTCGACGCCGAAAGCGAACGGGCCCGCAACGACAACCTGCTGATCTTCCGGTCCCGCTACCGGCACCGGTTTGGAACCTTCTCGGGGTCGCTCGATGGGGTCGAGCTGGCCGAGGGCTTCGGCGTCATGGAGGAGCACGAGGCGGTCTGGTGATCACGGTCCTCCCCCAGGCAAGCCTCGGTTCCAGCTTCCGCTCCTTCTTCGACGCGGCCGGGCAGTTCTTCGCTCACCTCGCCGACATCTCCTGGGGCCCGCTGATCCTCGCGCTGCTCTTTGTGCTTGCCATGTACCTGGCTCGGGCGCGGGCCTGGCAGAACATCCTCCACGCGGCCTATCCGGAGACCCGGGTTCCGTTCCGCGGCATCGTCGGCGCCTACCTGGCCGGTGCCGGGATCAACGCGGTGATCCCGGCCAGGGTCGGGGACGCAACCAAGATCCTGTTGGCTCGGGGTCAGATCAAGTACTCGACCTATCCGGCGATCACCTCGTCGTTCCTGGTCCAGTCGATCTTCGATACGACGGCCGGCTTGCTGGTCCTCGCCTATGCGCTGACCCAGGGACTGCTGCCGCGTCCGCCCGAGCTGCCCGACCTGCCCGCCTTCGACATCTCCTTCTGGGCCCAGCACCCGCAGTTACTTGTGTTCGCGCTCACGGTGCTGGCGGTGGGCTTCTTGGTCCTGTTCGCAATCAGCGCCCGCCGCGCCGAGAAGTTCTGGCAGCGGATCAAGCAGGGGGTCGCGATCCTCACCCAGCCGCGCCGCTTCGTCCGCGAGGTCGTCTCCTGGCAGGCGGCGGGCTGGCTGTGCCGCTTCGCCGCCTTCTGGTTCTTTCTCGAGGCTTTCGGGATCGGGGGGTCGATCCAGAACGTTGCGTTGGTGATGAGCGTGCAGGCGATCTCCACGATGCTGCCGTTCACCCCTGGCGGCGCGGGCGCCCAGCAGGCGCTGCTGCTCGCGACCTTGCAGGGACCCTCGCGGACCGCCGTCCTCTCTTTCTCGGTCGGAACCCAGATCGCGTTGGCCGCGTGGTCGGCTTTGCTCGGCTTCGGCGCCCTGATGCTGATCTTCCGCACCACCAACTGGCGTGCCCTCATGGAGCGCGCCGAGACCGAGGCGCAGGAGGACAAGGAGAGGCAGGAGGCGGCAGAAAAGGCGGGGGCCCACGCCTGAGCCCTGGCACCCAGACGTGCCAACGATGGAAGCGGTGCACTTATCCCGGGTAGATGCTCTCGAGCTGCCACTGCCAGGGCGGGCGCTCGCCGGGCGGGAAGCGGTACTGATCGCGTCCCGGCAGGGTCTCCAGCGGGACAAGGTTGGGGTCGTCGCGCAGCAGGACCGCGGTGCCAGCCGCGGCGTCCACATCTGCCTGCGTCGCCCGGCGGGTCAGGTGTTCCCAGCCGATCGATGGCCGGTACAGCCAAAAGCTGACCTCGACGTAGCCGCGCGAGCGCGGCTGGTCGTCGATCGAGGTATAGACGGTGGTGCGCCGGCCCGACGTCGTCAGGTGAAGCCCCTCGGGGCCGGGCCCCGGCACCGCGCAGCTCGGCTGGCGGCAGTAGCGGAAGTCGATTGGCACCAGGGGCAGGCCGGCCGGGCCGGGGCGAGCGGTGGGCTGGGGCGCGAGCGCTCGGGTGAGACGAGCGAGCGGCCAGCCGTAGGCCCGCACCAGCGGATGGTGGCGGCAGGCGTCGGGGAGCCGCGGCGCGCAGGCCATTCGGCGGGCGATCGTCGCCCCGATCGCACGGCCTCCCTCCTGTGGCGGACCGTCGGCGAAGGCGGCCACTGCGGCGATCATCAGCAGCGCGATCAGCGCCACCAGCCCCGCCTGCTCGACGCTCGCCGCGCCGCGCTCGCCGCAAATGATCCGAGGTTGCATGTGCGCGAAGGTAGGGGCGAGTGGCTCACGAGACGCGCGACGATTGGATCGCTTCCCTGCGTCTCTAGCGACTAGCGACGAGCGACTAATCTCTATTTCATGGAAGAAGGTGGATTCAGCATGTTTGGCGACCCCGAGGAGCTGCGCGCAAGACTCGAGGAGCTGGCCGAGCAGGCCCAGTCCTCGCAGCGAGTCGCCTGGGCCGACAACGCAATCCGGCTCGCGGTCGAGATGACCGTCGCCGCGATCAATCGGCTCGATTTGACCGGCGGCAGCGACGAGCAGGCGGTGCAGGTGCGCGACGCGATCCGGATCGTCTTTCCGGAAGCCGTGACCCTGGTTCGCGAGGCGCGCGAAGGTCTCGCCTAGGAATGGCGCTGCCGCCGCCGGGCGAGAGCTCGACCGCGCTGGTCACGGGCGCCTCGTCGGGGATCGGTGCGGCGATCGCCACCTCGCTGGCGAAGCGGGGACAGGCGTTGACCCTGGTCGCGCGGCGCGAAGACCGGCTCACCGAGTTGGCGAGCGACCTTCACGAGGATTACGGCGTGCGCGCCGGCGTCATCGCCTGCGATCTCGCCGACCCCGCCGAGCGCGATCGATTGGCCGCCAAGATCGACGAGCTCGGCTTCGACGTCGAGGTGCTGGTCAACAACGCCGGCTTCGGTTTCGCGGGCGACTTCATCGACGCGGATCGCGAGCGCCAAGTCGAGATGGTGCGCGTCAATTGCGAGACGGTCGTCGACCTGACCGGCCGTTACGTGCCGGAGATGGTGCAGCGCGGTCGCGGCGCGACGATCAACGTCGCCTCCACTGCCGCCTTTCAGCCGCTGCCCGGGAGCACCACTTATGCCGCCACCAAGGCGTTCGTGCTCAGCTTCACCGAGGCACTGCACGAGGAGCTGAAGGGAACGGGAGTTACCGCCACCGCGTTGTGTCCGGGCCCGGTGCGGACAGAGTTCATGGATGCTTCGGGGATTGAGCGCGCGGACAGCACCCCCAATTTCGTCTGGATGTCGGCAGAGGACGTCGGCGAGGAGGCGGTGAATGCGGCGGAGGCCGGAAAGCGGGCCGTCGTGCCCGGGAAGCTCAACTACGCCGGCTCAGTGCTCGGCCGCCACACACCACGCAAGTTCGTCTTGCCGATCAGCAGGCGGATCTGGAGCCGCGTCGAGTAGCTTGATTTTTGCTCGCTGAATGCGAGCCGAAATTGGCAGAAGGACTGATCAACGGGGTGGAGCTGAGCTGGCGCGACCGCGGCGCCGGCCCACCGTTGTTGCTCCTGCACGAGACGGCGGCGACAGCGGCGATCTGGGAGCCGCTGATCGACGCGATCGGGGGCGACGCCCGCACGATCGCCCCCGATCGCCGCGGCTGGGGAAGCTCTGAGGCACCGGAGCAGTACGTCGCGACCACCGTCGAGGAGCAAGCCGCCGACGGGGACGCGCTGCTGCGCGAGATCGACGTCGGACCGGCCGTCGTCTGCGGCGCCGGGCTCGGCGCTGTCATTGCCCTCGAGCTGTTGCTGCGCCACCGCGACCTGGTCCGGGCGGCGGTCGTGATCGAACCGCCGCTGCTCGCCTTCCTGCCAGAGGCAACACAGGGTCTTGCGGCCGATCGTCAGCGGATCGCCGATGCAGTGCAGGGGGGCGGACCGGAGGCGGCGATCGACCTCTACCTCGGCGGTGGGCTACCGCACATGGGGCCGGGCGCCGAGCGGATCCCGGACGCGGTCGGTGCCGAGGCGCGCCAGCGCCCGCTCAGCCTCTTTGCCGAGCTCGGCGCGGTCCCGGCATGGTCGCTGCGGACCGCGGAGATGCTGGCGACGGAGGCGCCATCGCGGATCGTCGTCGGCGCTTCGACGCCGCCGTATGTGCGCAGCGCCTCCGAACAGCTGGCGCTTCGTCTCGGCGGCAGCGAGCTCGTGGATGTGGGTGGCGACGGGCTGCCGCACGTGAGCGCGGCGCGGGAATCGGCGGACGCGATCAGCGACCTGCTGTAAGCGCCGAGACGGTCACTCGAGTCTCAGCGTCAGCTCCAGCACACCGCCGCGCCCGGCCAGCGCGGCCCCGGTCTCGATCAGCAGCGCGGCGAGCAGCACGATCGGGGTTGCGACCACGCTGATGAACGCGTCCATGCCGCGTTGCCATCGTCGATCGGCGGGAGTGGCAACTGCCCGCCCCTGTGCACCGAGCGCGATGTTGCGCCCCCAGGTGAACGAGTTCAGCAGCGTCCCCCACATCGACACGACGCTGGAGCCGGGACGCCAGCGCACCCGCGCGACCTGCTGGTCGCGACCGGAAGCCAGACGCCGCACAGCCTCCACTGTGAACAGGTAGCGAGAGTCGGCCTCGATCAGCGCCCAGCCGCTGCCGCCGAGCGATGCCTGGAGGCTGGCGCGATTCGCAATCCGGTAGTGCGGGTCGTCACCGCCCTCGATCCGCAGTCGCTCGAGGGCGGCAAGCGCCTCGGCGCCGTCGCCGGGCTCGCCGACGACGCCAAGCCCGCAGGCCTCGCAACGGCGCACCGGGGTCGCATCGGGTGCGGCGGCCCACCCGAACAGCGGCTCGCCGCAGGCCGGGCAGGGGGGGTTGGCGGGGCCGATTCCGGCCTCCAGCGGCACCGTGGGCGGGCGGGTGGCCTCAGTCACTACGGGTTGCCGCCGCCGGTTCTGCCAGCGGCTCGACCTCGGATTCGACGCCGAAGCTTTCGAGGGCGTCGAGGAAAGCACTGGGATCGAACGCCTGTGCCGGGGCCAGGGCGCCGGCGTGATCGAAGGAGGGATCGACGGCCAGCAGCGCCCCGTGCGCGGTGGTCACCGCGGTGAGGCCATAGACATCGGACCCGGTCACCGTCCCGCGCCGCACCAGGGAACCGGCCTTCGCCTCGCAGACGATCGTGAAGCGGGTTGCGGCGCGGTCCTGCTCGCTGGGCCCTTCGGGAATCCGGTCGACCAGCGCAGCGGCGGCGCGGCGTAGCGGCGTTCGCATCGCCAGCCCCATCGCCGGCATCGCCACGGGCAGCAGGGGCACGAAGCGTCGCGGCGAGACGGTGGTGGCGCTGAGCAGCGTTCGCACGTTGGCGGTCTCGACGTGGCGCGGCACAGTGATCTGCTCCCCCGAGGGGTAGCGCACCATCGGCTGCTCGCCGACCGGCGCCGGGAAGAGCCAGCTGCCGCGGCTCACCTTTTGTGAGGCTGGGCGCCAGTCGCCCTCGCGCCACTCCAGGTCGCCGCCACGCATGATCTCCATCGCCGACAGCATCGTTCCGCGGGTCGCCCCGAAACCGCGTGTCCAGTAGGCGAGCGTGATTTCGTCCAGCGGCTCCAGCCCGGCAGCGGTCAGTGAGGCGATCAGATCGCCGGGCACGTAGTCGAAGCCCATCCCGGTGACCAGCGCCGCCCCGTTCTCCGCGGCGCGGTCCCCATAGCGGTCGAAGACCATCTTCATATAGGGCTGCTCGCCGGTCGTGTCGATGTAGTGGGTGCCGGTCTCTGCTGCGGCGGCGAGCACCGGCTCGCCGTGCAGCGTGAAAGGCCCGGCGCAGGCGATCACCGCCGCACACGGCTCCAGCAGCGAGCGCAGTGCCGCGGAGTCGTCCAGCGGCGCGGCCGTGGCCGGTACGCCTCCGAGTCTGGTCGAGAGCGCGTCCAGCTTTCCCTGGCTGCGGCCGGCGATCACGAAGTCCGCCTCGCGGCGCTTCAGTTCCTCGGCGACCAGCGTGCCGGTGAAGCCGGTGGCGCCGTAGACGGCGATCGGGCCCGTCTGCTTCGGCGAAGCCATCTGCAGGGATGCTATGCGAGCGGCGCGGGTTCGCCTCATCCAAAGCGCATCGCCGTGGGCGATCGGGCGGCGATACGGTACGGCGGTGCAGCTCCGAGAGATCATGACGGTGGGCGTGGTCACCGCCTCGGCGGACGTCAGCGCCTCCGAGGTCGCCCAGCGGATGCGCGACCACAACGTCGGCTCGGTGGTGATCGTCGAGCCCGACGGTTTGCCGATCGCGATGGTCACCGACCGCGACCTGGCGATGCGCGTGCTCGCCGACGGCTCCGATCCCTACACGCCGATCGGCGAGCGGGTCTCGCGCCCGCTGGTCAGCGGAGACCCCGACATGGAGCTCGAGGAGGCGGCGGCGCTGATGGTCCAGCACCGGGTGCGCCGCCTGCCGGTTGTCGATGCGGGCGAGCTGACCGGAATTGTCACCCTCGACGACATCGCGGTGCGGACCGGGAACCTCGAGGTCGCGCAGCGGATGACCCAGGAGGTCATCGAGGGCGCCCTGCCCCAATTCTTCTTCCACGAGCGCGGCTGATGACCGAAGAACGCACCCCAGCGGCACCGCCCCGCGGCACGCTCACCCCTACGCAGCAGCGCAACCGCGAGCGCGTCGAGTCGCTGATCGGGGTCGCGGCGCCGTTCCTCGACCTGCTGCTCGCGGTTGGCGATCGGATCTCGCGGATCGCCGAGCCGCAGGACCACGAGTACTACCCGGTGCGTGCCGACGAGCTGCCGCGCGAGGAGCGCAAGGGCGCCGCGACGGGCGACTGACATGGACCCGAGCCAGATCATCGAGCGCGAGCGGCGCAGGGCCACCCCTGTCGCGGTGCTGTCCATCCTTGCGGTGGTGCTGTTCGCGATCTCGCTGGTTCTCCTCGCCAGCAAGTACGGGCGGGGCGGCAACGCCGAGCTGCTGCGCAAGGTCGACGCGGACTCCGGGACCCTGATCCTCGCCTACGTGATCCGCGCGGTCGGCTCCGCGATGTTGGCGATCCCGATCGTCTATCTGTTCCGGGCGGCGCTCGCCCGCAGCGAGACGATGCGCGGGCAGCTGATCGGGTTGGCCATCGCCGGCCCCCTGTTTCTGGCCGGCCTCGCCGTGGCCACCGGCCTCTCGCTTCACTCCGCGGCACCCGACTTCGTCGCCGTCGAGAAGGCGAGGCACGCCCTTGGGACCGGCGACCACGCCAACAGCGTCGCCCAGAACGTGATCAACGACCAATCGCTGAGCGGCCTCACCGTCGGCTTCGGCATCGCCGGCACGCTCGGATTTGCGGTCGCGATGGCCTACACCTGCTTTCACGCGATGCGGGTCGGCCTGCTGACCCGCTTCTGGGGCGCTCTGGGAGCGGCACTCGGGGTGGCGTCGATCCTCGTCCTCCAGTACACGCTGCTGTGGATCGCCTATCTCGGCCTGCTGATCGGGGGTTGGACGCCGAGGGGCCGACCGCCCGCCTGGGCCGAAGGAAAGGCGGTCCCATGGCCGACCCCGGGCGAGAAGGCCGCGGAGTCGTTGGGGGGCGAGTCTGAGCCGCCCGCGGGCGGTGATCAGGATGGCGGCGACGGGGACGATGACGAAGTTGGGACGGTGGTCAACCCGGTACATCAGCCCGGCGAGCGCCGCAAGCGCAAGCGCCGCCGCTGAGCGCCGCCGCTGCGCCTCAGGTGCAGGGCTTCCAGGGCTTTGCAGTCAGCGCGTATGACTTGCGAATCGAGCTGAACTGCAGCGCCTTGGCTCGTTTGCAGTACTTGCTCGGGCTGATCTCATACTCGGCCTCGAAGACCGCCTTGCCGGCCTTGATGAAGGGAGAGAAGCGCCCGCACTCGTGGTATTGGAAGCACTGCTCGACGACCGCGAAGTCGAAGGCGCCGACCAGCTGCTTCGCCTGCTCGGGGTCGTTCTTGAGCGCCACCGACATCCCGCGGCTGTGCACCTGCCTCGAGACCCAATGGTTGAAGCGGAGCTGGTCGGAGGCGGTGAGCGGGAAGCCGGTTGGGTTGGTGTAGCCATTGACGTTGTCCGGCTCCACGGCGTCGAAGCCCTTGCGCCTGCACATGTCGAAGCGCTTCTTCAGCGGCGCCGCGAGTAGGGAGATCTTGCGGATGTCCATCCAGCGCTCGCTCGGGAAGCCCTGGTAGCGCTTGCCGATCACCGACTTCGGAAATTGGTCCTTGTCGGGCCGGTAGTTCTCCCAGGAGCCGACGTCGAGATAGCAGATCGCCTTGCGTCCCTGCGAATGGAGCTGGCGCACGACCTTCGGGGAGACGAAGAAGCCGTCGATCTCATAGACGCCGGCCGGGACCGAGATGTCGATCGGACCCTGCAGCTGCCATTGCCATGGCGCCGTGCTCGGCGCCGGGTGCCAGGGGTCGGAGGCCGCCGCCTTGGAGTCGGCGCCGCCACAGGCGGCGAGGGCCGGCAGGGCCAGCGCCGCAAGCAGCAAGAAGACCAGCGTCGGTTTGCGTCCCCCGTTCACGCAGCGGGGATGCTACGTGGCCGACCTTGCGCAGGGATGAATATCCTCGCCGGAGTTCTCGAAAGGAGAGATCGATGACCCACCACACGCACAAACCGCTTCAGGGCCGCAACGCTGCGGTGATGATCGGTCCCGCCTTCGAGGACAGCGAGGCGACCTACCCCTACTACCGGCTTCGTGAGGCGGGGGCGGAGGTGGCGATCATCGGCATCGAGGAGGGCGAGCTGAGCGGAAAGCACGGGCAGCCGCTCGCTGTCGAGCGCGTCGCCTCCGCGGTCGACCCCGAGGGGCTGGACATCCTGGTGATCGCCGGCGGCATGGGGCCCGACAAGCTGCGCGCCGATCACGGCGTTCTGGAGCTGGTGCGGGCGATGGACGCTGCCGGCAAGCCGGTCGCCTTCATCTGCCACGCCGGCTGGGTGCCGGTCTCGGCGGGGATCGTCCATGGGCGGCGGGTGACCTCCTATCCGAGCATCGCCGACGACCTGCGCAACGCCGGCGCCGAGTGGGAGGACGCCGAGGTGGTCGTGGACGGCAACCTCGTCTCCTCACGGCGCCCCGACGACCTGCCGGCGTTCATGCGCGAGCTGATCGGGGTCGCGGAGGGCGCTGCATTGGCCGCGAGCTAACGGCGTCGCGCGCGGCCCGACTCGACCAGGCGAACGGCGAGCCCGAAGCTCAGCAGCACCAGTCCAAGGGTCGCCAGACGCAGCATGTCGGAGCCCGTCGACGGCAGTGAGCTGCCCGAGCCGGCGGCGTCCGGAGAGCTGACCGCAGCCGATTCCGAGCCGGAGCCGGTGGCCGACGGCGTCGAGGTTCCGGAGCTCCCCGAGCCAGCCCCGCTGGATCCATTCGACCCGCCGGAGCTGCCCGAAGAACGCGCCAGGACCGTCACCGTGCCGTGCATGTTCGGGTGGATCGAGCAGATGTAGGAGACGCTTCCGGCTGAGCTGAAGGTGTGGCTGTAGCTGTCGCCCGCCTGCAGCACCCCGGAGTCGAGCCCATCGCCGCTGACGTCGTGGCCCTCGGGGACCTTGCCGTTATTGGTCCACTGAACGGTGTCGCCGGCGTGCACCGTGATCCCCCCGGGGTTGAACGAGTAGTCGACGATCGAGACCGATTTCGAGGCCGAGGCGGTGGCCCGCGAGACCGTCACCGCCGCGGGCGCCGGGTTCGTCGGCGTGGGCGTGGGCTGCGCGGCAGTCGCGGGCGCGGCACTCGATTGTGCGTCGCTCGGCTGGGCTGGGGCCGGATCAGCCGGGGGTGTGGTCGGGGTGGTCGCGCCTGGGTCGACCCCGGGCGGCGGGCTCGCGGTCGGGCTCGGCTGTGAGACGGCATCGTCGCCTGCGGCCGATGCCGAGATCGCCGCCGGAGTGACGAGCGCGGCGGCGAGCACGACCGCCAGTGCCAGCGGGCGCAGCCTTCTGGTGGCTGGAGCGAGACGCACCATCCGCGACCGTACTACGGAGCGACGGTCGTGGAGGTTCGACCCGTGCTCAGCCGAGGCCGCTGAGCCCGGGCGGCGCATCTGAATGCACGCCCGCCTCCACCCGGCGGCGGTGATTGCGGATCTCGCTCAGCACCCGCTCCAGTCGCGGCTCGCGGGTGAGGTCGACGTGGCTCATCGCGGCGGCGACGGCCGGATGCACGGAGTCGATCCGCTCGAACATCGCCTGCGCGACCGCGCGGTAAGTCGGGTGGCCCTCACGCCCCGATCGAAGCTCGATCAGGTGCATCGCCTCGCGGGCGTTGAGGTCGAGGACGTAGCGGATCCGGTAGCCGAGGCAGAGCGCATAGGGGGCGGCGTCGCGCAGGCCGCCCTGCTCCAGGCGCTCGAACTCGGTCCGCGAGATCTCCAGCGCCCGCTCGAACTCGTCGCCGAGGCCGGCATCGCGGACCTCCTCCGGTACGCCCGCCCCGAGGTCGGGGGTGAGTCGCTGCCACTGACAGGTCAGCATCCGGTGGCGCTGGAGGTCGCGGAAGCCCCCGTAATCGCTGACGATCTCGAAGCGGTAGCGCAGCGCCTCGAAGCCGCGGCCCGGCCGGTAGCGCCGGTTGCTGCGCTCGCCGACCAGGTCCGCGAGCAGCTGCGCCCGCTCCCTTATGTCGAGGACGTCGAGCCGAGCCCGAATCTCGGTCTCGGACACCTGCGCGGACTCGAACAGGCAGGCCGCGAGCAGGTCCTCCTCCGAGCCGTCGACGTGAATCAGCTCCACCGACGGGGCGTCGTCGGGCGCGCGGCGGTCGAGCCCGAGCCGCTCGACCCAGCTTTCCGTGGCATCGCGGCGCGCCTGGAGATAGGAGATCCACTCGCCGCCGCGGTCGGGCCGCTCCACCCTGGCCACGAAGCTCGGCATCACCTTCTGAAGCTCGGCCAGGATCATCGAGCCGAACTCACGGGCCTCCGGCAGCGGCGATGCCATCAATCGCAGAAGTAGCTGCTCGTAGGCCTGGCCGGAGGCGAATATCCCGACGTGGCTTAGGGTCGCCGCCGGCAGCAGCCCGCGCAGCAGGTCCAGCGCCTTGGCCCGGATCGAGCGCCGCCAGGCCGGCTCGGGCTCCTCGTCGCGTGGCCAGCGCTCCGCCGCCCAGGCCTCGACCGTCTGCAGGGCTGCCGAGTAGATCGAGAACAGCTCGTCCATCGCGGTCGAGAACTGCGGTCCGAGCTGGCGATCGGTGTAATAGCGATAGCCGCCGCCGGCGTCCGCGGGCATCGGCTTGTCGTAGGGGATGTAGCGCGTCGACTGCTCCAGATAGGCGGCGAGGCGGCCGCGTTGCAGCACCTTGGTGAGGATGTTGGAGACCCACTCGCAGGCGATGTGCGCGCCTCCAACCTGGGCGATCGAGTCGTCGCCGTAGCCCATGAAGACGCGCTCGTAGAGGCCCGCCGCGCGTTCGCCCTCCTCGCCGTCGAACGGCCGCCCGCCCTCAGGGATGTCCTCGGCGAACTCGTCCAGGAACAGGCGTCTCACCGTCCCCGGGTAACGCGAGTAGCGTGCGAACAGCGCCCCCTTAACCGTCTCGGGCAGATTGGTGAGCGCGAACACGGGGCGGTCGAGGTTGGTGAAGTGGGGGGCAAGCAGCGCTTGCTCCTCGGGTGTGAAGGACTCGACCGGATATCGCATCGGGCTGATGATCCTATGAATCGAATCGGCGGCGGACAGCGCACCGGTCAATGATCGTCTAGTCGGTTGGAGGTGGAGACGCCATCAGCTCGACCTTATGGTCGCCGGGCGCGGTCGCGAAGCCGCGTCTCGCGCCCCACAGCTCCTGTGCCTCCTCGAACTCGAACCCGGTGTCGCGCAGCCCCTCCACGGCGGCGTCGAAGTCCTCGACGACCACGGCCGAGTGGCCGAGCTGCGGGGCGGTGGCGTCTTCGGTGTGGATCAGGTGGATCTGGGTTCCGTCGCGCTGCAACCAGGTGACGAAGGGGGCGATCGGCTGGGGAGCTTTCGTCGTCTGAAAGCCGAGCAGGCTCCAGAACTCGACCGTGCGGAGGACCTGATCCGGAGGAACCTCGAGTGAGACGTGTTGGAGCACGGGCGAAGGATGCCACCCCTGCTCAACAGGGGCCGAGATGGCGAAGCTTGCGCCGGTAGATCTGCATCGAGGCGTGCTTCCAATCGCCGTGGGTCTGGTGCTTGAGGCTTGGCACCAGCTCGAGGTGGTACGGCGAGCTGAGACTCTCGTTGTGGCCGATCACGTTGCGGATCTTGATCCCGAACCGGCAGCGCAGGTACTGGGTGAGGCGCAGCGAGGCATGGAGCTGGCGGGCGTTGCCGAGCACGTCTGAGTCCTTGAAGCCGACGTGCTCGACGCCGATCGCCGTGTAGTTGAGGCCGACGGTGTGGCGACAGCGGGTGTCCAGACGAACGAACTGGTAGATGCGTCCGTTCGAGCCGACCCCGAAATGCGAGCAGACGTTGGGCAGCTCGTGCAGCTCGGGGTCGGGATGGTCGGGAGCGAAGGTGTTGTAGAGGGCGCTGATGCTGTCGGTGACAGAGATGTGCTCGACGATCACGTGCGGGTTGGTCAACCGCCACTTCGCCTTGCCGTAATGGCGCTTCGAGTAGGCGGCCATCTCGCGCCTGCGGTGGGGCGGGAAGGGATCAGCTTGCGGTTGATCGCCGGGCGCGGCGCCGATGAGGCAGCGGCGCGTCTCGCGGCGCCGCCGGAGGAGGCGGTCGCCGCCCCGTCCCGGGTCACCTTCACGACCGCTCGCGCGTCGCGCTTCGCGGCGAGGGCGGAGATCGATCCGCCCGCGAGCTCGACCACGAACGCATGGGTGCCGGGGAAAGTGTGCTGCTGCCAATCGATCGCGGTGCCGCGCAGATCCTCGCCACGGCAGCGCTTCAGGGATGCCCGAGAGCTGCGAGAAGCGGCGCTGTAGCGAGGCGTCGCCGTGGCAGGGGGCGAGCACCTGGTCCCAGGGCTGGTGAAACCAGATGCTGACCTGCGGCTGAAGTTGCCGCACCAGCTTTCGCACCGCCCGCGACTCGGGCTCGGAGAACGGGTGCGGGCCCGGGTAATAGCCGGAGGAGGGGGGCACCCCGTCGCGCCAGCGGTAGGAGAAGTTTCGGTTCAGGTCGACGCCGTGCGCGTTGCGGCGTGTGTGGTGGGCGAGGCCGTCCGGATTGACGGTCTTCACGACCCAGAGGTCGACGCCCCCGATGCCCCGGTAGCGGCGCAGGATCTGGCGCGTCACCGCGGCGCCGGCGGGCTCGTCGCCATGGATCACGCCGAGCACGAGTGCTTTGCGGGGGCTGGTGGGATCGCCGACGCGCACAGCTGTGATCGCCCGCCCCTCGACCGAGTGGCCGAGCACGATCGGGTCGAGGCCACTCGCGCCCGCGGCGTCCGGGTCCCGCAGGACGGTCAGCGTCGCGACCGCAAGCAGCGCCAATCCCGCCACTGCGATTGCGAGCTTCGCTCGACGCCCGATCCCGCTCACGGCAGGAACTGCGCCAGCGTCGCACCCGCGTGCTCGGCCCAGGCGACCAGCGGCTGCGGGATGACGCCGAAGAACACCGTCGCCGCCGCTGCCAGCAGCGCCGGGCCGACCAGGTAGGCGCGCCGTCCTGCGTCGGGGTCGATCGCGTCGGCCTCCGGGGATGCGCCGGCGATCGCCGGCATCTCCGCCGTCGCCACGACCTCCGTGGCCGGTCGCATCCAGACCGCCGCCACCACCCGCAGGTAGTAGGCGAGCGAGACCATGGTCCCGATCGCGATCGCCACCGCGAGCCAGGTGTAGTTGCCGTCGACCAGCGCCTCGATCAGGAACAGCTTGCCCATGAACCCCGAGGTCGCCGGAAGCCCGGCAAGCGCGAGCATCGAGATCGTCAGCGGCCAGGCGAGCAGCGGCCGCTCGCGCCCCAGCCCCTCGACCGAGCGGATGTCGTCGCCGTACGGCGTCTCGCGCTCGCGGGCGACGATCACGGCGAAGGCGGCCATGTTCATCAGTGTGTAGACGGCGAGGTAGAAGACCAGCGCGTTGACCCCGGCCTCCGAGGCGACGACCAGGCCGCCCAGCATGTAGCCGGCCTGGGCCACCCCCGAGTAGCCGAGCATCCGCTTCAGCGAGCTCTGGTTCAGCGCCCCGATGTTGCCCACCGCTATCGAGACCGCGGCGAGGACCGCCAGGGCCGTCTTCCAGTCCCCGGACTCAGGCGCCAACGCGACGTCGAAGAAGCGCACGAAGGCGGCGAACGCCGCCGCCTTGGTGGCGACCGCCATGAAGGCGGTGATCGGAGTGGGGGCGCCCTCGTAGACATCCGGCGTCCATTGGTGGAAGGGGGCGATCGAGATCTTGAACGCGAGGCCGGTGGCGGCGAGCGCGATCCCCATCAGCACAAGCGGGTCGCCGAGCACTCCCGCCTTGCCGATCCCTTGCGCGATGCCGGTGAAGTCGGTCGACCCCGATCCGCCGTAGATGAAGGCGAGCCCGTAGAGCAGCGTTGCCGAGCCGAGCGAGCCGATGATCAGGTACTTGAGCCCCGACTCGAGCGACTTCTCACGCCGCAGGTTGGTGGCGCAGAGGACGTAGAGCGGGATCGAGAGAGTCTCGATCGCGACGAAGAAGCTGATCAGGTTCTGTGCCTCGGCGAGCAGCGACATTCCCAGCACTGAGCCGAGCAGCAGGGTGTGGTACTCGCCGCCGCCGGCCTGCTCGACGGCCGGCTCGCGGATCGAGAGCAGCACCGTGATCGCGGCGGCGAGGATCGCAATCAGCGCCACCGCCACGGCCAGCTCGTCGAGTCGCAGCGCACCGGCGACGAGGTCCTTGCGCTCGCCCCATTGCCAGACGTACAGTCCCCCCGCGGTGCCAAGAGTGGTCAGGGTGAGGAGCGGCACCGCTCGCTTGACTCGATCGAAGACTCCCGCGATCAGCACCACGCAAATGCCCGCGGTGAGGGCGATGATCGGCGAGACGCCGGCGTAATCGATCTCGGGGGCGTTGAAGGTGGCGATCATCGGTTGGTCTCGAGCACGGCTGCGGCCGGCTGCGGCCCGAAGGCGTAGCTGGAGGGACGGAAGCCCCCCGGACAGCGATAGCTGGGGCCGGCGACACCAAGCGCGCCGCCCTGGGGTTGTGCCGACGGGACGAGGCAGGTGGCGGCAACGGTCGCCGTCGCCGAGTCATCGGTCCGGTGCAGGATCAGCTGCGGATAGAAGGCCAGCGCGACGATGCAGGCGACCAGCGGCGCCAGCACCAGCCCGTCGCGCAGCCCGAGGTCGCGCGACTCGACCCGCTCCGGCTTGCGGTTGTGCATCGTGCGCTGGTAGAGGCGCAGCGCGTAGTAGGCCGACATCACCATGCCGGTGGCGGCGACGAAGGCGAACACGATCTTCGCCTGGAAAAGCGCGTTGAGGATGTAGAACTCGCCGATGAAGTTGGCCGACCCTGGCATCGCCAGGGTGGCGAGGACGACGATCAGGAACATCGTCGCCAGCACCGGGGCCCGAAGCGCCTCGCCGCCCATCTCGCGCAGGTCCTCGGTCCCGGCGCGCTCCGCGAGCAGCGCGATGATGAGGATGATCGGCGCCACCACCAGCCCGTGGTTGACCATCTGCAGCAGCGCCCCGTTGGCCCCGTCGGCGCGCAGGGCGAAGATCCCGGCGGTGATGAAGCCGAGCTGCGCGACCGAGGAGTAGCCGGCGATCAGCCGCACGTTGGTCTGCGTGAACGCCATCACCGACCCGTAGAGGATCGAGGCGAGGGCGATCAGCAGAACGATGGTCTGGAAGTGGATCGTCGCCTGTGGGTAGAGCGGCAGCACGATGCGCAGGAACCCGTAGGCGCCGACCTTCGCCAGCACGCCGGAGAACACAGCCAGGGCTGGCAGCGGAGCCGCTCGATAGGCGTCGGGCATCCAGCCGTGCAGCAGGAAGGCCGGCATCTTGACGAGGAAGGCGGCGGCGAAGAAGCAGAAGATCCAGTACTGGCTGCCGCTCGAGAGGATGTGGTGCTGGAGGTCGGCGATCGAGAAGCTGATCGGGCCTCCGTCGGCCGCGAGGATCGCGGTCGCGATAGCCCCGACCAGCATCAGAAGCGAGCCGACCAGGGTGTAGATGATCATCTTCAGGGTCGCGGCCGACGCCCGCACGCCGTCGGGGCGGTCTTGGCCCCAGACGCCGAAGAGGAAGTAGAACGGGATCAGCATCAGGTCGAAGAAGAGGACGAACAGCAGTAGGTCCTGGGACACGAAGGCGCCCATCGTCGCCGTCTCGCCGAGGGCCAGCATCAGGAAGTAGTTGCGCGGGCGCTCCGGCTCGCGCCAGGCCGAGAAGGCCACCGCCGGCAGCCACAGCACCGCGGTCAGCAAGATCAGGAAGATGTTCAGCCCGTCGAGGCCGAGGCTGTAGCGGACGCCGAGCCCCGAGATCCAGGCCACGTCGGTCGTGTCCTGGAGGCCGGTGGCGCCGCTGTCGAAACCGGCCAGCAGCGCGATCGCCAGCCCCAGCGTCACCGCGGCGCCCACCGTCACCACCCAACCGCTGTAGCGCTTTGGTGCAACGAGCCCGAGAACGCCAAACACCAATGGGGTCCAGAGGACGGAGTTGATCACGGTCCATCCCCACGAATGACGAATGACGAATGACGAATGACGAATTTCATGAGCTCTGAATCAAGAAGTAGAGGCCGAGGGCGGCGAAGCCGGTGACCAGCAGCAGCGCGTAGGAGCGCACGAAGCCCGACTGCACCGTGCGCACCACCCCGCCGGCGCCGCGCACCACGTCAACGGTTCCGTTGACGATCCCCTGCACGACGACGCGCTCGAAGGTGCGGTTGCAGAACGACCCGAACGCCAGCGCCGGCCGCACGATCAGGACGTCGATCAGCTCGTCGAAGTACCACTTGTTCAGCAGCAGCGTGTAGACGGGGTGCAGGCGCTCGATCAGGCGCGCCGTCGTCGCGGGTTGGCGCACGTAGAGCAGATAGGCGATCCCGATCCCGGTCAGCGCGATCAGGGTTCCGACGGCGAACCCTTCCCAGGAGGCGGCCGTCGAGGGCTCGATGCGCTCGAAGGGCGAGGCGGCGAAAGTCGGCGCGAGGAAGTTGTGGATCACGTTGTCGAGCCCGGGAACCTGGATGAAGCCCGCGAACAGGGCCAGGAAGCCGAGCCCAGCCATCGCGATCCGCATCGGCGGCGCCTGTTCGGCGATGTGGTGCTCGGCGCCCGGGAAGCCGACGTCGGTGTCCTCGACCTCGCCGGTGGCCGGGTTCTCGGGCTCGGCGTGGACGACGTGTCCGGTCTCGCGCAGCTCTTTGGCCTCGTCGCACTCCTCGCCCCCGAGAACCCGGAAGACGAGCCGGAACGAGTAGATCGCGGTCAGCAGCGCTCCCAGATAGCCGCCGATCGTGAAGATCCAGTAGAAGCTCCCGCGGTCGGTTGCGAACGCGAGGATCTCGTCCTTGGAGAAGAAGCCGGAGGTGCCGGTGAAGCCGGAGAGCGCCAGCGCGCCGATGATCAGCATCGCGCCAGTGAAAGGCATCGCGCGCCGGAAGCCGCTCATGCGGTCGATGTTCTGCTGGTTCGCCATCGCGGCGATGATCGAGCCGGCGGCCATGAACAGGAGCGCCTTGAAGAAGGCGTGGGTCATGAGGTGGAACAGCCCCGCCGAGTAGGCGCCGATCGAGACCCCGACGACCATGTAGCCGATCTGGCTCATCGTCGAGTAGGCGATGATCCGCTTCATGTCGGTGACCACGAGCGCGATCGAGCCGGCGACCAGTAGCGTCGCCAGGCCGGTGAAGGCGGCGATGTCGGCGGCGGTCGGCGCGAGGTCGAAGAGCGGGTAGGTGCGGGCGATCAGATAGACGCCGGCGGTGACCATGGTCGCCGCGTGGATCAGGGCCGAGACAGGGGTCGGGCCCTCCATCGCGTCTGGCAGCCAGGTGTGGAGCGGAAGCTGGGCCGACTTCGCGAACGCCCCGACCAGCAGCAGCAGGCAGATCGCGACCACAGTCCACTCATTGGTGTGAAAGACGTGCGGTGCGCGTCTGAAGACGTCGGTGTAGTCGAACTGGCCGAACTCGCGGAAGATCAGGATCGCCGCGAAGACCAGGCCGACGTCGCCGAAGACGTTGATCACAAACGCCTTCATCCCGGCGGCCGTCGCGGTGGCCCGGCGATACCAGAAGCTGATCAGCGCGTAGGAGGCGAAGCCGACGAACGCCCAGCCGACGATCAGCAGCACGAAGTTGCCGGCGAGGATCAGCAGCAGCATCGAGAAGACGAAGAAGTTGAGGAGGCTGAAGAAGCGGGTATAGCCCCGGTCGGAGTCCATGTAGGCGACCGAGTAGAGGTGGATCAGCGCCGAGACCCCCGAGACGACGAGGATCATGAACACCGACAGCGGGTCCACGAAGACGTTGAGCTTGATGTCCAGCCCGGCGGCGTTGGCGTAGGTCCACAGCGTCGAGCTGAGCTGGCGCCCGGAGTCGGGGTGGTCGAGCAGCGAGATCAGGACCCCGATCGAGGCGGCGAAGGAGAGCCCGATCGCGCCGGTGCCGATCCAGCCTGCCGCGCGGCCGGGCCAGACCCGGTAGCCGAGCCCGATCACGATCGACCCCAAGAGGGGAAAGAGGAGCACTAGCCATGCGAAAGCCGTAGGGCTCACATCGATACCCCGAGCAACGAGCAACGAGCAACGAGCAACGAGCGGTTCGTCATCCCCGCAGCTCCCGCAACTCGTCGACGTTCAAGGGCAGTCGCCGCCTGTAGATGGCCACTATCAGCCCCAGCCCGACCACGACCTCGCATGCGGCAACGACCATCACCACTATCGCGAAGATCTGCCCGTCGGAGTTGCCGAGCATGCGGCTGAAGGCGACCAGCGCCAGGTTGCCGGCGTTGAGCATCAGCTCGAGGCAGAGCAGGATCACCAGCGGGCTGCGGCGCAGCAGCACACCCGCGGCGCCGACCGCGAACAACAGCGCCGAGAGCACGATGTACCACTCGGTGTGCATCAGTAGGACGCCCCTTCGGAGTCGTGGAGGAGCACTCCCTCGGGCCCACGGCCTGGGCCTTCTTCAGGGATCGCCTCAGCGTCGCCGCCGTCCCGGCGACGACCTGCGAGCACGATCGCCCCGGCGGCAGCGAGCAGGAGCAGCATCGAGGCGGCCTCGAAGGCGATCAGAAAGCGCTCCAGCAGGATGCGCCCAATGCCGCCCGGCGAGCCGAAGCCGAGCGGGATCGTCGGCCCGTTTGTGTCCAGTGCCTTGAGCGAGGAACCCAGCACCGCGATCGACAGCTCGACGAACAGCGCGCTGCCGAGCAGCGGGGCGAGGAACTGCTGGCCGGGGATCGGTTCCCAGGCGGGTTCCTGGGAACCGCCCACATAGGCGGTGACGAAGACGTAGAGGACCATCACCGCGCCGGCGTAGACGACCACCTGGGCCGCGGCGACGAACTCGGCGTGCAGGATCAGGAAGAGCCCCGCCAGCGAGACCAGGTGGACGATCAGCGCCAGCACGCTGTAGAAGGGGTTGCGCAGCGCGATGATCGCGATCGCACCCCCCAGCGCCCCGATCGCCCCGGCGAAGAAGGCGACGGCCTCCATCAGCTTCCACCCCCTCTTGTGGCGCTTTCCTCGCGCATAGGGCGAAGAAAGCGCCACAAAGAGTTCTGCTGCCTCACTCGCCCTCCCCCCGCAGTGGCGTCCGCTCGATCGCGTCGGCGAGCAGCATCTCCTTGGTGAAGATCAGGTCGGAGCGGTTGTAATCGGAGAGCTCGTAGTCGTGGCCCATCGTGATCGCGTCGAACGGGCAGGCGATTTCGCAGTAGCCGCAGAAGATGCAGCGGCTGAGGTTGATCTCGTAGACCGAGGCGTAGCGCTCGCCGGCCGAGACGCGGTGCTCGGGGTCGTTCTCCGCCGCGACGACGCGGATGCAGTCGGCGGGGCAGGCGGCGGCGCAGAGCGAGCAGCCCACGCACTTCTCCAGCCCGGTGTCCTCGAAGCGATGAAGCTTGTGGCGGCCCCGGAAGCGAGGGTAGACCGGGGTCTTCTCCTCGGGGTACTGGATCGTGATCGGCCCCGCGATGACCTGGGCAAGGGTCGTCTTCAACCCCCGCAGCGTCTCGCCAAAGGCGCGGTAGGCGCCACCGATTCCCCCCGGCTCCGGCCCGCGCTGCACCTCGATCACCGAGTCGTCCTTCAGGTAGGGGAACTCGCTCACCGCATCGGGAGTTCGCGCTCGGCCTTCCATCAGGCTCCCCACTTGAGCCTCGCGCTCACGTGACGACCACCAGCACCGCGGTCACCAGAACGTTCAGCGTCGCAAGCGGCAAGAGCACCTTCCACCCCAATGCCATCAGCTGGTCGTAGCGCAGCCGCGGCAGCGTCGCCCGCACCCAGATGAAGAGCAGCAGCAGGACGAAGATCTTCGCCGCCATCCAGATCGGGTCCAGGAAGCCGGGGCCGGGGCCCATCCAGCCGCCCAGGAACATCGCCGCGGCGATCCCCGCGACGACCGTCATCTCCAGGTACTCGACCAGCAGGAAGCTGCCGAAGCGCATGCCGCCGTACTCGGTCATGTAGCCCTGCACCAGCTCCGAGTCGGCCTCCGGAAGGTCGAAGGGGGCGCGGTTGGTCTCCGCGAAGCCGGCGACCATGAAGATCAGAAAGCCGACCAGCTGCGGGATGATGAACCAGATGTGCTGGCTGCCCTGGGCGCGGACGATGTCGACCAGCGACAGCGAGCCGGCCATCATGATCACGCCCAGCAGCGCCAGCCCCATCGAGACCTCGTATGAGATCAGCTGCGCGGCCGCGCGCATCGCGCCCAGGAAGCTGTACTTGGAGCCCGAGGCCCAGCCGCCCAGCAGCAGCCCGTAGAAGCCGATCGAGCCGGCGGCGAAGAAGTAGAGGATCCCGATCGAGACGTCGATTCCGTAGAAGCCGACCCCGTCCTTGACGTCGCCGAACGGAAGGATCGCCAGCGCGAGCACAGCGGAGAGCACGACCAGCGCCGGCCCGAGCACGAACAGGGTCGCGACCGCGTTCTGGGGGCGGAAGGACTCCTTGCCGAGCAGCTTGCCGACGTCGGCAAGCGGCTGCAGGATCCCGAACGGACCGACCCGATTCGGTCCGTAGCGATTCTGGAAGCGGCCGATCAGCTTTCGCTCCAGCACCGTGAGCAGCGGCAGGACGCTGAAGACGACGATGAAGATGACCAGCGACTTGACGACCATGATCCAGGCCGCCTCGGCGAAGCTGGTGTCGGCGAGCGGGAGTGTCACTTGCCGCCCACCTTTGTGATCTGGACCGCGACCGGTCCGCCGTTCAGCAGCGCGTTCGCGTTGTCGGCTGCAGTTCCCTCGATCAAGAAGCAGGCGCCCTCATCCATGCGCTCGCGGATCGCCACGCGGGCGCCCACGCTGGCCCCGTTCTGAGCGACGCTGACCTCGTCTCCATCGGTCAATCCCAGCCTCTCGGCGTCCGCCGGCGCCAGCTCGACACGCTGTTGCGGTTCCAGGAACCGCAGCGGAGGATTGAGTTCGGTTACCGGTGAGGCCCAGAGGTCACGGTAGGTGCCGAGCAGCAATTCGTCGCCGCCAGGACCACCTTCGCGGGTAGAGGTGTCGGGCGGTGCAGCGTCGAGCGGTGTCGCAACGTAGCGGGCGCCCTCCGACAAACCCTCGAAGGCGGCCTCGGCGCCGGGCCGGTCCTGCCAGCGGACTCCGCGGCCGCCGATCTCCTCGGCGGTGATGCCGGCGTAGATCGCCGTCTCGCTCGCCATCGCCGCGATCAGATCGGGGACCGAGTTCAGTCCGGTCTCGTGGTCGAGCGCCGCGGCGAGTTCGCAGAGCGCCTCCCAGACTGGGCGCACCTGGCCCGGGTTCTCGACATTGGGGCGCACCCGCTGCAGGCGCCCGTCCGGGTGGGTGACCGTCCCTTCCTTCTCGGCGTGGCTCTGCAGCGGCAGGATCACGTCGGCCTGCCCCGCCGAGGCGTCCTCGAACATCGCGAAGGCGACGATGAAATCAGCCGACTTCAGGGCCCGATCCCAAGCGGCCGAATCGGGGTGGTCGCGCACCGGATCGGCGCCGAACAGCAGCAGCGACTTCAGCTCATCGGCTTCCAGCGCTGCACGGATTCCTTCCGCATCGCGGCCCGAGTCGACCTCGGTGAGGCCCGGCCCGGCGTCGGGCAGCACCCCGACCTCGCGCAGGCCGCGAGCATTGGTGGTCTCGGGCACCCCCAGCAGGCCGGCGCCGTCCTTGCCCGAGCAGCCCAGTCCTCTTGCCAGCTCGAGCAGCGCGTCGACGGCGACCGCCCCGGCCCCGCCACGGCCGAGGCGCTCGCCCCAGACGATCACCGGTCGGTCGGCCGCGCACAGAAGCGACGCCGCTGACGCCGCCTCTCCCTTGGCCTCGCCGCCCTCGTGGATCGCCGCCATCCCTTCGTTCAGCTCGACGAGGAACGCCGCCGCCCCGCCCGGGGCGTAGCGGGCGACGGCTTCGGCACCGCCGTCAAGAGCCGTGGGCCGCTCGTTTGCGACCGCCAGCCGGACCCCGTTGCGCCGCACCGCCTTGCGGATCCGCAGGTCGAGGATCGGCGAGGCGTGCAGCGGATCGACGCCGATCACCAGCACCGCGTCGGCGTCGTCGATCGCCCGCGTCGGGACCGACAGCTCGGGGCGCGACAGCTCGATCACCCGGTCGCGGTCGGGGCCGCCGCCGGGGCGCGAGTCCATGTTTGGCGAGCCCAGCGCCTGACGCATGATCCGCTGCACTAGATAGCCCTCCTCGTTGGACGCATCGCCGACGATCGCGGCGCTCGCGGGGCCAGCCGCGCGCAGCCCCGCCGCGGCGCGCTCGATCGCCTCCGCCCAGCTCGCCTCGCGCAGGTTGCCTCCCTCGCGGATCTGGGGCGCGGTGATTCGCTGCTCGGAGGCGAGCATCTCGAACGAGTAGCGGCCCTTGTCGCAGAGCCACCCATCGTCGACGGCGTAGTTGTCACGCGCCAGCACTCGCTTGACCTGTTCGTCGCGGACCGTAAAGGCGACGTTGCATTGCGAGGGGCAGAGCGTGCAGACCGAGCCGCCCTGCTCGATGTCCCAGGGACGGGCGCGGAAGCGGTAGCTGTAGGAGGTCAGCGCGCCGACCGGGCAGAGCTCGGTGATGTTGCCGTGGAAGGGGGCGACGTACGGCCGCTCGTTGAAGGTTCCGACGAAGGTCTGGTTGCCGCGCTCGAGCAGCGCCAGCTGTGAGTCCTCGGAGACCTCCTGGCTGAAGCGAACGCAGCGGTAACAGAGGATGCAGCGCTCGCGGTCGATCGCGACCAGCGGCGAGAGCGGCAGCGGCTTCTGGAAGTGGCGCTTTGGGTCGGTGAAGCGGCTGCGCCCCGCGCCCCAGCCCATCGCGATGTCCTGCAACGGGCACTCGCCGCCCTTGTCGCAGACCGGGCAGTCGAGCGGGTGGTTGACGAGCAAAAACTCGACTACCGCGTTTTGGGCCTCCTTGACCTGGTCGGTCTGCGTGTAGACGACCATGCCGTCGCGCACCGGAATCGAGCAGGCGGTCTGAAGCTTCGGCGTGCCCTCGATCTCGACCAGGCACATCCGGCAGGCGCCGACCGGCTCGCCCAGCTTCGGCTCGTAACAAAAGACCGGGATCTCGACGTCGCCGTGCTTGGCGGCGTCGACGAGCATCTGGCCC
>JBBQBH010000013.1:0-59245 GCA_038317345.1 Solirubrobacterales bacterium
CCCGACGATGGTCGAGTTGCCGAGCCCGGCCTGGGCCAGCTCGTTGCCGATCTGGTAGGTCAGCGTGCCCGACTTGGAGACCACGCCGATCGCTCCCTGCTCGAAGAAGTGGGCCGGGATGATGCCCACGTTTGCCTTCCCGGGCGAGAGCACGCCGGGGCAGTTCGGCCCGATCAGGCGCACCCCAGCCTCTTTCGCCTTCCAGTAGACCCCCAGCATGTCGAACACCGGGATGCCCTCGGTGATCGCGATCACCGTGTGAACGCCGGCCTCGATTGCCTCCTCGATCGCCGGGGCCGCGAAGCGCGCCGGCACGAAGATCATCGAGGTGTTGGCGCCCACCTCGACCGCCTCGGCGATCGAGTCGTAGACCGGAACGCCGTCGACGTCCTGGCCGCCCTTGCCCGGCGTCACTCCGGCCACCAGCTCGGTGCCGTATTCGCGGTTGCGAAGGCCATGGAAGCTGCCCTCGCGGCCGGTGAGGCCGGAAACAACAAGCTTCGTTTGGTGGTCGACGATGATGCTCATGGATTCGCCAGCTCGACGACCTTCTCGGCCGCGCCGAGCATCGTCTCCTCGACCGTGAGGTTCGGGATGCCGGCCTCGGCGAGCAGCCGCAGGCCTTCTTCGGAATTGGTGCCGTCGAGTCGCACGACCAATGGAACCTTCAGGTCGATCTGCTTCGACGCTTCGATGATCCCCTTCGCGACCTCGTCACCGCGGGTGATGCCGCCGAAGATGTTGAACAGAACCGCGGTGACCTTGGGGTCGGAGGTGATCACCTCGAGCGCGTCGACGATCGTCTCCGCCTTCGAGCCACCACCGGCGTCGAGGAAGTTGGCAGGCTCGCCGCCAGCCTGGGCGACGACGTCGAGCGTCGACATGCAGAGGCCGGCGCCATTGCCGAGGATCCCCACATTGCCGTCCAGCTTCACGTAGGTGAGGCCCTTCTCCTGAGCCATCTGCTCCTGCGGGTCCTCGTCGGGACGCTCCTGAAGCTCGGCCAGGTCCTCGTGGCGGAAGAGGGCGTTGTTGTCGATCGTCATCTTCGAGTCCAGCACCACCACTCGGCGCTCCTCGGTGACGATCAGGGGGTTGACCTCGATCAGCGTCGCGTCCTCAGCAACCGCCACTTCTCTCAGCTCGATCAGCAGCTTTGCGACCTGGTCCTGGACGTCTTCATCGATCTTCGCGTCTGCGGCGATCTGGCCGGCGTGCTCGGGTCCGAAGTCCTGGCCCGGCTCGATGTGACTCTTGACGAGGGCGTCTGGGTCCTTCTCGGCCATCTCCTCGACGTCCATTCCGCCCATCGCCGAGAGCATCGCCAGGAGCTTCTTGGCGGAGCGGTCGAGGATGATCGAGGCGTAGTACTCCGACGCGATCTCCGACGCCTGCTCGACCCAGAGGTCATAGACCGTGAAGCCGCGGATGTCCATGCCTAGGATCGCCTCCGCGTGCTCGCGGGCCTCCTCGACGTTCTGGGCGATCTTGATCCCGCCCGCCTTGCCACGCTTGCCGATCGCAACCTGAGCCTTGATCACGCAGGGAAAGCCGACCTCCTCGGCGGCTGCCACCGCGTCCTCGACGGAGGCGGCGTGGCGGCCGTCCGGCACCGGGAGCCCGTGCTTGGCGAACAGCTGCTTTCCCTGGTATTCGAGCAGGTCCATCGGAGCGCGAGCCTACCCGACCCTGCGAGGGTGCGCCCGCGGCGAGAGGTGTCACTTGCGATAATGCCGCGCCCCGATGCCACTTCCTGCCCTGAAGACGATTGAGTGGGTAACCACCGACTGTTACGGAACCCTGATTGACTGGGAGAAGGGCATCCTGGATGCGTTTGGGGCCGAGGCGGAGCGCGACGGCTTCAGCTTCGAGGAGAGGCCGCTTCTCGAGCGCTTCTTCGAGGTCCAGGCCGAGATCATGGCCGGCTCCTACGAGCTCTACGCCGAGGTGCTGCGCCGCACCGCCGTCAAGGTCGGGGGCGAGATCGGCTGGGAGCTGGAGCCCTCGCGAGCCCAATTCCTGCCCGACAGCGTCGAGCGCTGGCCGCCGTTTCGCGAGGCCAATGCGGCGATGGACCGACTCGCCAAGCGCTACCAGGTCGGGATCATCACCAATACCGACGACAAGTTGCTGGGAATCTCGCGCCAGCACCTGCGTACCGAGCTCGACCTCGTCGTCACGGCCCAACAGGTCCGCAGCTACAAGCCGGACCCGACCCATTTCCGGGAGTGCGCCAGACGGATCGGCGGCAAGAAGGGATGGATTCACATCGGTGCGGGCTATGAGAACGAGGTCGCGCCCTGCCTGAAGATGAATGTTCCGGTGATCTGGGTAAACCGCCACGGCGAGAAGCTCGACGGTCGCAAGCCGCCGACGGCGACGGTCAAGAACCTCCGCGACGCAGCGAAGAAGCTCGGCGCCGGCGGCTAGGCGCTAGAGCCACCGGGTGAGATAGAGGTTGCGGCCGCCGTCGAAGCGCTCCGAGGTGGCGCTGCTGAATCCCAGCGACCCATAGAGCGCCAGCCCGGCGACATTTCGCTCGTTGGCGTCGAGCTGGATCCGCTTGCAGCCGCGGGCGCGGGCACGATCAACGCACGCCCTCACGAGCGCGCGGCCGGCTCCGCCACGGCGAGCGCCCTCGACCACGAACAGGTCCTCGAGCCAGGCATCCTCGGCTCCGGTCCAGACCGAGGGTCGAAAGCGAAGCTGCGCAACCCCGACCGCGGGCTCGCCGACGAGCAGGAACTCGGTGCGCTGATCGCCAAGCAGCTCGGCGACCATGCGCGCGATCTGTTGGTCGTCCGGCTCGGCCTCCCCGTAGAAGTCCCGGAAGCCGGCGATCAGCGAAGCGACCTCGGCCTCCTCGCCCGGTCCCGCCAGCCGAACCTTCGGCTCAGGGGCCAAGCCGCTGCAACCTGATCGAGGAGCCGCTTCCGAGCACCAGGTAGACCTCGGCCCGGTTGGCGCCGCTGCGCAGGTAATGAGGCGGAATCAGCACTGAGTACGCCTCGGACCCCGCCGACGAGAAGCTGCGCCCGACAGCGGCGAGCCGCCCGTTGATCGCGACCGCGAGCGCCTCCCCGGGATCCCCGTCGGAGATCGTTCCCCGGAGCAGCGAGGCGAGCACCGTGGGGGCCCGGGGGGCGACGTCGCGCAAACGGCTCTCGTCGTCGATGCTCACCGACTCCTCCCCCGCTGTGGAGACCGGAAGCGAGGACACCGGTCGGCCGACGAGGTCTGGATTGGGGCCAAAGCGAAGCACGGGGCCCCAACCGTCGTGCTCGCCGAAACTGCGATCGATCCGCTCCACGTAGCGGTCCCGCAGCCGCTCCACGCGCGCGAACGGGAGGCTGGACTCACCACTCGGGCTGTTGGCTACGGTGACTCGGTTGGCGGGGCACGGAAAGCGCTTCCACGGATAGCGAATGCCGAGGAGGCGCGCCGTCATCGGAAGGATCTCGGTCGTACAGAGATGTCGATCGACGACGCGGCCCTGGAGCTGACCCGGCACCTTGACGAAGAGCGGGATCGGGGCGATCTGGCCGAGGTTCGCTTGAGTCGGGTTGCGGCGCGGAGCGTGGGGGATCACGGCGTTGCCGTGGTCGGCGGTGACGACGATGATTGCCCGGTTCCAGAGTCCGGTCCGCTTCAGACGGGCGATCACGCTCGCCAGCAGATGGTTGGTGAAGCCGGTCTCCAGCATGTGTCGCTGCAGGGCGAGATCGGTAAGCGACCGCGGCCCGAGCCAGCGGGACCCCGCATCGAGGACGTTCTTGAACTCGCTCGACAGGTTCGAGAACTTGCGCCCGTCCGGGAAGTGGGTCCATGGGTAGTGCGGCTTCATCACATGAATCAAGTTGAGGACGCGGCCGTCGCCATCGAGTCCCGAAAGAAAGCGCGCCATCCGCACCGACTCGGTGTCGGTCTGGCGTTGGCGCAGCGCTACCGCGAGCTGATCAGCGTTCCCAGGGGCTATGCGTGCGCGTGTCGTCTGTGCGCCGGCCTCGTTCGAGAAATTGCCGAACGTCTGGTCGACAGCCGGCAGGTGGTCGCGAATGCCGTTCGGCAGCAGAAGGTGCTCGGAGACGACGCGCAGGTCCGAAAACAGCGATCCGAGTCCACTGGTCCCCCCTGGGCGTTCCTCGTCGCCACAGAGGCTCGAGGGACAGACGTCGGTTGCCTCCTCCGCAACATGCATGCGATAGGTGCCTCCGAGCAGGGTGAAGATGCTGTTCGGCTGGTCGGAGGAGGTGGGGAGCTCCTCGGGGCCCGGAAGGGTGCCGGTGAGGATCGCCGGCACGGCACGGGGCGTGAACCCGCTGACGGTCGTGGCACCCCGATACCAAGTGGAATGGGCGGCCAGCTCGGCGAAGGCTGGATACCTGCTCGCGTCGATCTGCCCCTCGCGGTCCATCAACGTACCGACCGGAAACTCGTCGAAGACGACCTCGACCACCGGCGTGTGGGACCGAATCCTGATCGCCGCCGCCTTTGCCTCGCTCTGCGGCAGCACCAGGTCGGAGACGTCGCTGAAGAGCAGAAATACCGCCAGCACGACGACGGGCGCGGGGATCAGCACGTCGGCGACCCCGCGCAGAAAGCGGGTGCGCGCGTAGCCGGCGGCCACGAGCCCGCCGGTCAGCAGCGCCAGCACGATCAGCACGCCGCCCGGACCGGCCGCCACCCCCTTAAAGACCTGCAGGGCAATCGCCGCCACCAGCAGGGCGACGAGGGACAGGTGAACCGCCCAGCGCAGCCCGCGATCGATTCGCGCCACGACGGCTTCGAGGGCGAGTATCGCCAAGGGAGGCACCAGGGTGAAGGCGAACGAGAAGACGAGGATGTCTGCGGCGCTGTTGCCGCGGGCGACGAAAAAATCAGCATTTCGTCCAAGCAGGTCGAAAAGCGGCTCAGCAAAGGCAAGCGCCCAAAGCGCCGCCAGATGCCCCGAGCCGACGAGCACTGAAGGGCGCCCAGGCATCGCTGACACCCGGCCGCCCTGGTCCGGTCGGCCACTCACAACCGAGGATGTTGGCAGCGTCGCGCGCCTCCTGCGCGACCGCTACCCTTCCGCAACTCAGACGGGGGTGGGCGGTTCTTTTCTTAGGCGCCGCCCACGGGCTTCGCCTAGCCGAGACATACCGATGACGCCGCAGAAATCGCCGCATCCGACGCTCCGTGCCCTCGTGGGCCTGCTCGCGCTCGCCAGCGCAATCGCGGTCGCCCTCGTCGCGCGCCCGAGCAGCGCGCCGGCGGCGGGAAGGCCCGACATCGTCGTGATCCAGACCGACGACCAGACCCTCGCCGACCTCTATGCGATCTACGTCAATCCGCTCACTGGAGTGGCGTCTCCGGTGATGCCGAACACACTCAGCCTGCTCGCCGGCCAGGGCATCACCTTCAGCCGCTACTACGTCTCCAACCCGCTTTGCTGCCCCTCGCGGACGACGATGCTGACCGGCCGCTACTCGCACAACACCGGCGTGCTGACCAACTTCTTCCCCAGCGGCGGCTATTACAAGTTCGACACCCACAACAACCTCGCGGTCTGGCTTCACAACGCGGGCTACAAGACCAGCCACGTGGGCAAGTTCCTGAACCAGTACGGCGACAACGACCCGACCGAGGTGCCCTCCGGCTGGGACGACTGGCACACGGTGATCGGCGACGCGCGGCTCTTCTACGGCTACGAGACCAACGACAACGGCGTCGTCTCGAACCCCCACGGCACCTTCGACGAGTCCACCAACAGCTATCCGGAGAAGGACGCCTCGGGCTGTCCCGACAACCCGCCGCCGCTTCAGCAGTGCAACTACCTCACCGACCTGATCACCAACGACGCGCTCAACGCGATCGGCAAGTTCGGCTCCAACCCGTTCTACGTCCAGGTCGACTACACGACGCCGCACGGTGACATCGCCCTGCCGGGCGGCCCCGAGCCGTCGCCCCGATACCAGGGCTCGCTGCCGGGAGCCAAGGCGCCCCGGGACCCGAGCTTCAACGAGTTCGACATGTCGGACAAGCCGGCCTTCGTGCGCCGCAACCCGCGGCTCGGCTTCGGCAAGATCGACTACATCGACCGCCGCTACGAGAACCGCCTTGAGGCTCTGCGCACGGTGGACGACGGGGTCGCCAAGATCGTCAACACGCTGGCCACCGACGGCGACCTTGCCAACACCTACATCGTCTTCATCTCCGACAACGGGTTCTTCCAGGGCGAGCATCGCTTCGACTCGGCCAAATTCCTCGCCTATGAGCCCTCGACCCACCTTCCGCTGCTGATTCGCGGCCCAGGCATCCTGCCCGGGACCCGCAGCGGGCAGCTGGTCGCCAATACGGACCTCGCGCCCACGATCCTGAGCTGGACCGGCGCCAGCGCGACCGCCTCGATGGACGGCTATTCGCTTTCCAAGTACATCGAGGACCCGGCGAAGCGCAACAGGGTCCCGGTGCTGCTGGAGGGGTTTACCGGCAAGGGCGAGGCGGGGGCGAACCTGCGGGCAACCGCTTCGGTGAAGGCGACGCCGCGCGATTACGAGGGACTGAGGATCGGCCCCTACAAGTACCTCCGGTACCAAAGCGGCGCCAAGGAGCTCTACGATCTCCGCAAGGACCCTTACGAGCTGCACTCTCGGCACCTCGATCCACGCTTCCGGCCGGTCAAGCACTGGCTGGCGGTGCTGCTGCGCAGATTCGAGACCTGCGTTGCTCGAAGCTGCAAGACGCGGGTGCGGGGCAAGATCCCCAAGCCGCTTCCGAGGCACAAGCCGAAGCCCAAGCACGGCCAGCAGCACCCGCAACCGCACCGCACCAGCCCTAGCCCGAGCGACTAGCGACCAGCGACTAGTTCCCTCCCAATGGCGTCAAGCTGCCCCCAGCCCCAATCAAATAGATCCCGATCGAGTTCGAGCCCGGATGAAGCGTTTGAGGCGGGATCACCGCGCCCGCCCAGGTGTCGCCGTTGAAGAGGAACGAATGGCAGGTGGCGGCGACGCGGCCGTTGACCGAGATCGCGATCAGGCTGTTCCCTTCGACCCCCTCCAGGGTCGCGACGACGAAGGCCGGCACTTTGCGGCCCTTCGCGAACTTCACGTTCCGCCACTGGCCGGAGTCGTAGAGGCTCGCCGTACCCGCACTCCCGGCGCCGCTGAGCGGCGGAGCCGGCTTTCCGAGAAGATCGGAGCGCGGCCCGAGCTGCCAGAGGCCGGTGTCGGCGCCGAGCCATGCGGAGGAGCGCGCAAGCACCAGGCGGCGCTGGGCGAGCATCTTCGAGAACGGCTGGCTGACCGTGCTCTTGAGGCCGTTCTTGATCGTCACGGGGCCACCCCTGGTGTCGTCGGAGATCGGCTGGCCCTGGACCTTGAACGGAAGATTGATGCCCAGAACCTGGGCGATCGTCGGCAGGATGTCGATCGTGTGGGTGTGGATGTCGGAGACCTTGCCCTTGGTCTGGCCGGGGTACTTGATGAACAGCGGGGAGTTGGCGATCCCCCCGAAGTCGCCCGGATAGGCGATCCGCCGATAGGTGCGTGGATCGAAGTTGATCCCGTGGTCGGCGGTCACGACCACGATCGCCTTGTTCCAGAGGCCCCTCTTCTTGAGGTCCTTGATCAGCAAGCTGGTGAGCGTGTCCGCGTAGGCGGTCTGGATGTAGTGGCGCTGCCAGGTGCTCGCCGTGCCGCCCGCGCCCGCCGCCCACTTCTGGGCGTTGGGGCCGGCGACGTCGGAGATCGGCGTGAAGTTGTAGGAGCGGCCGTCGGGCAGGAAGTGGAAGGGCTCGTGCGGCAGCTCCATGTGGATGAAGTTGAAGCTGCGCCCGCCATTGGGGATTCGGTTGACCCAGTGCTGGAACTCGCCCGGGCTGGGAGGCACGAAGAGGTCCTGGGCAAAATTGCCGGCGGTCTGCCCATTGCCGCCGTTATTGCCGAAGTTGCCGAAGGTGGCGCTGACGTCCGGCTGCTTGTTGGCGAGCGCCGGAGGCAGGATCAGCTTCTTTTCGACCACCCAGAGGTCGTCGACCAGTTGCCTGAGCCGTGTTCGCTGCGGGGAGCGGACCTGACCTCCGCCGCTGCCGCAGAGCGACGGTGGGCAGACATCGGTCACGGGCTCGAGGACGTTGAACCTGTACTGGCCGCCGAGCAGGCTGAAGATGCTGTTCGGCTGGTCGGAGGAGATCGGCAGCGTCGACCAGTCGGGGTTGACCCCGGTCTCGATCGCCGGCACGCCGCGACCCGTGAAGTCGGCGACGGTGCTGTTGTCGCGGTACCAGGTCGATTCGCGAGCCAGTTGCGCGAAGCCGGGAAAGCGCTTCGCGTCGATTCCCTTGCCCGAGTCGTTCATGATCGTCGCGGTCGGGAACTCGTCGAACACGACCTCGACCACCGGCGTCTTGCTCGAGACCTTGACACCGAGCGCGTTTGCGTCCTTGGCCGGGAAGATCAGCTTGTGGGTGTCGCTGAAGAAGATGAAAAGGACCAGGAAGACGATTGGAGCCGGTGTCAGCACGTCGAGCAGCTGCTTGACGAAGCCGCGCTTGTAGAGCCCGTAGGCGAACAGCGCGCCGAGCGCCAAGGCGATCACGATCATCAGGCCGGCTGGGCCCTGGAAGATGCGTTTCTCGATCTGGACCACGAAGACGGCGAACAAGGACCCCACCAGCATCAGGTACAGCACCCGGTAGGCGCCCTCGCTGACGATCTTCACCACCGCCTCGACGAGCAGGACAGCGACCGGGGGCAGCAGGGTGAAGGCGATCGAGAAGATCAGGATGTCGCTCGAGGTGTTGGAGCGCGCGACCCAGAAGTCGGCGTTCTTTCCGAGCAGGTCGAGCAGCGGCTGCACGAACGCGAACGCCCACAGCGCACCCAGGTGGGCCCCACCGAGAAGCAGGTCGCCCAGCGAGCCGCCGCTCAGCGTCTCTCGGACTCTTCCGCGACTTGGCCGCGCGCGGGGCGGCCGCGTTTCCGCTTCTTCGAGCGCCACTAGGCTCTCGGCCGGGCGAGGTAGAGGTTGCGTACCCCGGAGGGCAGGGACTCTGAGCGCTCGACGTCGAAGCGCTCGGCGAGCAGGCGTTCGAAGGTCTCCAGCTCGTAGTCGGCATTGGAGCCCTCGCGCTTGCCGGACAAAAGCCGCTTCACCATCGGGTCGTCGCGGGTCGGGAACTCGATCACCAGCGTCGCTTCGAGCTCGCGCAGCCAGTCGAGGAACTCGGCGATCGGAACGTTGGCCGTGATCGAGACGTGGTGGATCAGGGCAAGCGCCAGCACCAGGTCCGGCGTCCCGCGATCTTCCAGCGTCCGCCGTTCGAGGCCGCGCCAGCCGAGACCCGGCGACGGGTCGGCGAGGTTCGCGACCAGCGGCAGGATGCGGCGCTCGTCATCGGCGCGCAGGGAGCGGTAGAGGGCGTCGACGGTCGCCTGGTCGTAGTCGAAGGCGACGACGTATTCGGAGTGCTCGGCGGCGATCCGTGAATAGGCGCCGTCGTTGCAGCCCATGTCCCAGGTCAGACCGGGTTGCGCCGTAGCGACCGCCTCACGAACGAAGGCCGCCTTCTGCTCGGCGTCGGCATCGCTGTAGGTGCAGTCCTGGCGGTAGTTGGTCCAGGCGGTGTCGCCGGCCTTCCAGGAGAGCTTGGAGACCAGCTTGCGAACGCTGGTCTTGATCAGCTCGGTCTTGATCTTCTTCTTCTTCACTTCCTCCTTGACCTCGCCGGTATCGCGAGCCTCGTAGCGGCGTTCGAGGCGCGCGTGCAGCGCGACGTGGGTGAGAACGCCGCGGCGGAAGCGATCGCGGAAGCTGAAGAGGCGGGCGGCCTCGGTTGGGGTGATTCCGTCGATCGCGCCCCGCAGCCAGGGTTGGAACGGAATCTCCTTGTAGGCCTGCAGGAGAAGCGGAAAGAGGAACAGCATGCAGAACTGGCGGTAGCCCGCCCAGGCCTCTCCCTCGCGCAGGCGCTCGAACGACCCGACATCGATGAAGACCGGAGCCGAGCCGCGAAACTGGACGTTGTAGGGGGTCGCGTCCTTGAGCGTCAGGCCCTCGTCGAGCGAGGCCAGCTCGAGGTCGAGGGTCAGCAGCGCTGCGTCGCGCAGCATCGCGAAGCTCCACTCGTAAGGGTAGGAGACGAAGGGAATCCGCTCGTGGCGCAGCACCGTCTCGGTGCCCTCGGGGAGGATCTCCGCAGCGGCATCGCCGAGCGCCGCCGGACCGACCTCCTCGGTGCCGATCAGCGACCCGTCTGAGGTCAGTCGCTCCAGCAGGGGCGAATTCGCCAACGCGCGCCAATCGTCGGCGCCAGTTCCGCTGAGCGCACGGTAGACCGCGTCGGGGGCGACAACGACCCGGCTGTCGCGATCGCGAAACGAGCCAGGCTCTACCCGCACGGCCTCAACCACGATTTGCTCCGATCGGGCCGCGGGAGCCCAACCGGGTTAGACGGGCTCCTTCTCCGTCTCGTGTTCCGCTGCGGTGGTGGTGCTGGCGGCAGGCTCGGAATCCTCGTCGTCGTGCCGCTTCCAGAAAAACAGGGCGCGGTAGACGCGCTTGCCGAACATCTTGATCGAGACCAAGATAGTCGCGACTCCTCCAAGCAGCGCCTGGAGCATCACGCTCCCGCTGCCTGGGTCGAGGTACGCGAGAACTCTCATAGGGTGGGGCTCCTTCTCATCGGGGCGCCGTCCGGGCGAGAACGGCGGTGCTCAGGTGGCGGGGACGCCCTCCCTGGGCAAGCAAGACGGGGCAGGGTAGCAATTCATCCTAAGGACAGTTTGGAGGCTCTTGCCCTATTTGATAACTGCAATGACGTCGCCGGAGGAGACGGAGGCGCCCTCGGCCACGTTCAGCTCGGCGACCGTGCCCGAACGATGCGCGGTGATCTCGTTTTCCATCTTCATCGCCTCGATCACGCAGATCAGCGCTCCCTCCTCGACCTCGGCGCCCTTCTCCACGGCCACTTTGAGCACGGTTCCCTGTAGCGGCGACGCAAGCTCCTCGCTCGAGGCGCCCCCGCCGCCAGCGGCTTTGCGCTCGCGCTTCGGGGGCCGCCGCATCCCGGCGGCCCCGGAACGGCCGGTTCCCGGCGGACCGAAGACGCGGACGTCGAAAAGCTTTCCCTCGACTTCGACCTTGTACTCGCGCGCGACGGTCCCCTCGTCCTCTGCCTCTTGCTCTTCTGTGCTCGGTGCTCGGTCCTCGGGGGCAAGGGACTTGAGCCAGTCGCGGTCCTCGATGAGGTCACGGCACGTTTCTCCCCTCGCCCATTGTGCGGTGGCAAGAATCGTGCGGTGAAACGCGATCAGGGTGGTGAGGCCGCCGATCTCGAACTCCCCCAGCGCCCTCAGCATCCGCCGCGTCGCCAGCTCGCGGTTGGCGTCCCAGACGATCAGCTTGGCGACCATTGGGTCGTATATCGGGGACACCTCCGACCCCGCCTCGACCCCAGAGTCCACCCGCACGCCCGGCCCGGCGGGCTCGCGATAGCCGGTGATCGTGCCCGGCGCCGGAGCAAAGTTCTTGTGCGCCGCCTCCGCGTTGATGCGGCACTCGATCGCATGGCCTCGAAGCTCGACGTCCTCCTGGGCGATCGAGAGCTCCTCGCCCGCCGCGACCCGCACCTGCTCGCGCACGATGTCGATCCCGGTGACCATCTCGGTCACACAGTGCTCTACCTGCACCCGCGTGTTCATCTCGAGGAAGAAGTAGTCGTCGCCGACCTGGAGACCCTCAACGGTGCCGGCTGAGCGGTAGCCGACCGCGCGCGCCGCCTCGGTGGCGATGGCGCCGATTCGCTCCCGCATCTCGAAGTCGACGTGGGGCGCCGGCGCCTCCTCGATCAGCTTCTGGTGGCGGCGCTGGATCGAGCAGTCGCGCTCGCCGAGGTGGATCACGTTGCCCTGCGAGTCGGCCAGCACCTGGACCTCGACGTGGCGCGGGTCCTCGAGGTAGCGCTCGACGTAGACGCGCGGGTCGGAGAAGAACTTCTCGCCCTCGCGCGCCGCTCCCTCGAAGGCCTCCTCCAGTTCGTCTGGTCCCTGCGCGACCCGAAAACCCTTGCCTCCGCCGCCTCCGGCCGCCTTGGCGGCAACCGGATAGCCGGCCTCGTCCGCCTGCTGGCGCGCCTCGTCGAGGTCTTCGGCGGGCTTGGTCGCCCCCGGCACGATCGGCACGCCCGCCTCGGACATGATCTCGCGCGCCCGCGTCTTCGATCCCATCGCCTCGATCGCCTCGGCGGGGGGGCCGATGAAAGTGGTGTTGGCCTTCTCGCAGGCGCGCGCGAAGTCGGCGTTCTCGGCCAGAAAGCCGTAGCCGGGATGGATCGCGTCGGCCCCCGCCTTCTCGGCCGTCTCGAGGATCTTCGGAATCGCCAGGTAGCTCTCCGCCGGGGTGGCAGGCCCGAGCAGGAAGGCCTCGTCGGCCTCGCGCACGTGTGGCGCTTCGCGGTCGGCCTCCGAGTAGACGCCAACCGCCCCGATTCCCATCTCCTTCAACGTCCGCATCACGCGGACAGCGATCTCGCCGCGGTTGGCTACGAGCACCTTCTCGAACATGCGGCGGGGGAGTCTATGGACCGCTTGCCATCTAACCTCAGCCACCTCGTGATCGAGCTACAGGCGCATTCGACTGTTTCCGACGGTCAGCTCGAGCCGGCTGGGGTCGTCGAGGCCGCCGCGGAAGCGGGTGTGACGACGCTGGCCCTCAGCGACCATGACGCCGTCGCTGGTGTGCCCGAGGCTGCTAGCGCAGCCGCGAAGCTGTCGCTCGAACTGGTCCCGGCATTGGAGATGTCGTGTGTGCACGAGTACGCCGACGACCTGCACGTGCTCGGCTACTGGATCGACCTCGAGGCGATCGCTCCAGCCTGCAAGCACGCCCAGCAGGAGCGGGTCACCCGGGCCGGCGAGATCGTCGAGAAGCTGCGCTCGTTCGGCTTCGATCTGACGCTCGACGACGCGATCGCCGAATCGGGCGATGCGCTGTCGGTGGGAAGGCCCCATATCGCCCGCGCCGCAGGAACAAAACCCGAGCAAATGAACGCTTTTTTCGACGAATACCTGGTCCCTGGCGCAAAGGCGTTCGTTCCCCGACGCTGGCCCGACGCAGAGGAGGCAGTGGAGTTGATCCACGGCGCCGGCGGCGCGGCGGTGGTCGCCCACCCCTATTGGGACATCAAGGACCCCGCCCAGGTCGAGACGCTGATCGGTGCCCTCGACGTCGAGGGCGTCGAGGCCTTCTACCCGGATCACAGCCGCGAGCAGACCGAGCACCTGCTGCGAATCTGCTCAGAGCAGGGCCTGGTGCCCACGGGGTCGTCCGACTTCCACGGCCCGACCCACAAGACCTTCTCGCGCTTCGGAGCCTACCAGACATACGGGCTGGGCGAACCGCAGGTGCCCGCCCAGCCCTGAGTGCCGCCAGGGGTTGCGGCGCGTCAGGGTGGGTGGAGAGAGGGTTAGGCGGGCTGCTCGACCGGACCAGACGTCTGGCCCAGCTCGATGTGTGCGCGGCTGTCGCGGCCGCGGATCAGCAGCAGCGTCGCGGCAAGCCCGAGGGCCGCGATCCCGGCACCGGCCAGGAAGGCCGACTGGAAGCCATTGGTGAGGGCCGCGGGTGTGTGCGAATTGCCGGTGACCGAGTTGGCGACCGTCGAGAGGACGGCAAGCCCAAGTGCCCCGCCGACCTGCTGTGAGGTGTTGATCAGGCCGCTCGCCAGGCCAGCATCGCGATCGGCGACGCCCGAGACCGCGGCGATCGTGTTGGGCACGAAGGCGAGCCCAAGTCCGATCGCGGCCAGCAGCGAGGGCCCGAGAATGTCGCTGAGAAAGCTCCCCTGTGCGGAGACCTGCGAGAACCAGACCAGCCCGGCGCCGATAAACGCCATACCGACCGCAAGCACCGGCTTGTAGCCGATCCTCGTGGTCAGCTGCGAGGCGATGCCGGCGGAGACGACGATCGTGAGGGCCAACGGCAGGTACGAAAGCCCAGCGTGGATAGGGCTGTAGCCGAGCACCTGCTGCATGTAGAGGGAGATGAAGAAGAACATCGAGAACAGGGAGGCCCCAATCAGCAGGCCGACCGCGTTGGCGCCGGTGATCGTGCGCGACCGGAAGATCGAGAATGGGACCAGCGGGGCGCTCGACCTCCTCTCGATCGCCACGAATGCGGCCAGCAGGAGCGTTGAGACGGCGAGCAACCCGATCGTCTGGGTCGAACCCCACCCAACCCGGGTCGCATCGACGAGCGCGTAGACGAGTACTGAGAGTCCGGCCGTCACGCTCAACGCGCCGCCGGCGTCGAAGGTCCGTGTCGCCGAGTCGGCGCGACTCTCCACCAGGAGCCGGGGGGCTATCGCCGCGGCCGCGAGACCGATCGGCACGTTGACCCACAGCACCCACTCCCAGCCGAGGCCGCTGGTCAGTACGCCTCCGAGCAGCACTCCGGCGGCCCCACCGCTACCGGCGACCGCCCCCCAGACGCCAAGCGCCTTGTTGCGCTCGGCGCCGTCGCGGAAGGTGGTGGTGACGATCGACAGCGCAGCCGGGGAGAGGATCGCGGCGCCCAGGCCCTGGACGGCGCGGGCGGCGATCAGCTGGCCCTCGTTGGTCGCCAGGCCGCCGGCCAGTGAGGCGAGCGCGAAGAGGACGAGGCCGCCCATGAACACGCGGCGGCGGCCGAGCAGGTCCGCCATCCGGCCGCCAAGCAGCAGAAAGCCGCCGAAGGTGAGGATGTAGGCGTTGACGACCCAGGAGAGACTGTCCTGGGAGAAGTGAAGGGCGGTGCCGATCGTCGGCAGGGCGACGTTGACGATCGAGGCATCGAGGACGACGACGAACTGGGCCACGCAGAGGAGGATCAGGGCGATCCAGCGGCGACGTTCAAGGACTTGGGCTTCGGTCATCGGGTCTCCTATTTGCTGACTTGCATTCGACCGTCGGCTTCGACATAATCGGAACCTGAGTTCCGATTCCGGTGTACTATAACGGAATATAGATTCCGTTTGTCTCCCAGATTGTGAACCCGGTCACACAACAGAAACCCGCCGATCAGGCGATCGCCGCTGACGCGCCGGCGATGCGCGCCGACGCGCGCCGCAACCGCGAGAAGGTCCTCAAGGCGGGCCGCAAATGCCTCGCCGACGATGGGTTCGACGCCCAGATGGAGGACATTGCCCGGCGCGCGAAGGTCGGTGTCGGCACCGTCTATCGCCACTTCCCCACCAAGGACGCCTTGGTCGATGCGCTGGCGGCGGAGCGATTCAAGGGACTAACCGAGAAGGCCCGTGAGGCGCTGGACAACCCGGACCCCTGGGTCGGATTTGCCGAGTTCATGCACTACTCGGCCAGCGTCCAGGCAAACGACCGCGCCCTCTCCGAGATCATGGGGGCCCGGCCGGAGACGATGCGCGAGGCCGCCGACGGTTCAGGCCTGTTCGAGCCGGTGAGCAAGCTGATAGCGAAGGCTCAGAAGGCCGGCTCGCTCCGCCGCGACGTCGTTCCCGAGGACGTGCCTTTGCTGATGTGCGGACTCGCCCGGGCTCCCCGGGGCGGCTCGAAGGGCCCAGAGTCCAACTGGGAGCGTTACCTGGGGATCGTCCTGGACGGGCTGCGCGCCCCGGCGATCACGAAGCTTCCCCCTCCGCGCGCCTAGCGCTCGACCCCCGCGGCCTTCAGCGCCTCATCCTGGTCGTTGAACCAGCGGAAGCGAATCGCCTTGCTGTCTCGCAGGGTCCAGACGTGGCCCTGTGGCTGGCGGCGCTCGAGGCCGCTGCCCCTGCCCCGGACCACCCAGGTGCAGAGCAGCACGACCTGATCGCCGGCATCGATCAGCTCTTCTGGCTCGATTGCAATCCGATCGAAGGCCTCCTCGGTGCTATCCAATGCGGCGTGGAAAGCGTCGCGCCCACGGCGCGTGCCAGTCTCGACCGCGTCGGGGGGATTCACCCACTCGACCTCGTCGTCGAGCAACTCGTCGGGGAAGCGGCCGTCGTCCTCCGTCCGACGGTAGAGCTCCCGGACGACCTCGACATTGTTCCCGCCCATCAGAATTTCCAGCGGGTGGCGGTGCTCGGGAAGTCTGCCTCGGTCCAGCTGAGGACCTTTTCGGGGCCCAGCGCCCAAGGCGGCTCCCCGCTCGGCGGCGGCCGATAGTGGTACTTGGCGTCGTAGGCGTCGGCGTAGCGCTCGAACAAGTCATCGGCGAGCCGCCCTACCTGGCCCTCGAGGATTGCCACCTCGTCGCCGCTCTCGAGGTGGATCGCCAAGCGGGGGTCGCGCTGCAGATTGCGACCCGTGACCGAAGCCGGGGCGGTCGAGAAGACCACCATGCCCTCCATCCAGATTCCCCAGACCGGCTTTGCGTGAGGTCGGCCGTCGGAGCGCGTCGTGCAGACCCAGTAGTTGCGCGAAGCCAGAAGCCATTCCTCGACCTTGCTCCAGGGAAGCAGCTCGCCGGCGCTGGAGCCGTCGGCGCCGATTCCATACGCCTCGGGCATCTGCGGGCGGTCGGGGGTCGGTTCCATATCTGGGCAATCTACGATGACGGAGATGGATCAGCGGCTCAGCCTCGTCACCCTCGGCGTCACCGACCTCGATCGAGCCCGCGCCTTCTACGAGGCGCTGGGATGGCACACTCGTGCCGAGCCCGACGCCGATGTCGTCTTCTTTCAGGCCGTCGGGATGATCGTCGCGCTCTGGGACCGCGCCAGGCTGGCCGAGGACTCGGCGGTGACCGACAGCGGCGGCTGGGGCGGCGTGACCCTGGCCCACAACGAGCGCTCGCCGGCCGACGTCGACTCGGTAATCGAGGAGGCGCGGGCGGCGGGGGCGACGATCGGCCGCGAGCCGGGCGAGACCTTCTGGGGCGGCTACTCCGGGCTCTTCATCGATCCCGACGGACACCCCTGGGAGGTCGCCCACAACCCGCGCTGGACGATCGCCGAGGACGGCTCTGTGACGCTCCCCTCCGACGGCGGCGGCTAGCGCAGGCGACTAAGCGCCGACGGCGGCCGGCTCGAGCTCGGACGGGATCAGCCGCCGTTCCTCGAGATACCGGATCAGCTTCGCCGCCGACTCCTCGGGCTCTTCGAACTCGGTGTCGCAGACGATCTCGGGGTTCTCGGGGGCCTCGTACGGGTCGGAGACTCCGGTGAACTCCTTGATCTCGCCCGAGAAGGCCTTCTCGTATAGGCCCTTGACATCACGGTCCGCGCAGGTCTCGACCGAGGCCTTGATGTAGACCTCGATGAAGCGGTCCCCCATCAGCTCACGCGCTTCGTCCCGGGTCTCCTTGTAAGGCGAGATCGCCGCCGCAATCACCGGCACGCCATTTCGCGACAGCCGGTCGGCGACGAAGGCGATGCGGCGGATGTTGGTGTCGCGGTCTTCCTTCGAAAAGCCGAGGCCCTTGGAGAGGTTCTCGCGAATCACGTCGCCGTCGAGGATCTCGAGCCGGTTGCGGCGCCGTCGCAGCTCCTCCTCGATCAGCTTCGAGATCGTCGTCTTGCCGGCCCCCGAGAGGCCGGTGAACCAAAGCGTGAATCCGTTCTCGTGGCTGCTCGGCTGGTAGGTGGGTCTGTCGCTGGGCATCGTCGTCATTCCTCCTTGTAAGCGTCGATCAGGATCTCAGCGACCTCGTCCCTCGAGAACTCGTGCGGCGGCTTCTCCCCGTTGCCGAGCATCTCCCGAACCTTGGTGCCCGAGAGGAACAGCCGTGAATCCGCGTCGTGCGGGCAGGTCTTGTCCGAAGCCATGCCCTCGCACTCGTTGCACCAGAAGGTGTGCTCGAAGAAGAGCGGCTCGATGCCAAGCTCATCGATGTCGATCTCGTCGAAGATCTTCTGCGCGTCGTAGGTGCCGTAGTAGTCGCCAACCCCGGCATGGTCGCGGCCGACGATGAAATGCGTGCAGCCGTAGTTGCGGCGGATGATCGCGTGCAGGATCGCCTCCCGGGGGCCCGCGTAGTGCATCTTCGAGGGGTTGACGCCGAGGATCACGCGGTCCTGCGGGTAGTACTTGTCCATCAACGCCTCGTAGCAGCGCATCCGAACGTCGGCGGGGATGTCGCCTTCCTTGGTCTTGCCGATCAGCGGATGGATGAAGAGGCCGTCGCAGGTCTCCAGCGCCGCCTTGGTGAGGTACTCGTGGGCGCGGTGAATCGGGTTGCGGGTCTGAAAGGCGACGATCCGCTTCCAGCCCCGCTCCTCGAATGCCTTGCGGGACTCGGCCGGGGTCAGGTAGCGGCGCATGAACGCGTCCTCGTGGTCGGGCAGCTCGTCGACCTCGATCGGGCCGGCGACGCAGCGGTCGCCTTCCTCGAAGATCGCCGCGACCCCGGGATGGTCGGAGTCGGTGGTCCGATAGACCTTCTCGGCTTCCTGGCGCACATCGCGATCGAAGATCTCCTCGACGGTGAGACGCCCGAGGTGCTTGCCGTCGTCGGCATGCAGCTCGACCACGTCACCAACCGCGCAGTCGAGGTCGGTTGCAAGGGTTATCGGGATCGACCAGTACTCACCGGAGGCGAGCCGCATCTCATCGGTCACCCGACGCCAGTCCTCGGACCCCATGAAGCCGCGCAGCGGATCGAAGCCGCCGTTGGCGATCATCTCGAAGTCCGCGGTGTGGCGCTCGGAAAGAGTGAGTGAGAGTTCTGTGGTGGTCTCAGGCATGGTTGCTAGTTGCTAGTCACTAGTCGCTGGAGCCCAAATCCTCGAGCGACGAGCGACGAGCGACTGAGAACGAGGCGCGTCAGGGTAGCGGGTCGGCTGACGCTCGGCCCCGCTAATTCAGTTAATCCCACACTCGGTCTTCGAGGCCCCGGCCCAGCGGCCGGCGCGCGCGTCCTCGCCCGGCGCGACGGGCTTGGTGCAGTGCGTGCAGCCGATCGAGGGGTAGTTCTGATCGTGAAGTGGGTTATAGGGGACCTGGTTCTCATGGATGTAGTCCCAGACCTCTTTCTGTGACCAGTCTGCGATCGGGTTCAGCTTCCAGAGCCCGAAGCGGCGATCCCAGGCGAACTTCGGCGCGTTGGCGCGATGCTGGGAATCCTCGCGGCGGATCCCCGACACCCAGGCGTCGACGCCTGACAGCGCCTCACGCATCGGCTCGACCTTGCGGATCCCGCAGCAGGAGTCGGGGTCGCGCTTCCACAGCTCGTCGCCGAACTGGCTGGCCTGCTGTTCGAGGGTGAGGTTGTGGTAGCGCTCGAACTCGATCCCGTAGTGCTCGGCGAGCCGGTCGCGGGTCTCGTAGGTCTCCTCGAAGAGCACGTCTGTGTCGAGGTAGAAGAAGCGCGCGTCGGGGGCGATCTTGGTCGCGATATCAATCACCACCGAGCTCGTCTTCTGAAACGAGCAAGCGATGTAGAGGCTCGGGTGGAAGGTCTCGAACGCCCACTCCAGCGCCTCGCGGGCGCCCTTCGGCTCGAGGTCGGCGGCAACCGCCTCGGCGTCGATGTCGAAAGCTGTCTCGGGCACGGGATCGGTGAGTGTGGCAAGGGGTTTCACTAGACCGCGCACTCTCCTTCCCCGCGCTCGACCTTGTATGGCTCCGCGCGGCTCCAGTCGACGAACTGGAGCATGTTGTCGAGGTCGAACTCGGCCGGCATCGTCAGGTCCTTGATCTGCTTCTCGAAGTCTTCGGTGCCGATCCGCTCCACGAAATCGGCGAAGAGCTCGCCGTCGGAGCGCTCGGACTCGTAGAAGCGCAGCCAGCGCTCCACCGCTTCGGGGACGCGCTTAGCCGGAATGCGGGCCTTGAGGCGCTTGCCGAAGGTAGCGTCGGCCTGCGAGCGCCCACCGAGGTGCGGGATGTAGGCCGGCATCGTGCGTTCGCCTAACTTCAACGAGGCGCCGTAGAAGCCAATGCTGCCGATGTGGTGCTGGCTGCAGCCGTTCGGGCAGCCGCTCATCTTGATGTTGATCTGCCGGGTCAGCGGATCGTCGATCTGCATCGACTCGAGCCGCTGCTGGATCGACTCGTTGAGGCCCATCGAGCTTGTGATGCCGAGCTTGCAGCTGTCGGTGCCGGGGCAGCTGACGACGTCGGTGATCTCCCTGGCGCCGGGGTCGCCGAGTCCAAGCTCGGTGATGCGCGCCCAGACGTCGTAGATCGACTCGTCCCGTACCCAGCGCAGGACGAGGTTCTGATGCTCGGCGGAGGTCCGGGCGTAGCCGCCGGTGAAGTCGCGCATGATCGCCGCCAGGCCGCGCAGCTGCTCGGGGGTGAGGTCGCCGCGGGTCACCTTGACCTCGACAGCGGAGAAACCCTGCTGGCGCTGCGGCGTGACGTTGCCATCGAGGAAGCGGTTGAACTGGGAGCGGTCACCGTTCGGGCTCGAGTGGGTCGTCGGCGCGGACGGGGCGTTGGCCTCCTCGTCGTCGACGAAGCGGCCGCGGTCGACCGCGCCCTCGAAGTCTCGGTCCAGGACCCACTCGCCCTCGAGCTCATCGTCGATCCGCTTGCGGAACTCCTCGATCCCGATCTTGTCGATCAGCACCTTGATGCGGGCGCGAGCGCGGTTGGCGCGCAGCCAGTCCTGGCGGTCGAAGATCCGCAGCGCCGCTTCGGAGATCTGCAGGTACTCGCCGCTGTCGGCCTCGGCGAACTCGGTGATCGTCTCGGCGATCCGGGGCATGATCGAAGTGCCGCCGCCGACCGTGATCTTGAAGCCGCGCACCCCGTCCTCGATTCGGGGGATGAAACCGAGGTCGTGGATCGGCGTGATCGCGCGGTCGGCATCGGAGGCGGAGAAGGCGGTCTTCCACTTGCGGGGCATCAACTGCGTGGTGGGGTGGCGGACGAAGTAGCGCACGTAGGCGCCCGCGTAGGGCGTCGGGTCGAAGATCTCGTCCTCCAGCAGGCCGGCGTAGGGGTCGCCGGTCACGTTGCGCACCGTGTTGCCGCAACCCTCGCGGGATGAGAGGCCGGCGTCACCGAGCTCGCGGATCGCCTTCGCGGCGTCGTCGAGCGGGATGTGATGGAGCTGGATGTTCTGCCGAGTCGTGATGTGGGCCTTGTTGAGAGGCACGTAGCGCTCGACCACGTCCGCGAAGGCCTCCATCTGCTCCGGAGTGATGCCCCCGTAAGGCAGCTTCACCCGGATCATCTGCACGTCGGGCTGGCGCTGCCCGTAGACGCCCTGCTTGAGCCGGAAGCCGATGAACTCCTCTTCGGGGAGCTGCTCGGCGAGGAACTTGCCCGCCTCGGTGTCGAAGTCGTCGAACTCGCCCTCGAGGATCGGGATCAGGTGGCCCGGGACGTTGTCGTAGGTCTCCGGGTTCTTGAGCGAGCCGACCTTGCCCTTGCCGTGCTGCTCCTTGCCGTGGTCCTCGTCGAGTTCGGTTTTCTTGGCTGGGGCCGAAACCGGCTCCATGCGTCCTCCGGGCTAACGATCCGCGAACACGCCTCTGTCAGGCGTTATCGACGCGAATAGTACTAAACCTGACAGAGATTCAAGTATTTCTGCGACGGGCCTCGAGCAATGCCGCTGCCTCGCCCGATTCGGCGACGTAACCGCCCTCGGGATCGAGCGGACGCCCCTCCTCCGACCAGGCCGAAATCCCGCCAGCCAGCGCGTGGGCGTCGAAGCCGCCCGCGCGCAATGCGTCGGCGGCCAGCTCGGAGCGTGATCCGGAGCGGCAATAGAAGACCACCGGGCGTTCGCGGTCCAGTTCCTCGGCGAGCGCAGGCAGGTCGTTGACCTCGACCCAGCGGGCGCCCGGAATCCGACCGGACTCCCACTCGTGCGGGCGGCGCACGTCGATCAGCTCGACTTCGCCGGCATCCAGCATCTCGGCGAGCCGCTCGGGCGCAAGCTCGCCGCCGTGCTCGGTCCCCTCCGTATCGATGCGCTCGCCGGCCATAGGGGAAATGTAGGGGACCCGAGGCGGGGAGCGACTATGTCGTTCAGCGCAGCGTCAGTCGACCTCAGTGCCTTCGATCAGGAACGCGACGCGAACATGGGCGCGGTACTCGTCCAAGTTCTCGCCGCGGATACCGGTCGAGACGATGTCAACGGCGCGGACGTTTCGCAGCGAGGTCTGGGCCTGGCCCAGCGCCTGCTTGGCCGCGTCGTCACTCGATGTCTTTGAGCTTCCGACGAGCTCGATGATCTTCACTACTGCCAAGGGAGTCCCTCCTTGATCGACGGTGGATATCCCTTTCTATCCCGAACGAGGCCGGCGGGCAAGGGGCGCGGCCGCGATGGGCAAATCCGATCAGCCGCGTCAGCTGCCTGGAAGCGCCCAGGAGCCCAGCCCGGGATCGCGCAGAGTTCCCTCGCGCAGCGCCGCCTGCTGCCAGCGGCTTTGCGGTGTCTCGGCGGGCGCCGGTGCCGTCTCGGCCAGGAACTGCTCCAGCGCCGCCGCGATCGCGGCGCTCTCCTCCTCGCTGGCCGCCCCTCGAACCACCTCTATCCGCGGCCGGGGAGGCTTGCGATTTCCGTTCGCGCTCACCGGGTGGACTCTAGCCCCGCAGGCGGCCGCCGCCAAGCGGCGAGCCCCGGTATGACTGCCCCGTGATTCCCGTTGTCTCAGGCGAGGCGGTGCTGTCGGCCGTGACCCCGGCGGAGGCGATCGAGCGGACCCGAGAGGCGTTCGAGCGCCACGCGCGCGGCGAGTGGGTGATGCCGGCAAAGGTCTACCTCGACAGCCCCCCGGGGGACTTTCGCGCCATGCCCGCGCGCGGGTCAGGGGTGGCGCTGCTGAAGTGGGTGACCTCGTACCCGCACAACCCCGAGCGGGGGCTACCGGTGGTGACCGGCGTGATCGTGCTCTCGGACGCCGAGAGCGGCGCCGAGCTTGCGATCCTCGACGCCCGCTCGGTGACCTGGCTGCGCACCGGCGCCGCAGCTGCGGTCTCGGCGCAGGCGCTGGCTGCGTCGGGCGCGAGCTCAGTGGGTGTGATCGGCTGCGGCGTCAACGGCGCGTGGGCGGCGCGCTGCCTCGCCGCCGCCGGCTACGGCCCCGGCGTCTGCAACGACAGCGACCCTGCGGCGGCTGAACGACTCGCTTCCGAGCTCGGCTGGAGGGCGGGAGGCCACGAGGAGGCCGTTGGCGCCGACGTGGTCATCACCTGCACCCCGGGGAACCAACCGGTGCTGTCTGCATCCGACCTGCGCGAAGGCCAGCACATCGCCGCGCTCGGCGCCGACGCTCACGGCAAGGCGGAGCTGGAGCGCGCCGCGCTGCGCCGCTGCCATCTGTTCTGCGACGAGTGGGAGCAGGCGAGCGGCGGCGGCGAGCTGTCCGGGGCTGTAACGGCCGGCGAGGTGAGCCGCGGTCAGGTCACGCAGCTCGGCGAGGTGCTCACCGGCGCTGCCAAGGGCCGTGGCTCGGACGCCGAGACGACGCTGTTCGACTCCACCGGGCTGGCGATCCAGGACCTCGGAATCGCGCTCGCGGTGCTCGACGCCCTGCGCGAGGGCAGGATCGAGGCGCAGCAGGTCGAGCTCTAGAGTCCGATCAATCCCACATGTAAGGAGCCCAGACATGAGCACATCGACGATCCAAGTCACCGGCACCGACTTCATCTGCGTGCCGGTCACGGACATCAACGCCGCGGTCGAGTTCTACGGGACGACGCTCGGCCTGCCGGAATCGAAGCGCTGGGGAGACATGCCCGGCGTCGAGTTCGAGACCGGGAGCCTGACGATCGCCGTCATGCAGTCCGCCGCCTTCGGCCTCGAGTTCGCGCCCCACACGCACCCGATCGCGTTTCAGGTCGACGACGTGCACGCCGCTCGTAAGGAACTGGAGGACAAGGGCGTCGAGTTCCAGCAGGACGTCGTCGATAGCGGGGTCTGCCACATGGCCTACTTCGCAGACCCGGACGGCAACGGGCTGATGCTGCACCACCGCTACGCACCGGCCGACCAGAAGCCCGACGACCTTGAAGGTACCGTTGAGGCGGTGGTCGGGAGCGAAGACAGCTAGAGCGGGATGTTCCCGTGCTTGCGCTTCGGCTGCTCGACGCGCTTGGTCTGCAGCGTGTTCAGGGCCCGGATCAGCTTCGGGCGAGTCTCGTGGGGGACGATCACGTCGTCGATGTAGCCGCGCTCGGCGGCCGAGTAGGGGTTGGCGAAGTGGGCCTTGTAGTCGGCGATCAGCTTCGCGCGGCGCTCCTCCGGCGTCGGCGAGTCGGCGATGTCGCGGCGGTAGATGATGTTGACCGCGCCCTCGGGGCCCATCACGGCGACCTCGGCGGTCGGCCAGGCGAAGTTGAAGTCGGCCAGCATGTGCTTTGAGTTCATCACGTCGTAGGCGCCGCCGTAGGCCTTGCGGGTGACGACGGTCAGCTTCGGGACGGTCGCTTCGGTGAAGGCGTAGAGCAGCTTCGCGCCGTGGCGGATGATTCCGCCCCACTCCTGCGAGGTGCCGGGGAGAAAGCCGGGCACGTCGGTAAAGGTGAGAAGGGGGATGTTGAAGGCGTCGCAGGTGCGCACGAAGCGCGCCGCCTTCTCCGACGACTCGATGTCCAGCACCCCGGCCAGGTGCGCCGGCTGGTTTCCCACCACGCCGATCGGGCGACCGTCGAGGCGCGAGAAGCCGATCACGATGTTGCGCGCGAAGTGCTCCTGGACCTCGAAGAACTCGCCGTCGTCAACGATCAGTGAGATCACGTCGCGCATGTCGTAGGGCTTGGAGGGATCGTCGGGGACGATCGAGTCCAGCGCCAACTCCATGCGGTCGGGGTCGTCGTGGGGCTCGACCCGCGGCGGAAGCTCGAGGTTGTTGAGGGGCAGGAATGACATCAGGTAGCGGACGTCCTCCAGGCAGCTCTCCTCGTCGTCGGCGGCGAAGTGCGCGACACCGGACTTGGTGTTGTGCGTCATCGCGCCGCCAAGCTCCTCGAAGGTCGGCTCCTCCCCGGTCACCGTCTTGATCACCTCGGGGCCGGTGATGAACATGTGCGAGGTCTCCTTGACCATGAAGATGAAGTCGGTCATCGCCGGCGAGTAGACGGCGCCGCCCGCGCAGGGGCCCATGACCAGGCTGATCTGGGGAATCACCCCCGAGCACTTGACGTTGCGAACGAAGACGTCGCCGTAGGCGCCCAGTGAGACGACCCCTTCCTGGATCCGCGCCCCACCGGAGTCGTTGATGCCGATCACGGGGGCGCCGACCTCGGCCGCCAGGTCCATCACCTTGCACATCTTCTCCGCCATCACCTCGCCCAGCGAGCCGCCGAACACGGTGAAGTCCTGCGAGAAGACGAACACGGTGCGTCCGTCGATCGTTCCGTAGCCGGTCACCACCGCGTCGCCGTAGGGGCGGCGCTTCTGCATATCGAACTCGTAGGTGCGGTGGCGGACGAAGGTGTCAAGCTCCTCGAAGGAGCCGGGATCGAGCAGCTTCTCGATCCGCTCCCGGGCGGTCAGCTTGCCCTTCTCATGCTGTTTGGTTACCGCCTCCTCGGAGGCCGAATGGATCGCCTGCTCGCGCAGCTCGCGCAGGTAATCGAGCTTCTCCTCGTGGCTCTCGGGGAACTTCTCGCGCATCGGCCGCAGTCTATGCGTGGCTTAGAAGAACGCCCCGCCCTGGTACTCACCGAAGACGTCGCGCATCGCCCCACACACCTCGCCAATCGACCCGCCCGCCCGCAGGGCGTCCCGGATCGGCAGCAGCAGGTTGCCATCGCCGCGGGCGACGTCGCGAAGGCCCTCCAACTTGGCCTCCACCTCGGCCGCGTCGCGGGCCTGCTTGAACTCCGCCAGCCGCCGCAGCTGGCGCTCCTCTGACTCGGGATCGACCTTGAGGATTTCGACGTCGTCGATCTGGTCGGTGACGTACTTGTTGACCCCGACGACGATGTCCTGGCCGTTGCGGTAGCGCGCCTCGTAGGAGGCTGCGGACTCCTCGATCTCGCGCTGGATGAAGTCCAGCGCCTGCACCGAGCCGCCAAGCTCCTCGACCTTGTCCATCAGCTCCCACGAGCGCTGCTCGATCTCGTCGGTCAGCGCCTCGATGAAATAGGAGCCGGCAAAGGGGTCGACGGTGTCGGCGACGCCGGACTCGTGCGCCAGCACCTGCTGGGTGCGCAGCGCGATCCGCGCCGAACGCTCGCTCGGCAGCGCTAGCGCCTCGTCGAACCCGTTCGTGTGCAGCGACTGGGTGCCGCCGCAGACTGCGGCAAAGCCCTGCAGCGCGACACGAACGATGTTCACCTCCGGCTGCTGGGCCTGGAGGGTGACGCCGCCGGTCTGGGTGTGGAAGCGGATCTTCAGAGCGTCCTCGTCAGTGGCGCCGAAGCGCTCGCGCATGATCTTCGCCCACATGCGGCGCGCGCCCCTGAACTTGGCGATCTCCTGGAAGACGTTGTTGTGGCAGTTGAAGAAGAACGCCAGCCGCTTGCCGAAGCGGTCGATCTCCAGCCCGGCGTCGAGTCCGGCTTGCACGTAGGCGATCGCGTTGGCGAGCGTGAACGCCACCTCCTGCACCGCCGAGCATCCCTTCTCGCGCATGTGGTAGCCGGAGATCGAGATCGTGTTCCACTGCGGGACATGCTCGTCGCAGTAGGCGAAGATGTCGGTTGTGAGCCGCATCGTCGGTTCCGGGGGATAGATGTAGTTGCCGCGCGACACGTACTCCTTCAGAACGTCGTTCTGGACCGTGCCGCGCAGCTGGTCGGCCTTGATCCCGTTCTCCTCGCCGACCAGCTGGTAGAGCAGCAGCAGGACCGCCGCCGGGGCGTTGATCGTCATCGAGGTCGAGACGCTGTCGAGGGGGATCTGATCGAAGGCGATCCTCATGTCCTCGACCGTGTCGATCGCGACCCCGGTGCGGCCCACTTCCCCGCGACACAAGGGATCGTCGGAATCCCTACCGAGCTGGGTGGGCAGGTCGAAGGCCATCGAGAGGCCGGTGGACCCGTGCTCGATCAGGTAGCGGTAGCGGGTGTTGGTCTCCTCGGCGGTCGCGTAGCCGGCGTACTGGCGCATCGTCCAGAGCCGGTCGCGGTACATGCCGGGGTGGATTCCGCGGGTGTACGGATAGGCGCCGGGCTCGCCGAGGCGGTCGTCGAGCCCCGGAGCGACGTCGGCGTCGGTGTAGACCTGCTCGATCTCGATCCCCGAGTCGGTGAAGACCCGCTCGTCGTCGGGCCCCACGATCGGGGCGATCGTGCGCTCTTCGGTCGGCTTCGTTGCCACAGCACAAGGATATGCCGGTGCGACGCACTCAGCGGGACGGCCGGACCAGCGTGACGCTCAGCCCGAGACGTCGACGAGCTCTGCCGGACCGACCGCGATCAGCGACTTGGTGAGCCCGAGGAAGCGCTCGCGCAGGATCACGGCGTCGGGAAACAGCTCGCGCAGCTCGGCGGCGCCGAGCAGCTCGATCGGCTCGTAGGGAGTACGCGGCATCCCGAGGCGCCAGAGGCGCCGCCGCGCCGGCTCCGGCAGGAACTGGAATCCGGGCAGAAGAACATGCGGCTCGATCGGGAAGTAGCGGTTCGGCGTCTGCACCCAGTAGCGGCCGGCGACCCGGCGGATCTCGGCCGCGAAACGCGGCCGGTCGGCGGGGTCGAGGTGCTCGACCAGTGAGTTCGAGTAGGCGATGTCAAACGAGCCCGGCTCGAAGGGCAGCGCCCGCGCGTCGCCGCGCACGAACCTGCTGCTCGGGTAGTCGGGACGGTTGGCGGCGTCGAGGCCGGTGATGTCGGCGCCCTGCTCGAATGCCGCCAGGCCCTCGGTCCCGCAGCCGATGTCGAGGATCGTCTCCTCGGGCTTCGCGGCGATGGCGCTGCGGTAGAGGGCATGACGGCGCTGCCTCGCACGGCGTGAAAATGGCTCCGCGATCCGCGCCAGCCCCCCGCGGTGCGATGACGAGTAGACCCGTCCGCCTTCGCCTGTGTCGGAGGCCTTCAAGTGGCCCACGATAGCCGCGCGGTGTCCGGATCCCTGCGCTGAAGCCGGCTCAGCTAAACGCCGCTGAACGGCCGCCGCTGCGGCTCGGCCAGTTCGTCGAGCACCTGGTCGAGAAGCGCTTCCTTCAGCCTTCCATCGGCTTTCGCCGCGATCGCCACCTTGGTGCCGAAGCCCTTCTCCTCGAGCTTGACCTTGACCTTCAGACGGTCGCATCGCCAGGCGAGCAGACGCCCCGGATCGCGGGCGACCACCTCGATTGCGCCGTCGTCATCGCAGATTCGCTCCGACCAGTGGCGAAGTTGAGGCTCGTCGTCGAGCAGTTCCCACAGCTCCGGTGCCGACTTCATCAGGGTTCTTGTTGCCGTTATCTTCATTTCGCCGCCAACTTCGGCCGCGGACCGTCGCCTCCTTCCGTGTTTACATGCCTGGGATGAACCCTTCAGACGGCGCAGAGCTGCATTTCGGGATCGAGTCCGAGCTGCCACGGGAGATCGAGGTCGGCCGCGGCAACCTGCTCACCCTCTACGGCTGGTGCTTTGACTCTCGGCGGCCGATCCGGCGCCTGGAGGTGCTGGTCGACGGCGAGGCCCAGCCTTTGATCGCACACGGGATGCCGCGCCCCGACGTGCTCCACGGGCTCACGGAGTCGGCCGTCGCGTCCGAGCTCGCCTACCGCAGCGGCTTCTGGGGACTGGTCACGCTGCGCGAGTTGGGCGAGAGCCGCGAGGTGGAGATCGGCCTCCGCGCCAAGCTGGCCGGCGGTGACACCGTCTCGAAGCGCGTTTCCCGGCTGCAGCTGCTTCCGGGCGAGCCCAGGGCCTGGGCGCATTTCGACGGCGGAACGCCCCAGGTGGCGATCTGCATGGCGACCTTCAACCCGCCGCCGGAGTTGTTCCGTCAGCAAATCGACTCGATCAGGGCCCAGACCTATGAGAAATGGACCTGCGTGATCAGCGACGACGACTCACGCCCGGAACCCTTGGCGATGATCGAGCAGCTCGTCGGCGGCGATCCACGCTTCCGGATCGAGCGCGGGCCGCGACGGCTCGGGTACTACCGCAACTTCGAGCGCGCCCTCGAATCGGTGCCCGCCGAGGCCGAGCTTGTCGCCCTCTCCGACCAGGACGACCACTGGCACCCAGACAAGCTGGCCGCGCTTGTCGAGCAAATCTCCGACGGCGTGACTCTCGCCTACAGCGACATGCGGGTCACCGACCCGGACGGCGAGACGATCTCGGAGACCTTCTGGACCGAGCGTGACTACAACGCCGACGACCTCGGAGCCCTTCTGCTGTCCAACTCGGTCACCGGTGGATCGGCGCTGTTTCGAAGCGAGCTGCTGGAGTACGTCCTGCCCTTTCCCACCCCGCCTGAAGGCGGGCTGCACGATCACTGGGTGGCGATGGTGGCGATGGCGCTCGGCGAAGTTGCTTATGTGGACCGGCCTCTCTACGACTACGTCCAGCACCGCGGCGCCGCGTTGGGGCACGAGAGCCTGCGACGCCCGCGACGCACTCGGGGCCCAGGGATATTGCGCGTGATCCGGGGAGGCCCTGCATTTCGCGCCGCGATCGCCCGGCGGCTGTCGGCCCTGCGCACCTGCTACCCGACGCTTCTCGGCGTGCGCACCTCGGCCGAGCTGTTGCTGCTTCGAGGGGGTAAGGCGATCGACAGGCGCAAGCGCCGCGTGCTTCGCCGCTGGGCGCGCATCGAAAGCTCGCCGGCCCACTGGGCCTGGATGATGGTCAGGGCGCGGTCGGCTCGCTCCCAGACGCTTGGCACCGAGCGAATGCTCGTCGCCGGCTCGCTCTGGCACGCGACGCTGAACGCGGTCAAGATGCTGCGGCTGCCGCCACCGCCCCCGGGGCGGGAGACTCTCTCAACGATGCTGAAGCTCCCCCTGGCCTCCGAACCGCTCGACGCCGCGCGTCTGCAGCGGCTGATCGCGCCCCTGCGGCTCGAGCAGGCGACCGGCGCCCCGCAGCGGGTCAACGTGCTGATCCCAAAGATCGAGCTGGACCGCTTCTTCGAGGACTCGGTCGAGAAGTTCAACCTCGCTCGCAGGCTGGCAGAAGCCGGCGAGCGTGTGCGGGTGGTTTGCGTCGACGAGCCGTTCTACCTGCCGCCGAGCTGGCGCCAGGACATCCAGGGCTTCGAGGGGATGGAGGGGATCACGGACTTGATCGAGGTCGAGCTGGCCCACGACCGCTCCCAGAAGCTGGAGGTGAACCCCGAGGACCGCTTCGTGGCGACCACTTGGTGGACCGCGCAAATCGCCCACCGGGCCAGCCAGGAGCTCGGCGGGCGGCGCTTTCTGTACCTGATCCCGGAGTGCGAGCCGCTGACCCTGCCGATGGGCAGCGAGGCCGCGCTGGCGCGCCAGAGCTACGACTTCCCTCACTTCGCCCTCTTCTCCACCGACCTGCTGCGCGAGTACTTCCGCAGTCAGCGGCTCGGCGTGTTCGCCGGGCGGGATGGAAGTGGAGAAGACCATTCGTCGGTGTTCGAGAACGCGATCACGCAGGTCCGCCCGCCCACCGCGGAGGAGATGCGCAATTCCGAGCGCAAGCTGCTCTTCCATGTGCGTCCCGACCTTCACGCGGAGCGAAACATGTTCGAGCTCGGCCTGATCGCCCTGGCCGAGGCCCGCAACGAGGGCACGCTCGACGGGTGGGTGCTGAACGGGGTCGGCCCCAAGCAGCCGAGCGAGATCCGCTACGGCAACGGGCTCAGGGTCAAGATCCTCGAGCGTCAGGATCAGAGCCAATACGCGGACCTTCTCCGTGGTCACGCCGCTGGGCTGTCGCTGATGCTCACCCCTCAACCCGGCCTCGTGCCGGTGGAGATGTCGGCGGCCGGCATGCCCGTGGTCACCAACACGTTCGAGAACAAGACCCGCGAGGCATTGGCGGAGATCTCCACGAACCTGATCGCGGTCGAGCCGACGATCGAGGGGATCAAGGAGGGGATCCGAGAGGCCGTGGCCGCCTCGACCGACCAAGACCGCCGGCTGCGTGGGGCCAACGTCAACTGGAGCCACAGCTGGGAGGACTCGTTCAGCCCAGCGTTGGTCGAGCGCCTGCGGGCGTTCATCGAGCAAGCGTGAATGACGGCGACGCCTACCCGCTCGACTGGCGGGCGCGCAGCAAACTGCGCCGGCGCTTGCGTCGCAGCCTGATCGGGCGCGGTACCGGGCGCTTGGCGGACCTGGCGCTGAACGCACGCCAGCGCGCCCTCGGAGTCGGTCGGGAGCTGGACGCCCTGGCCGCCGAGGGCCCCAGCCGCGACGTGCTCGTGCTCGCCATCTACGGCGGTGACGGGGCGGAGCTCGAGGCGGCCCTGCGTCGGGTCCGCGAGTCGGTGCACAACGTCCGCGTCGCGCTGGGCTCGATGGGGCCCGCGGCGCCGGCGCTCGCCGGCGAAACCGCACTCACCGACCTGCGTGGCGGCAAGTTCGCGAACCTCAATCGGGTCGCCGAGACCGCGGGGCCTCTGGCCGCCGACTGGGTGCTGATTCTCGACGACGACCTCGGGGTCGGCCGCCACTTCCTCGACCGCCTGCTGGTGGTGGCGGAGCGCTTTCGGCTCACCCTTGCCCAGCCGGCTCTCAGTCGCGCCAGCTACGGATGGTGGAACGTGAACCGGCGCCGTCCGGCACTGGCTCGTGAGACGCGCTTCGTCGAGATCGGCCCCGCCGTGCTCATGCATCGCGACGCCTTCAAAGCACTCACCCCCTTCCCCGACGAGGGGATGGGTTGGGGGCTTTGCCTGCACTGGGCGGCGGTTGCCGAGCGCGAGGGATGGCGGCTCGGCGTGATCGACGCCGTGCCGGTGCGCCACGAGTCGCGCCCCACTGCCTCCGCCGTCGACGTCGTCGGAGCGCGGGCGGCGGCCGAGCGGTTGCTGGCCGGCCGCGAGCACGTCACCTATGTGGAGGCGGAGACGGAACTGGCCCGCCACACGCACGTCGCATGAGCCCCGACCGCGAGCTGCCGAGTGTGCTCGTGCTCCACAACCGCTACCGCTCGCAGGGCGGCGAGGAGCGCGCCGCGACCGAGCAGGTGGCGCTGCTGCGCGACCGCGGCCATACGGTGAAGCTCTTGGAGCGCCCCAGCGAGAGCGGCGGCTCCGGACGGTTGCGCGCCGGGGCGGGGATGCTGCGCGGCGGTTTAGCCCCCGGCGAGGTGTCCGACGCTGTGCGCGAGATCGACGCCGACGTCGTCCACGCGCACAACACCGTGCCGCTGCTCGGGCCGCGGGCGCTGGCCGCCGCCCGGGACGCGGGAGCACGCGTGGTCATGCACCTGCACAATTACCGCCTCGTCTGCGCGATCGGAATCGCCTACCGTGACGGCACGCCGTGCACCCGCTGCCAGGGGCGAAACACCTGGCCAGGGGCCCGGCTGCGATGCCGCGGCAACGTCGGTGAAGCGCTCACCTACGCCGCCGGCATCGCGCTGCAGCAGCGACCGATGCTTGAGGCGGTCGACCGCTTCGTCCTCACCAGCGAGGGCTCTGTGCGGATGCTCGCCCAGCTGGGGCTGCCGCTGGGCGACTACGACGTGATCCCCAACTTCCTGCCCGATTCCGCCTTCGCCGAACGCTCGGCGGCCGACTCCGGCCAGTACGCGCTCTATGCCGGGCGGCTGGCGGAGGAGAAGGGGGTGGACACGGCAATCGAGGCGGCGAAGCGCGCCGGCGTTCCACTCGCGATCGCCGGCGAGGGGCCCGACGAGCCGCGCCTGCGCCGGCTGGCGGTGGGCGATGCGGACGTCCGCTTCCTGGGCCAGCTCGATGCAGCCGCGCTGACAGCTGCTCGCGAGGGCGCCGCGGTCGCCGTCGTCCCGTCGCGCTGGCACGAGCCGCATCCCTATGCGGTCTCCGGACCGATGGCAGCCGGGCTGCCGGTGCTCGCCTCGGAGATCGGTGGGCTTCCGGAGATGGTCGGGCCAGACGCAACCGTCGAGCCCACCGACGCTGGCGCCTGGGCCGAAGCGCTGGGGGAGCTGTGGGACGACCCAAAGCTGCGCCGCGAGCGCGGCGAGGCGGCGCTGGCCCGGGCCCGCGAGCGCTTCGGCGAGGACGGGTACTACGAACGGATGATGGCCTGCTACCGAACGGCGCTGGCATGAGCTCGGGCGGCCAGAGCAGCGCTGAAATCGCCACTCGTAATTTGCTTGGGATCGAGTTCGAGCTCACCGACTACGACGGCACGCTTGCCTGCATCGAGGAGATGCTCGCCGGCGATCGGCGCGGCTACCTCTGCTGCACCTCGGTCCATGGCCTGATGGAGAGTCGCCGCGACCCCGAGCTGGCGGTGGTGCTGAACGGCGCGACGCTCAACCTCCCCGACGGCATGCCGGTGGTCTGGGCGCTCAACCTGCTCAGCGAGGGAAAGCCGTTGCGCGACCGCGTCTACGGGCCGACGCTGATGCAACGTGCCTGCGACCGGGCGGCGGCGGCAGGCACCGGCGTCTATCTATATGGGGGCCACGACGAAGGAGCGCTGCGGGAGCTGAAGACCGGCCTGCGGCGCCGCGCGCCGGCGATCGATATCGCGGGCGACTACAGCCCTCCCCACCGTGACCTGACGGCGGACGAGGAGCGCGAGGTGGCGCAGCGAATCGACGAGTCCGGTGCCGGGATCGTCTGGTGCGGGATCTCGACCCCGCGCCAGGAGAAGTGGGTGGCGCGGATGCGCCCACTGGTCAAGGCGCCGGTCCTGGTCAGCGTCGGCGCCGCCTTCGACTTCCTCGCCGGGCGTGTCTCCCAGGCGCCGTCCTGGATGCAGCGCCGCGGCCTCGAATGGGCCTACCGCCTCGGGCGCGAGCCCCGGCGGCTCGGCCCCCGCTATTTGCGCAGCAATCCCGCCTTCGTCGCCGCCGTGGCCCGCCAGTACAGGCGCGAGCGCGGGTGGCGGTGAACCCGATGGGTAGAGTCTCGCCCGTGGCCAGTGCCGTCCGTGAGGCGTCCGCGGGACAGGCCGACGATGTCCGGCTCATGGTCCCGTCCGACGACGTCGCCGATCCCGAGCTCTCGATCGTCATCCCGGCGCTCGACGAGGAACTGACAATCGGCGAGTTCGTCGAATGGTGCCGGGAAGGCCTTCGCAAGGCCGGTGTCGTCGGCGAGATCCTGATCATCGACAGCTCCTCCGACCGAACGGCGGAGATCGCTCTCTCCAAGGGCGCCCGGGTCCTGGCAACGCCGAAGCGGGGACTGGGCCGCGCCTACATCGACGCACTGCCGTTCATCCGCGGCCGCTATGTGCTGATGGGCGACGCCGATTGCACCTACGACTTCCGCGAGTTGGGCCCCTTCGTCGAGCGTATGCGCGAGGGCTATGAGTTCGTGATGGGCTCGAGGTGGAAGGGCTACATCGAGCCCGGCTCGATGCCCTGGCTTCACCGCTACCTCGGCACCCCGATCACGACCTGGATTCTCAACGTCCTCTACTCGAGCGACTTCTCCGACATCCACTGCGGGATGCGCGGCATCACCCGCGATGCGCTGGAGCGAATGGACATTCAGTCGCAGTCCTGGGAGTACGCGTCGGAGATGGTGCTGAAGTCGGTCCATATGGACCTTCAGACCGCCGAAGTGCCGGTCCGTTTCCTCAAGGACCCCGAAGGGCGGCTCAGCCACCACAAGCGGTCGGGGTGGCTGTCCCCGTTCAAGGCCGCCTGGATCAACCTGCGCGCGATGTTCGTCTACGGGTCCGACTTCTTCGTCTTCAAGCCGGGCATCGTGCTCACGATCCTCGGGCTGCTCATCGTCCTGCCCGTGAGCTTCGGTGACCTCGATGTGGGGGCCGTCACCCTGTCGCTGAACTGGCAGTTCCTAGGGCTGGCGATGCTCGTGGTCGGGCTCCAAGGCTTCTTCCTGGGCTGTATTGCCCAGGTGCTCTTCGATTACACGGGCCGCAACACACGTCGCTGGATGCGCGTCTTCCCCTACACGCGTACCGCCCTGATCGCGCTCGGCCTCGTCGTCCTGGGCGTGTGCCTGGCCCTGCCCCTCGTGTTCAGCTATTTCGACCAAGACTTTCGCCTCAGCGCGGCCGAGAGCGGCAAGAATCACCTGGCGCTGACCGGACTGGCGGCGGTGATCGCCGGAGCGCAGCTCTTCGTCTCCATGCTCCTGCTCCACGGCACCGTCGCCGCGACCGCAAGGACTCGCCAGCGCACTGGGACCAGTGCGGATCGGAGAACCGGTGTCCTACGTTAGGTACTACGGCCGGCTGATTCGCGAGTCCGGTTACTCGGTCGCAAAGGGAGCCGCACTTCCGTTCGTCCGCCGCGACGCGGTGCGTTCCGGGGCCCACGCGATGTCCTATCCGATTTCCTCCTACGCGCCCTGGCAGGCCGACGAGGACTTCCAGCGCGTCTATCGGGCGGTGAGGAAGCACACCCTGGTCGACGTCTGGCGCTGCTATGAGCTCTGGACCATGGTCGGAGAGTTGCGCGAGGTGCCGGGCGCGATCGTCGAGGTCGGCGTCTGGCGGGGCGGCAGCGGCGCGATCATGGCCACCCGTGCGAAGGCGCTCGGGATCCCCGACCCGGTCTATCTCTGCGACACATGGGAGGGCGTCGTGAAGACGGGCGACCTCGACACCTACTACCGCGACGGCAAGCACGACGACACTTCCCGGGAGATCGTCGAAGCGCTGGTCCAGCGGCTCGGATTGGACAACGTCGAGCTGCTCCAGGGCGTCTTCCCGGAGGAAACCGGCGACCGCATCGCCGACCGGAGCCTGCGCCTGTGCCACGTCGACGTCGATGTCTACCAGTCGGCGAAGGACGTCTTCGACTGGGCCTGGGAGCGTCTCTCGCCGGGCGGCCTCGCCGTCTTCGACGACTACGGCTTTCCCGCCTGCCCCGGCGTCACCAAGTTCGTCGACGAGCAGCGCGGGCGCGACGACCGCCTCGTGCTGCATAACCTCAACGGCCACGGGATCGTGGTGAAGCGCTGATGGCAACCGCGCAGCATTCCCAGAGGGCGGGCTCCTACGGTCAGCACCGGCCCCCTACCTCGGTCGATCGTTTCGGCGTCTGGCTCTCGACCCGCCGCATCCGCCGCGCCGTGCCGGACTTCAGCGGCAAGCGGGTTGGCGACTTCGGCTGCGGCTACGACGCGACCTTCGCACGCACGATCCTCGACCGCGTGCGGGAGCTGGTGCTGATCGACGTCGCGATCGCCCCCGATCTCAAGGAACACCCGAAGGTGGCCGCGACCGAGGGCTCGCTGCCGGAAGCGCTCGAGGACCTCGAGGATTCCTCGCTGGACGTGATCGTCCTCAATTCCGTCCTCGAGCATCTCTGGGAGCCCGAGCGCGCGCTCGTGGGCGTGCACCGGATCGCCCGGCCCGGGGGCGTCGTGCTGGTCAACGTGCCGTCCTGGCGCGGCAAGCGCTGGCTCGAGCTGAGCGCCTTCCGGCTCGGGGCCAGCCCGGCCGAGGAGATGGACGACCACAAGGCCTACTACGACCCCCGTGACCTCTGGCCGCTGCTGGTGCGCGCCGGCTTTCGGCCCCATGACATCCGCTGCTTCCGCCACAAGTTCGGCCTCAATACCTTCGCCGAGTGCCGGAGGGGTCAATGATGGCTTCCTTTTCCGACGACTTCCTCGCCGAGACCACCGAGATCGTGGCGGCGCTCGACCGCGAGGACATCGAGCGCGTCGCCTCAGGGCTGGCTCGGGTGCGTGATGACGGCGGCCGCCTCTTCATCCTCGGCGTCGGAGGCTCTGCTGGGCACGCGAGCCACGCCGTCAACGACTTCCGCAAGCTCTGCGCGCTGGAGGCCTACGCGCCCACCGACAACGTCTCCGAGCTGACGGCCCGGGTCAACGACGAAGGCTGGGACACGACTTTTTCCGAGTGGCTGAAGGGGTCGCGGATCGGCGAAGGCGACGCGATCCTCGTCTTCTCGGTCGGCGGCGGCGACCGTGATCGTGGGATCTCGGCCAACCTGGTGCTGGCAGTCGAGCAGGCGCGATCGGCAGGCGCCCGAGTGTTCGGGGTCGTCGGACGCGACGGCGGCCACACGCGCAAGGTCGCCGATGCCTCGGTGGTGATTCCGCCCCTGCACCCCGACCGCACGACCCCCCACACCGAGGGCCTCTGTGCGGTCGTCTGGCACCTGCTGGTCACCCACCCAGCCCTCGCCCGGGTCCCAACCAAGTGGGAGTCGGTGAAGTGAGTCCGCTTCCGGGCTTCGGGGCATCGCCACGGTGAGCCGCTACTTCATCGTCGGCGGCGCCGGCTTCATTGGCAGCCACTTCGTCGACCGGCTGCTCGAAGACGGCGAGGAGGTGACCATCTTCGACAACTTCACCTCCGGGCGAGAGTGGCACCTGGAGCCGCACGCGGATGACGAGCGACTTGCCGTCGTGCGGGGCGACGTCGGCGACCTCGCGGCTCTCACCGAGGCGATGCGCGGCCACGAGGTGGTGATCCACCTCGCCTCCAACCCCGACATCGCCCGCGCCGCGACCGAACCCGCGATCGACTTCGACCAGGGGACCCTGCTCACCCACCACGTCGTCGAGGCGATGCGCGTCACCTCGACCCCCCAGATCCTCTACGCGTCGGGCAGCGGCGTCTACGGGGACATCGGCGAGACCGAGGCAGACGAGGACTTCGGGCCGTTGGTACCGATCTCGACCTATGGCGCCAGCAAGCTCGCCGGCGAGGGCCTGATCGCCGCCTACTGCCACATGTTCGACCTGCGCGGCTGCGTCTTTCGATTCGGCAACGTGGTCGGGTCCCGCCAGACGCACGGGGTCGGCTTCGACTTCGTCCGCCGCCTGCTCGACGACCCGGCGCGCCTGCCGATCCTCGGCGACGGCAGCCAGAGCAAGTCCTACATCCACGTGAGCGACGTGGTCGACGCGGTGCTGACCGCGCTGGCGAAGACGGAGCAGCCATTTGGCGCCTACAACGTCGCCACCGGCGACTACATCACCGTGACCGAGATCGCCGACCTTGCGGTCGAGTGCGTCGGTCTGGGACCTGGGAGCGTCGAGTACGAGTACAGCGGCGGCGACCGCGGCTGGAAGGGCGACATCCCGGTGGTGCGTCTGGACACGGACCGCATCCGTGCCCTCGGCTGGGAGAACGCGATGGGCTCGCGCGAGGCGCTGCGCGAATCGATGCTCGCGATGCTGCCCGAAGCCCGCGCCGGGCGGCTGTGAACCCGCCAGGCGACTCCTCCGAGACGCAGGAGCCCGCCAAACGCCGCGCCGTCTTCCTCGATCGCGACGGGGTACTGAACCGCGCCGTCGTCGTCGACGGCAAGCCGCTGCCGCCGGCCTCGGTCGAGGAGCTGGAGCTGCTGCCGGGCGTCGAGCAGGCGTGCCGAGAGCTGCACGAGGCCGGACTGCTGCTGATCGTGGTCACCAACCAGCCCGACGTCGCCCGCGGCACGCAGACGATGGCGACCGTGGGGGAGCTGAATCGCGAGTTGTCCTCGCGCCTGCCCCTCGACGAGATCCGTGTCTGCCCCCACGACGACGCCGATCGCTGCCGGTGCCGCAAGCCCGCCCCGGGCATGCTCCTCGACGCCGCGCGCGAGCACGGAATCGAGCTCGAGAGAAGCGTCATGGTCGGCGATCGCTGGCGCGACATCGAGGCTGGACGCCGAGCCGGCTGCGCGACTGTCTTCCTCGACTCGGGTTATTCTGAGCGGTCTCCCGAGGGGCCCGACCTGACCGTGGGCACGCTCGGCGAGGCTGTGCCCTGGATTCTCGAAAGATCAGCGGAAGGACGATCTGACCATGCCCACAGTCGATGACCTGAAGATCAAGATCTTCGCCGACGGCGCCGACCTCGAGGGGATCGCGAAGCTGGCGAAGGACCCGTTGATCAAGGGCTTCACCACCAACCCGACGCTGATGGCGAAGGCCAACGGCGCGATGGTCTACGAGGACTTCGCCCGCGAGGTGCTCGAGGCCGTCGACGGCAAGGCCGTGTCCTTCGAGGTCTTCTCGGACGAGTTCGACGACATGGAGCGCCAGGCGAGGCTGATCTCGAGCTGGGCCGACAACGTCTACACCAAGGTCCCGGTCACCAATACGCGCGGGGAGAGCTCCGGCGATTTGATTCGCAAGCTCACCGCCGACGGCGTGAAGCTCAACGTCACCGCGCTGATGACGCCCGCTCAAACCGCCGACGTCGCCACCTGCCTAAAGGACGGCCCGCCAAGCATCATCTCGGTATTCGCGGGGCGGGTCGCCGACACCGGTCGCGACCCGGTGCCGCTGATGGCCGAGGCCCTTGAGGCGGCCTCCTCGGCCCCGAACGCGGAGCTTCTCTGGGCCAGCCCCCGAGAGCTGCTCAACATCGTCCAGGCCGACGAGGTCGGCTGCCACATCATCACGGTGACCCACGACGTCCTCGCCAAGCTCCCGACGCTGGGCAAGGACCTGGACGAGTTCTCGCTCGACACCGTGAAGATGTTCCACGACTCGGCGAAGTCGGCCGCCTTCACGCTCTGAGCCCCTTGGCGCCCCCGGACGAGGTCGCCCAGCGAGATGACTGGGACCGGCATTGGCTGGAATACGCCGATGCGGCCGAGCAGAACGCGGCCCAGCAGTACCGGCGGCGGCTCGTCTTCGATCTGATGGCTCTGGGTCAGGAGCCCGGACGAATCCTCGACATCGGAAGCGGCCAGGGGGATTTCGCCGCCGAGCTTCTGCTGCGCGATTCGGGCGCCGACCTGCTGGGCCTGGAGCTCAGCGAGGCTGGCGTCGAGATCGCGCAACGCAAGGTCCCAGGTGCCCGCTTCGAGCAGCGAGACCTGCTGCAGGCCGGCGAGCCTCCGCTCGAGCAGCGGGGATGGGCAACGCAGGCCGTCTGCTCGGAGGTCCTGGAGCACGTGCCGGAGCCGCGTCGGCTTCTGCAAAACGCCACCCCCTACATGGCGCCGGGCTGCCGGCTCGTGGTCACGGTGCCCGGCGGGCCGATGTCCGCTTTCGACCGCCACATCGGCCACCGGCAGCACTTCTCCGCCGCGGCGCTGCGCGGATTACTGCAGGAGGCCGGATTCGAAGTCGAGTTGGCGGGGGGCGCCGGGTTTCCCTTCTTCAACCTCTACCGGCTGGTGGTGATCGCCCGCGGCCAGCGGGTCGTCGACGACGCCACAAGCGCCCGGGGGGACTCAGAATCGCGCCTTGCCCGGGCGGCGATGACTACTTTCCGGGCGCTATTCCGCGTCAATCTGCCGATCGGGCGGTTGGGATGGCAGACGATCGCAGTCGCGCGCCGACCGGCGCAAGAGCCCGCCGGCGGCTGAGCCCGGCCCTCTCCCAACATGCACCCCACCGCAGCAGAGCTTCGACGCAGCGCGGCGCTTCGCGCGCTCGCGGCGGTCCTGATTTCCGCCGCCGCCACGACCCTTGCCATCGTCGCTGCCTGGGGCCCGCTCGACGTCCACACCGACGTCATCGGCTATCCGATCTTCAAGGACTTCAACTACGACAACTACTTCAACGCCTACTACCTTGTGGTGGGGTTCTTCCCGATCGCGGCGCTGCTGCTGTTCCTTGGCCTCACCCGGCTTGCGCCGAGGATCGGGCTCGCTGTGCCCGGGCCGCGCGGCAGCCTTCGGCCCTCCACGCCGGGACCCGAAGAGCCGTCGCCGCTGGCGAGCGAGCCACCGCTGTCCGAGGCGTCGGAGACCCGGCGCTGGGTTGTTTGCGCCGCGCGGATCGGGTTCGTCGGCGCGGTGCTGGGTCTCGAGACCGGGATCACCGTCGACTCGATCCGGCCCGGATTTGCCGCCGGGGTCGCGGCCTATGCGCTGGCAGCTGTACTCGCCGCCTACCTCCTGGGCAGATGGAAGCGCGACTGGTCTTTCGAGGCGCGTCTGGCCGCGGTCAACTCATTTGGCGCGCTTCTCCCCGTCGCCGGGCTCGTCGCGGTCTCGATGCATACCCGGGTTTACATCGACAGCACTGCGTCGGTGCGCCATTACCCATGGTTCCCGTTCTGGCTTGCGCTGCCCATCGTCTCCGCTCTGGCGGCGATCGTCGGAGTTGCGCTTCGCCGCGCCAACTCCGCTGCTGGGGCGATCGGAATCGAACGAAGGGCCCTGTTGCTGGTCGCGGCGCCGGTTGCGCTTGTCCTCTTCCTTCAGTCGCTGCCCGGCGAGTCCGGAACGATCGACTTCTTCCACGGCGGGGAGCAGATCGTCGGCTCCAAGTTGGTCCTGAACGGATGGTTCCCCTGGCGCGACGTCGTCCTCACCCACGGGATCATGCAGGACGTCGTATACAGCTTTGGCCGGGGCGTCTTCGGGAACAGCTTTTGGGGCCACTTTGCCGGCATAGCGATGATCATGAAGCCCCTCTACCTGGTCTCGGTCTTCTTCCTGATCGTCTACCTGGTGGGGCGCAACTGGTTGTTCCTGCTCTTCGCGGCCCTGCTGCTGATCGGGCCGAATGTGGCGCCCGAGAACTTCCGACTGATCCTCTGGCCTCTGATCCTGTTGCTGCTGGCCGTCGATCTGGACCGCCCGACAGCCCTGAAGTCCGTCGGACTCGCATTCCTCGTGGTCGTCCAGACGGTCCTCACGCCGGAGGCCGTGCCGGCGGTGGTCGCGATCATGGTGGTGCTGGTTCTGTACGAGTGGTACCACCGCAAGCCAGGCATCGGCATCGCCTCCACCTTTTCGCGCACGCTCTGGGTCGCGGGCGCCGGAATCGGGTTCGCCAGCCTCTTCGCCGGCTACCTGGCGGCTCACCACGCGCTCGACGACTTCGTCTACATCTCAATCGCCCTCGTGCATGGGCACGCTGCGTCCGGAGCCATGCCCCCGGAACCGAACCCAGGCTCGGTTTCGGACGCAGGGCTCGACGCCCTGGCGCTGATTCCGGTGGCGGCGCTGCTGGTCTCGTTCGCATACGCCGTCGTTCGGGTGCGATTGCGGCAGGGCTTCTACACCGCGGATTGGGTGATGGGCGCGGCCGCGATCTTCCTGCTCTTCTACTACCCGAAGTTCCTTTCGCGAATGGACACGGGTCACGTCTACCAGCCGTTCGTGGCCGGCCTGCCGCTTTACCTCTACATCATCTACCGAGTTGTCACCGCGATCGAGCGGATGATCCGCAATCGCTGGCGGGGGAATCTCGTCGCCAATTTGACCGCTCACCCTGTGAGCCTTTCGCTCGTCGTGCTGGTCACAGCGCTCTCCTGGGGGACCTACCACGACCGAATCGGGCAGGCTCCCGCCTTGTACCGCCCCGGGGTCTCGGCGCCGCCCCAATACGCGCGCATCGGCTACACACAGGTCTTCGACGGCAAGGCGTATCGGGACGTGAAGCGAGTCGTCGACGCCTACCTCAGCCCCAACGATCGGCTCTTCGACTTCTCGAACACGCCGATGCTGTTCTTCTACGTGATGGGTCGATACCCGAGCACGCGCTACTTCCACGTAAGCCTCGTCCTCTCGGCGGAGCTTCAGAAAGACCTCATCGACCGGCTCGAGAAAGCGCCCCCGAAGCTGGTCGTCTTCGACAACGACAGCCTCCCGTTTATCGGACTGTCCAACTGGGACGGAATCCCCAACATGGTTCGCAACTATCTCGTCGGCCAGTGGATTCTCGATCGTTACCGCCCACTGCTCTGGACTCACGGTTTCACGATCTATGCGCGCCGCGACATGGCCCCGCCTTCGAAGGTCAACCTGCACCTGGCCCAGAAGCCCGTCACACAAGGCGTTGCCTACTCGGTCGAGCCGTGCACGTGGGGGTCGGCGCCCAACTTCCTCTCCGGCCCCGGTATGCCGGGACCGGAGGCAGGCGGTGTCGGCGCTCACGCACGAGCTGTTTCACCCGAGATCACGATTGTCGGCTGGGCCGGGGACCCTGGTGCCAAGCTGCCTGCCCGGGAGGTGATCACGACGATCGACGGAAAGGTCGTCGGTCGCACCAAGCCGCATCTCATGCGCCCGGACCTCGTCGCATACGGGCTGCCGAAGGGGTTTGGGACAGCCGGGTTTCAGATGCAAGTCCAGGGTGCGCCGCCGGGACAACCCGGCAGGTTGCGCGTCTTCGGAGTCTCCCGCGACGGGCAGCTGACCGAGCTCGTAGGCCAGGGCGCGAAGCCGGCCAAGGGGACGATCCAGGTCGGCGGGCGTGAGGTCCAGCTCGACCCCACGGCGGTCTACGGTCAGATCAACAGCACGACCCGCACCCAGGCGGTGCAGTTCAGACTGCCCCGCGGATCGCGCTGGACCGACTACCGATGGTTGGAGGTGGATGCCGGCAAGAACGGCTTCAAGCGGGGCAACTTCACCGTCTACGATCGCCCGACCCGCCCATCCACCGGGCGCGAGATCACGTTCCAGACGCTCGACAGCTCACCCGACCGCTACATCGTCCCGGTCGGCAGCTGCGCCCAGTGGCACGCATATCGTGGGCACCGTTTGTTCCTCAACTTCGACGTCCCCGAGGACATCTCCGCAGTACGACTGATTCGATAGGGCGATGTCGGGGCCCACGGAACGCGCAATCCCCTTCGTCGACCTTCGCGCCGCACACGAGGACATCGGCGCGGAGCTGCATGCCGCCGTTTCCCGGGTGGTCGATTCGGGCTGGTACCTGCTCGGTCCCGAGCTGGAGTCGTTCGAGAGCGAATTCGCCGAGTACTGCGGCACCCACCATTGCGTCGGAGTCGGAAGCGGGCTGAGCGCCCTGGAGCTTGCCCTGCGGGCGGCCGGGGTCAGACCAGGCGACGAGGTCATCGTGCCGGCCTACACCTGGGTCGCGACCTGGATCGCGGTGACCGAGACCGGCGCCCGGCCGGTCCCGGTCGACGTCGAGGAGCAGACCTACAACATCGACGCGAGCCAGATCGCGGCCGCGATCACCTCCAGCACGGCGGCGATCGTCCCGGTTCACCTGCGCGGTGAGCCGGCGGACATGGACGCCGTCACCGAGATCGCCGAGGCGCATGGACTGGCCGTGATCGAGGACGCGGCACAGGCGCACGGGGCCATGCATCGTGGACGCAGGGTTGGAAGCCTCGGGGCGGCGGCGGCCTTCTCCTTCTATCCGACCAAGAACCTCGGCGCGCTGGGAGACGGCGGCGCCGTGACCACCGACGACGACGAGATCGCCGACCGAGTCCGGCTGCTGCGCAACTACGGGCAGCGGGACCGTTACTCGATCGAGACGGCTGGGGTGAACTCGCGGCTGGCCGAGATCCAGGCGGCGGTCCTGCGCGCGAAGCTCCCCCACCTCGATGGTTGGAACGAGGCCAGGGGCCGGCTCGCCGAGATCTACCGCCAGGCATTCGTGGATCAGGACTCGCTGCTGGTCCCCGAGGTCCCTGACTGGGCGCAACCCGCATGGCACTTGTTCGTCGTCGGGCATCCTGACCGCGACGCGTGCCGCGCGGCTCTGCAGGAGCAGGGAATCCAGACCCTCGTCCACTACCCGGTGCCGCCCCACCTCTCGGGCGCATATCCCGACTACGCCGAGCTGCGGGGCAGCCTGCCGGTGACCGAGCGCCTGGCGGAAAAGACACTGAGCCTGCCGATGTATCCGCAACTCGATCCGGAGGCCTGTGCCAGGGTCGCTCGGACGGTCATTGAAACCGTGGGTCCCAGCACGGTTTCCAGCTGACCCAGCTTCTCTAGCATCCTGCGCGGGATGCCAGACCCCGGACAAGAGTTCCCGGCCAATGCCGACGAGCTGCGCGTCAGCGCGCTGCTCAACGATTGGTGGTACTACAGCGTGGAGCTGTTGCCCGGGGTGATCGCCGAGGGTGCATACCCCGCGTCAGTCCCGATGCTGCCGCGCCTGCTGCTGCGCCGCTGCAGGCTGAAGGCGACGGAGTGTCTCGATCTGGGCACGATGGAGGGCCTGGCCCCGGTGCTGATGGCGCGAGGAGGTGCCGCGAGGGTCGTCGCGGTGGACGGATCCGACCATTGCCTGGAGAAGCTCGCCGCCGTCAAGCACTACTACGGAGTCTCGTTTGAATACCGGACCGTGGGTCCGATGTACTCGCTGTCCGAGAAACTCGATGGCGACGGATTTGACCTGATCAATTGCTCCGGCCTGCTGTACCACGTCTTCTCGCCGCTGATGGTGATTGCCGGCCTGCGTGCGGCCCTGAAGCGGGGCGGCCTGATGATCGTCTCGACGAACGTATTCGTGGACAGGGGTTTCAGTGCCGAGTTCAACGCTGCGGGGCGGCTCCAGGAAGAGCCGAACACGTTTTGGTACCTGTCTGACAGGATTGCTCGACTACATGCTGCGCTACCTGCGGCTTGCCCCGATCGACTGCCTCTACGTCCCCCATGACGCACTCGAGACCCCCTGGCGGATGAAGACCGGGACCGAGTCCGGATATGCGTCGGTCCTTTGCCGAGCGGTTGACCGCGAGCTGCCTTCATCGGGCGATGCCTGGATGGCCGAGTCGGCGAAGGGATCGTGGGAGTACGAATGGATTCCCGACTGGGACCGTGCACGCTCACAGCCGCTCTCAAAGATCAGTGCTAAGCGCTCGGACGCACACTCCAGAAAGGACCTCGGCTTCACTTGGCTACAGCGCCTGGGTCGAACGACGCCCCGAGTAATCGACATCACCTCCGCCATCGAGAAGCAGCCACCAGTGCTTCAGGCGGAAAGCCCCTCGGATTCGCACAGACTTAGTCTCGATGATGTCTCGTAGCCGGCTCGCCCATGATCCCCGCCGGCTGCTCCCCGCAGCGGCGAACCTATTCGACGTCGGGCACCCGGCCCGCTGTCCACTCCTCGACCTTGCGCCTGTGCTCGTACTTGTCGAAGACGACCTCGTCGACCATCCCGAAGTGGACTCCCGCGCGCAGCATCCGTTGGCATAGCGACCAGTCGTTGGGCACCTCGTAGATCGCGTCAACGAGCTCGGACTCGAAGAACCGAAGGCCGGAATGGTAGATCGAGGCCTGGGTGCCGAACTGCCCGTGGGCAGGCGGGAATTCCCCCAGCTCCAGGTCGTCCCCATCTGGGAAATGGACGCACTGGCGCCCGTAGCAATGCTCGTAGCGGTGCTCCTGCGCGGCGCGGAGCAGGGTCTCAGTGTGGTTGGGCCGGATCGCATCGTCGTCGGACTGGTGTGCGAGCCAGCGCCCGCGCACGCGTGAGGCTCCCTCGTTGAAGGGAGGCGTGCCGAGGACGAACCACCTCTTCGCCTCGTCTTCCGGATAGGGGCCGCGCACGGCGCGGTTGTAATAGGTGACGCGGGGGTCGTCGAGCTCGGCGATCACCTCGCCGGTCTGAGGGGGCGCGGCGTCACCGACTACGATCACCTCGAGGTTCGAGTAGCTCTGGTTGAGGATCGACGGCAGTGAGATGTCCCGCAGGCTCTCGGAGTTGGTGTAGGTCGCAACCACGAACGAGACCAGCGGCTCGGACTCAGTGAAGGCGAGCTCGTAGTCCTCGCTCGCCCGCAGCGCGTAGAGGCGCTGCCGGTTCGCCGGCTCCTCGTCGTAGATGTGGCGCAGCATCGCCAGGGCGCGATCGAGCTGCTCACGTGTGTCCGCGACCGCCTCCTGGATCGCGTCCACCTTGTGGCTCAGCTCGACGTAGGGGCGAATCAGGCGTTCCTTGCTACGTCGCGGGAGGATCGGCATCTTCGTCAATCCACGACGATGTAGGTGCGGTCCGGCAGGAATCGCGAGCGGCGCATCGTGTAGCTGTCGAGACCGATGACCTCCCGGAAGGCGACCGTCTCCCCGGGAAACTCTCTGGCGTTCAGCTCGTCCATCGCCAAGACCGACCCACGAACCAGGTGGGGGCGGATCGCCTCCAGGCAGGCCTTTGTCGGTTCGTAGAGCTGCATGTCGAAGTACGCGAGGGCGACGATCGTCTCGGGATGGGCGCCGAGGTACTCGGTGATCGTCTTCGCCGCGTCGCCGGCCACGACCTCGTGCTTACGGATGTGGCTCATCGGGTTCTCAAGCTCATGGCACTCGATGACCTGGGTGAGGTGCTCGGGATAGTCCGATCCCACCGCGTAGGCCCCCCGATGCACCAGTGGGTCGGACCCGTCCTCGGGACGGGCTTCCGGGTAGCCGCCGAAGGTGTCGAAGCCGATCACTCGCCGGTTGTAGTTGTAGGGCTCGTGGACTGCGCGCAGGGACTCGAAGAGGGCGAGATTGGCGCCCCACCAGACGCCGAATTCCATGATCACGCCCGGTGTCGGCTTGATCAGCTCGTAGAGCTCGTTGATCCACAGCAGCTTGGCGAGCGCCGAGCTGCGCATGTAGAGGGGCAGGTTGACCAGCAGGTCGTCGAGCGGCAGCGGCGTTTCCTCGTACAGGCGCTTGAGCGTCTCCCGATTCTCGAGCTGCTGCTCCGAGGCCCGCACACTCAGCCGGGTGGCGGGCGTCGCCGGTATGTCAGTTGGGCCTTTGGACATCGATCGGCCGCCTTTGAGCGGCTCGGCGACGCTACCAAAGCCCCGTCGCCCCAGAGCAATCTTCCTGGCGCCCCGAGCTAGGCATGATCTATCTCGGCCCAGCCGAAGCCGTTTCGGCCGCGCCCGTTACCGTTGTAGAACAGGTAGGTGCGGTCGCCGTTTCTCACGACGCTGCCGTAGGCGACCATCTCGGAGTCCCAGCCGCTGGGAGAGACGTCGATCCCTACCTCATCGTCGCGGCGCTCCCAATTCACGCCGTCGGCCGAACGCGCGAAGCCGAGTCTGTAGTCCTTCGACCGCGTCCGGATCGAGTAGAGCATCGCCCAGCCGTCCTCCTCGTCCCAGACCCACGGCCGGCCGAAGGCGTGCTCGTCGTCATCGGCGAAGTCGAGGCAGACCTGGCCTTCTCCCGGCCACGAGACCCCGTCGGGGGACTCGACATACCGCATGTTGTAGACCGGCAGCGGCTTGTCGCCGACGGTCGTCCACTCGCCACCCCCGACGTACCACATCTGGAACCCCTCGCCGGAACGGCGTACGAAGGCCGACGTCCGGTTCAGCGGCTCGGCATCGCTTCGCTCGAGAACCGGAACCCGCTGTACGCGTTCGAAGGACTCGCCCCCGTCCGACGACGCCGCGAGGCCCTGGAACTGGAAGTAGCGGACCTTCGACCCGCGCTGGTAGCCGACGTAGTACATGAGCAGGCGGTCGTCCACCTCCAAGACGCAAGTGGGCACGACCCCGAACTCGTCGAACATCCCGGGGGCGCCGATGTCGAGGACCGGCTGCGGGGAGACCCCGACGATCTCGGCCGGTGCGTCGGCACGGACATCGACGTACCCGACACGTCCCACGGTGTCCGCGTCGCAGAACGCAACGTAGAGGCGCAGGACGTCCTCGTCGCGACGATGCGGAGTAGGTGGGAAGGCGTACTGCTGCGCCCACTCGAGGTCGCCCGGCGGAGAGTAGATATGGCCTTTCTTCTCCCAGCGCATCGTCAGGATCCTTTGAGGTCGACCTTGTAGGTGTCGTAGACCACCGCCCGGGCGCCGTAGCTCTCCTTGTTGCGGACCAGCCCCTCGTTCAGAGTCCGACCCTTGTCGGTGGTCGAGATCCCAAAGTCGAACCAGGGCTTCTGGCGATACTCGACCTCGAGCAGGTGATCGATGACGGCGTCCAGCGCGTGCTCTGCGTAGCCCTCCTCGGTGCCCGCGATGTACTGGGTGTGCGCCACCGCACCGGTCTCATAGACGATCGCGCCCGCCCGCAGCACCCCATCCCGCCGGGCCGTGAACAGCTTGACGTTCTCGGGAAACCGGTCCGCCAGCATGCTCATTTCCTCGGGGCTGTGCACCGCATCGACCCCATGACGCCGGCGCAGAGTCTCGTCCTCGAGCTGCATGAACTCCGCGAACTCCGCGTCGCGGGCCACTTTCAGGTCCGACTTCTCGGCGTCGCGCAGCGCCGACCGGCGGCCCTTCGTGTATCGAAGCCGGCCCTCCCGCGGCAGCGCCGACGAGCAGTCGCGCCGCACCAGGCTCGCACCGTGGACGAAGAGCGCGTAGAGATCCTCCTCGGCCGGAATCAGGTCGTAGATGTGCGGCACGGCTTTGTAGACCAGTGTCCGCACACCCTCCCCGCGCAGGTGCTCGAGCAACTCGCCCAGAGCGGCGACGGTGCGGCGCGTGGTCAACTCCGGTCCCGACAGCAGGCCGCCGAAGGTGAGCCCCCCGTGGCTGATCACGGTCTCGCGGTCGCGGTTCGCCGGCAGCGCGGCGACGGGCGAGTCGCCGTCGAGGACGAGCAGCGACGCGTCCTGGAAGCGGTCCTGGTGGTAGTCCATGTAGTCGCGCCGGAAGAGGAAGTTCCTGCTCCGGGAGACGTCGACGAGGGCGTCCCAGGCCGCCCGGTCCTCAGCCGCGTACGCCCGCACCGTCATGCCGCTTCCGGGATCGCTTCCCACGCCCAAAGCGGGTGCCTAGTCCGAGCTTCCCTGCACGCCGAAGGTCTCGAAGCTGTCCTTGTCCAGGGGCTTCGCGGGATTCCCGACGTAGACCTTGCGCGGCTCGGTGTCCTTGACGACCACCGCGCCCGCCCCGACGACGCAGTCGGGGGCGACGGTCAGCTCGTCGGCGAAGCAGCTGTTGACGCCGAGGAAGCAGCCGCTGCCGATCGTGCAGAAGCCGGAGATCACGACGTGCGAGGTGACGAAGCAGTGGTCCTCGATCTTCGTCTGGTGGCCGACGTGATTGCCGCTCCAGAGGATCACGTTGTCGCCGACGCTGACCCCGTACTGGAGCACGTTGTTCTCGAAGACGAAGGTGTTCTCGCCGATCTCGACGTCGTGCCAGACGAAGGCGTGCGAGCTGACGTACGACACGCATTCGTAACCGCGCTCCTTGACCTCGCGGTAAAGGCGCATGCGGATGCGGTTGAGCTGGGTCGAGGAGATGGCGACGAAGGCCCTGTAATCGGCGGGGTCGTATCGCTCCGCGATCTCCTCGAACGGCACCACCGGCAGGCCGAAGAGCTCGTCCTTGTCGAGGAACTCCGACTCGACGCTGAACGCGACCACCTCGTGCGGCGAATCGTGGGTGAAGTACTCATAGGCGATCTCCGCCTGCTCGCCGGCGCCCACCACGACGATCTCCTGTGCCTCCGTCATCGCCTCACCTCCTCCGCGGACCGGGCCCCATCCAGGCTCTGGCCGTCCACGGCCGACCTCTTGCCATTGCTGCCGGGCACCTGTTCCTCGATCCACTCGACGATCCTGCGGTTGTAGTCGATTCGCTCACTCGGCCGGCCGCGCGAGTAGAACAGATGCCCGGCGCCCGGGTAGCGGACCATCTCCACCTGTGTGCGGCCGGCGGCGGCGATTCGAGCATGCAGCTCTTCGCCCTGGGCGATCGGGCAGCGGCGATCCTCCTCGCCATGGAGGATCAGGGTCGGCGTCGCGATCCGGTCCGCCCCGTTGACGGGCGAGATGCGCCGCAGGTGCTCGTCGCTCGCCGCGAGGTCTCCCATCTCCCATGGGATCCACCAGGCGGCGATGTCCGAGCTGCGCTGGAACGACTCGAGGTTCGTGATCGGAGCACCGATCACCGCCGCCTTGAAGCGGCTCGTGCGGCAGATCGCGGAAGCGGCAAGGTAGCCGCCATAGGAGTAGCCGGCAACGGCGAGCCGCTCGGGATCCGCCAGTCCCTCGCCGACCAGGGCATCGACGGCGGCGAGATATTCCGCGAGGTCCCGCTCGCCCCACTTGCCGCGGAGGCTGTCGGCAAACGCCTGCCCATAGCTGCCCGATCCGCTGGGGTTGAGGGTCAGCACGATCCATCCGCGCGAGGCGAGCACGCTGCGATGGAAATGGCCGAGCGAGAAGCCCGGTCCGACGAAGTTGTGCGGCCCCCCGTGCATGCTCACCAGAAGCGGCTGCGGCGAAAGCTCCGGCCTCAGGCCCTGGAGCCAACCGTCGAGCTCTCCGCCGTCCGGGCTTTGGAAGCGGCGGCGCGTGGTCCGGGGGAAGGCCAGGGCCTGCGAGCCGTGCACGACCGGCGTCCGCTGCCCGGTTTCGAGATCGAGCAGGTGGGCGCTCCCGGGATCGGTCGGGGCGCTGACGCAGACGGCCAGCCTGCGCCCGTCCCGCGAGAGGCTGATGTCGATGAGCTGGCAGTCGCGCGTCAGGGTGCGCACATCGCCGGCATCGCCGGCGCGGGCCTGGACCGCGTTGATGTCGCCGTCTCGCGCCTCCCTGAAGAAGATCCAGGACCCGTCCCGGGACCAGATCGGCCCCTCAGGAGAATTGGAGACCATCGCGCCGTTGATACCGGTCGCCGCCGGCTTCGCCGAGCCGCTGGCGGCCGGGATCAGCCAAGGCTGCAGAGCCGGGTCCTCGAGTCCCAGGCGCGGATCGCGGGTCCCGTAGCAGGCCAGCGTCTTCCCGTCGGGCGACCACGAGGGACAGCAGGCGAACGCCAGATCGCAGTCGATCGCGTCGGGCTTTCGCCCGGCTTCGGCCGGCGCCACCCAGATGCGGCTCCCGGGACCCTCCTCGCCCGGGTCGTGTGGCCCGCGCGAGAACGCCAGCCTGGTCCCGTCCGGCGACCAGCTCGGAGAAATGTCGTCGTCACCCTCGCCGCCGGGCACGAGATCGATAGCGCCGCTGACGGCGTCGAGGATCGCGATTCGGCTGGCCGAGCCGGGCGGACTGGCGACGGTTACCGCGATCCGGTCCCCCGCCGGCGCCCAGACCGCGGCGCCGACCTCGCCGCCGAACGACGCAAGCACCCGCTCCCCGCCATCGAGCGGTGAAAGCAGCAGCAACTCGACGTCGCCGTCGCCATCACGCAGGATCGCCACTGAGTCCCCGTCCGGTGACCACCTCGGGGCCCGGCCCTCGGCGCTGAGCTGCGGCGACCGATCCCCTGATCCCTCGATCGCGGGGGCGAATCGCACTTCATCGCGCTGGCGATCACGCTCCGGGTCCACCGAGCTGAGGCAGTAGGCAACCGTCTCGCCGTCCGGGGAGAGGCTGGCGTCGCTCGCCGCCTCGATCCTGACGAGATCCTCGACCGAGAGCAGTGGATTCACGCTCATTCCGGCGGAGGCTTGACGCCGATGAAGACGGAGATCTGGCGATCCTCGATCGCGCGGTTCTCGACCACGTCGCCCAGCCAGTCGAACTGCTCGAAGACGGTCGGAAACCCAGCCTCGATCATCGCCTGCAGGAGGTTTCGCCGCTCGAGCCAGAAGGAGCGCTCGTTGCCGACCGAGCTCCAGGCTCCCCCCGGCTCCTCGTACCAACGCCCGAGCTTGCCCTCGTGCTCGACCAGCTGCTGGGAAAGCGGCGCTCCGTCTTCCAACTCTCGCCCTTCTTCGGTCGCGTAATTCACGGAGATGATCAGCAGTCTGCCGGTCACGCCCGCCAGCTCGCGCAAGAAGGACACCGGGCGGTCGAGGTGGTAGAGCAGACCGGCGCAGAGGATCACGTCGAACTCTCCGTACTCGCGGATGTTGCGCACGTCGTCGTGGACGAAGCGCAGGTTCGGGAGCTCCACGTGGTCGGCGATCCATTTGCAGGTAGAGAAGTTCTCCTCCTGGCCCTCGATGCCCAGCACCTCATAACCGGCGCGCGCGAAGTTGACCGCGTAGCCGCCCTCCAGGCAGCCCAGGTCAGCGACCCTTGCCGGGGGCGGGCAGAACTGGCGCAGGGTGCGCAGGTAGGAGACGGAAACCGGCTCGTCGCCGATCAGCGGCTTCCCCGGCAGCGTCCGGGTCCCATCCGGCAGTTCGATGTTGTGGGCGGTAAAAGTCGGCCGCCGTTGAAATAGACGTAGTCGCACGCGCGTGATCCTGCCACCTTTCGGCTAGGGTCAGGCGCTCCGTGGGCGTCCACGACTGCAAAGTCTTCGAGCTGCCCGTGATCCATGCTCCGGAGGGGAACCTGACCTTCATCGAGGCGCAGGAGCACGTCCCATTCGACATCGCTCGCGTCTATTACCTCTACGACGTCCCCGGCGGGGCGACCCGAGGCGGACATGGGCACAAGGAGCTGGAACAGCTCATGATCGCGATGTCGGGCAGCTTCGAGGTCGTCCTCGACGATGGCTCAGAACAGCGGACCGTGACCCTGAGTCGTTCATACGTCGGGCTCTACATCCCGCCAATGATCTGGCGGGAGATCGTCAACTTCTCCTCCGGCTCGGTCTGCATGGTCCTCGCCTCGGCCCGCTTCGACGAGGGCGACTACTTCCGCGACTACGAGGAGTTCCGGGCGGCCGCGTCGCCGTGATCATCACCCGCACCCCGCTTCGAATCACCCTCGGCGGCGGCGGAACCGACCTGCCCTCCTACTACAGCCAGCGCGGCGGCGCCGTGCTCTCGGCGGCGATCAACAAATACATCTACATCGCCGTCAACCAGACCTTCACCGACGACTACTTCATCAAGTACTCGGAGCTGGAGCGCACCAAAGGCGTCGACGAGATCCAGCATCCGATCATCCGCGAGGCGCTGAAGATGCACCCGGTTGGGCCGGCGATCGAGCTGGTCAGCCTTGCCGACATACCGTCGGGCACCGGGCTGGGCTCCTCAGGCGCGTTCACGGTCGGCCTCCTGCGCACGCTCTATTCACTGAAGCGCGAGCACGTCGCGGCGGGCTCGCTCGCCGAGGAGGCCTGCCACATCGAGATCGAGCGGCTCCAGCGCTCGGTCGGAAAGCAGGATCAGTACATCGCCGCCTTCGGGGGTCTGACCAACTTCGAGATCGAAAAGGACGGGCGCGTTCACGTGGAGCCGCTGCTGATCGCCCAGGAGACGATGCTCGACCTCGAGGAGCGCCTGCTGCTGTTCTTCACCGGCTACGCGCGCGACGCCGAGACGATGCTCGAGGACCAAAAGCAGCGTTCCGAGACCGGGGACGAGGAGATGCTCGCCAACCTCGACACCGTGGCGCGGATCGGCGAGCAGACCAAGGCGGCGCTGGAGGCCGGCGACACGCACCGCTTCGGCGAGCTGATGCACGAGCACTGGGAGAACAAGCGCCGACGCAGCGCTGGAATGTCCTCTGACGCGGTCGATCGCTGGTACGAGGCGGGCCGTAAGGCCGGCGCCGTCGGCGGAAAGCTGGTTGGCGCCGGAGCCGGAGGCTTCCTTCTCTTCTACGCCGAGGACCAGGCGCCGCTGCGCGAGGCGATGGCGAAGGAGGGGCTGCGCGAGGTGCGCTTCTCCTTCGACCACGACGGATCGCGCCTCGTCGTTCGCGACTGATGCTTCAGTGCGTCGTTCTCGCGGGAGGACCCGGCACCCGCATGCGCCCGGCCACCGAGGAGATGCCGAAGGCGCTGCTTCCGGTGCTGGGAAGGCCGTTCGCCGACTGGCAGCTCGAGCTGCTGGCCAAGCAGGGCATCGAGCGCGTCCTCTACAGCGTCGGCTACCGCGGCGAGATGATCCGCGACCACATCGGCGACGGCAGCCGCTGGGGGTTGGAGGTCAAATACGTTGACGAGGGGCACCAGCTGCGGGGGACCGGGGGCGCCCTGCACCTCGCCTTCCACCTCGGGGAGCTTGAGGAGGCCTTCTTCGTCCTCTACGGCGACTCCTATCTGCCGGTCGACTTCGGCGCCGTCGAGCGGGCCTGGGAGCAGACCCCGCTGCCGGCGCTGATGACCGTGTTCCGAAACGACGGCCAGTGGGATGCCAGCAACGCGATCTACGACGGCGGCAGCGTCGTCTTCTACGAAAAGGATCGGTCCACCGATCGGGCCGAGGAGATGCACTGGATCGACTACGGGCTATCGGTCCTGACCCGCGATGTCGTCCGTGAGCGGATACCGCACGACGAGGTCAGCGATCTGGCCGAATTGATGCGCGACCTGAGCCGCGAGAAAAAGCTCGCCGGCTTTGAGGTCTCAGAGCGCTTCTACGAGGCGGGCTCGCCCGAGGGGATGCGCGATCTCGAGCGGTACCTGAAGGAGCGCTCCGGCTAGCGCTTCTTGACCAGCTTGACGGTCGTGCTCTGGGTCTTCGGGTCGCCGGGCGGATCGCCGGCGGGCGCAAAGGTGACGTTCACCGTGACCTTCGCCTTGCCGGTCTTGTTGAGCTTCTTCTTCGCCTTGCCCTTCGCCTTGATCGGCAGGACCACGGTGCCCGCGTTGATGACGTTGACACTCGCGGTTGCGCCGCCTGCGGCGCGCTGGGTCTTGACGCCCTTGCCGGTGAGCGAGAGCGTGCCAGGTCCCGGTACGTTGGCCACGAGGAACGCGGTCCCCTTCGACTTGTTGCGGCTCAGGCTGCCGAAGCTGAACGAATCCGAGGCCGGCTGCAGGATGAGGCGGAATGCTCCGACATCGAAGCCATCGGTGACTGCCCAGGGTGCGAAGCCGTCTGGGTCCCGGAAGGCGCGCTCCACGAAGAGCCCGCTCGGGTCCGTTGCGTTTGCACCGACCAGGTTTCCCGTGCACGTTGCGTCGGTCACATATGTTGGGGACGGATTTCCGAACCGGATGATCAGGCCACCGCCCGGGAAGCTGAACGGTGCCTGCGCCTGGAACTGCATCTCGTAGTTGCCGATCACGGTGTCCCCGCGGGGGTTCGCCGGTGTCTGGGTGTTCGCGACGACGGTCTTGAATGCCTGCCCGGGCGTATCGCCCCCATTGGAGGTCGTAGCGGCCAACGCGATGTCGAGCTGAACGTCGGTGTCGTTTACGGCATTGGTATCGAAGGCCAAGGTGTCGCCGACCTTGAGCTGGAAGGCGGGGATGTTCTGGTAGACGTATGCGGCGAACGGAGTCCAGGGAGACCCGTTATTACCGCCCATGCCGAAGACGTAGCAATTGCCGGTGCTGGGGGGCCCGGTTGGCCCGACTGTGATCGTCCTCGGAGTCGCGCCGGATCCCGCCGTCGGCAGCAGAGCAGCCCCGCAAGCGATCCAGGCGAAGGCGAATGCGAAGCGGCGGCTGATTCTGGTCGAATTCATCTTCAGTCCTGTTCTAGCCCTTGAGCAGCTTCACGGTCTTGGTCTTGATGCTTGGGACGCCCGGGGCGTCGCCGGTCGGGGTGTAGATGACCTTCCCCTTGACCTTCACCTTGCCGGTCTTGTTGAGCTTGCTCTTGGCCTTACCCTTCGCCTTGATCAACAGATTCACGAGGCCGGCGCTGGTCACATTCTTGCTCGCGGTCGCGGCGCGCCCGGTGCGCTGCGTCTTCACGCCCTTGCCGGTCAGCGAAAGCGTGCCCGGGCCGGGCACGACCACGGCCAGGGTGGCGGTGCCATTGTGCTTGTTGACCGCGACCCCGTCGAACGAATAGGCATTGGACGGAATCGTTGCCACGTCCGCGTTGAAGCCGATTTCGGTGGTGGTCTGGGTACTGGTCGGCGCCAGCGTCGCGCCATTGGCCGGAGGAGGAATGAAGAAGGACAAAAGTGCGCCGGCCAGGGTGGTGTTCGCTCCGATCAGGTCGCCCGTGGCTCTCCCATTGTCGAGTGCGATCGAATCGCCCGCCTTGATCGGCAGGTTGGTTGCGAAGGTCAGGGTGCCGGTGCCGGTTGGTGTCACGGGGGCGCTCGTCGCGTCGAATGTCGTCGTGCCGTCGCCGTGCGGGGTGATGACGCGAAGCTTGAACAGCCCGCCCACGGCTCCAGTGATTCGCCAGCGAACCACGGTCCCCGAGATTGGTGACGTGACGTTCGCGCCAAGCTCCGGCAGCTGGGAGTTGACGGTCGAGACCGGGCCACCGTTGATCGGCTGCGGCGGGAGACTCGTGGTCAGCGGGCTCCCCACCGTCGCTATCGTCGCCCCCGCGCTCGCCGGCGCGATCAGCGCCAGCGCGGCGAAGGCGAGCAGTGACATCCGGGCGCGCCAACTCATCGACTGCCACGTTAAGCCAACCCGCCGGGCCTGTCAATGGTCGTTTTGGGAGTACTAGTAAGCGCCTTCGCGCCGCAGCACTGCGGGCACGGTCTTGAGCAGGATCACCAGGTCGAGCAGCACCGACCAGCGCTCCAGGTAGAGGAAGTCGAGGCGCACCATGTCGTCGAAGTCGAGCTCGGAGCGCCCCGAAACCTGCCAGAGCCCGGTGATCCCGGGCAGCACCAGATAGCGGCGCCGGTGCCACTCGGCGAGCAGCTTGTCGTCGCGCATCGGCAGCGGGCGGGGGCCGACGAGGCTCATCTCGCCGCGCAGCACATTGATCAGCTGCGGAAGCTCGTCGATGGAGTAGCGGCGCAGGAAGCGGCCGAACGGGGTGACGCGCGGGTCGTCGCGGATCTTGAACAGGGCTCCGGTCTTCTCGTTCAGCCCCTCCAGCTCGTCCTGGCGGTGCTCGGCGTCCTCGTACATGGTGCGGAACTTGAGGCAGTCGAAGGCGACGCCGCCGATCCCCGGGCGCGGGCTGCGGTGCAGGACCGGCCCGCGGCTGGTCAGCTTGACCACCAGCGCGATCAGCGCCATGAAGGGGGCCGCGAACAGCAGCAGCAGACTGGAGATGACGAAGTCGAACGACCGCTTGACGACGAAGTCGAAACCCTCGAAGACCGGCGGCTTTACCTCCAGCAGCGGGACGCCTTCGCCCGGCACCAGCTCGGTGCGCCGGGTCAGCACCTCCATCGTCGTCGGCGCGACCCAGACCCGCACTCCCTGGGTGCGGCAGCGGTCGACCAGCTCCACCGCCTTATCCTGGGGGAAGTCGGGGTCGACGATGATCAGCTCCTCGATCGCGTGCTGGTCGATGCGCTCCCGCAGGTCCGACAGCTCGCCGAGATCTGCCAGCTCCTCGTGGCTTCCGGAGTCGAGCGCGAAGAAGCCGATCGGATCGAGGCGATCGTGGGAGTCCCGAAGCGCGTGGGCGACCTCGACGATGCGATGCCCGGTGCCGACCAGCACCGCACGACGCTGGTAGCCGAGCCGGTCGAGCATCCGGCCGGTCGTGCTCTCGTAGAGGAAGCGCAGGCTGCTGATGTAGATGGCGCCGAAGAAGAGGCTGCCGTAGAAGATCCAGTAGCTGTTGAACTTGGTCCCCGTGACCAGGGCGAAGATCAGGCTGATCACCGTCGCCTGGAACAGGGTCGCGATCACCCGCGCCAGCCCCGGCCGGGTCTCACGCGAGCCGTAGAGCCCGGTGCGGGCGAACAGCAGCACGGTGATCAGGTAGGCGAAGGCGAGGAACTCGGTGGCGTCGGTGAACACCGCGTGGGCCTGGTAGTGGCCGAGGATCACGGCCTTGACCGCGAGCGCGGTCCAGATCGCCCCGAAGGTGCCGACAAGGTCGAGAAGCAGCAGCGTGGCGACGCGGCCGACCTTGCGGTAGGTGGCGGCGGCGGTGAGCGTCTGCACGAACCAGGGCGTGCGGGCGCGGATGTCGCGGCCACCCTCCAGCAGCGCCATCAGGTCCGGGCCCTTGGGGGAGGCCTGCTGGCTGCCGCTTGTCGCCTCGGGTGCAGTTTTTACGGGGCTGCTTGGCACAGGTACCCCTAGCGCTCACTCAAGAGTCGCAGAAAGCCGAATAGTTGCGGTTGCTTCGTGAATGCCACGTGAATCTGGGCGCCGTCAGCCTCAACGGATGACGGAGTGCCTCCACCCCAATCTCGGCAAGTCTAGTGGGCAAGCACGGACGGAAGCGCCCAAAAAGCCCGGTAAATCCGCTAATCCGAGGTGCCGACGAGGCGCTCGACGCCCGCCAGCTCGATCGTCCGTCGCAGGCCGTCGTGGAGCCCGACCACCGGCTCCCAGCCCAGAAGGTCGCGGGCGCGGGTGATGTCGGGCTGGCGCACCTTGGGGTCGTCGACGGGCAGCGCCTCGAAGATGATCTCCGAGCGCGAGCCCGAGACCTCGATCACGGCCTCTGCCAGCTGGAGCAGGGTGTACTCGTCGGGGTTGCCGATGTTGACCGGCATGTGCACGTCGGACTCGGCGAGCGCGATCAGGCCGCGGACCTCGTCCTCGACGTAACAGAAGGAGCGCGTCTGGCTGCCGTCGCCGAAGACGGTAAGCGGCTTGTCCTGAAGCGCCTGGCGCAGAAAGGTCGGGATCGCGCGGCCGTCGTGGGGCCGCATCCGCGGACCGTAGGTGTTGAAGATCCTGGCGATGGAGGTGTCCACGCCCTGCTGGCGGTGGTAGGCCATCGTCAGCGCCTCGGCGTAGCGCTTGGCCTCGTCATAGACGCCGCGGGGGCCGATCGGGTTGACGTTCCCCCAGTAGTCCTCGGTCTGGGGATGGATCTCGGGGTCGCCGTAGACCTCCGACGTCGAGGAGATCAAAAAGCGGGCGCGCTTGAACTTCGCCAGCCCGAGCATGTTGTGGGTGCCCTGCGAGCCGACCTTGAGCGTGTGCAGCGGCAGGCGCTGGTAGTCGATGGGGCTGGCCGGGCTGGCCAGGTGGAAGACGAAGTCGACGTCCTCGGAGATGTCGATGTGCTCGGTGACGTCTACGTTGCGGAACACGAAGCGGGCGTCGCGGATGTGCTCGATGTTCTCCAGCGTGCCGGTGT
>JBBQBH010000014.1:0-57569 GCA_038317345.1 Solirubrobacterales bacterium
TTTATGTAGAAGCTCTCGTAGTGGCCGGCCTTGGCGGCGACCTGGGGGAACCGCGCCTCTTCCATCGCGGGCAACCTAACAGCGCGCTGGTCAGGTCTTGATCGTCACCACGTCGCCGTCCTCGACGACGTAGTCGCGGCCTTCGATCCGCAGCAGCCCCCGCTCCTGCGCTCCGACGTAGCCGCCGGCATCAACGAGGCGGTCCCAGGCGATCACCTCCGCCTTGACGAAGTCGCGCTGGAAATCGGTGTGGACCTTGGCGGCCGCATCGAGCACCGTGCTCCCGTTACGCAGGCTGCGCGCCGTCGCCTCCTTGGCGCGATCGGCGGTGAAAAAGGTGATCAGGTCGAGCAGCTCGTAGGCGGCGCGGACGACCCGGCTCAGACCCGACTCCCCGACCTCGAGCTGAGCCCGCATCTCGTCGGCCTCCGGCCCCTCCAGCTCCGCAAGCTCACCCTCGATACGAGCACTGACCGCAACCGCCGTCGCACCGGCGGCGGCAGCGTGCGCGGCGACTTCGTCTGGGACCGAAGCGCTCCCCTCGTCGACATTGGCGACGTAGAGCGTCGGCTTCGAGGTCAGCGCCGCCAGCCGTCGCGGGGCGTCGGCGGCGAGATCGGGGACAGGCACCGAGCGAACCGCGTTGCCGGCGGCAACGGCGTCGCGGACCGCGGCCAGCCAATCGCGCTCGGCGATTGCCTCCTTGTCCCCCGAGCGCGCCTGCTTGGTCACCCGCTCGAGGCGGCGGTCCACCTGCTCGAGGTCGGAGAGCAGAAGCTCGGTCTCGATCGTTTCGATGTCGGCGAGCGGATCGATGCGGCCATCGGGGTGCGGCACACGACCGTCGGCATGACAGCGCACGACCTGGCAGATCGCGTCGGTCTCGCGAATCTGGCCCAGGAAGCGGTTGCCCAGGCCCTCCCCTTCGGCAGCGCCGCGCACCAGTCCGGCGATGTCGATGAACTCGATCGTCTCGGGGACGGTCTCGGAGCTGGCGATGGTCTCGGCAAGTTGCTTCAGCCGCTGGTCGGGGACGGCGGCGATCGCCACGTTCGGCTCGACGGTCGTGAAGGGGTAGTCCCCGGTCTGCGCGCCGGCCCGGGTGAGGGCGTTAAAGAGGGTCGACTTGCCGGCGTTGGGCAGACCGACGATGCCTACCTTCATGAATTAGCCGGCATCTGCTCCGCCAGCAAGTCCAGAGGACGAGCGGTGCGAGGGCGAAGCCCGAGGTCCGCGATGCCGGTCATCGAGCCCGGGCACGAGTTTGCCCAGGGCAATGCCAAGCGCGGCGCCAGCCAGGACGTCACTTGGGTAGTGCATCCCGAGGTAGGGGCGGGTGAGCGCCATCACCGTGGCGCCGGCGTAGAGGATCGGCGCGCGGCGGGGGGAGATCCGCGACATTGCGGTGGCCGCCGCAAACGAGGCCGTCGCGTGGGCGGAGGGGAGGGAGAGCGAGCTTGGGGCGCCACCCAGCGGCGGCAGGCCATCGAGCTCCGGGCGGCGGCGGCGGGTGACGAGCTTGACCGCGAAGTTGATTCCGATCGCGGCCGGCGCAAGCGCGGCGGCGGCCAGCCAGCGACGGCGGCGGGGTGGGTCGAGGGCGGCGGCCGTGAGCGCCACTGCCGCCCAGATTGCGCCGAACTCGCCGCTGCGCGCGATCGCCTGCGCGGTGCGCTCGGCGCCCGGCGAGTGCCCACGCGTGCGCATGAGGCGAAGCAGTGCCAGGTCAGGGTTGACCATAGGCGGGCCAGGATAGGCAGTGGCCGGTGGCGGGCACTGGCCGGGCGTCACCGATCAACGGGTTATTTGCCTCCCGGGCGTCACTGTGGTAGGGATACAGTGGGCAAACGCAGTGGGATGATCGAGCCAGGATCCATTCACGGCGCAAGGACGCTCCGTCGGGCGAGTCGTCTGCTAGGGCTCGCGCTGGCGCTCGGCGTCTTGCTCGCCTTCACCGGCGCCGCCTCGGCCCGCGTCCTGCGCGTCGCTCAGAGCCATCCGCTGGGCACTGCTGCGGCCCAGTTCAGCTCGATTCAGGCCGCCGTCGACGCCGCCCGCCCCGGCGACTGGATCCTGATCGGCCCGGGCGACTATCACGAGCGCGGCGACTACACCACTCACAAGCCGACCGACGAGGCCGGCGCTGGCGTCCTCATCACGACGCCCGACATCCACCTGCGCGGCCTCGACCGCAACGGCGTCGTCGTCGACGGGACCAAGCCGGGCTCGCCAAAGTGCTCGTCGGCGGCCGGCAACCAGGACTTCGGGCCGAACGGACTGGGGCGAAACGGGGTCGAGGTCTTCAAGGCCGACGGCGTGACGGTGGAGAACCTCACCGCCTGCAACTTCCTCAATGGCTCCGGAGGCGGCGGCAACCAGATCTGGTTCAACGGCGGCGACGGCAGCGGCCAGATTGGAATGGGACCCTTCCGCGGGGACTTCCTGTCGGCGACCTCGACCTTCTACGGCGGCTCCAGGGCACCCGCTGGCACCTATGGGATCTTCACCTCGAACTCGCGAGGGCCGGGAGTGATCGACCACTCCTACGCGAGCAACATGAACGACGCCAGCTTCTATATCGGCGCCTGCCCCGACTGCAATCAGGTCCTCACCAACTCCCACGCCGAGGGAAGCGCGCTGGGCTACTCGGGCACCAACTCAGGCGGCCACCTGGTGATCGAGAACTCCGAGTGGGACCTCAACAACACCGGCATCGTCACCAACTCGCAGAACAACGACGACGCACCCTCGCCGCAGGTGGGCCTCTGCCCCGGCAGCGCCACCCGGTCCTGCACGGTCTTCCGCAACAACTTCATCCACGACAACAACAACCCCAACGTGCCCAGCGCCGGAAGCGCCGCGCTGGGGCCGCCTGGGGGCGGCATCGTCATCTCCGGTGGCCGCTTCGACACGATCTCTCATAACCTGATCACCCACAACGGCTCCTGGGGAATCCTGCTTGCCCCCTTCCCGGATGCGACCGCCCCCCCGCTCAACACGTCCTCGCACTGCCAGGGCGGAACGCTCAACTTCCTCGGCGGCTTGTTCCCCTGTTACTACGACGATTGGGGCAACGAGGTCGCCGACAATTCGCTGAGCGGCAACGGGTTCTTCGGCAACCCGACCAACGGCGACCTCGCCGAGATCTCAGCCCTGCACGATCCCGGTAACTGCTGGCACGGCAACTTCCATCCCGACGCCAGCCCCGTGACCAGCGCGCCCGCCAACCTCCAGGTCACCCACGCGACCTGCGGGGTGCCCAACCAGGGGGCCAGCCTCGGCGACCCGCTCACGGCGCAGGTGATCTGCGCGACGCAGGCGTTCGGACCCTGCCCGCCGCAACCAGGCATGAGCTACCCGCGCCCGACCAATGTTCAGATGCTGCCCCTGCCGCCGCAGACCTCGATGCCCTCACCGTGCGCGGGGGCCCCCAACACGCCGTGGTGCAAGAACCCGCACGGCGCCGGCTAGCGCGACGCCCTTGAGCCGACCCGCGACGCGCGGAACGGCAGACTCCCTCTAACTTGGTCCAACCCCCGCCCCGGGAGCAACCTTCCGTGAACGCGATGCGAGCATCGAAGAGGCCGCACATGGTCCCCGGCTTCGAGCACCGGCCGGGCCATCACTGCGGCTCGACCGCGATCCGCAACCTTCTCGCCTTCCACAGCATCGACATCAGCGAGGAGATGGCGTTCGGGCTCGGGGCCGGCGCCTGCTTCTACTACCTGGTGCTGGAGGAGGCCTCGCCGACGCGCTGGTTCAACGGCCGCACGGCGCAGCTCGAGCAGAGCTTCCTCGAGTTGACCGGCGCGCCGATCAAGCTCGACACCTTCGACGATCGCGATGCCGCCTGGGACGCGGCGCGGGCCAGCGTCGACGCCGGACGCCCGGCGCTGCTGCTCACCGACCTCTATTACCTCGACCACTACGGCAAGTCGGCCCACTTCCCGGGTCACGCGGTGGTGCTCGCCGGATATGACGACAACGTCGTCTATCTCTCCGACACCGGATTCGAGGAGTTACAGGTCTGCAAGATCGAAAACTTGCGCGAGGCTCGTCACGGCAACCACCCTGCGTTCCCGCTCAAGGGGCACATGTTCACGGTGCCCGACGGGATCGACGCCGACGACCTTCGCTCCGCAGCGCCAGCGGCGATCGAGCGGGCGGCGAAGGAGATGATCGACCCGACCTTCGGCAACTTCGCCGGCCTGCCGGCTCTGCGCCGGTTTGCCGCCGAGACCGAGAGCTGGTCCAGGGAGGCAAACGACTGGCAATGGTGTGCCCGCTTCGGCTACCAGGTGATCGAACGGCGGGGCACCGGCGGCGGCAACTTCCGGCTCATGTACTCACGTTTTCTCGAAGAGGTCGGCCATCAGGAGGGGGCCAGCCGGGCAGCTCACGCGGCGGCCAACTGGACCGCCCTGGCTGCCGCGTTCCGCGAGGCCAGCGAGCAGGACAAGCCGGAGCCGAAGACCTGGAGCCAGATCGGCGAGCTGACGCAGACGGTGCTGGTCAGCGAGGAGGCTCTCTGGAGCCGCCTCGCCGAGGCCGGTTAGGAGCTCTGCGCCGTCGCCTCAGCCGCGGTCGCCGGCGGTCCGGCGGCGAAGCGGGCGAAGTAGCCGAACCAGTTGCCGGAACGTTCCTCCAGGCGCAGCACGGCATCGCCGCACTGCCCCTGGAGCGAGCCGAAGGTTGTGAAGTGCGGGTCGCCGAACAGCTCGCCGACCACCAGCCGCCCCCCGGGTCGCAGCACCCGCTCGATCTCGCGCAGGGCCGCGGCGCGGTCCGGGATCTCACCCAGCACCGCGGTCAGAATTACGGCGTCGATCGAGTCATCCTCGAAGGGAAGCTCGGTCGCGTCGCCCTGGGTTGCGACGACGTTGGAGAGGCCGCGCTCGTCGGCGCGCAGCATCGTGTGATCGAGGAACTCCTGCTGGATGTCGAAGACCTCGACCTGTCCCTCGGGGCCGATCCACTCCGCCATGTCGAGGGTGTAGTAGCCGGTCCCGGGGCCGATCTCAAGGATGCGCTCGCCGGGCTGCGGCGCCAGCACCTGCTGCAGGCGGTCGCGGGTGATGATCGGGTGCGGCGCCTCGACCCAGAACTTCTGGCTGTATGGACAGGCGGAGGGGTTCTTGCGCCACCAAAGCGCTCCCGCAATCGTTCCCAGTCCGGCCAGCAGGAAAAGAGTTCGGGCTCGCATCAAGACTCGGTGATGAAGCCGACCTTGTGCTCGCCGGAGTCGAGCCTTACGTACGCCACCTTGGCCAGGTCGAGCGCCACCTGGCCGTCCTCGGCCTCCAGGTCGTGCCAGCCGGAGTCGCCCTCCAACCCCTTGCGCAGTCTCTTTAGCGAGCCCTCCTCCAGCCGCACGCTCAGCACCTGGCCGCCGATGAAGCCGATGTCGACGCGCAGGGTGGCCATCAGTGAGCCGACTCCACGATCTCGGTCAGCACGCTGCCGCTGGAGCGCGGGTGTACGAAGGCGACGCGGCTGCCGCGGATCCCGACCCGTGCCTCGGAATCGATCAGCTCGACCCCGGCCTCGCTGAGCGAGGTGAGCGCCGCATCGATATCGCCCACCGCATAGGCGATGTGGTGTAGGCCGGGTCCACGCTTCTCGATGAACTTGCCAACCACGGTGTCGGGCGCGAGCGGGCGCAACAGCTCCACATGCCCTTCGCCGACGTCGAGCAGCGCCGCTTCCACCCCCTGCGACTCAACCGTCTCGCGGTGCGATAGCTGCATCTCGAACGACTTCTCGTAGAGCGAGATCGCATCATCAAGGTCGTGGACGGCTACGCCGACGTGGTCTATTCGATCGAACATGGGGCTGGACGTTAGTCGCTAGTCGCTAGTCGCTGGTTCCTTGTTGCTCGTCGCTGCTGGCGGCGTTTTCGACCCGGAGGATTTCGGCCAGCGCGGCGACCCCGACCTCGAGCTGCTGAAGGGTCGGCTCGCGGGTGGCGATCAATCGCTGGATCTCGTGACCGGGGGTGTGGAAGGCGCGCGCGAGAGCGGTGTCACTGTGGCGGTCGCTCCAGGCGAACATCTCGACCGCGATCCCGGCGCCGCCGAGTCCGACCCCAGCCCGGGCGATCGGCCCAGGTTTTTCGACCAGCCGCTCCAGCAGCACGGTGCCCCCGGCGGAGAGCACGACCATCGGGACGATCAGGTTGGAGCCGCAGCGACGATGCTCCTTCGGAGCGCTGGCCGGATCGTCAGAGCCGGATTCGTAGGCGCCAATCGCCTTGTGCTCGACCCCGTGATAGGCGGCGAGGTCATGGTCGCGCAGCGCGACCAGCGCCGGCACGACACCGATCGCCTGGATCAGCCCCTCGCGCAGCGCCGTCGCTGGCGCCCGGCGCCGCAGCACCGCGCTGGCGACCAGGGTCGCCCCGATCGCCGCGATCACCCGGGGGTCCTCGAAGGGCAGTCTCGCCGCCGGCATGCGGCGGCGCACGATCGGCACCACGGCCATCGCCTCGGCGAGCTTCAGCGGTCCTCGAAGCAGCGGCACCCGCCCGGCGAGCTGCGGGGCCAGCACGGGCTTTGCCTCGGAGGCCACCTGGATCTCGCCGTCCGAATCGCGCACCGCGGCGGCCCAGTGGGTGGGGCCGTGGATCAGCAGCCCGTTGCGAAGCGCCATGCCGCCGAGACGGATCGGCTTGCGGGAACCCTTGCCCGCCGCCTCCTCCGCTTCGCGTCCGGGTGCGGCGGGGTTGCCGTTTCCTTGCTCAGTCATCGTTTCCCAGAACCCTCTGCGGGAGGTCATGGAAGAAGCCGGCCATCAGCTCGACGTCGGCAACCGCGACGCGCTCATCGGCTCCGTGGACCAACGGCACCGCCTCGGCGAGGCTCATGGCGTTCTGGGGGCAGAACCCGAACACCGTCGCCCCGAACGCCTTGCGAAACCAGTGGCTGTCGCTGAACCCGGGCATGACCAGGGGCAGGACCTCCGCCTCGGGGTCGACGTCGGCGATCCAGGCTTCGACCGCTTCCGCCAGCGGTCCACCGAAGTCGGAGCGGTTGCCGACCACCGTCTCGACGAACTCGATTTCGTACTCGCCCTCGCCGAGCACCGATGCGATGCGCTCCCGCACCACCTCCTCGCCGAGCCCGGGCGGAACCCGGCAATCGACGAGAACCTCGGCGCGCGCAGGGACGACGTTCTCCTTCTCCGAGGCGCTGGCCATTGTTGGCGTAAAGGTGACACCCAGCATCGGCTCGCCGAGCAGCACCGCGAGCAGCGGATCGGCGGCGCGGATCTGCTCCAGGGCCCCGTCGAGGTCGTCCGGCTTCTCACCAAGAAGCCGCTCAAGGAACAGCTCCGTGTCTGCGGTCGCCTCGCGGGGCGGCTGTTCGCGAAGGCGCTCGAGCAGCGGCGCCAGCTTCAGCAGCGCGTTGTCGCCCACCCCTGGCAGCGAGGCGTGGCCCGCCACCCCATGGGTTCGAATCTTGAAGCGAAATACGCCCTTCTCACCCACGGCGAGGCTGTAGAAGCGGCGGCCGTCGTACTCGATCGCCAGGCCGGCGCCTTCGTTGACGACGTAGTCGCAGCGCACCTTGTCGGACTCCTCTTCGCAGAGCCATTTGGCGCCGGCGTGCGCCCCCATCTCCTCGTCGGCGCTCACCACCAGCATCAGCTCCCCGCGCGCCGGCCGCCAGCCGTCGCGCGCCAGTCGCACGCAGGCCGCAGTCTCCGCCGCCACCTGATCCTTCATGTCGAGCGCGCCGCGGCCCCAGACGTAGTCGTCGTGCAGGTCCCCACTCCAGGGGTCGCGCGTCCAATCGGAGGGATCGGCGGGCACCGTGTCAACGTGGCAGATCATCGCCATCGCCGGGCCCTCGACCTCGCCGCGAAGCCGCGCCACCAGGTTCGGGCGGCCCTCCTCGGCGATCAGCAGCTCGCAGTCCCAACCGGCGTCGGCGAGCAGGTCGCGCAGGTGGAGCTGTGCCTCCTCCTCGTTGCCCGGCGGGTTGACCGTGTTGAAGCGGATCAGGCGCTGGAGAAGCTCCACCGCTTCGCCGCCGAGTCCCTCGGGTGCGAGCGTCTGCGCCGATCTCTGCTCCATATCTGGCCACCTTACCCAGGTGCCGGTGTGGCTCAGCCGACGATCGCCTGAACGGCCATCGCCGACCCGCCGACCACGAGGATCGCCGAGATCGCGCGCAAGAGCTGCCGCTCGTCGAGGCGGCCGGTGAAGCGGGCGCCGAAGTAGGCGGCGGGCATCGCGGCGGCGGCGCCGACCGCGAGGATCGACCAGTCGACGCCGCCGGGCAGGTGCCCGACCAGACCGCCGATCCCGACCACCACCCCGACCGCCGCGTTCGTACCGACCGCGGCGTAGGGGCTGACCCCGGAGTACTTGATCAGCGCCGGAAGGCGCAGCGTGCCGAGGATCAACCCGACCAGCCCGCCGAGCACGCCGACCCCGAATCCGACCAGGGCGGCGTTGACCAGCAGCTTGCGGTTGTCGGGCACCGCGACCTCGGGCGCCCCCTCGGGGCGCTTGAAACGGGCGATCTCGAACGCCCCGTAGAGGACCACCAGCCCGATCACCCCGAGCAGGACCCGGTTCGGCAGGGCTCCGGAGATCAGCCCGCCGATCACGGCCCCGAGCAGCGAGGTGGGTGCCATCCAGGCGAAAAGGCGCCAGCTCAGGCGACCGCCCTGGCAGTGCGCGTAGGCGGAGGTGAGAGCAGCAGCTCCGGAGATCGCCACGTTGGCACCGGCAGCAGCGGCGGCGCTGCTGCCGACCAGGACGACGAGCGGCAGGCGCAGGTTGCCGAGCACCATCCCGACCATGCCGCCGAAGAACGAGACGATGAACGACCAGACGGCGACCAGGATGAGTTCGAGTCCGCTCACGGGCCGGGCAACCTAACCGCTCGCGTCGATCGGCCGGTTAACGCCTTCATACTCAGTCGACGATGGAAGAGCGCCTTTTCGAGACCGACGAAGCCGCGGGTCGGCGGACCAGCGTGCCGGCCGACGAGGCACCCCTCGCGGTGCGAATGCGCCCCCGCAACCTCGACGAGCTGGTCGGCCAGGAGCACCTGCTCGCCCCCGGGTCGGCCCTGCGAACGGCAATCGAGTCCGGGCACCTGCACAGCGCGATCCTCTACGGGCCGCCTGGAAGCGGTAAGACGACGCTGGCGCGAATCGCCGCCGTGCACAGCGACGCCGCGTTCGAGGAGGAGTCGGCGGTCAACGCGGGACGGGCCGAGATCCGCGCCGCGATCGAGCGCGCCGAGGAGCGTCGCCGCGCCTCCGGGCGCCCGACGATCTTCTTCCTCGACGAGATCCACCGCTTCAACAAGGCCCAGCAGGACGCGCTTCTGCCGGCCGTCGAGGAGGGCCTGCTGACGCTGATCGGGGCGACCACCGAGAACCCCTACTTCGAGGTCAACTCGGCGCTGCTTTCGCGCTCGCAGATCTACGAGCTGCGGGCGCTCGAGCCCGGCGACGTGGAGACACTGCTGCGGCGGGCGCTCACCGATGAGCGCGGGATCACCGACCCGCCGCCGATCTCCGACGCGGCCCTGAAGATGCTGGCGGCGCGCAGCGGCGGCGACGCCCGCGTCGCGCTCTCCGCCCTGGAGCGAGCAGTCGAGAGAGCGGACGGCAGCGAGATCGACATCGCGGCGGTCGAGGACGCCCTACAGCGCAAGGCTCTCGACTACGACCGCGAGGGAGACCGCCACTACGACTACATCTCGGCCTGGATCAAGGCGACCCGGGGATCGGACCCCGACGCATCGCTCTACTACCTGGCGGTGATGCTGGAGGGCGGCGAGGACCCGCGCTTCATCGCGCGGCGGATGGTGATCCTCGCCTCCGAGGACATCGGCAACGCCGACCCGAAGGCGCTGGTGGTCGCCACCGCCGCCGGACAGGCGGTCGACCGCGTGGGGATGCCGGAGTGCGCGCTGAACCTCGCCCAGGCGGCGGCATACCTGGCCCTGGCGCCGAAGTCCAACGCCTCCACCACCGCCATCGGGGCGGCGATGGCGGAGGTTCGCGAGCACGGCGCAAAGCCGCCGCCGGACTACCTGCGCGACGCCCACTACCCGGGCGCCAAAAAGCTCGGGCGCGGGGTCGGCTACTCCTATCCGCACGACGAGCCGGGCGGGGTCTCCGATCAGCGCCTGATGCCTGATGGGATGGATGACCGGCGCTTCTACGAGCCCACCGATCGCGGCTTCGAGGCCGAGCTGCGGCGGCGCCTCGAGCAGATCCGCCGACGGGTCAGCGAAGCTGAGTAACACAGGCGTCCACAGGCGGCGCAACTCCGCCGCGGCTGACGTGTTTTGAAAGTCGCCCTCATCAGATGATGCCAGGGAGGCTGATGCCGGGGACCGGAGACCCGGACTGGGGGGACTCCGGTCGCCCATCAACCAGCGCCCGGTGGCGACGTGGCTTGCCGGGCGCATCTTGCTGCATAGACTTGGGCGGTACCCGATGGGAGGAGCTCCATGGAATCCGCCACCGCCCCCGAGACCCAGTCCAGCAGCGCCCGCCAGTCGAAGCAGCTCGAGTCGCTGAACCCGGCCACCGGTGAGCCAGTCGGCTCGGTCGAGACGATCACGCCGGCCAAGGTGCAAGCGGTGGTTGACGACGTGGCGCGGGTACAGCCCGCCTGGGCCGAGCTGACACTGGCCGACCGTGCCGACTACATGCGCCGCGCCGCCGACGTGATCCTCGACGAGATCGACGAGATCGCCGAGCTCCTCTCCAGCGAGCAGGGAAAGCCGCGCGCCGAGTCGTACACGATGGAGCTGCTGCCGACGATCGACCTACTGCATTGGTGCGCAGAGCACGGGCCGAAGATCCTCGCCGACGAGAAGATCAAGAACGCTCAGGCGTTTCTGCTCTCGAAGCGCAACCACTTCTCCTATGAGCCGATCGGCGTCGTCGGCGTGATCGCGCCCTGGAACTACCCCTGGTCGATCCCCTTCGGCGAGGTGGCGATCGCGCTGATGGCGGGGAACGGAGTGGTGCTGAAGCCGGCCAGCCTCACGCCACTGCTCGGCGAGCGGATCCGCAGCGTGTTCGAGAAGGCCGGGCTGCCCGAGGGCCTGGTCCGCACCGTGCACGGCGGCGGTCGAATCGGCGACGCGCTCGTCAAGTCGTCGGCGGGGAAGATCTTCTTCACCGGCTCGGTCGAGGTGGGGCGCAAGGTCGGCGAGCTCTGCGCCCGTGAGATGAAGGGCTCGGTGCTGGAGCTGGGCGGCAAGGACCCGATGATCGTCTGCGCCGACGCAAAGCTCGAGAACGCGATCCCGGGCGCCGTCTGGGGCGGCTTCGCCAACGCCGGCCAGACCTGCTCGGGGATCGAGCGGGTCTACGTCCATCGCGACATCGCCGAGCGCTTCACGACGGCCGTGGCGACGAAGGCGAAGGAGCTGCAGCTCGGCAATCCGCTCGACTGGGAGACCGAGATCGGCCCGATGACCTCTGAGGAGCAGTACGAGACAGTGCTCGAGCTGGTCGACGACGCGGTGCAACACGGCGCCGAGCAGCTATGCGGGGGCCCGATTGAGGTCCCGGGCCTGCCCGGCAAGTTCATCGCCCCGATCGTGCTGACCCGGGTGACGCACGAGATGCGGATCATGAAGGAGGAGATCTTCGGGCCGGTGCTGCCGATCGTCGTCGTCGACTCCGACGAGCAGGCGGTCGAGCTGGCAAACGACTCCGAGTTCGGGCTCGGCGCCTCGGTGTGGACGACCGACCGCCAGAAGGGCGAGCGGATGGCGCGCCAGATCGAGTCCGGGATGGTTTGGATCAACGACCACTCGTTCAGCCACGGCGCCTGCCAGTGCTCGTGGGGCGGGGTCAAAGACTCCGGCCTCGGCCGCTCGCACTCGAAGTTTGGCTTCTACGAGTGCACCAACATCAAGCTGGTCAGCTGGGAGCCGGGCCTCGCCCGCGACTTCTGGTGGCACCCCTACGACGAGACCCTCGGCAACGCGATTCGTTCCTCGGCGCGGCTGATCTACGGCCGAAACGGCCATCGACTGGCGGCCCTGAAGGACGGGATCGCGCCGCTGGTCAAGGTCGGGGCGCGGACGCTGCGCCGCAACGGCGGCTAGCCACAAGGGCTCGGTCCTGCACCGCCCGGCGCGCTGGGCGGGACAATCTCGCCGATGACAGCCGTAATCGAGCTGCGCGGCCTGCGCCGCGACTACGGTGAGCGCACTGCGCTCGCGGGCGTGACCCTGGAGCTGGCGCCCCGCGAGACGCTGCTGGTGCTGGGCCCCAACGGGGCCGGCAAGACGACGCTGCTGCGGGTCTTGGCGACGCTGCTTCGACCCAGCGGCGGCGACGCGCATGTACTCGATTGCTCGCTGCCAGACGAGGCCTGGAAGCTGCGCGGACGAGTCGGCTACCTCGGCCACGAGCCGCTGCTGTACCGCGATCTGTCCGGACGCGAGAACCTGCGCTTCAACGCCCGCCTGCATGGGCTCGCGCCTGAGCGGGCCGAGGAGCGGATCGACGTGCTTCTGGAATCGGTCGGGATGGAGCGACGCGCCAACGAGCGCGTCGACGGGCTCTCGGCGGGGATGCGGCAGCGGCTCGCGGTGGCGCGCTGCGTCCTTCACGACCCCGAGCTGCTGCTGCTCGACGAGCCCGATTCCCACCTCGATGCCGAGGGACGCGATTTTGCCCGGGAGCTGATCGGCCGGGGGCGCACGCGGGTGCTGGTCAGCCACGACCCCGAGCGGGCGCTGCCGGAGTCCGACCGGGTGCTGGTGCTCGAACAGGGCGGGCGGGTCGCCCACCTCGGTCCGGCGGACTCGCTCGATCCGGTCGAGGCGCGCAAGCTGGCGGGGGCCGCGGCGTGACTCCCTGGCGCGACGCGTTCGGAGCGATCCTCGCCAAGGACCTGCGATCGGAGCTGCGCACGCTCAGCTCGCTGCCGGCGATGGTCCTGTTCGCGGTCACCACCTTCGTCATCTTTCGCTTCGGCCTCGACCGCACGACCCTCTCGGGAGGCCTGGCGGCGGGGGTGCTCTGGGTGACGCTGCTGTTCGCGGGCGTGCTGGGGATCAACCGCCTGTTCGTCGCCGAGCGCGACGAGGGCGGCTTCGAGGCGATCCGGCTGGCACCGATCGACCGCACCTCGCTGCTGGCCGCAAAGTCGGCGGCGCTGCTGATCTACATGCTGGCGCTGGAGCTGGTCACGGTGCCGATCTTCGCACTCTTCTTCCTCGACTCGACGGCGGCGCTGGGTCCGCTCTGCCTGGTCCTGGTGCTGACCGACATCGGGCTGGCGGCGACCGGGGCGTTGATCTCCTCGATGGCGGTCAACTCGCGCGCCCGCGACCTCGTCGTGCCGCTGCTGCTGCTGCCCCTGGTCGTGCCGCTGATGATCGCCGCCACCGGTGCCTCCCAGCACCTGCTGGAGGCAGGAGGGCCTGCATATGACCGCTTTGGCACCTGGGTGGCTGTGCTCGGTCTATACGATTTGGTGTTCGGACTGGTCGGATACGCGGTCTTCGACTTTCTCCTGGAGGACTGACCCGGCGCCGCGGCCGCGAGGCGCGCCACCCCACAGCGATGTACGGAAAAGGCCTTCGCCCCCTCTCGATCGCAGCCGTCGCGGCAATCGCCGTGTCGCTCTCGCTGGTCTTCTTCTACGCCCCGCTCGACGCCGACCAGGGATTCATCCAGAAGATCTTTTACCTGCACGTGCCGCTTGCGATCGTCGCTCTGGTCGGCTTCATGATCGGCGGGGTGCACGCGATTCGCCATCTGCAGACAGGCGACCCGCGCCACGACATGCGCTCCTACGTCTCGATCCACCTCTCGGTGATCTTCGGCGTCGGCGTCCTGCTCACTGGGTCGATCTGGGCCCATGCGTCGTGGGGCAAGTGGTGGGTGTGGGACGAGCCGACCCTGGTCAGCTTCCTGATCATCTTCCTGCTCTACGCGACCTACTACCCGTTCCGTTACTCGATCGAGGACCGTGATCGGCAAGCACGCTACGCATCGGTGTTCGCGGTCACCGCCGCCGCTTTCGTGCCGCTCAACTTCCTCGCCGTGCGAATGGCGCAGAGCCTCGTGCACCCACGGGTCTTCGCCACCGCCGACGGCGGGATGCCGGGCCCGATGTGGCTGACTTTCCTCGCCTCCCTGGCCGCGATGGCGTTGCTTTGGGTGACGCTTGTGAAGTTCGAGATGACCGCCAAGAACACGACGGCGCAGCTCTCGCGCCTGCGCCGAGCGCTGGATCGCGACCGAGGGCCCAGCGGCGGCCGCATCGCGCCGGGAGTGGCGACGAGGCCGGACTGAGATGCCCCTGCTCGCTTCCGCACCCGCGCTTCCCCTCCACGAGGCGGGCAAGTACGTGGCCGGCGCCTATGTGGTGTTCGTAGTCCTGATCCTCGTCTACGTGGCGATCATGGCGGCCAAGCTTCAACGCATCGAGCGCGAGCTCGGCGAGCTGGCGAGCTTCGCCGAGCAGCGGGCAGGCGGTGACACCGTCAACCGGGCACCCCATTCCGGCGGTGACCCCGACACGCCCGGACGCACCGGAGCAAGCTCCGGTCACCAGTCGCCTTCGGCTCCTTCGGAGGACGGGTCGGGCATTGATTCCGAGGCGGCGCGCATATGAGTGAGATCCTCGCCCTCGGCGTCTCGCATCGGACCGCGCCGCTGGAGCTGCGCGAGCGCCTCGCCCTGCCCGAGGGCCGCGCGACCGGCGTCCTCAACGAGCTGCGCGCCACCGACCAGGTCCAGGAGGCGGCGGCGCTTTCGACCTGCAATCGCACCGAGCTGTACCTGGTCGTCTCCGACCCGGTCGAGGCCGAGTCGGCGGCGCTCGGGGTGCTGGCCCGCGAGGCGGAGACCCGCCCCACCGAGCTGGTCGGCCATCTCTACTCGCTGCGCTCCTCGGAGGCCGCCCGCCACCTCTTCCGGGTCACGGCAGGGCTGGACTCGATGATCGTCGGCGAGGCCGAGATCCAGGGCCAGGTGAAGCGCGCCTACGAGCTTGCCCTTGTCGAGGGGGCGACCGGGCCGATCCTCAACCGGCTGTTCCGCGGCGCCCTGGCAGCCGGCAAGCGGGCCCGCTCGGAGACCGCAGTGAGCGAGAAGGGCGTCTCGATCTCATCGGTCGCGGTGGAGTTGGCTCAGCGCACCCTCGGCGATCTGGCGCAGCGACGGGTGCTGGTGATCGGCGCCGGCGAGACTGCGGAGCTGACCGCGCGGGCACTGGCCGCGCGCGGAGTGCAGACCATCTTCATCGCCAACCGGCGCTACGACCGTGCGATCGGACTGGCGCAGCGCTTCGGCGGCGAGGCGGTCCGCTTCGACGAGCTGCCGGAGCAGCTCGAGCAGGCCGACATCGTCGTCTCCGCGACCAACTCCCCCCATCACATCGTCGAGCCCGACGAGCTGCGCCAGGTGATGGAGAACCGCGACGGCCGACCGCTGTTGATCATCGACATCGCGGTGCCCCGCGACGTCGATCCCGCCTGCCGCGAGATCGCCGGTATCAACCTGCACGATGTCGACGACGTGCAGGGGATCGTCGAACGCAACGCCAGCGGACGTGAAACGGAGGCGCGACGCGCCGACACCGTCCTCGACGCCGAGCTCGTGAGCTTCGAGCGCTGGCTCGGCTCCCTGGAGGTGCTGCCGACCGTTGTCGCGCTGCGCGAGCGCGCCGACGAGATCGTCCGCCGGGTGCTGGCCGAGAACGAGCCGCGCTGGGAGAGCCTCAGCGATGCCGACCGCGAACGGCTGGAGAAGATGGCGAGCGCGATCGTGTCGCGGATGCTGCACGAGCCGACCCTGCGGATGAAGCGCTCGGCGGAGGATGAGGACGCCTACGTCTACGTCCACGCGCTGCGCGAGCTGTTCGGCCTCGATCCAGAGACGGCGCCGGCCGAGGAGCGCGACGCCAGCGTCACGCCGCTGCGCCGCCACGGCCGCAAGCCCTCATAGGTTCTTGTGGCGCTGCGCCTCGCGACCAGGGGCAGCAAGCTGGCGCTCGCCCAGGCGGGCGCCGTCGCAAAGCTGCTCGACGACGCGGAGCTGGTCGAGGCTTCCTCCGATGGCGAGCCGGGCGACAAGTCGCGCTTCGTGCGCGCGGTCGAGCGCGAACTGCTCGAGGGGCGCGCGGACATCGGCGTCCACTCGGCCAAGGACCTGCCGGCCGCCCTTCCCGAAGGTTTGGTGATCGCCGGCGTCCCGGCTCGCGAGACGGCTGAGGATGCGTGGCTCGGCAAGGGCAGCACGCTCGACGGCGTGCCGGAGAGGTCCACGGTCGGCACGTCGAGCCTGCGGCGTCGCGCGCAGCTGCTTGCCCGCCGGCCCGACCTCGAGGTGGTCGAGCTGCACGGCAACGTCGACACGCGCCTCAAGCGACTGAAGGGCCGCAAGACGCTCGACGCGATCGTGCTCGCGGCCGCGGGCCTGGGGCGGCTGGGCCGCGAGAAGGACATTTCGTTCCTGCTCCCCGCCGGCCAGATGACTCCGGCCGCGGGTCAGGGTGCCCTCGCACTGCAGACGCGCGAGGATGACGCCGAGGCACGCGAGGCGGTGGGGGCAATCAGCGACGGCACGGCGCTGGTCGAGCTGACCGCGGAGCGCGCCGCGGTCGCGGCAATGGGCGCGAGCTGCGACACACCGATCGGCATCTACGCCCGGCGCGACGGCGACCGCCTGACGATCGACGGCTTCGCCGGGCTCCCGGATGGCAGCATCTGGGTACGCGACCGCTTCGAGGGCGACGCCGATGATCCGAGGGCGTTGGGTGAGGAGCTCGCACAGAGGATGGTGGCGGCCGGGGCAGGCCACGTCCTCCAGATGGCCGAAGAACAGGTTGCGCAATCGTGAGCGCCCGCAGCGGCGTCGTCTATCTGGTTGGTGCCGGTCCCGGCGACCCTGGCCTGGTGACCGTGCGGGCATTGGAGCTGGTCGCCAGCGCCGACCTGATCCTCTACGACCGATTGATCCCCGACGAGGTTCTGCGTGCGGCAAGGCCCGATGCGGAGCTGATCTACGTCGGCAAGCGACCCGGCGAGCCGACAGTCGAGCAGCCCGAGATCGAGCGGCGGATGGTCGAGGCCGCAGAGGCCGGACGCAGCGTCGTGCGGCTGAAGGGCGGCGACCCGTTCGTGTTCGGGCGCGGCGGCGAGGAGGCCGAAGCGCTGGCCGCTGCAGGAGTCCCATTCGACGTCGTGCCCGGGGTCACCGCCGGCGTCGCGGCGCCGGCCTACGCCGGCATTCCGGTCACCCACCGTGACGACGCCTCCGCAGTCGCCTTCGTCACCGGTCACGAGGACCCTGAGAAGCCCGAGTCGGCGCTCGACTGGGACGCGTTAGCGGCCTTCCCCGGCACCCTCGTCCTCTACATGGGCGTAAAGCGCCTGGCCGAGAACACGGCGGCGCTGATCGCCGCGGGCCGCGATCCGAAGCAACCGGCTGCGGCGATCGAACGCGGGACGATGCCGGGCCAGCGAACCGTCACCGCGACCCTCGGCGACCTCACGGAAGCAGTTGAGCGCGAGGGAATCGGCGCCCCGGCGGTGATCGTGGTCGGACCGGTGGTCGCGCGGCGCGAGGCCTTGGCCTGGCTCGAGCGCCGGCCGCTGTTCGGCCGCCGCGTGGTGGTGACCCGGGCTCGGGCACAGGCAAGCGGCCTGGCAAGCAGCCTGCGTGGGCTCGGAGCCGAGGTGGTCGAACTGCCGGCGATCCGAATCGAACCGCGGATCGACTCGGACGAAGTGCGAAAAGCGGTCAACGACCTCTACTCCTACGCGCTCGTCTGCCTGACCAGCCCCAACGGTGTGCGGCTGCTGTTCGAGGCGATGGCCGAGGCCGACGTCGACGCCCGGGCGCTCGCCAACGCGACCGTCGCCGCAATCGGCCCTGGGACCGCCGCCGAGCTCGAGGCGCACGGGATCCGCGCCGACGTGGTCCCGGAGCAGTACGTCGCCGAGGCGCTGGCGGAGGCGCTTTCCGGCATTCCGGTCAAGGAGCGTCCGGTGCTGGTCGCGCGGGCAGCGGAGGCGCGCGACGTGCTGCCCGATGCGCTGCGCGAGCGCGGCGCCAAGGTCGACGTGGTGGCCCTCTACGAAACGGTGGCCGAACCGCCGGATCCCGAGGCGGTGCAAGCCGCCGAGGCGGCCGACTATCTCACCTTCACCTCCTCCTCGACGGTCCGCAATCTCGTCGCGGCGCTCGACGGAGGCCTTCCCAAGGGAATCCGCATCGTCTCGATCGGCCCGGTGACCAGCGACGCCGCTCGCGAGGCCGGCCTGAGAGTCGACATCGAGGCCGAAAGCCACGACATCGACGGCCTGATCGAGGCGCTGCTCGCCGACGCCGCCGCCTCGCCGGCCCCCGGCTAGAGTCCGGCGCGCCGTGGCCCGGCCGATCACCTTCCTCTCTGACTACGGCTACGCGGACGAGTTCGCCGGCGTCTGCCGGGCGGTGATCGCGCGGATCGCCCCCAACGCAAAGGTCATCGACATCACCCACGGGCTGCCGCGCCATGCCGTACGCCAGGGGGCGGTGCTGCTCGCCAACGCGCTTCCCTTCACCCCGCCCGGCGTCCACCTGGCGGTCGTGGACCCCGGCGTCGGTACCGAGCGCCGTCCGATCGCGGTGCGGGTCGGCGACGAAGAGCGGCTGCTGGTCGGGCCCGACAACGGAGTGCTGGCGATTGCCGCGGAGCGCCTCGGCGGGGGCGTAGAGGCGGTTGACCTGAGCGCCTCGCCGCATCGGCTCGAGCCGATCACCTCGACCTTTCACGGGCGCGACCTGTTCGCGCCGGTTGCCGCGCAGCTGGCACTCGGTGCGCCCCTTGCCGAGGCCGGCGAACCCCTCGACCCCTCGACGCTGACCCGCCTCGAGCTGCCCGATCCGCGTATCTATCCCGACCGCGTCGTCGCCCACGTCGTCTATGTGGACGGGTTCGGCAACGCAACCCTCAACCTCGATCACCAGCAGCTCGCTTCGACCTTCCTTCGCTTGGGCGAGCGGGTCGCCATCGATGCAGGCGCGACGCAGATCAGGGTGCCCTTCGGGCGAACGTTCGCCGACGTGGGCCCCGGGCAGGGGATCCTCTACGAGGACTCGTCGCGCAGCCTCGCGCTCGCCGTCAACCGCGAGAGCGCCGCCGAGCTGCTCGGGCTGACGCCCGACGACGAGGTCGTTCTCAGTCCGGCATCGTGAGCTTTGTGAGGCTCGGCAACCCCCGCCACCATCGCCGCAGCCTTGGCTCGACCAACGACCTGGCGCGCCAGCTCGCCGCTGCCGGCGCCCCGCAGGGCACGGTGGTGACCGCTGCGGAGCAGGTTGCCGGACGCGGGCGCCAGGGCCGCTCCTGGACGGCGCCGGCCGGCAAGGCGCTTCTCTACTCGGCGATCGTGCGCCCGCTGGAGCAACGGCATCTGGTGCTTCCGCTGGCGGCGCCTCTGGCGGTCGCCGAGGCCGCCGAGGAAGTGGCTGACGTGAGCTGCGCGATCAAGTGGCCCAACGACGTCTGGATCGAGGGACGCAAGTGCGCCGGGGTGCTGATTGAGGTACGACCGCAGGACGGCTGGGCTGTGATCGGCGTCGGCGTCAACGTCTCGATCGAGCCCGACGAGTTCCCCGAAGAGCTGCGCGAGACGGCGACCTCGCTCGACGCAGACGCGACCGTCGACGGCGCCCTTGAGGCGCTCAACGGCTCATTGACGCGCTGGACGCAGGCCGATCCGCAAGAAGTGCTGGCGGCCTTTCGCGGCCGCGATGCACTCCGCGGCCGCCAGATCGCCTGGGACGGCGGCAACGGCACCGCGGAGGGGATTGACGAGCGCGGCAACCTACTGGTTGCGACCGGCTCCGGTGAGCTGGTCCGCCTCGGCGCCGGCGAGGTCCACCTGCGCCTCGACTAAGCGCCCTCGCCCGATTCCTCGAGCTCGGGCTCTTCCTCCGCCGCCTTGTCCGGTCCGCTCGGCTCTGGACCATTCTGGTCGGAGCCGGACTCCGCCGCCTCAGCGGTCAGCTCGTCGTCGGTTGCTTCGCCGTTCGGCTCGGCTCCGTTGCCGCTCGTCTTCGCCGAGCCGGCTCGATCGCCGCTGCTGCGCTTGCGCCGCCGCCGGCGCCGGCCACCCTTGGGGAAGTTCTTCATCAGCTCGCGCGCCACAGCCGAGGGCTTGCGAGCCATCCGCATGCGCGCTCCGCGCAGCACCTCCTCGCCCTCAGGCGTATGGGCTACCGCTGCCGCCAGCAGGGCCACGGCGACGCGCCGATCCTGCTTGCGGGCCGCGTGGACGAGGCGGCGCGCGTTGCGTCCGTGGGCGCGGCCCGACGAGTTGACCAGCAGTCCCAGCAGCCGCTTCGTCTCCGCCCAGCGCTGCACCGCGTACTCCTCGTGCACATCGCGGGTGTAGGAGGCGAGCCGCCAGACCCAAGCCTGCGCCTGGTCGCGGCGCCCGATCCGGTTGTCGACCAGCGCCTGAAGCAGTGCCTTGACGCCAGCTCGCTTCTCGTCGCGGCTCCAGGTGCCGACGATGTCGACGGCGTCGTCGAAGGCGTCGGCGTCGCGCAGCGCCGCGATCTCGGCGAGCGCCTTGAGCCGCAGCTGGGAGTTGCGATTGCGCTGCACGCAGGTGAGCAGGAAGCGCTGCTTCAGCTCGTTGGTCTGGTCGTGCTGGAGCATCGCCTTGGCGCGCCGCCAGCCGGAGGGATTGACGCGAGCGCCGGCGAGCGCCGCCCAGACGTGCTGCTCGGCGTAGTCGAGATTCTCGACCCCGATCCGCCACAGCTCGCGCTCCAATATCTCGAGGCGCCGTTGGGAGTCGTCGGACACGGGCACGATCCGGCGCTCGACCCGCACCCGGCGGCCGCGGCCCCGACGCACCGGCCCGACGACGATCGCGCCGCCGCGGTAGACGTCGCGGTCCAGCAGGCTATGCAGGGTGATGATCGTCTCGTCGTGGGTGGTCGCGGGATGGACGAAGTCGATGATCAGCCCCGACTCCTTGCCGGGGGCGCGGCGGGTCACGCGACCGACCCGCTGCTGGTAGACGCGGCGCGACGCGGTCGGGGCGAGGTGCATGCAGATCGTCGCGCGTGGCGAGTTCCAGCCTTCCGCCAGCAGCATCGCGTTGCAGAGGACGTCGACCTCGCCGCGCTCGAAGGCGGCGAGGGTCTCGGCCAGCTCGCGCTTCGGCGTCTCTCCGGAGACCGCGCGGGCGTTTATGCCGGCGTCCTGGAAGGCCTTGGCGACATTGGTGGCGTGCTTCACACCTGCCGTGTAGACGACCCCGGGGATCTTGCGAAAGCGTGAGCGGTAGAGGTCGGCGATCGCGACGTTGAACGGCCCCTGGTCCAACAGCTTGGCCAGCTGCTCTTGATCGAAGTCCTGGTCGACCTCGCCCTTGCGCAACGGCACCTTGGCGATCGTGCGCACCCCCGGCCCGGGCGGGATGCGAATGTCGCGCAGCGGTGAGATCACACCGCGGCGGGCGGCCTGGGCGAGGTCGAAGCGCGAGGTCTGGGTCGGGAAGAGATCGGCGACGTGGCGGGCGATCAGGGCGCCGGTCGCGGTCATGCCGATGAACACCGGCCCCGGCCAGTTGCGGATGCAGGCGCTGGTCTTCTCGCCCAGCGCCGTGTGGGCCTCGTCGCAGATCACGATCGTGTAGGCGTCGGAGACGCGGGTGGCGTTGCGCACGAACCACTGGTAGGTCTCGACGGTGACCGGCCCGTAGGGGTTGTCCTTGCCGTCGAGCAGCGGTGGCGAGAGACGCTCGGCGTAGCCGCGGTCGGAGATCTCGCCGATGAACTGATCGACGAGGTTGCGGCGATGGGTGAGGATTAGGACACCGCCGGTCCTCGTCGCCTCGACGAGGCCGACCGCCGCGACAGTCTTCCCCGCCCCGGTGGCGTGCTCGAACCAGAAACGGCGCGCGGCGCCGGGATCCTCGGACGCCTCGGCAACCGCGTCCTCGTCCGGTTCCTCTTCGAAATCCTGCGGCTCCTCGTCGGGCTCGAGATCCTCCGGCTCGGTGTCCGGGTCGAGAGACTCCTCGGCGGCACCGTCCCCATTGGCGCCCGGCCCCTCGTCTTCGGCGGGCCCGGCCTCGGCGGCGCGGCTCGCAGGTCCCTCGCCGTTGCGCCGGCCGTTGGAGCTCTGGGCCTCGGCGATCAGCTCGGCAAGCGTCCCCGCCAGTGCGTCGACCTGGTGCGCGGAGAGCTCGGCGCCGTCCTTCAGCTTCGGCGCCTCATCGGAGAGCAGTCGCTCGAGCCCGAGCAGGAGGGAAAAGTTGCGCCTCCACTCGATCGAGGGGTCCTCATTGCCGGCGTCGATCTCCGCCAGCGCCGAGTCGAGGGCACGGCGGCGAGCTGTGCCCGGTTCCAGGGCCTCCGGCCCCTCGCCCTCGAGCAGGAACTGTTCTCGGACAAAGGCAGCTGCCCGCTCTATGTCGGGGCCCGAAGGCACGGCCGCTTTCGCGGCAACTTCACTGGTATTGGCCATTGAAAGGCTTGGATCGCTCCCGCCGGAACGAGAGACTTTGCGGCGAAAGAGCCGAGTGAGTGGAATCCCGCGGGGAAAGGTTTCCTTGACGCCTCTCCCCAATGGTCTGGCGGTCCGCATGGGCGAACCGACTAATCAGCCATGTCCTATTTAATCAGGGAGATGCGCTGGAAGGCCAACGGTCGGACATTTTGCAGCCTCGCACTCGCTGTCCTGTGCCTGGCTGGCCTTGCAGCCTGTGGTAGCAGCGACAGCAATTTCGGCTCCAAGCCGCCCGACTACAAGCAGGCGCTGGCAGGGGCGCCGAAGCCGCTGGCGGCGCTCTACGCGCAGCCCAGCAAGCTGCTTTCCGGCGGCCCCGACGCCTTTCAGAGACGGATCGCGGCGCTGCGCGGCTATCCGGTCGTGGTCAACCAGTGGGCCTCCTGGTGCGGACCGTGCCGGGAGGAGTTCCCCTGGTTTCAGCGGGCCTCGGCGAAATACGGAAAGCGGGTCGCGTTTCTGGGGGTCGACTCCCAGGACTCCAATGCCGCCGCAAAGACATTCCTCGGCGAGGCTCCGGTCCCCTACCCTAGCTACACCGATCCCAACAAGGAGATCGGCAAGCTGCTGAAGGCGACGCTCGGCCTTCCCGACACCGCGTTCTACGACTCGAAGGGCACGCTCGTGTTCACGAAGCAGGGGCCCTACACGGACCAGGCCGCTCTGGCCGCCGACATCCGTACCTACGCGCTGCACGGTTGAGGAGCCGGCAGGGCCGAAGCGGATAATCAGAGCGTGACCTTGCGCCATCCACGGGTGCTCGTCTGGGCCGCGATCATGGCCATCGGGGCGGGGTTGCTGATCGCCGGCACGGGAGGCGCGCAAAGCAACGGCCGCTTCGCCTATTCGCTGGAGCTGTCGGGGGACATCAGCCCAGCCACCTCGTCGTGGGTCAACAAGGCGCTCAACGACGCCGCCGATCAGAACGCGGCGGTGACGATCATCCGCCTCGACACGCCGGGTGGACTCGACTCGAGCTTGCGCGACATCGTCAAGAACATCCTCGCGGCGCCGATGCCGGTGATCGTCTACGTCACCCCGAACGGCGCACGCGCGGCGTCGGCGGGCGTTTACATCACCGAGGCGGCGGACGTGGCGGCGATGGCGCCGGAGACCAACATCGGCTCGGCGACGCCGATCTCGATCGGACCCGGGGGTACATCGGACGTCCTCGACCGCAAGATCACCAACGACGCCGCTGCCTACATCCAGGCGCTCGCCGCCGGCCACGGCCGCAACCCGGCGCTCGCCGAGCGCATGGTCCGCCACGCCGTCAACGTGACCGCGGTGCAGGCAAAACGGGCCGGCCTGATCGACGTCATCGCTCCCTCCGAGCGCGCCCTGCTGACCAAGCTCGACGGATTCCGGATCAAGGGCCCGAAGGCGCAGGTGCTTCACACCGCCGGGCTTCGGATCTCCGAGCACGACATGCCGCTGCAGTACCAGATCCTGCAGATCCTGGTCAACCCGACCGTGGCCTTCCTGCTGCTCACCGTCGGGCTGATCGGGCTGGCGATCGAGCTCTTCAGCCCCGGGGCGATCGCGCCGGGGACGCTGGGCCTGATCTCCTTCCTGCTCGGCCTCTACGGCACCGCGCAGCTGCCGGTGACAGCGGCTGGCATCCTGCTTCTGGCGGTCGCGATGGGGCTGTTCATCGCCGAAGCACACCTCCAATCGCACGGCGTCCTCGGGGTAGGGGGGGTGATCGCGCTGGTGCTCTCCGGCCTGTTGCTCTTCAACACCAACGGCGGATTCGGGGTCTCGGTGCCGATCGTGATCATCGCCGGCGCCCTGCTGGGCGCCTTCTTCGCATTCATGGTCCAGCGCGCGGTACGGGCGAGACGCGAGCCGGTGAAGACCGGTCACGAGGAGCTGGTCGGGGCGCTCGCGGATGTGCGCGTGCCGTTGACGCCCGAGGGTCAGGTGTTCACGCAGGGGGCCCTTTGGAGGGCCCGGGCGATCAACGGGGCCACCGGGCTGCCCGCGGGAGATAAAGTCCGGGTGGAGTCGGTTGACGGCCTCACGCTGCTGGTCAGGGCCGAGCCGCACGCCGAACCGGAAACCGAGCAAGGAGAGAGCTGATGGGCATAGCGATCGCGGTAGTGGTGATCCTTCTGGTGCTCATCCTGATCGTGGCCGGCTCCGCGGTCCGCATCCTGCGCGAGTACGAGCGCGGCGTGATCTTCCGCCTCGGTCGCCTGATCGCCCAGAAGGGGCCCGGGTTGATCCTGCTGATCCCGTTCATCGACCGCATGGTGCGCGTCGACCTGCGGACGGTGACGTTGAACATCCCGCCGCAGGAGGTGATCACCCGCGACAACGTGCCGGCAAGCGTCACCGCCGTCACCTACTTCCGGGTCATCGACCCCAACAAGGCGATCGTCGAGGTCGAGAACTTCCTGCTCGCCACCTCGCAGATCGCGCAGACGACGTTGCGCTCGGTGCTCGGCAAGGCGGAGCTCGACCAACTGCTGTCCGAGCGCGAGCGGCTCAACGAAGACCTGCAGACGATCATCGACGAGCAGACCGAGCCTTGGGGCGTGAAGGTGACCACGGTCGAGATCAAGGACGTCGAGATCCCCGACCAGATGCAGCGGGCGATGGCGCGCCAGGCCGAGGCGGAGCGCGAGCGGCGCGCCAAGATCATCAACTCCGAGGGCGAGTACCAGGCGGCGCAGAAGCTCGCCGACGCCGCCGACATCATCAGCACCAACCCGGCGACGCTGCAGCTGCGCTACCTGCAGACGCTGCTCGAGATGGGCGTCAACCAGAACACGACGATCGTCTTCCCGCTGCCGATGGACGTGATCAGCCCATTCGTCGACATGGCGAGGGAAGCCGCGGGTGGCGCTTCTCGTAAGCCACCGCCTCCTCCTCCTCCTCCACCACCGCCCGACCCTGACGTCGAGGGCGAGCTGCCGCCCTCACGGACCTAACGCGATTGGGCGGAGACGGGATCGAGGTCCGCCTCGCACGCGACGAGGCGGAGATGGAGGAAGCCAAGCAGCTGCGTCTGCGGGTGTTCTCGGAGGAGCAGGGAGTCCGGCCCGAGGCTGACGTCGACGCCCTCGACCCGGAGGCCACCCACATCGTCGCGATGCGGCGCGGAGGCGTCGCCGCCACCTGCCGGCTGCGCTTCCCACAGGGACACTGCAAGCTGGAGCGAATGGTCGTCGACAAGAACCTTCGCCGGATCGGAATCGGAAGCGAGCTGCTCGCCGAGGCCGAGCGTGAGGCGACGCGGCAGGGCGCATCCGAAATGGTTTTGCACGCCCAGCGCCAGGCGGAGAGCTTCTACGCCGCCTGCGGCTACCTCGCCGAGGGCGACACGTTCCTGGAGGAAGGGATCCCGCACGTGCAGATGCGAAAACCGCTGCTGAGCGTCGACAGGCGCTCCGGTGGTGACAGGCGCAGAGCATGAGCGAACCCGAGATCCGCATCGACCAGCTCACCGGGCTGCGCACGATCCTGGCGCCCGGCCGCGCCGATCGCCCGAATGCGTTCAAGGTCGAGCGGCGCCCTCTCTCCGATCCCGACGGATGCCCGTTCTGCGAGGGCCACGAGGACAAGACGCCGGGGGAGGTATGGGCGGCCCGCCTGGGTGGCGGCGAGCCCAACACGCCCGGCTGGACCCAACGGGCGGTGCCCAACCTCTACCCCGCCCTGATCGAGGCGGAAGGTGCAACCGAGCCGCAGCGCGACAGTGGCTTCGCCGCCGCAGAGGATCCGCTGCGCAGCTCCTCGCGGATGCGCGAGCCCGACCTGTTTTCCTCGCGCCCCGCGGTCGGCTCACAGGAGGTGATCGTGCACTCGCCGCGGCACGTCAGCTCGCTGTCGGCGCTCGAGCCGGAGGAGCTAAACGGTGCGGTCGAGGCCTGGCGGGTGAGGATGCGCGACCACGCCGACGCGGCCTGCGTGCAGCTGATCGTCAACGAGGGCCCGGGCGCCGGCGCCTCGCGTGAGCACACCCACGCGCAGCTCTACGCGCTGCCCTTCGTGCCGGCCGCGATCGCCCGCCAGCGCGAGCGGGTCTCCGCCTACCGCGAGCGCACCGGCGGCGGCGGGCTTCTCTCCGACGTTCTCTCCGAGGAGGTGCGGCGCCAGGAGCGCCTGGTCGCGATCGACGAAGAGGCGGCGCTGATCTGCCCCTGGGCGTCGCGCTCGCCGTTCGAGCTGCGGATCGTGCCGCGCACCGAGGCACCCCGCTTCGAAGACGGCGACGGGGGGGCGGCGATGCTCGGGACCGCGATGAAGGCGTTGGCGACGCGCTTCGGCGAATCGCCGGAGCTCAACCTCTGGGTGCGCACCGCCCCGCACGGAACAGAGCACTTCCACTGGCACATCGACATCGCGCCTCGGCTGACCATTCACGCCGGCTTCGAGATGGCGACCGGGGTCGACATCAACGTCTACCCGCCCGAGCGCGCCGCCTCCGATCTGCGCGAGACCCTCGACGGGTAGGGTGGCGCACCCGATGGCCCCCAACCCACGCCCGATTCCACGCTTCATCGCCGACAGCTCGCAGGAGGGGATCGCCCACGGTCGCTGGGCCGAGCAGCTGGCCGACAGCTTTCGCGGCGCCTGCGGGGAAATCAAGGAGCTGCCGGCCGGGGTCTCGGCACCGGAGGAGATCGACTGGTTCCCGGAGCGAAGCTGGGGTGGGCGCACCTGGGTCCCGGCGACGGCCCGCGTCGACGGGGAGTCTGGCCCGATCGAGCTGTTCGGCCACATCTCTTACGTTCCCCGCGAGGAAGGCGACCCAGAGGACCTGCGGGCCGAGGCCGACTTCACCGACGTGCTCGCGGAGGACAACTCGGACTGGAAGATCGACCTCAACGACGACGTGATCGGGCGCTGGCGCGGCGAGGCGGGCATGGCCGGCGACGTGACCCTGGTCTGGGGCCGGCCACTGGTGCCGGGCGCCGTTGTGGCCACCGCGGAACTGGATGCCGAGACGGTCGACCAGGAGCCGACCTCCGACGACCGCTTCACGCTGGTCGCCCTCGACGCCCTGGCCGGCTACGGCGACGACATCTTCATGACCGTGAAGCTGTGGAGCAAGCGCGCCCAGGAGCTTGCGGCCGAGAGTCTTTACGACTAGCGACGCCTTCGCTAACGATCAACTGACCCAGAGTCAGGATTCTGACCCAAGGTCAGGAGAAAATGGGCCTTCCGCGTGTACCGACTAGTCGCACTGAGTGCTTCTGCCCGCTTGTGACGCACTCCCCTCGGTGATTAGGTTCGCTGCGGCTTCATTGATGTGGCCAGTGGCATGGCCGGCAGAAGGAGGGAGAGGTGAATTTACGTTTGCCTGCTCTGATTGCGGCGGCGGCCGCCACGGACGTCGCATTGATGGTGCAGAGCATCGGGACCGGCGTCGTTGCGGGTCTGATCGTCTGTCTGGCGCTGGTCGTGGCCTTCAGCAAGGCTCCCGTGGCGATGGTCGCTGTGGCGCTGGTCATCGCGGCCCTGCTCGGGTCGGGGGCGGTGAGCGCCTCGGCGATTCCCGGAGTTGACCAGGTCAACCAGGGCTGGGTGGCGGCGAAACACTGGAAGGAACATCAGATCGAGGTCGCCTCGTGTCGCAACCGGCAGCTCGGCGCCCTGAGCGCGGGGGACGTCACCGCCCTCGATGCCGTGCAGCGGGATTGCGCCTGACCCGGCCATAGCCCGCAGAGCAGACTCGCGGGTAACGACAGGGGCGAGATACTGCGGGGCGATGTCGGAGGAGAACGTCGAGATCGTCCGCCTCGGGTACGAGCGCCTGAACGGCGGCGACCTCGATGGCGTCCTCCAACTCTGCGCCGCGGACTTCGAGTTTCGTGATCTGCCCGCGCTTCCCGGTTCCGGAGTGTTCATCGGACACGACGCATTCCGCGCCTGGTATGCCCAGCTGAACGATGCCTTCGAAGAGCTGCGATTCGAGCCGGAGGACTTCATCGACGCCGGTGATCACGTTGTCGTCGTGAATCACGCGACAGGTCGTGGCATGGGCAGCGGAGCCATGGTCGAGATGCACTTCTCCAACGTCTGGACCCTGAGCGACGGGAAGATCGTCAGGCAAATCACTTACAGCGACCACGCGGAAGCCCTCGAAGCCGCCGGACTGCGGGAGTAGGCGATGTCGCGAAACATGGATTCGAGTCGAATTGAACATCGGGACTGCGAGGCCCGTACTCATCGCCATGGACACTCGTCGGAAGAACTCCGCTCGCCAGGACAACGTCGAGACTTTTGCCGACCGCAGCGAAGCCCTCGAAGCCGCCGGGCTGCGGGGGGAGCCAGGCGTTCTGCCTGTCGGCTAAGCGGCCACTTAGAGCCGTAATCTCCTTCCAGGCCCCGATAGCTCAGCTGGATAGAGCGACTCCCTCCTAAGGAGTAGGCCCCAGGTTCGAATCCTGGTCGGGGCGCTCGGGGGTTCGCGGGCCATTCCCGCGGCTGGCTAGATCGGACTCGGACTTGCTGGCTGAGATTGCGCTCGCCGCAACTTGGCTTCGGCCAGATTGCGAGCTCGCTCGAGCTCTCTCAGGCGGCCGGGGCTCGTTAGTCCCGGACCATGGACCTTTGCTCGATAGAGGCGATAGCGGTCGGCCGCGTATTTCGCCTCGGCAGTGAGCTCCTGCAGTCGTGGGCTGCGTTCCATGGGGGCTCAAAACCTCTTAGCTGGAGCCGCCCGCCAGCGAGCGCGGGCGTCCCTTCTGAAGCGATGGCTCGAGGGTAAAGACCTCGGTCGCGACATCGGTGTCTCGGTCATGGCTGCTCACGAACGACGAGACGCGCTGCCGCGTCAATCTCGCAACTGCAGCTACTGCATCTCTCTTGTAGTCAGCCGGGGTGAGCTTTCCGACTCTGCGGACGGTGTCATCGATCTGCGGGGCGATCATGCTTGCGTTGAACACGCCCACGGCGTCGATGAGCTGGCAGGTGACTACGTTGCCGCGAATTTCGGTTCGAATGTTGCTCGGCCGCTTGTCGGCGTACTCGGTCCAAAGCGATCCGACTGCGCGGCTGATCCTGGCCGACAAGCTGGCTGGCAGCCTGGTTCTTCGGGGGTCCGTCATAGGGGACGTCTTCCTTGCTCCCCTCTACGGATAGGACCGCTCGACGGGCAGAAAGGGGCACCGAGAACCCGGCGGACAGCTGAGGACAAATCTAGCATAGTTGGCCAAAGATTCTAGAATTAATATTCATGAAATTGTGTTAGACTTTCTATCCACCGTTGGGCCCAGGTCACCCCCGCGAATCCCCGATTTCTGGGGCGCCGCTCACTCCCACTGCATTCGCCACGATTGGAGACACGAAGATGACGATCCTCAATTCCCTGCAAAAGCGCTTCTCCAGTGGTGACGCACAGGTCGATGATGCGGAGACGACCCGATCGGACGACGGCCAACTCCCGATTCCTGGCTACGACCGGATCGGCGACAAGGACCTGATCGCAGAGCTGTCCAAGCACTCACAGGTCGAGCTGACGGCGATCGAAACTTACGAGAGGTCCCATAAGGAGCGCGTGCCAGTGTTCGACAAACTCCGATATCTGCGCGGGCAGGAACCACTTCAGGGATACGACGCTCTCGGTGTCAAGGAGATCTTGGCCGGGCTCGAGGGAGCTGACACGGAAACGCTGCAGACGACGCGTGTGTACGAGCGCAAGTTCCAGAATCGCCCCGATGTGCTGGACGAAGTTGCCACCGCACTGCGCGAACGCCGCGCAGCTCCCACTCACCGCGGGTGACCACACCCAATGCCTGAGAGCGCGCGAGCACCACAACGGTGGACCTGCGGCAAGTGCAGCGTCGAGGTGCGTTGGACCGGCAGCCACGAGCAGCGCGCCCTTCCCCCCAACTGGACCGATAGCCACCAAGGTCCGGTCTGTCTCCACTGTCGACGCGAGCAGGCAGCGGATGCCGCTGTAAGCACGTTGGGCCTGTCCCTCAAGGAGCGCGCTCGGCTCCGCTCTCATTCCATCATCGAGTTCGAAGTTACCCGGGCCCCCGACCGTTCGAACTCGCAGATCGCCAGCGCTGTGCATACCTCTGTCGTGGCGGTCCAGAAGGCCCGCGAGCGGCTCGACGCCGCCGGCGCCCTCGCCTGACTCCTCCGCCTGCTGGGTTCAAATCGCCCCGATTAGCGGGTATGTTGGGACGTAAGGAACGATTCAGGAAGGAGACGCATGTTGAGCACCGCCTTTCTCGTGCTCGCGGTTGGAACCGGCGTCGTCGTAATCGTGGTCGCGGTGGCGGTCGTGCTTGTGGTTTTGTTAGTGACTGCGTCGATGCGGGGCCGTCAAATCCGTAGCGCAAAGCGGCGTATCGGGGATCGGTCTGACGCGAAGGCAGACACTGACGCCGAAGAAGACTCCGGCCCAGACCGATAGGTGAAAGACGAACGATGGGTCTAGGGGACAAACTGAGGAAAGCCCGCGACTACGTTCGCAAGCGACGTGGTCCCGACAGCTACTTCCAATACAAACGGAAGCGGGAGGACGACCGCAAGGATGCAGAGCAAGGGCGCGATCGGGCAAGGGACTACGCGGAGCAAGAGCGTGGGGAGGCAAAGCTCGGGCGTGAGTACAAAGAGCGATACAAGGCTGACCGCGCAAGCGACATTGCGGAGAAGCAGGCGGACAAGGCAGAAGAAACTGAACTCGACCCCTAGTTAGGTCGTCCTCGGCGGTCCTTCAGAGATATCCACGGCCCTGGGCCCGAGCGCCGGCCTGTGGCCACGACAGGGAGAATGACCCGCCGTGATCGTCGGACTCGCCCTCGCCCTGGCCAGCGCCCTCGCGACGAACGTCGCCTTCCTGTTCAAGCAGCGGGGGGCGGTCTTGGCGCCACCGGTACGCGGTCGGCACCCGCTGCGAAGCGCCGCCGACCTCTTCCGCTCCAGGTGGTTCACCGTGGGCTGGATCGTGGCGGTTGGCGCCTGGGGGCTACACGTCGGCGCGCTTGCGTTGGCGCCTCTGTCGATCGTGCAAGCCGTGCTCTCGGGCGGACTGGTCTTCCTCGCGGTGCTCGCCGAACGCTACTTCGGCTTTCACCTCGGACGCCGCCAATGGATCGGCCTGCTGATCACGGCGGTCGGGCTCACCGTGATCGGGCTCACCTCGGGTCGCCAGGCCGGCGGCGACGTCCCGGGCTACGCGCTGGCTGCGCTGATCGTCATGGAATCCGCCGTCCTTGGCCTCGCCACCGGTCTCGCCGTCGTCTCGCACCGCATTGGCCTCTCGACCGCTGGGCAGGGCATGCTGCTCGGCGCAGCCGCCGGCGCACTGTTCGGCGTCTCCGACATCGCGATCAAGTACTTGACCGATGCCGTTCAAGGCGGGGGGGTACTCGATCTGATCAGCCCGTGGACGTTCGCGGCGCTGGCCGCTTCGGTGATCTCCTTCTATGCCTCGGCCCGAGGCTTGCAGCTCGGCCCAGGCATCGAAGTGATCGCCTTCACCTCGGTCGCGGCCAACCTGACGGCGATCGTTGGCGGCATCCTGGTCTTTCGTGATCCGATCGGCACCGGACCAGTCGCGATCACCGCGCGCATGCTCGCCTTCGTGCTGGTCATCGCTGGCGCCGCGCTGATGCCCGCGCCCATGCGAGCGACTCGCGCAGCGTCGGCTTCTCCCTGAGGCGATTCGTATCGGGTCGCCTCAGGAGACCCCTGCCCGTACTGCCTTGCCGCTCCTCGTCTGCCCGCCCTTCCTTCCTCGCCGCTCCGGTCTCAGCAGCACCTTGAGAAGGTCCCCGACTTCCCGATCGTGGACGAGCGGATGCCGCAGGGGGAGCTCAGGCTTGACCTTGTAGCTGTTGCGGCGGCCATGTCGCTCGCGCAGCACATAGCCCTCGTCGACCAACTCGGTGAGGATCTTGTGGGCGCCCCGCTCGGTAATGCCGACGGCCGCGGCGATGTCGCGCAGACGGATCCCAGGGTCCTTAGCGACGCAGAGCATGACGTGGGCGTGGTTTGTGAGGAAGTCCCAGCCGCTTGCCACGGTCTTTGGTGATGCTTCGCCTTGGTTTCCAGAATTCTTGTTCATGAAACGATGGTACACTGTTTGCGTTTAACCCCAACCGACGGAGTCCCGAAAGGAGGGGCACCTAATGCCTCGATCATTGCCGCTTCCCGCCGCGTCGCCGATTCCCGCCGCGTCGCCGATTCCGTCGGCCTCGCCGATTCCCGGTCCCTCTCCGGTCCCCCTGGCCTCGCACCCGACGCCTCCGCGATAGACGGGGTCGATCGCTGCGGAGCCTCTCTGCCCAGGTACGCTTGGCCGGCCTCCCAAGGAGTAGGCCCCGGGTTCGAATCCTGGTCGGGGCGTGCGAATGAGCTCACCCGAACAGCAAACGGCGGCATCCACCGAGCCGGCGCCACGGTCGCAGGACGGCGACGAGCCTCCACTGCTGTTCTCGCTGGGAACCGACGGACCCCATGTGGACGCCTACCGGGCCCGGGTCCGCGAGCTGATCGCTGCTTCGTTGTGGCCTCTGGTTGAGCCTGCGGAGGCGGAGCGACGCTTCCCCAGGGCGGCGGTCGAGGCCATTGGCGGCGCCGGACTGTTGCGCGAGCGATGGGCGGGTGAGCACGGGGACGCCGGCAAGGCCCTGATCTTCTCCGAGGAGCTCGGACGTGCGGGGCTCGGCGGGATCGGCATCGGACTGATCGTGCAGTCCGACAACGTGATCCCGATCCTGCGTCGGTTTGGAGGTAGCCCCGAGGCGCAGAGATGGTTGGACGGAGTGCTCGACGGCACCGCGATCGGCTGCGTCGCGGCATCTGAGCTCGCGGGGGGCTCGGACCTCGCCTCGGTTCAGACCACTGCCCTCCCAGAGGGCGACGGCTGGCGGGTTCGTGGGACCAAGGCGTTCTCCAGCCCGGCCGGGGCAGCCGACTTCTGCCTCGTGCTCTGCAGATTGGAGGGCGAGTCCTTCCTCGGCCCGAAGCTGGGCATCGCCATTGTGGAAAAGCAGTATTTCGATGCCCGTCCCCTGAACACATCCGGCTGTCGCAGCCTGGAGACCTGCCGACTTCAAATCGACGGCCAGATCCCCGCCGGGGGGCTCCTGGCACCCCAGGGCCTGGGTCTTCATGCGGCCAACTGGGGGCTGACCTACGAGCGGCTCGCGGGCGCCGCCCAGGCGCTCGGCGCTGCCGAGGCGGCAATTCTTCTCGCCACCACGCACCTGCATCGGCGGCAGCAGTTCGGAGTGCCCCTCTTCGAGCACCAGGCGCTTCGCATGCGGCTCTCCTCACTGGCCGCCGACCTGCTTCTGGCGCGCAATGGCCTCTATGTGCTCGCGGCCAAGTGGGCGAAGCCAGATCAAACGCTGATCCGCGAGGCCGCCGCCGCGAAGGCAGCCGCGGCGGTGCTGAGCGAACGGGTGGCAAGCGAGTGCGCGCACATGTTCGGCGGGGCCGGGTACCTCGAGGACGAGACCCCGTTCCCCCGCATGCTCAGAGACATGCGCCTGGCGCGACTCGGTGGCGGGACCAACGAGATGATGTGGGAGCTCTACGCCCAGGGGCTCGAGGTCGACGATGAGCTGTACGAGCGCATGGTTTCGATCGAGGCGCCGCCGGACTCCGACTAGCCCTCGCGGTCGGGCCGCTCCGGATACAACTCGTCGATCGAGACCAGGGCTCTGTAGGGAGCATCCGCGGCTTCGGCGATCGACTCACCGCCGCCAGCCAGGCGGTCGACGACACACAGCGCACCGACGATCTCCAGTCCCTCCTCCCGCATGCGCTCGATCGCACGCACGGTCGAGCCTCCCGTCGTCACCGTGTCCTCGACGACGAGGCAGCGCGCGCCGCGCTCGACCGGGCCCTCGACCCAACGCTGCAGGCCGTGCTCCTTGCGTTCGCCGCGTACGAAGAAGCCAACCAAGCCGCTTCCGGCCGGCGTCGCGATTGCGGCGCAGGCGAGCGGGATCGCCGCGGTCGCCGGCCCACCCACGGCCTCGGCACCGACTTCCTCCGCGGCGGCAGCGATCAGCTCGCCCGCGGCCAGAAAGGCTTCGGGGCGCAGCAGGGCTCTTCTAGCGTCAACGTAGTAATCGGCCTTCTTGCCGCTGGAAAGCGTCACCTCGCCGATCACCAGCGCGTGCTGGCGGAGCTCGGCGAGCAGGGTCTGGGACGCGGCTTCGAGGTCCGGGCTCACGACCCCGGCATCTTCGCGGTCGCTCACGACAGCGAGGCCGCGAACCCCTGCCGCCAGCTCGGATGTGCCGGTTGCCAGCCCAGCTCGCGCTTGGCCTTCGCGTTCGAGGCGCCCCGAAGCTGGGTCGTCATCACGACCGCGGCCTTGCCGCCAAACAGGCGGGCAAGGAAGGGCGGGACCCGCATCGGGTGCTTGGCCCCGATCGCGTCCGCGAAGACCGGCAGCCAGTCGCTGATCGGCGCCGGCTCGTCATCAACGACGTTGTATATGCCCGCGGCGCCGCGCTCGATCGAGGCGACCGTGGCGTCGGCGGCGTCGTCGACGTGGATGAACGAGAAGACTCCGCTGCCGGAGCCGACCTGAGGGAAGCGGCGCTTGCGAACCTGCTCGGAGATGCTGCCGCCGCGATCGAAGTATGTGTCGGGTCCGTAGAACTGCCCGTAGCGCAGCACCAGGCCTTCCATCCCGTCGGCTTCAAGCGCCTCGCGCTCGCTGGTCAGCGTCGCCTCCAGACCAGAGGCAAAGCGTCCCGGCGCCTCGACCCAGGTGCGCGCCTCCTCGTCTTTGACCCAATCACCCTCCGGCTCGTAGACGAAGGCAATGCTCTGGGTGATGTAGCGCCCGGCGCCCACCTTGCGGCCGGCGGAGAGGAGGTTGCGTCCCCCCTCGACTCGGAGGCGGTTCGTGGGCTCGTAGTCGATCGTCCGCAGGTCGTAGTCCTTCGGCAGGCTGGTCAGCTCCGAGACAATCACCTCGGGGTTGGCGTCGATCACCACGTCCTCGACCGCCGCTGCGTCGAGGGCATCGCAGATCGCCGCCTCTGCGCCGCTGGCTCGGATCGCCTCCGCGCTGCCCTCGTTGCGCGTCGTCCCGGTCACCTCGTGTCCGGCCGCGACCAGCTTCGGGACCAGCGAGCGGCCGATCACGCCGCTGGCACCGGCTAGGAAGACTCTCATTCGACCCGCGCCTGGCCGCCGAGCCTGGCCGAGACGCGGGCGAGGTAGGCGAGCAGCAGGCCCCCGGCCGCGATCCCGATCGTGTCGCCCCAGCCGCGCGCCTGCGAGCGCGCCTCGCCGGTGTCGAAGGCGTGGTTGAGCGCGTGAAACCCGAACCAGATCGCGCCGAGGGCAAGGACCGGCACGCGCCAAGACGGGAGCCGGATCGCGACCAGCAGGCCCAACCCGTAGGCGAGGGTGAAGGCGCCGACGTCGCCGACGTAGTGGCTGTTCTCGACCCCGTACTTGCCGATCTGGTCGAAGAAGGTGTCGGGCGCGATCAGCGCCAGCGCTCCCAAGCCCGCGTTGATCGCGCCGAGCAGCGCGAGAACGACCTGCAGGCTGCGCTCCGTCACAGGGCGCAGCCTAAGACCTAATAAACGTAGATGTCCTCGCCGAGGGAGACCGAGTTGTAGATCTGGAGTGCGTCGGGAATCGGGACCCGCACGCAACCGTGGCTGGCCGGGTAGGTCGGCGGCACCGACGCGTAGCCGTGCACCGCGTAGCCGCCGTGGAAGTAGGTCGAGAAGTACATGCCCTCCGCGTTGTAGCCCGGCTGGCGCAGGTAGAACTGGAAGTGTCCGCGCACGGTCGGCGTCGAAGACTTGCCGGTCGAGACGCCGTAGGTCTGAAGCGGCTTGTCGCCGTCGGCGAGCACCAACACCTGGCGTTCGATCGAGACCTCGGCGTGCTTGCCGGCGTTCGGGTACTTGAGGTGGAAGGCCCCGCGCCCCGAGAAAACCCGCTTGACGATCCCCTTGCCGGCGTGGGTGTTGTGGTCCTTGCCGTTCACCTTGCGATAGGCGAGCACCGCCCGCGCGTCCTTGTCGTTCATGCAGGAGCCGCCGCTGGGGACGTAACCGAGCTTGTGCAGCTCCTTCTTGAAGGCGCGCACGACGCGCCCGCACTTCCCCTGCCCGAGGTTGGGGTAGCTGACGCCGAACTGCTTGCGCGCGCTGGCCGCCCCCTGCTGGCCGGCGCTCGCCTCGTGCACGGCCTGCACCGCGAAGCGCCCATCGCGGCGCACCCGGAATTTGGTCTGGAAGGTCCCCGCGCCACCCGGCCCATTGTGGACGTCGACGGTCTCGCTACCGACCTGATGCCCGTTGCGGACGAAGAGCAGGTCGACGCTCTCACCGGCGACGAACGGCGACACGGTGCCGCTCACCGGGACGCTGCTGAGGATCGCCGCCTTGCCGCCCTTCAGGTGCCCGACCTGGAGGCTGACGGTGGCGGGTGCCGGCGCCGCGCTGGCGGCAGCCGGAGCGGCCAGGGCAGCGAAAATCAGCGCGGCTAGGACGGACGTGCGGCGACTCACGAGGAGCTGCATTGTGCCTGATCGGTCGGCGGTGCGCTAGGGAACGAGCCGGCGGCGAACCGCGCGCACGGGAACCGCGAACAGGGCGACGCTGATCGCGAGCAGGATGCCGAGGTGCACGAGGACGATCGGCCCCGGCCCGTCAGCCAGGCCCCGCGTCACCTGCACCAAGTGGTAGAGGGGGGTGAACCAGGCGGCGACCTCGACCCAGCCCGGCAGCTGGTTGAAGGGAAAGAAGATGCCCGAGAACAGGAACATCGGCGTGATCCCGAGCGTGAAGTAGTAGCTGTAGAGGTCGATGCGGGGGATCAGCGAGGTGAAGGTGTAGGCGATGGTCGAGAAGGCGAGGCCGCCGATGATCACCAGCGGCGGGATCGCGAGCGCCCACCAGGAGTGGATCAGCCCGAAGGCGGTGACGACGACCAGAAAGACGGTGGAGTAGATCGTCGCCCGGATCGAGCTCCAGATGAGGTCGCCGGCGACCACGTCCTGGGCCTCTACCGGGGTCGAGAGCACGGCGTCGTAGAGGTGGTACTCGTGCATGCGGATGTAGACGTTGTAGGTGCACTCGAACGAGGCCGCCCACATCGCCGAAGAGGCGATCAGGCCGGGGGCGATGAAGTCGCGGTAGGGGACGCCGTTGATGTGGCCGACGTAGGTGCCGAGTCCAAATCCCATCGCCACCAGGTAGAAGAGCGGGTCGACGAACTGGGGCGCCAGCGAGCCCTTCCAGAGCTTCGAGAAGACGCGCGCGTTTCTGCCCGCGACGCTGGCTGCGTGGCGGGGCGAGGGGATGAGCTGCGACCGCAGCCTCGAGTCAGTCTTCACGCAGATGCCTCCCGGTGAGATCGAGGAAGACCTCTTCCAGGTTCTCGGCCTGATGCTCGCGGATCAGCTCCACCGGCTCGCCCTCGGCGACGATCTTGCCCAGGTCCATGATCACCAGGCGATCGCAGAGCCTCGCCGCCTCCTCCATGTAATGGGTGGTCAGCAGGAGGCTGACACCGCGGTCCTTGAGCTCCTCCATCGCCCGCCAGACCGCGAGCCGAGCCTGCGGGTCGAGCCCGGTCGTCGGCTCGTCAAGCACCACGATGTCGGGCTCGTTGATCAGCGCCCGGGCGACCAGCAGCCGGCGCTTCATCCCGCCCGAGAGGGTCTCGATTTTGTCCCCGGCCCGTTCGGTCAGCTGCGTGAACTCGAGCAGCTCTTGGGCGCGCGACTCGACGTCTCGCCGAGGGATCCCGAAGTAGGACGCCTGCACGAGCAGGTTCTCGAGCACCGTGAACTCGCCGTCGAGGTTGGTCTCCTGCGGCACGACGCCGAGGTGCGCCTTCACTCGCCGGGGCTCGGAGACGACGTTCATGCCGAGCACCCGCAGCTCGCCGCCTCCCACCTCGGCCAGCCCGTAGATCATCTTCATCGTCGTCGTCTTGCCGGCTCCGTTGGGGCCGAGGAAGCCGAAGCAGGTGCCGGGATCGACGGCGAAGTCGATCCCGTCCACCGCGACGCGCCCGTCGTAGCTCTTGCGCAGATCGCGGGCCAAGACGGCGGGCTCGGCGCTCACGACGTAAGGGCGAGGGCCAGGGCGTTGTTGAACGCGTGGGCGATCATCCCCGGCGCCAGCGAACCGGTGCGCTCGTACAGCAGCGCCAGCATGAAGCCGAAGACGATCAGCGGCGGCACCGCCGTAATCCCGGTTGTCGCGTGCAGCGCCCCGAAGACGAGAGCGCTGATCGCCGCCGCCGGGTAAGTCGAGAGGCGCTTGCGAAGCCCGCCGAAGAGCATGCCGCGAAAGAAGATCTCCTCGGCGATCGGCGCCACGATCGCGATCAGCACCACGACCGGGATCGCCGCCAGCACGCCCGCGTTCAGCCCAAGGTCGCGCGCGATGTCCTTCTGGTCCGGCTCGGTGATCAGCGCCCCGTAGGCGATCGCCGCGACGTAGTAGGAGAACAGCCCCAGCGCCATCCAGCCGAAGGCCGAAAGCCGAAAGCGGCGCAGGCCGAGCGAGGCGAGGCCCTCACGCAGCGATATGTCGGATGCGGCGCCGACCGCGACACCGATCGCGACGCAGACCAGGGTCACTTCGAGCAGCGCCTGCGCGACCAGCTTTCCGGCGGTCGAGTCGAAGTGGGGATCGAAGGGCACAACCAGCAGCGGCGCGAACAAACCGCCGACCAGCAAACCGATCAGCACCCCCCATACTGCGCGGCGGACTTCCCAGATCGCGTAGGGAAAGCCGGACGCGGTCCAACCCAGGGCCGATGCGGTGAGGGGCGCCTCGGCTGGTGCAGCCGACTGCTCGACTGTGCCGTTGGGCCGCGGCGAGCTCTGATTCGCCGCCTCCGGATTGTTGCGCTGCGCGGAGCCGGCGGAGGAGTGTCGCCCCATCGCCTCGGTCGCCTCGCCGAACAGCTCGGCAGTGGTGGGTGCGACGGGCGCTCCGTAGGGCGGTTCCGGGGGCGCAACGCTCGCGACGCGCGCAGGCTGCTCGGCCGGCTGCGCCTCGGGGGCGCGCTCTCGCACCACGATCGTGTTCGCGACGCGATCGCCGAGCCGCTGCCGGCGTGGGGAGCCGCGAACGATCAGATAGTCGGCTCCGACCATCGCCAGCGGCAGGTCCACGAGGCGCAGCAGGTTGCGCCACGCGGTCTGGTTCCAGGTCAGCTCCGAGCCATCAATGGAGAGGACGCGGATCCCGGTCGCGTTCTTTCCGATCGTCTGCCCCCAGCGCTTCTCGCACAACTGAAAGTAGAACGAGAGGCTGAGGATCAGCACGGCGATCGTCACCAAGTCGCCGCCCAGCAGCCAGACGAGTCCGATGATCAGGACCAGGCTGTCGAGCAGCGCGGCGCCGAGACGGCGCCCGAAGCTCGCGTACTCGACGGGGCTGGTGGTCGCCGGCGCCGGGGCGGTGAAATCGTCAGGGTTCACAGTCTTTGTGCCACTTCCTCGAGGCTCGCGATGTTGCCCCCGCCCTCGCGATCGAGAAGCAGCGCCCGGATGCCGGCGGCTTCGGCGCCCTCGACATCCTCCTCGCGGGTGTCGCCGACGTGCACTGCCTCGTCCGCGCTGCAGCCTGCAAGCGCAAGCGCCGCCTGAAAGATCGCCTGGTCGGGCTTCAAGGCCCCGGCCTCGGCGGAGGAGACGGCACCGTCGAGGTGCGCGGCCAGACCGCAGCGCTCCAGCACCTCGCCGAGCGAGCAGTCCCAGTTCGAAACGCAGACCAGCTTAAGCCCCCGTGAGCGCAGCTGGGTCAATGCCGGCACGGCGTCCGGGTAGGGAGCGAAGCGGATCGAGTCGACCAGCGTCTCCACGCTGACCTCGGTACCCAGTTCGCGCGAGAGCAGCTCCGCGCACCGCCTCCGCAGATCCGCGAGCGACTCGGGGTCGCGCCCCTCGTGGCTGTGCGCCTTGTAGTAGGCCATCTCGGCTCGCACCCCGGACACGAGCTGCGCCTCGGGAATGCCGTCGCCAAGCGCAGCCCGCAGGCCCACCCACGGTGGCTCCAGCTCGACCAGAGTCCCGAGCGCGTCGAGGAATACGGCTTTCGTCTTCGTCACGGAGCAGGCGATTCTCTCACCGGGCGCCGGTGCCGCGTCCGCCGTTGAGGCGCTGCTAGATGAAAGGATCGGCCCGGCATGTCCTTGGTGATGGCCGCCAATCAATCCTTCTGGCACGAGCACGGCGACGAGGTCTCGGCCGTGATCACGCTGGTAATCGCGATCATCATCGCCTTCCTGGTCGACAGGCTTGTGATCGGCCGCGGCACGCGAATGGCGGAGCGGATCACCGAGGGAGGCGTTTCGCGCGGTGCCGCGACCCGGCTGCGCGTGGTCCGCCGACTGATTTTCGTCGCCATCCTGGTGATCGGGGTCGCGCTGGCGCTGAGCCAGTTCGGGCAGATCAAGCGGCTGGCGACCGGGATCCTCGCCTCCAGCGCGGTGATCGGCCTGGTGATCGGGTTCGCGGCGCGCCAATCGCTCGGCAACATGGTCGCCGGAGTGATGCTGGCGATAACGCAGCCGATGCGGATCGGCGATCGGGTCACCTTCGAGGACACGACGGGGCGGATCGACGACATCACCCTCACCTACACCTACATCGATCCGGGCGACGGCCGCCTCGTCGTCGTGCCCAACGAGCGCATCGTCAGCGGCATGATCTTCAATCACTCGACCGGCGACCGCTCGGCGCCGGTCACGGTCTCCGCCTGGGTGCCTCCGGCGACCGACCTCGACCGCGCCGAAGAGGCCCTGAAGGGCGTCGGAGCCGATTCGGTCCACATCGCCGAGTGGACGCACGAGGGCCTGCGCCTCGAGGTCAAGGTCGCAACCGACCGCGACCGCACCAGGGTCGGCGACGAGGAGGCGGCACTGCGTGAGCGCGCCCAAGCGGCTCTGCAACGCGCAGGGCTGCTTGCATGAGCGCGCCCTAGGCGTCGGGCCCCCAGCTCGCGCCCAGTACCCTTTTTGCGATGACGCAGCGGCAGCGCAGGCGTCACCGCCGTGATGGCAGGAAGCGATCGAAGCTGGCGGTGGCCCTGATTGTGCTCTTCTCGGTGATCACGGCGGCGATCCTCGCCGCCGGTTCCTGGGTGGTCAGCGTTGCCAACGAAGCGCCGAACCCCGACAACCTGAAGCCGGTCAAGAAGGGTCAGAACTCGATCATCTTCGCTGGCGACGGCAGCCGACTGGGCTACATCCAGTCCGACGAGGCCCGCAAGCCGGTTTCGATCACGCGAATGCCGCGCTCGCTTCAGTACGGGACGGTGGCGATCGAGGACCAGCGCTTCTTCCAGCACAACGGCGTCGATCTCGAGGGCGTGGTGCGCGCCGGGATCAAGAACCTCGACTCCGGAAAGATCGTCCAGGGCGGATCGACGATCACGATGCAGCTGATGCGCAACCTCTACATCACCGATCCGAAGCGCGACCTCGAGCGCAAGATCATCGAGGCGAAGATGGCGCTCGAGTACGAGCAGGACCACAGCAAGAAGCAGATCCTCCAGCAGTACCTCAACGACGCCTCCTACGGAACGATCGAAGGCCGCACCGCGGTCGGCGTGCAGGCGGCGGCAAAGACCTACTTCTCGAAGCCGGTCTGGAAGCTGACGCTCGAGCAGTCGGCGCTGCTCGCCGGCCTTCCGCAGGCGCCGTCCGAGTACAACCCGCTGCTCAACCCGGTCGGTGCGAAGGAGCGGCGCAACGAGGTGATTCAAAAGATGGCCAAGCTCGGCTACATCTCGCAACACCGGGCTATCGAGGGCTACCAGCGACCGCTGGAGCTGCACCGCTCCAACGCCTACAGCAGCATCCGCGAGCCCTACTTCTTCGACTACGTCCAGAACAAGTTGATCGCCGACTACGGCGTCAACACGGTCCGCAAGGGTGGGCTGAAGATCTACACGACGCTGGACCCGAAGCTCCAACAGGCCGGGCGCGATGCGATCGTCGGCCAGCTTCCCTACTCGACCGATCCCTCCGCCGCGGTGGTCTCGATCGACCCCCACAACGGGCACATCCTCGCGATGGCCTCCAGCGGCTCCTACAAGTCCAACCAGTACAACCTCGCCGCCCAGGGACACCGCCAACCGGGATCGTCGTTCAAGACCTTTGTGCTCACCGACGCGATCAACCGCGGCGTCAACCCCTACAGCACCTACTACACCTCCAAGCACCTGGAGCTGGACCTGCCCCAGTACGGGCACTGGAGCGTCTCCACCGCCGAGAACAGCTACGCGGGCACGATCAGCATCGCGCAGGCGACCGTGCTCTCCGACAACACGGTGTTCGCGCAGCTCGACCTCGACATGGGCCCGAGCTCGGTCACCCAAATGGCCCACAAGATGGGCATCACCAGCCATCTCGACAGCATTCCGGCAGAGGGCATCGGCGGGCTGCGGATCGGGGTCTCGCCGCTGGAGATGGCCGACGCCTACGCGACCCTTGCCTCGGGCGGGATCCACCACCCCCCGATCGCGATCCGCAAGGTGATCTTCCCCGATGGTCACGTCGACCAGCCGGAGAAGCCGGAGGCCAATCGCGTCATCTCGTCGGCGGTCGCCTACGAGGTGAGCAAGATCCTGCACGAGAACATAACCGGTGGCACCGGCACCGCGGCCTACACGGGCTGCGGCGGCCAGGCCGGCAAGACCGGCACCACCGACAACTTCACCGACGCCTGGTTCGTCGGCTATCAGCCCAACCAGACCACCGCCGTCTGGGTCGGCTATCCCCAGGCGACTCTCTCGATGACCAGCGTGCACGGCATCACTGTCTTCGGGGGTACCTTCCCGGCCCAGATCTGGCACGACTACTACGTCAACGCGGGCATTCCCTGCGAGGAGTTCCCACCGCCCACGGACACGATCCATTGGTCGCCGTTCTTCGGCAACTACTCAGTGTCCTCGTCGACCAGCGGCTCCTCGACCTCGAGCAGCACCCAGACCGGCGGCCAGAACGGCTACGACCCGTCGCTGTACGCGCCCGGGGCGGGCCAGAAGCCGGCGCCGAAACCATCTCCGCCCAAGCCATCACCGCCGAAGCCCCCCAAGCCATCACCGCCGAAGCCCACGCCGCCGCCCGCACCGCCGCCGCCGCCTGCTCCGCCACCGCCTACGGGCGGAATTGGCGGCGGTTAGCCGGATTCCGGCCTCGGCTCCATCGCGCCGGCCTCGGCCTCTATCTCCTCGGTCATCTCCGCCCGGCTCCCGCTCCACGCCTCGTGACGCCCGACCAGGGTGACCACGCCGACGAAGATCAACTCGGCCACCGTCAGCACCGCGCGCACGGCGATCGCAATCACCGCCCCGACCGCGAAGCTCTGACTCGGCAGCGCCGCCTTCACAGCCCAGGCAAAGGCGGCGTCACGGATGCCGAGGCCGGCGGGAGCGACCAGGGTGACCAGGGCGGCGACGTAGCCGAACGCCTGCGCCGAGCCGACCGTGGCCAGCTCGTTGAAGGCGATGTCGTGGACCGAACGAGCGACGAAGAACACGCCGACGCCGCAAATGGCCCAGCTGATCGCGTAGTAGACCAGCATCACGAGGATGCCCCATAGGGGGATCGTCGCCGGCAGCGGTTCGCGGCCGAAGGCGTGCAGCACTCGGTTCGCGAGCGGCCCGAAGACCCGCGGGTGCAGGACGACGATCGCCGCCGGAACGACGATCAGCACGGCCCAGCGCCATGGCTGCCCCTGGAGATCGGGATGGTTGATGAGGAAATAGCTGGCGACCCCGATCGCAGCGGCGGCCGAGAGCGCCTGCTCGTAGACGATGCTGGCAAGGGTGATCCGCCGCGGAATGCCGGCGCGCTCGGAAAGGACCAGACGCGCGAGCACATAGAGCACGCTGCCGGGCACGTAGCGCGCCAGCAGAGGCTGGCCCCAGGCGACCTGGGCGCGGACCGGGTTGAGGCGATTGCCGAGCAGCCGCAGCAAGAGGCCCCAACCGATGCCGCCCGTCACGTAGAAGACCATCAGCACGCCGAACGCAGGCAGCAGCCAGATCGGGGTGAAATGGACGCCCTTGTCCTGAAGCTCGCCCCACTGTTTGGCAACCGTGAGAACCAGGAAGCCGAAGATCAGCAGCCCAATGCCGGCCTGCATCGCGATGCGCACGGGCCGGCGCCGCGGGGGGCGCCTGCCGAGCGTCGCGCCGGCCTCCCCGATGCGATGCAGGAGTGGGGTCGGTCGATCCAAGGTCCCGGGGGCGAGGATAGCCGCGCCCGGTTCACAATGGTCCGGTGGGCGAGTTCGATTTGATCGCTGCGCTGCGCACGCGCCTTCCGGAGCCGGGCCCACGGGTCCTGCTCGGGGTCGGCGACGATGCCGCAATCACAGCGCCGGAGGGGGTTACCGCCACCTCCGTCGACGCGATCGTGGAGGGAATCCATTTCCGCCGTGAGTCGACGCCTCTGGAAGCGATCGGGCGTCGGGCCCTGGCCGCGGCGCTGTCGGACCTCGCGGCGATGGGGGCTGAGCCGGGCGAGGCCTACATCGTGCTCGGCGTCCCCGAGGACCTCGACGAGGCTGGCTGCCTGGAGCTGCTCGAGGGCGCCGAGGCGCTCGCTGCCCGCACCGGGACGGCGCTTGTCGGTGGCGACATCAGCCGCTCCGCCGTCCTCTTCGTGGCGATCACCGTGGTCGGACACGCGCCAGACGCCGAGAGCCTGGTGAGACGCGGAGGCGCGAGCGCCGGCGACGTCATCGCGGTCACAGGTGAGCTGGGAGGGGCGGTGGCGCTACGGCTTCTGGAGGGCGGGGCGAGCGGCGGTGTGCCGGACGACCTCGCCCACGCTCTTCGAGCGCGCCAGCTCGACCCCCAGCCCCGCCTCTCCGAGGGCAGGGCCCTGGCCGCCAGCGGAGCGACCGCGATGATCGACATCAGCGACGGTCTCGGGGCCGATGCCGGTCACATCGCCGCCGAGAGCGGCGTGCGGTTGGAGATCGACATGGCCACGGTGCCGCTTCAGGCCGGCGTGCGCGAGGTGGCGATGGCGGCCGGCGAGGACCCGCTGGAGCTAGCGGCCGGGGGGGGCGAGGACTACGAGCTGCTCTGCTGCCTGCAGGCGGGGTCCCTTGACCGCACCCGGGCGGCGGTCGCCGACGTGGGCGGCTCCCTCACCGTGATCGGGAACTGCGTCCCGGGCGAGGGTGGAGGTGTGAAGCTCAGTGCTCCCAGCGGCCGCGAGCTCCGAGTGCGGGGCTATGACCAGCTGACCCGACGTCAGCAGTCCTAGCCTCTTCACCCTCGCGAGCGAGGAAAGCCCGAACCCCGGGGCGCTCCAGCATGGCCTCAGCGACCAGCACCGGTTCCATGCGGTAGTGCCCCGTTTGGATCAGAGCTTTGAGCTGTCTAGGTGACATTCTCCGTGTCATTCCGATTTGGAAATCCCTTCCGATGCCCTTACCGATACCACTATCGGCAGACGCTCGAACCCTCATAAGTACTCGGTACTAGAACTTGTGTCCAGGCACGGAGGTCGAGGGAGGACCACCCAGCGCCCCGGGGCCCGCGTGTCTGCCGAGCGGGACTAGGGCGGGGCGCTCGCTTGGGGCGTCGGTGCGGCCCCTGGTCGCCAGCTCGACGATCGCGATCAGGCAACCGCCGAGCACCCCGAGGGCGATCGCCAGCGGTAGATCGAACTGGTCGCCCGTGAACATCAACAGAAGCTGCCAGGGCACCGCGAATCCGACACCGAGCGCGGAGCCGAGGTAGCCGATCGCAACCAGCGGCACGACCATGCCGAGCGCCGACGCGACCAGCGTCGGCAGCAGCTGGCTGCGCAGCTCGGGCAGGGCCGCGGCGAGCCAGAGGTGAGCGGTAGGAACCAGCAACAGGGCCAGATATGGGTTGACGAGCCAGACCGCGGCGATCGAGACGAAGATGACGAGGCCGATCGCCGGGGTGAGCGCCTCCTCGGCGCCCGGCGGAGGGATCAGGCGACGGGTCGCGACCAGCGTCGCGACAAACGCCGCAGCCAACACACCCAGCACGAGTGCTGGACCGAGTCCGAACGAGTGACCCTGGGGGTCGAACGGAAAGGCCGGACGAGCGATGAGCCCAACGATGGACATCGCATAGGCGAGCACCAGAACGGAGAGGAACGGAACCGAGCGCCCGAGCGTCCAGAGCAGTGCGAGGCGGACCGGCTCTCTCGCGCGCGAGGCCCCGGCGAGTCCGTCGACCGAGACGAGCCCAACCGGAAGCAACAGCGCGGCCGCAAGCAGCGCCAGCGCCCACCCCGGGATCAGCTTTCCGGCCAGCGGCAGGTAGGCGTCGGGTCCGTGCTCGAGCGGGTTGGGGAGGTTGTCGAGCGCGAAGACGAGCGAGAGGCTGGCGCGCCCAAAGGTCCCCAGGGCGTTGGGGTCAAGCGAGCCAAGTCCATCCTGGGACGCGGGCAGCGGGCGGTCGCCGGCCGACGAGATCCCGATCGCATCGACGCCGCGCTCGATCAGCACCGCCTGCTCCTGGAGGCCGCTTGGGATCGCGAGGCGAAAGAGGCTGGGGAAGGTGCTGAGGGCGAGCGGGGCGCCTCCCACCTCCGAGCCGACCGCCGCTCGGGCGCTCTGCACGAGCTGGATCGAGGCACTCTGAGGACCCGCCGACCACGGGACCACGAACGGGCGACGGCCCAGCCCCGAGCCGGGCTGCGACAGCACGATCACCGCCTCGGGCGGGGTGTCCTGAAGCTCCCCTGCCAGCAGCTTCGCGCCCGCTGCGCCGGCGACCGAACCATCGGTGGAGACGAAGACAAGGGTCTTGCTGTGCCGGGCGCCATCGAAGTCGGATGCCAGCTCCAGCAGGGCGGCGGTCGCGGCCCCGCTCGAAACCGCGCAGGGGCCGGCGGCGCAATCGCGCGGCGCGACGATCACGATGCGGCGCTCCGAGAGACCCGGAAGCACCAGGCTCACGTTTCGCATCTGCACGTCGTTGCCGTCGAAGCCGCCGTTGAATCGCTGTTCTGATACCGATCCACCTTGAATCGCCCGGAAGCGCTTGATGACGAAGTCCGCGGCCGCGTCGTCGCCCCTGCTCCCGGGCTCACGGTTCGGTGCGACGGCAAGCAGTTGGCGGTCGAGCCCAGCCGCCTGGACCCCATCGAAGGCGTCGGCTGCGACATCGCTTCGCAGCGGCGGCGGTCGCGAGACGACGGAGAACATCAGCACCACCGCGGCGGCGAGGGCGAGGAGCAGACCAGCTCTGTATAGGCGCGGTTGGAGCATCAGCCGGGAAGAAGGCAGGGAAGCAGAAGGCGGGCCCGAGCGCGGGCAGCTCCGTGCCCAGTGGTCGATCCCATTCTGACTTCTGGCCGGCGCCTTCTAACCTCTGTGCATGGTCGAGGGATCGGCGAGAATCCTGCTCGTCGACGACGAGCAGTCGGTTCAGACACTGCTCACCTATCCGCTTCGTAGAGACGGATACGAGGTGGTTGCGGCCCACGACGGCCAGGAGGCGCTTCGCTGCTTCTCCGAGCAGCGCTTTGACCTCGTGGTGCTCGACCTGATGTTGCCGAAGCTCGACGGGGTCGAGGTGTGCCGGCGCATGCGCTCACACAGCCAGGTTCCGATCATCATGCTGACCGCGAAGGGTGACGAGATCGACAAGGTCGTCGGCCTGGAAATGGGCGCCGACGACTACATCACCAAGCCGTTCTCGATGCGGGAGTTCCGCAGCCGGGTGAAGGCGGCCCTGCGGCGCTCACGGATGCCTGGAGCCCGGCACGCGGTCACGGAGCCGATTCAGAGCGGCGACCTGCAGATCGACTTCGAGCGGCGCACGGTGATGATCCGGAGCGACACCGTGCAGCTCACCTACGTCGAGTTCGAGATCCTCGCGGCGCTCGCGCGGGCGCCGGGGCGCGTGCTCTCGCGCGAGACGCTGCTCGAGCACGTCTGGGGTGACTCCGAGTACCGCGACCCGCGCACGGTCGACGTCCACATCCGACATCTGCGCGAGAAGATCGAGCACGAATCGCGCACCCCCGAGTACCTGCTCACCGTGCGCGGTGTCGGCTACCGCTTCCGGGAGGAATCCTGAGCGCAGCCCGGGCGGCGACGATGAGATGGCAGCGGCTGAACACGGTTCGCAATCGGCTTTTGCTGCTCTTCTTCGGGATCACGGCGGCGGCGATCGGCTTCGTCTACCTCTACGTCGTCCCGCAGCTTCAATCAAGCCTCACCTCCGAGAAGCTGTCGCGGCTCGAGGACCGCAGCACGCAGCAGAGCGCCCAGCTGCTGCGGGCGATGCGGCAGGGGCTGTCGCAGCCCCAGCTCGGGGCGCTCTTGCGTCGCGTCTCTCAGGCGACGGACTCGCGGGTAACGCTGCTCGGCGTGCGCGACGCCAATGGGGCGCCGACGCCCGCCTTCGTGATCAGCGACTCACAGGCGCAGTCCAGCCCCGTCGCGGCCCGATTCGACATAGCCGCCCAGGCTGTCGAGGGCCAGGCCCGCGCTGGTACCGAGGTGATCTCGGGCTCGCGCAGCGCCGAGGTCGCCCTGCCACTGCCTGCGGCGCGTCCGGTGTGGATCGCCGTCTTCTCGCAGACGCTCGGCGAGGTGACCGACAACGTGGCGCTGATCAAGCGCCAGATCGTTATCGCCGGGATGATCGCGCTGGCCCTCTCGCTGCTGGCAGGTTTCTGGGCCGCGCGGGCGATCTCGCGCCGCCTCAGCCGCCTCGACCGCGCCGCCCAGAGGGTCGCGCGCGGCGACTTTGTTCCGATCCCGGTCGACTCCTCCGACGAACTGGGCCAGCTTGCCCGTACCTTCAACGACATGCAGCGCCGCCTCGCCGAGCTCGACCACGCCCGCAAGCAATTCATCGCCAACGCGTCGCACGAGCTCCGCACCCCGATCTTCTCGCTGGGAGGGTTCATCGAGCTGCTCGACGAGGAGGACCCCGACCCCGAGGCGCGGGCCGAGTTCATTCGCACGATGCGCGAGCAGGTGGTGCGGCTGACCAAGCTGACCACCGACCTGCTCGACCTCTCGAGACTGGACGCTGGGGCGCTGGAGATCTCTGCCGGGTCCGTGAACCTCGGTGAGCTGGCGACGGAGATCGCGCGCGAGTTCGGTCCCGCCGCCGACCTCCACGGCTCGAGGCTGGAGGTTCGAACCCCCGATCGGCGGCCGCTGGCCGAGGCCGACCCCGATCGAGTGCGGCAGATCATCCGTATCCTGCTCGACAACGCCCTCGGCCACACCCCCGAAGGCGTCAAGGTGACCGTGACGACGACCCTAGACAGCGGACGCGCGGAGCTGATCGTCTCCGACGAAGGCGGGCCCGGAATCGGGCCCCGCGCTCAGGCGCAGATCTTCGAGCGCTTCTACACCGGCGACGCCGGCAGCGGCTCGGGCCTCGGCTTGGCGATCGCCCGCGAGCTAGCCGGGCGCATGGAGGGTCGCCTCGGCGTCGTCTCCAGCAAGGGCTTCACCGCGTTCATCCTCGATCTCCCGCTCGCTCGCCACGCGCCGAGCCGATCGCGGGGGGAGCCCGACGAGACGCCCAGCGGAGCCACTGCATGAGGCTTCGCGGGTCCGGCAGGGGGCGGTTCGCGAGTCGCGCCGCGATCGCCTGCGCCACCGCGGCGACGCTGTTGCTGGCGGCCTGCGGCAGTGGGGGCGACCAGACGACAAGCGTGTCGGGCGGCGCGACGACCGCCGCCGCTCCGAAGCCGCAGGTGGTGGTGCAGGCGTCCGGGAGCCAGTTCAACCCGGTGCAGGTCTACAAGCAGGCGGCGCCGGGGGTGGTCACTGTGCTCTCGGTCTTCGGCGGCAGCGGGGTGCTCGGCCAGGCTGCAGCGGGCCAGGGATCGGGATTCGTGCTCAACAAGGACGGTGAGATCGTCACCAACGGACACGTAGTCAGCCAGGGAACCGGCTCGAGCCTCAGCAAGGCCAACCAGGTGTACGTCGAGTTCGCGGACAGAAACCGGGTTTCCGCCCAGGTGCTCGGCGTGGACCCGTTCGCCGACGTGGCGCTGATCAAGGTTGACCCCGCCGGGCTCAACCTGGCTCCGTTGAAGCTCGGTGACGACGCAAATCTCCAGGTTGGTGATCCGGTGGCCGCCATCGGCAGCCCGTTCGGCGAGCAGCAATCGCTCACCGTGGGCATCGTCTCGGCGAAGAAACGCTCGGTGAAGTCGCTGACCCAGTTCCAGATCGAGAACGCGATCCAGACCGACGCGGCGATCAACCCGGGCAACTCCGGCGGACCGCTGCTCGACGCGAATGCCAACGTGGTCGGCATCAATCAGCAGATAGAGACCCGCTCCGACACCAATGCCGGGGTGGGCTTCGCAGTTCCAATCTCAGCGATCAAGCGGTCTATCGATCAACTGCGCGCCAACGGAAAGGCCGAATACGCCTACATAGGGGTCTCAAGCCAAGCGCTTTATCCGCAGCTCTCCCACCACCTGGGGCTCGACACCGATTACGGCGGGCTGATCGCCAAGGTCGTTCCCGGCGGTCCCGCCGACCAGGCGGGCCTGAAGGGCGCCGATCACACGATCCACTTCCAGGCCTCGCCGGTGAGGGTCGGAGGCGACGTCATCCTTGCGGTCAACGGCAAGAAGGTGGTTGGGCCCAGCGACCTCTCCATCTTCATCTCGCAGTACAAGCCCGGCGACCACGTGACGCTCGAGATCCTCCGCGACGGTCAGCATCAGAACGTCGACGTCACGCTTGGCACGCGGCCGACCGGGTCCTCCGGGTAGACCACGGCCGTCGTGTCCGCCGCTCCACCCCGGGCGCTCTGCTCCGATCTCGCGTTGGCGCTGCGAGCCGATTTGATCGGCGAGCTGGGAGCCCATCACGGCCGCGACCACGTCGGCGCCGACGGCGGTCGCGGCGAGAGCGGCGACGTCACCTTCGCGATCGACGAGCGTGCCGAGTCGCTGATGGAGAGCTTCCTCGCCGAGCGGGCGCCGGACGTCGCCTTCTACTCCGAGGATCGCGGCATGGTCACCCCGGCGGGCCGCGATCCGTCCTGGGTGCTGATCGTCGACCCGATCGACGGCACGCGCCCGGCCCTGGCGGGCTTCGAGTCGGCCTGTGTGTCTGTCGCCGCGGCGCGATTGGAAGGCGAACCGACGATGGGAGACGTTGCGATCGGCTGCATCGTCGAGATCAAGAGCGGCGCCGCCTTCGTCGCCGAGCGCGGTGCGGGCCTTGACCCGCTGCCCCAGCTGTCCGCGAACACACGACTGGAGCGGATGTTCTGGACCTACGGCCTGCGCGGGCGCCCCGCGCGGCAGACGATCGAGGTGCTCGCGGAGTTGATCGACGTCTCCTCGGTCGGCGGGGCAACCTTCGACCTCGGCTCGGCGACCTACGACATGACGCGGGTCGCGACCGGACAGCTCGACGCCTACGTCGAGCCGGGCCCGCGCATGGTCGCCGACCTGCCCGGCATGCGGGCGCATTTCGAGCGGGTCGGCGAGGGCGCGGTGCTCAACAACTCGCCCTATGACCTCGCCGCGGCGGCCCTCTGTCTCGAAGAGGCCGGCGCGGTGGTCACCGACGCCTACGGCGCGCCACTTGCCTCCCGTCCGCTGCTCGGCTCGGGGGCCGACTTTCAGATCTCATGCATCACCGCCTCAAACCGAGATCTTCATGCGAAGATCTGCGCCGCCATCGAGGCGGGAATCGAACGTCTGGCGACGCCTTCAGGCTGACAGACGCCACTCCAACTGAAACGGGGTTTCGGGCTTGCTCCAAGAGGTTGCTCTAGGGGACAAAACGCTGGCCGACTACACGCACCTCTGCGGCCGCGAGCTGATCGAGCGAATCCGCGAGCTCGCGGAGCCGCTGGAGGGCCGCCGCATCCTGCACGTCAGCGCGACTGCGTTCGGCGGTGGGGTCTCGGAGATCCTCTACACGCTGGTGCCGCTGATGCGCAACGTGGGGCTCGACACGCACTGGCAGGTGATCATGGGCCAAGAGGAGTTCTTCAACGCGACCAAGGTCCTCCACAACGCACTGCAGGGAGACGAGACGACGCTCACGGACGAGCAGTGGGAGCTCTTCGACCGCGTCAACGAGCTGAATGGGCGGGCGATCAACGAGGCCTGGGACGTGATCATCGTCCACGACCCGCAGCCGATCGGCGTGCGGTCGGTGGCCGCGGGGCACGCGAAGCGCTGGATCTGGCGCTGCCACATCGACCTCTCCCAACCAAACCCGGCCCCGATCGAACGGCTGCTGCCGAAGATGCAGGAGTACGACGCGACCGTCTGGCACATGCAGCAGTACGTCCCCAACGGCCTCGGCGGCAACTCGGGGCCCGAGATCCGAATCGTCCCCCCGGCGATCGACCCGCTGTCGCCGAAGAACATGGCGCTGTCGCCCGAGGACGCCTCCTTCGTCTGCGGCCAGTTCGGGATCGACGTCGACCGGCCGCTGATGTGCCAGGTCTCCCGCTTCGATCCGTGGAAGGACCCGATCGGGGTGATCGACGCCTACCGCGAGGTCACGAAAGCGATGCCCGACGTGCAGCTGGCATTGGTCGGCTCGATGGCCACCGACGACCCCGAGGGCTGGGAGTTCTTCCAGAAGACCTTCGAGTACGCGGACTCCGATCCCGACATCAAGATCCTCAACAACCTCAACAACGTCGGAGCGATCGAGGTCAACGCGTTTCAGTCGCAGTCCGACGTCCTGCTGCAGAAGTCGATCCGCGAGGGCTTCGGGTTGACGGTCACCGAAGGGCTGTGGAAGGTGCGCCCTGTCGTGGCCGGCAACGTGGGCGGAATCCCGTTGCAGATCTCAGATGGGGAGAGCGGCTTCCTCGTCGACACTCCTCACGAGGCCGCAGAGCGCAGCCTCGAGATCCTCGCCGACCCAGCGCTGGGCAAGTTCCTCGGGCGCAAGGGCAAGGAGCACGTCCGAGCCCACTTCCTGACGCCACGCCTGCTTCGCGACTGGCTCGAGATGTTCACGGATCTCGAAGTTTGAGCCGGGTACCCTGGCTCAGATGCCCGACCTTCCACGGCTAGTCATCGTCTCCAATCGCGGTCCTGCCCAGTTCGAACGAGACGAGCAGGGAGATCGCCAGGTGCACAGGGGCGGCGGCGGCCTGGTGACCGCGCTTTCCGGCCTCGTCACCCACCGAGACGCGCTCTGGATCGCCTCGACGATGACCGACGAGGACGTCGCCGTCTCCAAGGAGACGGACGGGCCGATCGAGATCGAGATCGAGGGCGTCACCTACCGGCTCCGCCTGGTCGAGAGCGACCACGACGCCTACGACCGCTTCTACAACGTGATCGCCAACCCGATCCTCTGGTTCATCCAGCACTACCTCTGGGACCTCTCGAACGCCCCCGACATCCGTCAGGAGGAGCTCGACGCCTGGGAGTTCGGCTACAAGGCGGTCAACGAGGACATCGCCGGCGAGGTCGTCAAGCAGATCCGCGACGAGACCGAGCCCTTGGTGATGCTCCACGACTACCACCTCTATACGGCACCGGCCCTGATCCGTGCCGAGCGACCCGATGCGTTCCTTCACCACTTCGTCCACATCCCCTGGTCGCAGCCGGACAGCTGGCGGGTGCTGCCGGGCCGCTGGCGCGAGGAGATCTACCGCGGCATGCTGGCCAACGACATCATCGGCTTCCACACCAGCGCCTACTGTCGCAACTTCCTGCGCTGCTGCCAGGAGCTTCTCGAGCTCGACGTCAACTACGGCGACCTCAGCGTCAGCCATCCCGGGGGCGAGACCTGGGTCCGCGCCTACCCGCTGGCGGTCGACGCGGAGCGGCTCGAGCGGGCGGCCGCCTCCGAGGAGGTCGCAGAGGCCGAGCGCGAGGTGCTCGAGCGACGCCGCGAGCATCTGATCATCCGCGTCGATCGCGCCGACCTGTCGAAGAACGTGCTGCGCGGATTCACCTCCTTCGACACCTTCCTGGCCCAGCACCCCGAGTTCCGCGAGAAGGTGACCTTCATCGCACACCTGCAGCCATCGCGCCAGGACGTCGCCGAATACCAGGAGTACCTGGAGCGAATCGAGGCGCTGGTAGCGGTCGTCAACCACCGCCACGGCACCACCGACTGGATGCCCATCGACCTGCGGATCTACGAGAACTTCAACGACGCCGTCGCCCGCTACAAGCAGTTCGACCTGCTGATGGTCAACTCGATCTTCGACGGCATGAACCTGGTCGCCAAGGAGGCGCCGCTCGTCAGCACCCGCTCCGGCGTGCTGATGCTCTCCGAGAACACCGGCTCGCACGAGGAGCTCGCCGACTGCGCGCTGTCGGTGAACCCATTCGACATCCAGGAGCAGGCCGACACGATCTACCGGGCGCTGACCATGGACATGGAGGAGCGGCGCCTGCGGGCGCAGCGCCTGCGCGAGATCATCCTCTCGCGCGACCCCGGCGACTGGGTCGACGAGCAGCTCGCCGACATCAGGCTCAAACGCGGCGAGCGGGCGGCGGTGGGTTAGCCGCTGGCCATTGGTCACTGGTCACTGGCACTAGAGGCCGAATTCGGGTCGAGCTGGCGCGCTTGGGGCCGCGGGCGGAACAGCTGGGGGCGTGACGATCGGTGAGGCGGCGGGTGCAGGCGGGGCCGGGACCGTCACCGGCGAGTGTGGACCATGCCGATGTTGGCGCTGCTGCCCGGTGGCGGCGCCGCGGCGCTTGCGTCGCCCGCGACCGGGGTGCTTCGGCGGGCGGCTTCGCGGCGTCGAATGGACGCGTGGGCGGACCGGGGGGCGACTCTTTGGCGTCGTGGCGGGTCTATGCGACGCATCCGGCCCCTGCGGCCGCAACGGCTCCCGCGGCAGGCCGACATCGGGCTCCAACGGTGGTGGCTCGGGTGCGCGAATCAGAGCCGGGGCGACCCTGAAGATCGCCACGCAAGCGACGATCGCGGCGCCCAGACGCCCGGCGCTCTGCCATCGGATCCGCCTCCACACGCCTCCCTAATGGAGTGCGCTGCGGCGCCTCTCCCCTGTCGGGACGATTGCGGCCGCTCCAACCCCGATATCCTCGGCGACCGCTCTTGGCCACCGAACCACGCGAATACGAGCTGGTCCTGATGCTCGACCCAGGTCTTGAGGACTCCGCGCGCGACAAGCTCGCCGACGAGGTCCGCAAGCGGATCGACTCGGACGGCAACCTCAAGCACGAGGCCAGCTGGGGGATGCGAAAGCTCGCCTATGAGATCCGGCAACGCACCGAGGCGGACTACCGCTGGCTGCGCTTCGAGGCGTCACCCGAACTGCTCGGCGAGCTCGACCACAGCCTGAAGATCGCGGACGGCGTACTGCGGTTCCGGGTCTTCCGCGTCGACCCCAGGTCTCCGGTCATCGCTCCGCCGGCCGCGAGCGCTCCGAGCCCGCCCCCCGCGGCGGCAAAGCAAGAAGAGCCGGCCTCCTAGCGGGGGATCGTCTGCGCGCCGCCACCCTCGCGGTCGCGCTCGCGGGCTTCCTCACCGCACTGACGGCGACCGCCTCCGGCAGCCCGCCGCTACACCACTGCGACATCGGTACCGCGCGCCCATACCGGTGCGGACACATCGAGGTGCCGGCGGTCCGCTCGGACCCCAGCTTGGGCACCCAGAAGATCCGCTTCGCCGTGCGGCCCCGAGGTGACCGCGGGAGACCGTCGCTGGGCACGATCGTCGCCGTCGAGGGCGGACCTGGCTTCGCGAGCACGAACTTCGATTCCGCCAAGTCGTTCGGAGCCGCCTTCGGTCCCCTGCTCCGCCGCCGCGAGCTGGTGTTGATCGACCAGCGCGGCACCGGTGGCTCACAGCCGGTCCTCTGCGGGGGGCTTCAGCGCGAGCGGGTTCCGCAGTTGATCGCGGTCGCCGAGTGCGCGAACCAGCTCGGCCCCCGCGCCCAGGGCTTCACCAGCGCCGAGTCGGCGGCCGACATCGACGCCGTGCGACAGGCGTTGGGGCTGCGCCACGTGATCCTCTACGGCGATTCCTATGGCACCCTGCTCAGCCAGGCCTACGCGGTTCGCTACGGCTCCAACCTCGACGGCCTCGTCCTCTCCTCGGCCTACCCCGCCGACGACCCCTTCTGGCGCACCCTCTATCCGGCCGGAGTCCGGGCGCTGAAGCTGCAGTGCAACCGCGATCCGTCCTGTCACGGAAACGGCGCCGCCAGCTTTCGCCGGGTGGTCCGGCTTCTCGGCGCAGACAGCCGGCGCGCCAACGACCTGCTCTTCTTCCTGCTCGAGAACGGCGGCACCTGGTCGCCGATCTCCTACCGGCACCTCAATCAGGCCGACCTGGCGTTCCTGCATGGCAATCGGCGTCCGCTTCTCAACCTCACCCGGCCCGGACCGCCCGGTGAGGGAGACCCGAGCTACTACTCGGCCGGCATGGCGACTGCGGTCGAGTGCAACGACTACCCGGTCGCATGGGACCGTTCGGCCCCCTACGCGCAGCGGGTCGGCCAGCTCGACGACGCGATCGCACACTTCCCGCGCCCGCTGATGTTCGCGCCACTGACGGTGCGCGAGTGGATGATGAGCCCGTCCAGCGACCTGACGAGCTGTTTGGCCTGGCCGCCGCCGACCGCACCTCTCGATCCGCCGGTGCCAGCCGGCGCAAAGATGCCCGCCGGACTGCCGACCCTGGTCCTCGCCGGCGAGTTCGACGACATCACCACGGTGGCGGAGGCCCGACAGGTGGCGGGCCGCTTTCCGGCCTCACGCCTGTTCGTGGTCCCGAACCGCGGCCATGCATCCGATCTCTACTTCCCCTTTGTATCTCCGGCAACCGAACAGATCCGGCGCTTCATCCGCGCCCACTGAGCCCCCAAGTTGCGGTCTTTTCCCCCAAACGGGGGAGGGAACCGCCGGGCCGCGACTTAGACTGAATATCTCAAGGAATAACTGAAGAGGAGCGAAGACTTTGGCCGCGACGAACATAAATACGGTTGTGATCACGGGGAACCTGACCCGCGATCCCGAACTGCGCAGCACCCCCGGCGGCACCGCTGTCTGCAAGCTGCGCGTCGCCGTCAACAGCAGCCGCAAGGACGGGCAGACCGGCGAGTGGATCGACAAGCCCAACTACTTCGACGTCACCGTCTGGGGGGCGCAGGGCGAGAAC
>JBBQBH010000015.1:0-56886 GCA_038317345.1 Solirubrobacterales bacterium
GCCTCCCCGGCGGGAATCTCGAGCACGATCGCGCGCGCATCGTCGGTCGAGGAGAGGATCTCCGGCGAATGCGGCCGCAGATCCAGCGTGCTGATGTCCCAGCTCTTCATCGTCTCCCAGCTTGACACAGCTTCAACCAGGGGCCGTGCCCGCGCCGCGGCCTTCCTGGTGCTGGCGGCCGGATGCGCCGCCTTGGCCGCCGCGGTGGCGAACGGCTATGGCTCCAGCCTCGCGCGGGGGTTCGGCCCATTGCGCGAGGTCGTGGTCGCGGGACGCGATCTGCCGGCCGGCGAGCCGATCGGCCCGGCACAGCTCTCGCACTCACTGCAGCTGCGGCGGGTCCCGTCGCGGTTCGTCCCGCCGGCGCGCTCTCGCGAACCGGCGCAGAGGGCGGGGACTCACGCAACGACAGCTCGCGCGCCTGATCGAATCGGATGAAGACCGGGCAACTCGCCAGCCACGGCCGGACACGGCAACTCCCGAGGGTGTGGAGGGCGTGCACGCCGCGATCGACCGCAAGCTCGAGGAACGCAGGAGGGCGCTTGCCGGAGGTCCCGGTGCGAACCTCGACCTGCTCGCTGCCGAGCTGGCGACGCTATCCGAGCGCCTGCGCGTTGCGAAGACGAAGAGCCCCACCGTCCGAACATCCCCCGAGGGCATCGACCAGTCGATGATCGCCCAGATCGAGGGGGGTCATCGACCGCTGCCTGAAGCTCGCCGCGACGAGTTCGAGCGCGTTCTCGGCCTGCCCGACGACGAACTGCGGATGCTCGCGGGCGATGCGCCTCGCGGTCCGCGCGCTCCTTACCGCAAGCGGACAGGCTGACCGCCGAGGCATCTGTCTAGGGATAGCGGTGCGTCCGAGGGCGAACGCGGACCCTCGATTCGCATGCGAGCCGCCTGCGGCGCAAGCTCGATCCCGAGCATGCTCGCTTCGTCGTCGACTGCTGGGGCGTGGGCTACCGTCATTTGTTTGGGCCGATTTCCGTGCCTGAGAGGCGCCGATAGGTCCGGATCAACACCACTGGCGCCCCCAACATGAAGCGGTATCGCGGGCGGGCGCTGCTCCTTGTCGCGCATTGCGACAGCGCGGCAGGCAACTCAGTGCTGCTCCTCCGAACGGAAGCGGGCGCCGCGTCGAGAATCTTCGCGTCGGCCGCTAGATTGCTGCCAATGCCCAGTCACCTTGTGAGCCTGGCTCCGACGAGCCCCGCGGCCTCCGAGCGTGCCGGCGAGCTCCTCTCCGAGCTCGACGAGTGGTTCGATGTCTCGCCAAGCGTGGGTGGGAAACCGCTGGACGGCCCCGCCTCGGTTGAGGTGGGCGGACACATCCTCGATTTCGAGGCGGCAAGGGCGGAGGTGGTCGCCCGTCTCGATCAGATCGACCCCACGTGGCGTGCGTCGCTGAGCGTGCTTGAGCCCGAGCCGCGCTGAGCTCACGTAGCTTGAGCACAGAGCGGGCCTGCTTTCGTGTGGTGTCGGCAGCCGGATGCTCGTACCGAGGCTGTCCACTCCGGTGCTAGTCCTTGCCGGAGATCAGGTCCCAGGCGCGGCTGAGCTTGCGGTGCATCCCTGACTCCTTGCCCGCAGCAAGGTCGCCGGGGCCGATCTCCATTGCGGCGGCGTGCTTCTCGGGCTCCGGAAGCGCTTCCGCCGCGGAGCGATCGATCTTGAGCAGCACTCCGCGATCGAAGATCTCCTCCACCTGCTCGCAGTCGACGAAACGGTGCCCGCCCGGCAGTACACTGGTATCGAGCACGATGCCCTCAAAGATGTCGTCCGCGACGTCGGCCATCACGTGCTCGACGGAACCCACCTTGTCGCCATCGCAGGAGTAGACGGACGGACCGGGCTGCAGCGCCAGATAGGAGCTGGGGTCGCCGAGGTCGTCCACGACGGCGAGGCTACCGGAGCACCGGCTGCAGTGGCGTATGCGGAGAGGGCGTGCGGATCACCTTGTCGCCAGTCGGCGTCGGCGGCCTGGCCCGGTATGGCTTTGCTGCAAAGCGGTAGCCGCTCCCACTTCTCGCTCTATGGGGAACGGTCAGTCCAGGCCGCGCTTCTCTTTCTCGCGCGAAGCAGAAGTACGAAGATCGATGGCTCCGCAGTCTGGAGGGAAGCTCGGTGCGTTGCCGCTGTAGAGATCCGCTGCGCGTCTATGCAGCGAGCGCCTTGCTTGTCGCTCGCTGGGGGAGCTCGGCCAAGATGTTCTCGAGATTCCAGGTGAGCGCGTTGCGGGCAGTCCCCTCGCTCCAGTAGTCGATTAATCGCTCAGCCCGGCCCGGTGTCGTCAAGGTGGGAAAGGGCTGCCGCTTAACCCGGCGCGCGACGCGGTGGATCCACCGTTCCTCGACCTCGAGGCGCAGGACGAAGTTGCGGGCTGTGCGGAGCTCCTCGCGGTATTCGTAAAGGAGCTCTGTCTGTACAACGGCCCGGCCGGCCGGGATCGTTCCCCCTCGGGCTACGCCTGACTCAGCCGCTCTTTCGGCAATCTCATTCCAGCGCTGCTTGAGTCGGCGGTCTCGAACGATGATCCATTCCTCGAGATCCTGATCACGCTCCTCGATCTGTCGATCGCGCCGGTCCACCTCAGCCGAGGCCATCAGCACCCGACCGATGAGCGCGGAAGCAAGTGCTGCGATGACTGCACCAAGTGCGATATCCACCGCTCCCCAGTATCGCGCGCCGCCCGGAGCGAACCGAATGGATTGCTGGGGTCCAACCCCGCTGGCTCAGGTCCGGATGTCAGTCGCGCAAAGCTGCTTGTGGGCGCCAACTGTCCGGTCGGCGTTGGCGACCGGGGAGTCCCAGGGCGCCGGCGGCTCGCCGTCGGCTAGGGCGAGGCCACCACCTTGGCGCGGAGCTCGTCCGAAGACGCCGTCGCCTCCACCGCCAGAGGCGCCATGCCCAGGAGCAGCTGCCGTAATGGATCGGTGGGGCCGCCCACCGACAGCAGAGATGCCGCATTCGATGATGAGAAGTTGAATCGGGTTGGCGCTTCGCCCACCGCTAGTCCGGATGCCGTGAGGTCGGCACCCGCGCTCTTGGCCGCCACCTCGAGCCGCACTGAACCTGCCATTGGCTGCACCGAACCCGCCAGCTGCCCGAGGGCTTCGATCCAAGGCACCTGGCGGGCGAGCGCCCGCAGCCCCGGATCGGCGTCTTGGACCGCCCGAAGGTCCGCGTACACGAGCAACGAGCCCTCGCTGGGCAGCTGGTCGAAGAGAGACCTCACGGAATGGTCATCAAGCTGCTGACTGCGGTCGCCGTCGCGGCGCTCGATTGCGGCTCGGACTTCCGCCAGCCGCGGTGCCGACACGAGCACCCCATCGCGAATTGCGAAAGCGTCGCCTCGGCCGCGGTAAAGCCGTGCCTCGTCGACCTGTCCCACCCTTTTTAGCCGGCCACGATCGGCCCCGCGGGCTAACAGTCGCGAAAGCAGCGCCACTCGATCGCTGGCATAAATAACCAGCGGCTCGCTGGCGGCGAGGCTCGCGGGAGTGGGGAAGCCAAGCGCCAGCGCTGCCGCGTCGACGCCTTCGATCTGCTCCCGCGGGTGTGCGAGCCGGATCACGTCCGCCCGTCGCAGGCCAGCCGCGTGCAGCGGCCCGAGTGCGCCGCCACGCAGCCTGTCCCAAGTGGCTAGATCGTTGGCGCTCCGGTTGATCTGCGAGACCTGCGCCGCCGGGTTCCGCTGCAGCAGTATCAGCGCGGGCGCGTCGACGGCGAAGAACCGCAGCACCTCGCTTCGCGCGTCGACCAAGCGCTTGGGCTTGCTCTCGCCACAGCCGGCGACCGTGGCCGCAAAGACCAGCGCCAAGAGGATCGGGGCTGCCCGAAGAATGAGGATGATGCCGCCCAGCGATAAGCCGCAGCTGATTGGCCCGCCACGACTGTCCGGTGTGCTCACGTCTCCTCCTTCCAGCCTATCCGGCAGTCTCAGCGCTCCTGCGCAACATACATCCAGCTTGACTGCGGGTTCTGCTGCTTACCGCGACGATCGACGACGATCCGGGTTGATGGCCAAGCAGATGCGATTGGTATGGACAGCCACCGCGGCGCTGCTCGCCGCCCTGATCCTCGCGCCAACGGCGCTGGGGGCGCAGCTGAACGCCGGCGACATCGTGGTCGCCGACCCCAACGCATTCGGCGGCAACGGGGGGCTGATCGACGTCAACCCCGACACCGGAGCCCAGGCCGCGCTCTCCAACGACACGATCTCTGCTCAGCAGCTGTTCAGGGACCCGACCGGGGTCGCTTTCGACCCCCTCGACGGCTCGATCATCGTCGCCGACCCCAACGCCTTCGGCGGCAGCGGCGGCCTGATTCGCGTCGATCCGTCGACTGGCCAGCAGACGGCGCTCTCCAACAACACGATCTCCACGCCCGGTCTGTTCTCGGACCCAACCGGTGTCGCCGTTTCACCGTCGGGGATGCTTCTGGTCGCCGACTCGGATGCCTCCGGAGGCGGTGGAGGGGTGATCGCGGTCGACCCGGGGACCGGACAACAGACGGCGGTGTCCAACAACACGGTCTCCCCGACGCCCGCGTTCGTCAACCCCTTCGGCATCACGGTTGAGAACAGCGGCACGATCCTGGTCGCCGACCCGGACTCGCCGGCGCCGATCACCGGCTCGAAGGGGGCGATCATCGCCGTCGACCCGGGCACGGTCGCAAAGAGGCTGGTCACCAACAACGACACCTCGCAGGCGCAGACCTTCAGCAATCCGCTCGGGATCGCAGTCGAGACTCCCGGCACCCTGCTGGTCGCCAACTCCTCGGCCGACCCGAATACTGACGGCGTCATCCTTGTCAACCGTTCCAGCGGCCAGCAGTACGGGCTCTCCGTCGAGGGGCTCTTCGCCGCTCCCACCGGGATCGCGATGGACCTCGACGGGCACGCGCTGGTCGCCGACAGCGCCGCCTTCGGCGGCGGCGGCGGTGTGATCCGGGTCGAGCCGACCACTGGCGCGAAGAACACCGTCACCGGCAACCCCAACTCCCCGAACGCGCTGCTCGTCGACCCGAGCGGAATCACGGTCGTGCCGCCGACCTGCCTGGGCCGCTACGCGACCATCGTCGGGACCCAGGGGGCGGACGCGATCACTGGCACCTCGGGCCCGGACGTGATCTCGGCGCGCGGCGGCAATGACATCGTCGACGGCGGGGGCGGAAACGACCTGATTTGCGGCGACGGCGGGCGCGACCGGCTGATCGGCGGCAATGGCAACGACCGCATTCTTGGTGGCCCGGGTGCCGATGTGATCCTGGGCGGCAACGGCGCCGATGTCATCCAAGGCCAATCCGGCAACGACAAGATCGACGGCGGCAAGGGCAACGACAAGCTCTACGGTGGTCCCGGGCGCGACATTTTGGTCGGAGGCAAGGGCAATGACTTACTTTCCGGCGGGCCGGGGCGCGACAAGCTGCGCGGCGGTCCAGGCCACGACAGGCTCCGCGGCGGTCCTGGAAAAGATCAGTTACAGCCGTAGTAAGGCGTTACTGCAGCACTTGATCGCGCCCGGGACCACCGTGCAGAACGTCGTGCCCCGGGCCGCCTTTTAGGATGTCTCTGCCCGGTCCACCGTTGAGGCGGTCGCGACCAGGACCACCATTTAAGAGGTCGTTTCCTGAGCCGCCATTGAGCAAATCGCGACCCGGGCCCCCGAATAGCCGATCGCGACCCGGGCCCCCATACAGGGTGTCGTTGCCTCGGCCGCCTTCGAGTGTGTCCGGGCCATTCCCGCCGATCAGCCGATCGTTTCCGCCTCCGCCTGAGAGCGTGTCGGAGCCGCTTCCGCCTTCTAGTTGGTCATCTCCACTCCCGCCCTGAGCGGCGACCGCGAGATGAATCGACGGCGCCACCGTCAAGGTGTCATCACCCGCGCCAAGGTCGACTTTGATCGAGGCAAATTGGAAAAGCGGACAAGAAATCTCGGTGCTTGAGAGCTGAGAACAGGGGGCTGGCGGCGGGTTGATGACGTGGCTGGACGTCACCAGCAGCTGCGTCTGGGTGCTATCCAGAGTTATTGAGACTTGGTCCGCCCCAGGAGAACCGGTCACATCGAGCTGTAAGGCCGCGGCGTCAGCGCGGGCGCCACTATCGCCGAAGGCGATCGAGATAGCGGGAAGTGATCCGGCGGCGGAGCCGGTTGCGATGCCCCCCGCCAAACAAGCGGCAGCGATGAGCCCAACCGTTGATGTCCTCATCCACTGCTCGAACACTGAAGCAGGGCCGGTGATGCGCAGATTCCACCGCTTGGTGGGCTTCAGCAGCCCGAGCTTGGCGCGCTCCCAGCTCGAGTGAGTGCCACGCGCCCGCCGCGAAGCACCGCGTAGTTTGGAAAACCACTGACCTTGGGCGTCAGCTTGCCCAGCTGAAAGCTGAACTTCTTTACCCCAGCGATCCGCAAGCGCTTGCGAACCTGGTCGTAAAAAGCCTGCACCGCGGCAAGTCGCTGCGCGACCGAGCGGCCACAGAAGAAGTTTCGCGGGCGCAGCCGCGGGATCAGCCCGTCGGGGTGTTGCAGCAAGATGTACTGGTCGATCAGCAGCGGTCCTTTGCGAATCGGCATTGAGTCTACGGCGCGTCCAAAGCCCTCCCCACGACGCACTGGCCCGAAAACTTCTGCCTGCGCACGTTGGCCTAGATGCGGACCCGATGGTTGCCGGCTCTGACCGGCGCCGGCTCGCTGGGGGCGACTCTGGCGGTTGTGCGATGAAGAATTGCCTTTACCGCAGCCAACCATCGCCACGCACAGCGCGAGGGTCAATGCGGTCAGCCAATGTGCCGGCTGAATTCGATCGGCATTGTCCAGCCTGCAGCTCCCCACCTAGCCGAAAGCCTAGTGCCCGGTCAGCAAATAGGCGCTTGCGCTCAAGAAAGGGAAAGGACCCGCGGCAGCGAGCCCTTTCCACCCTCATGAGATCGCGTACATCTCGCGGCGGCAATCCTAACGCAGCCTTCGGCAAGGGATTCTCTGTCTGACAGCACCCCGGCCGCCATACCTGACAGTTTGCGGTCATGGTCATGGTCCCGGGCGATCTCGAGCACTTACGCGTCGCCAGCTACCCCGCGCTGTTTGCAGTCGTGGCCGCCGAGTCAAGCGGAGTGCCGATCCCAGGCGAAACAGCATTGATAGCCGCTGCCCTACTGGCCAGCCGTGGGGGGCTGTCTATCGAGCTCGTGATCGCGGTCGCCGCCCTGGCCGCTATCGCCGGCGACAACATCGGATATCTGATCGGTCGCAGAGGTGGGCGCTGGCTGCTTTTGCGCCCCGGGCGGCTGCAGTCCTACCGGCGCCGTGCCCTTGAAACCGGCGAGCCGTTCTTTGAGCGCCACGGGCCGAAGGCCGTCTTCTTCGGTCGCTGGTTTGCCGGGCTGCGTATCTGGGCTTCGTGGCTGGCTGGCGCGATGCGCATGCGCTGGAGCTCATTTTTGCTCTGGAACGCGCTCGGCGGCATTGCCTGGGCGCTGAGCGTGGGGTTGGCGGCCTATCTGCTGGGCCACGCGGCAGCTCGCGCTTTCACAGCGCTCGGCCTCGCCGGCTTGGCGACGGCCATCATCTCGGTGGTAATCGGAGCGCTGCTGGTCCGCCGGGTTCGGCGAACACAATGAGCCTAATCTCATAGCCCAAGCTCAACGATGGGGTCGACCGATCAACACCTTCTCGCAGCTGGAGGCGATCTGGTCCACTCGATCCGCATAGACGACGTCAAAGCCCCCACCGCAGTTGACGACGTCTCGCTCACCATCGCGGGCAAAGATCAGGTCGTTGCCTGGTCCACCGATCAAGCGGTCGTGTCCCAGTCCGCCGATCAGCCGATCCGATCCCGGACCGCCTCTTAGAACATCGTCCCCGGCGCGCCCTCGAATGGTGTCGTTGCCGGGGCCGCCAGCCAAAAGCTCTGAGAGCCTGCCTCCGCTAATTCGGTCCGAGCTTTCTCCAGCGAACACCTGCACGCTGTAGCGCTGGCGCAGCGTGTCGTTGATGAAGCCGTTTCGTGGACCGACTCGACTCAGGTTGATGGTGTCTGGGCCACCGAATCCCAGCACGCGCACCTGGCGGATATCAGCGCAGTTCTGGCTGCCATGCGTGGGATCGAGTCCATTGACCTTGACCCGGAGGTCGGCGCCACAACTGATCTTGACGATGTCCGCGCCCCCGTCACTCGTTGCGATCAGCAGACCGTCGCTGATCTGAGAGGTGAGAAAAGCAGACGCGACGTTTGCGGCGACCAGTGCGCGAGTGAGCAGCCTGTGCCGACGATGAGCGCAGCGCAGCGGCGGTGCAGGAAGCGACGGAGCAGTCCGAAGCCATGCATGCCGGCATGATCGCGCAGCTCAGAACCGCCCGATCGGCTAAGCGGCGGAATTGGCTTTGTCTTCACCGACCACGACGACGATCGGGTCTTTGGTCCCGCTGTCGTGGCGAATGACCCTGCTCAGGCGCCGGGCTGTGTGCACTCCTAGTTTGCGCGCCACAATCAACGCCTCCCTTCTGAAGCCGCTCTTGAACATCACGACGCTTGCCGTAAATGACTCATTGCTGTCGCGGACGCTACCAGCGCCATAGCCGGATGACTTGAGCTTGTTGCTAATCGAGCCGGCGAGTCCACTGACCGGCGGAAAGGTGGCGTTGAGCACGTCGACCTGGGTCTGACTCGGTGTCCGCATCGTGCCCTTTCCGGAGTCGTTGTTCGCGCCACTGATCAGCTGCGTCGCCGCAACCACGGTGCCAATCAGAATCACGGCCACCAATGCCGTCAGGACGTATCCGAGCCGCGAAAGCGGTCGCCCGCCTCCCAAGCCAATGCGGTCTTTAGCCCGCTGAACGCGGCTCTGGCTGCGAAGGTCGCCTTCCCCAAGTTGCCGGCGCATCTCTTCGGCACGCTCGGCAGCTAGACCGGAAGTCGCCTCTATCGCCTCGGTATCGCGCTCCGGTGCTCGGCCGGCCCACTCCTTAAGCTGGCGCACTTCTCGCGCTTGCAAGAAACAGAGCACCGAGAGGACGATGCACCCGAGGAAGGCCCCCAGGCCTGCGACTTCGCCGATGTCTTGGATCGGTCCCACAGGCAGCTGAAGCCGGGCAGAGTACCCGTCGAACATGAGTGTCGCCGCTGTTTGTCGTACCGGCTGCATACTGCCCCTCTTCGACTGGTGCCGTGGCCATTCGTCGAGTTCGCCAGCCAGAGGCGAAAAGGCGCAACTTCAGCCTTCCGTTGGCATTTTCCAGGCATGCACAAGGCGCAGCGGGATTTTTCCGATCGCCATCACGTGGGCCTCTGCTTCGTAATCCTCAAGGGCAATCGGCGCCGCTGGCGACCGCGGATGGCTGCGCTCTTCACCGTGGCTGGCGCAGCGTTGCTGACCCTCGTCACCGCGCAACCGCTGGCCTCCGCCGATAGCCAGATCGTCATCCACGGCGCCGACAGTGGCTCGCACCTGAGGATCACGACCCAAGGAAGCAACATCATCGTCAACGGCTACATGTCGCCCGAGCAGCCGACTGGGTGCCGCTTTACCCAATTCCGAACCGTCGCCGTCTGTCCGACTGCAGACGTGGGCCAGATCTTGATTGAGATGGGTCCCTCGGACGACAAGGTGGAGATCCTTGACCCGATGCCACTCCCGGTGACCGCTTACCTGGGCAACGGATCCGACAAATTCATCGGCAACAACGAGCCCGACACCTGCTATCCGCAGGGGGCACGACGCAACCGCTGCTACGGAGGGGGTGGGAACGACATCTGCATTACGGGCCCGCGCAACTCCGACTGCGTAGGCGATGGCGGCGACGACTACTGCAAGACCAGCACCGGCAGCGACGGCTGTTGGGGTGACTACTCCCCCAAACCTGACGACCCGCGTCAGGGACCCCCTGGCAACGATGTTTGCCACATGGGCCCCGGTCAGGATGGCTGTCATGGGGGGCCTGGGAACGATGTCCTCTACGGCGGCTCCTCCAGTGACAAGCTTTACGGCGGTCCCGGCAACGACCGCTTATACGGCGGTGGCGGCGCCGACAAGCTCTACGGCGGCCCAGGATTTGACTACTGCGACGGGCAGGGTCCGGTCGGAAAGTCCTATAACTGCGAGGCCGGCCCCGGCCATTGACGCAGGCCGCCATCTTCGGTCAGCCAGGGGTCCGGTAGGTGTCGCGCAGAACCGGCGAAGCGAGGTCAGTCGACACTCAGCTAGGTGTCGTCGCCAGGCAGAAAGTCGACGTCGTGCATCCGCACGTAGCCGCATCCCTTGCAGGAGAGCAAGAGAACCTCGGTGCGCGGCTCTTTGGTCAGCTCGCTGCGACCGCTGCTGGCCCATTCGCGTCGGCCACATGCCGGGCAGGCCATAGTGACGCCCTTGTGTTGCAGGGCTTCGAGGGGATTAGGTGGTTCGGGTGACATACCTATCGCGGCGAAAGACTGCCCAGGGCCACTCCGCGATCCGCAAACCTAGCGCCTCGGCCCTTGTCTCAGCTGCGGCTAGCGAATCAGCACACGCTTGCTCTTGGCCGTGGACGGCTTCATATAGCCATTGCCGCGGAAGCGGATCCGCACGCGCAGGCGCGCGCGGCGATGATGTCTTAGCGCCCGAGGTAGATGCCGTAGGACGGTACGGGCACCGAACGTGCAGTTGTTCGCCACCGGAATCAGGTGACGGGCGATCCGCTGTCCATGCCAGAGGAAGGTCACTGCGACCGTTCCCGGGCACACGGACGAGGCTGTGAGCGTCGAAACGCCGGCCAGGACGCCGGAGGTCATGAATCGGAACGGGCGGCCGGCATCCTTATGCGGCGTCACCCTGGCGTGTAGGTGCGACCGGCTGCGGTGCAGGGGGAAGGTCACAAACGTCGCATCCGCGCCGTAGCCGGCCACCGTGCCGTTGTGCAGGGCCACTATGCGGTAGTGAAAAACGGTGCCCGGGGACAGGCCCCCGATGCGCTGCGACACGAGCACCGGCTTCCCCTTGGTCACCACCCCCGCGAAGGTCTGTGAGCCGTAGGCGCTGGTGGGCCCGTACTGAAACATGAAGCTGGTCGCCGCGCCGTGGGGATAGACCACTCCGGTCAGTGTTGCGCTTCGGCGGGCAATCTTTGCGATCGAGCCGGTGACCGCGGCGGGCGGTGGGTGCCCCGTGGTCTTGAAAGTGCGGTCGTTGCCGTTCGTTGCTCCTGACTTGCTCGAGGCGACGAGGCGGTAGTGGTAGGTGGTGCCTGGCAGCAGACCGTGCGCAGTGGCCTGCACGGTGACGTTCGCCGTTCCCTGCCCGGCGGACTTGAGCGGGCTGCTGGCCCCGTAGGCGGCTGTTAGGCCCCACTGGAACGAGTAGTGAGTCTCAGCCCCATTGGGATCGACGGTTCCATGCAGCACCGCAGACGACGAGCCAACCGACGACACCCCACCGGTGGCAACCGCCGGCGAGGAGGAAGCAATTGCCACCGCTGTCGCCAACGCCGCGACCGCGATGACGAAAACCAGAACGACAAGCCATCCGCCCCTGCGATTCACCGGCTCATCTGATTCTGCCAACCGTCGCTTCATCCCATGCCCTCCAGACCCCACGGCTCCAAACGCCAAGGCTTGTGATTTACCAACTATTGATACCGCCGGCAGATATGAAGTTGCGGTGCTTCAACTCGTGCCTACGGGGGGTTCACGTCCTCGTCGTATCTGCTCCGAACCGCACCTAGACCCCAACCTCGCCCCCTCACGCATCATCACTTCTCAGTGATCTACAAACGTTCCCGCTCTCAACTGCCTCCTGACAAGGTGCGAAGAGCAGCCTCCCAGGCTCCGTAAAACCCCCACCCCAACAGCCGACACACCATGAACTCGGCGTTCCTCTGTCCGGGCCAGTCGATCAGCTACTCGACGGTGGGCTACCGTCATTTGTTTGAGCCGATTTCCGTGCCTGAATGCGGCGGTCGCGCCCCCTAAGGCGCCAGATCTCGGTTCCCGCAAGTCCTCCGTGGCACATGAAAGCGGCATCTGCACTTCCGCTTATCGCGGAGGCTGTCGCACAAACCCCAACCGAGCTCATACGAGCCCGTCTCCGCATGAGCTGATCGGGAAGCGGCGCCGGGTGCTGTTCCTCGTAGTCCACCCCCGCGCCCGGCGCTGCCGTTGCGCGATAATCACCCGGTGTCCAGCGATGGCGACCGAACGCTCGTGTGGCCCGACGGCTCGATCTACAGGATCACGCGCTCGAGCGCGGACACCGGCGGAGAGCTGCTGGAGATGGAGTGGGAACTCCCGGCGCATGGCTGGGCCCCTCAGCCCCACGTGCATCCTCGCCTGACCGAGGAGTACCAGGTGCTTGAGGGTTCTCTGGACGTCTTGGTCGGGAGCGAGTGGCGCACACTGACTGCAGGCGGCGCCGCCTCCGTACCACCAGGGACCGTCCACACGTTTTGGGTCGGTGGTAGTCCCGTCCGCGTTCGGAACGTACACCGCCCGTCGCTCGACTTCGAGCCCCACATCAAGCGACTGTGCAGCGCAGCGAATCAGCGCAAGCTGGGGGACTTGAGCGGTTTCCGCGCGCTTCTCTACATCGCCGTCCTCGTGCGCGAGTTTCCGCTGCATTCGCGAGCGCCGGGGCGACTCCTGAACCTAGCGGTGCCACCGCTGGCAGCCCTGGGGCGCCTGCTCGGGTTCCGGACCACCTGACGACCGTTAGCACGCCGGCCCTCCGTCTCCAGTGAGGCCAGTCCTCAGGGTCGCCGCAGAAGTTGGTCCCGCCGGCCGGCAGGAGGAGCTGGCGTCGCCCTCCTGCTTGCAAATGGAGGCTGTCGGACAAACCCCCCGTTTTCCGCCGTTTGCAGGCAGAAAATGAGTCATGGCTCAGAACTTCCTCAGCTGTGACCGTGACCAACCACTCCTGCTGCCGCCGGACCTGCGCGACTGGCTCGATGAAGACCGCCGGCCTTTACGCGACAGCCTCCGCGCAGAGCAGCAGCAAGCCGGGTACTAGATGCGGCAAACAGTCTCGAGTGTTATGCGCTCGCGACGACCTCGCCTACTGTGACGCTATTGAGCGTTACACCGGGGTTCTCGCCGATTCTCTCGCTGATTCGTTCGGAGGCTGCCCGGGCTGCGTCCTGGGACTCAAAGACGATGACTCCTCTGCTTTCTCCTTCATCCCTTACCCAGTACCCCGCAACAAAGCCTGGCGCTTGCTTCGCGTTAGGGACGACCTGCTCCCGCAAGTACTCCTCCGCCGCGGCCTGGTCCTCGATCGTCACGCTCGTCAGCACAGCATGCATTCACGTTCCTCCTTTTCTGGCTTCTACGTGGGCGGATGATGCTATTCGCTTAGCATCGCCCGCAAAGCATCCCGGAGGGAGACGATGAAGGGCGGGCGAAAGTCTCGATGGGACTGTGGCGAAGAGCCAGAGTCGACGAGAGCGTCCTGCTCCGCGGCCGAGGCCGGCGAGTGCGCGCTTCGTGTTCCGTACACAGAACGGTCTCGGCGTCGACGTCTAACCGTGGCAGTGATTGTCTGGTCGAGACTGTCGCTTCCGCGTGAAAGCAGCAGCGCAGCGGCATTCGGTTTTGAGCGAGTCGCCGCTACCGCCTAGGACGATCAGCGAAAGCGCCGTGGGCTACCGTCATTTGTTTGAGCCGATTTCCGTGCCTGGATCGAAGGGTTACAGGGTAAAAGGGGCTGAATAGACCGATAAGTCAGGGATCATCGCAGTCTCTTCCGCAGCTACAGCCCGGCCGCGCCGACGAGGGCGCTGACGATCTGCTCGGCCCGCTGCTCGATCAAGGAGAAGTGGCCTTCACCGTCGAGGAATGTCGCACGGCAGCGCGGAATCGCCGTCGCGTAGTACTCCGCGACCCTGCGCGGAACGTGCTGGTCGTCGTCCCCCTGCCAGAGCAGTACCTCTACCGCCGTCTCCTCTGGCCGGAAGCCCCAGGGCCGCATCAGGACCCTCATGTCCTAGACGATGCCGCGCGCTCCCTGGCAAGCGGCCTCGAGCAGCGTCTGCCGGAAGCGCCGCTTGACATCGTGGCCGCCCATCACCGCCTGGTCCGCGTCGCTCGCCTCGCGAAAGAAGAGCCAGCGCCCAAGCTGTGGGGCAAAGCGCATGGCCCGCGCCAAGACGGCGTAGTTCGTGCGCATGAGTGCCGGCTTTCGCGGGCCATCTGCCAGTACCGCGCGGTGCCGAGCTCCCCAACCCAGGCTGGCTCGTCGAGAGGAGGGACCGCGCCGACGAGAGCGACGCCCCTCGCGCAGAAGTCGCGCCCTTTTGTTCCGTAAGGCATCAGGTCGATGCTGTTGGGGCTATAGGCAGCTTCGCCGTCACGCCGCAGCTGAGAAAGGGTGGACAGGGCCACCAGAGGCGACGTAGGGTGCGTATCTATTGAGAACACCGAACAGGAGGAAGCGATGGGAGCCGATGAGAACGCAGCGGTCGTGCGGCGCGGTTACGAGGCCTTCAACTCAGCCGACATGGACACGCTCACCGAAGTCTTTGACGAGGACGCTGTCTGGCACGCGCCGGGCCGAACCTCGCTGGCCGGCGACCACGAGGGCCGCGAGGCGACCTTTGCCTACCTCGGCCGGCTGGGACAGGAGACGGGAGGTAGCTTCCGGGCCGAACTGGGGCACCTGCTTGCAGATGATGACGACTACGTGGTCGGCGTCCAGCGCAGCAGCGCGGAGCGAGACGGCAAGCGCCTGAATGTTGGCAACTGCATCGTCTTCCAGCTCAAGGACGGCCGGGTTACCGAGGTTTGGGAGCACTTTGAAGATCTCTACGCCTGGGACGAGTTCTGGTCGTAGCTCCGCCGGCGCGAGCCCGGCAGGTCATGCGGTTTTGCGGCTCGACAAAGTTCGATGCAAGACGCAGCTGAGTTCCGCACGCGGGCTGTGCGAGTAGCGGCTTGGAAGAGCACAACTGCGCCCTCGGCGGTTATGCCTCGCTGCTGCTTCGCGCGAGGACCAGCGGCGAACCCGATAATGCTGGGCATGTCCGAGGAAAACGTCGAGCTAATCCGTCACATCTACGGGCGGTGGGACAGGGGGGAGTCGGCGCGGGACCTGATCGCCGACGACGTCGAGTACGTGAACCCGAGCTACGCGGTCGAGCCCGGCACCCGACGTGGGCGCGGGAGCTTTGCGGTGGTCCGCGACACCTACGAGGACTTCGAGGCTCGAATCGAGCGGCTCATAGACGCCGGCGAGGACGACGTCGTCGTGCTTGCCCACTACACCGGAACCGGTCGAGGCAGCGGCGTGCCGGTGGCGGGCGAGCACGGATACCTATGGACGGTCAGGGACGGCGTGGCGGTGCGCTTTCAGTGGTTCCAATCGCACCGAGAGGCGCTTGACGCCGCCGGGTCGCCGAAGTAGGCACCGACTGCTCCCTTGCGCGAGATGCGAGCGCCTCCGTGGGCGTGCAGCAGACACCCGGTCTGGACGAACTGCGAGCGTCTAGGTGAGGCGACGTCCTAGCCCTTTTCGCATGAAGGCGGGACCCGAGCCTGTTCCACGCAGCTCGGAGATGGCCCGCTGAACCGATATGGGGTGGGCTACCGTCTTTTGATTGAGCCGATCTCCGTGCCTGGATCAGGCGGTCCCGCCCCCTAAAGCACCAAGATCTCGGTTCCCGTAAGTGTGGCAATGACGCTGCACTCCTCACTTCCGCTTCTCGCGCGAAGCGGCAGCCCTGCCGCCGAGCAGTTTTGCTACCGCTCGTCGTCCAAAAGCTGAACTACTCCCGCAGCCCGGCGGCTTGGAGGGCCTCGGCATGAACCGGATAGGCCTTCATCCGCACCGCCCTTCCGTCGGTGATGGTCCAGAGATGCGTCTCCCTCAGCTCCGCCTCGGCCTCGCTGGCTTTCCCGAGCACCCGGATGCGGACCGGGCAGATGACTTGCTCACCGACATCGAGGAACTCATCGGGGGCGATGTCGAACTCGGAAAGGGTTTCCCTGACGTCTGTGATCCACCTCTCGACCCCTTCGTGGCCGTGGTAAGTACCCGCCTCAGGGGCGGCGGGGTTGATGAGGAACTCGATCTCCGGATCAAGGAGCTCCATCAACCGAGCCGCTTCGCCATCAGCAAACGTCCGATAGATCGTCCGCACGATCTCGACGTTCTTCTCCGACATCGCCCACAAGTATCCCGCTTGATCCGTCCGTGCGCGCGGAGCGCCGGGCTTCTGCTTCCCATGCCCAGCGACAGGTGCCCTAGGAGTAGCGGCGCTTCTCCTCTCACGTGAAATCGGGCGCGCGGCCGAGTCCCACGCGAGCCATCCTCCCGTCGTTGAGTGAGCCGATGCCTCGTGGGCTACCGGCTGATCGATGAGTGATCGTGCTCGCCGAACCGGGTCGACCGCGACGAGCTAAGCCCAACGCGCCTCCTCACGCACTGCTGCGGCAAGCGCTTCCCAGAGGGGATCCTTAGCGGAGGGGATGGATTCGAACCCACGAAGGACCAAAACGGCCCCTAACGGCTTTCGAGACCCCAAAGGGCCCTCGATCCCGCTTGTAGAGCCAAGTCGGATGGCCGAGGGAACGTTCTAGGGAACGAAGATCGAAGCTGGTGCCGACCCTTGACGATCACGGCCCTCGGGTTGACGAAGTCCTCCTCGGCATCGCAGCAGCATGAACGCTGTTGCAAACCCGGGCCGCGAGAAATACTCTCCGGAGCACTATTTGAGTAGCAGTGGACACCGAATCTCCCTCGAACGTGCGCTGGATCCAAGCCGAGACTGCCGCCTCACCCGCAGCGACCAAGCCTGAGCAGAACGGCCCGCGCCGCGGATTGGCCTGCTCCCATATATGGCGCATGGCGCTCGTCACAATCGCCGTGCTTGCCCTTGGCGCGGCCCGCGCGAACGGTGCGGTGACCATAGGCGGTCCGCTCAACCTTGACCCAAACGACGCTGGGGGGCCGGGAGAGCAGACCTACATTCAGGTTGGCCTGCCGGGCGGCGCAATCGTTTCGTCGCCAATCACTGGGGTGATCACGCGCTGGCGGGCTCGCGGCTATACGCAGGGCGTCGATCCGGCTGAGATTCTCCTGCGCGTCATGCGGCCCGCCGGCAGCGACACGTTCACCGCGGTTTCGAGTTCAAGCGTCCTCCTCCCCACTTCCCTTGGCACGCATCAGTTCCCCGCCCGCGTTCCGATCCAGAAGAACGACTACATCGGCCTGACACAGACCCCCGGCAACATCATCTGGCTCGATTGCGAGTGTGCCGGCATAGGAGGGACTTTTGACTTTTTTCCTGGCCCATTCGCAGATGGCCAGACGCGGACGTCCAGCCCCACCAACGACGCGCAAGTGACGATCAACGCCGACGTCGAGGCCGACGCCGACGGCGACGGCTTTGGTGACGAGACGCAGGACAGGTGCCCAGTCGACGCCTCGACACAAGGCATCTGCCACATCAGTTTCGGCAAGCTCAATAAGAACAGGAAGAAAGGCACGGCCACCCTCCCGGTAACGGTGCCGGGCGCCGGGACGCTCTCGCTGCGCGGCAAGGGGGTCGTCAAGCAGCGCCCCCTTGGAGCCTTCACCGCCATAGCCGGCCGGGCCGTTGGCGGCGCGGGCACCGTGAAGCTCTTGGTCAAGACCAGAGGCAAGAGCAAACGCAAGCTGAACCGCACGGGTAAGGCGAGGGTGAAAATCAAGGTCATCTTCACGCCAACCGGCGGCACCACAAACACAACGAAGACGAAGAAGCTGACCCTCCGCAAGCACGCCTAGGTTGCCAAGTAGCAACCCAGGCGGCAACACAGCCACAGGAAGCGGAGGGGCTGGGATTCGAACCCACGAAGGGCCCAAAGGCCCTTAACGGTTTTCGAGACCGTGGGTTCGGATACTGAACTCACACCGAACATCGCATCGGCACGCGACGGCAACCGCCGATCGCCAGCGGAGCCCGTCACCGGGCTGGATCGTCGCTACAGAGCCAGATCGTTTGCTGGAGTCGCCACTGATGGCCGCGAGTGATTGCCTCGACTCGCTTCACACGCGAGAGGTCGCTGGTTCGAAACCAGCCGCGCCCATCGTGGCGACATGTTTGCGTCGGGTTGCGTGTGCGGCGCGGGCGAGGACCTTTATTTTGCCATCTGGCTGTTCACTACAATATGGACCTGGAGATATTCCTCTTATTCAAGACCGCTTCAGAACAGAAATGGTTGCGCCGACGACAACACGGGCCGGAACATTCACCAAGCAGCCCCAGGGCTACGAGGCCTTCATTCCCGAGCCCCTTCCGCCAGATCCGGCAGTGCAGGTGGACGCGGAGATGCTCGGCATTCTGTCTGCGGCGGACCAGGCGCTTGGCCGCCTGGATGGCGTGATCCAGACCGTTCCCAACCCCGACCTGTTCGTAGCGATGTATGTCCGCCGCGAGGCGGTGCTGAGCTCGCAAATCGAGGGCACGCAGAGCACGCTCGATGACCTGCTCGCCGCTGACTTGGAGCCAGCCACCCCTGGCCTTCCCGACGACGTTGAGGAGGTCGTCAACTATGTGCGCGCGATGAACTATGGGCTCGAGCGGCTTTCCTCGCTGTCGCTCTCGACTCGCCTGATCCGCGAGATCCACGCGGAGCTGCTGCGCACCGGGCGGGGCGCCCTGCGCTCCCCCGGCGAGTTCCGTCGCGACCAGAACTGGATCGGCCCCGAAAACGCCCCGATCGAGCGGGCGACTTTCATTCCTCCGCCGGTGCCGGACATGCATGCGGCGCTCGGGGACTTCGAGCGGTTCCTTCACAAGGAGGATCAGTTGCCCGTCCTGATCCATGTCGGCCTGGCACACGCCCAGTTCGAGACGATCCACCCGTTCACAGATGGCAATGGCCGGGTCGGTCGGCTCCTGATCACATTCCTGCTCGCGCATCGTGGCGTCCTGCACCGCCCGCTCCTTTACTTGAGCCACTACCTGCGGCAGAACCGGGCCGAGTACTACGACCGACTGATGGCGATACGTAGCAGCGGTGATTGGGAGGGTTGGTTGCGGTTCTTCCTCCGTGGTGTCGCCGAGACTGCGACCGAGGCAACGGCTACCGCGCAGGCCATCCTTGACCTGCGCGAACGACATCGCGACCTGGTGGGCGACCGCACCGGCCTCAACGGCCTGCGACTGCACGACCTCCTCTTCGATCGGCCGCTCGTTAACGTGAATCTGGTCAAGGACACGCTGGATGTGTCGTTCGCGACCGCCAACAACCTCGTGGGCGCGTTCGAAGAGGCCAGTCTCCTCACTGAGATCACCGGCGGCCGACGGCGCCGCGTATTCCGCTACGACTCGTATCTGGCGCTGCTGCGAGATGACGCGCCCTCTCGACGCAACGAAGGTCAGTTGGAGACGACTGAGAGCGAGCAGCAGGCCGTCTGAGGTCGGCCCGCGGCATTGGGCACTGGTGCCCAAATCGCCGCTGATCGCCCGCAAACTGCAGCAATCTGAATCGCCCTCACCAGGGCGGTGGCAGATGGATCATTCCGCTTGGGAATGCGGGAAACGGCCCCTGGCACGCACCCCCTGGATCGCGCCTGATAAGGAAGAGGTCCCTGGTTCGAGTCCAGGATCGCCCACTCTTCGAGCTCCTGCCCCAACTAGTCACCCAATAACGACCCAATAACGGCGTTGCGCGGTCTGTGCGCCGGAATTAGGGTTGCCTTTCATTAGCGCGGGCTACCTCTGCGGGGGATGCGTCGTTATCCCAGGTGAGGCTGGAGAGAAGTACCGCGAGCCAACCAAAGGAGCCTGGAATGAGGAGGATTCTTAACGGCCGACGCCCGTCGGTGGCGGTCATCATCGCGAGCGTGGCGTTGGTCTTCGCCCTGGGCGGTACTGCCGCGGCAGTCGTCGGTCTCAACGGCAAGCAGAAGAAGCAGTCAAGAAGATCGCCAAAAAGCAGATCGCCAAGACCCCGAGCGCGCAGGGCCCGAGCTGGGCAATAGTCAATGCCACAGGCACGACGATCCTGGCGCAGTCGGGCGGAATCTCGATCACCGGTCATGCCACCGGCCAAACCGGGTTGCGCTTCCCCCTCAATGCCAACAACGCCACGATCAATGCCCAGGTCACCGCCTTCGGCTGCGCGGGGACTGGCGCGGGGTTGTTTTTCTCAAAGGTGGGCCCCTGTCCGGCGACTCCCGATTGCACAGTTGTGCATGGCACCGCAAACACCGACGTGGTCATAGACACGTTCGCCCCGAACACCACATTCGCGGACGCGGGCACCTTCGTCACTCTCACGAAGTAGGGGGACTGATGGAATCCGATTTCGCCACGCGCCGTGCTTTACGGCGCGTGGCGCTTTCGGACCTCCGTCCATGAGCAGGATCGCGCCGCCCTGCCGTCGAAAGGGGAGGCGACCCTGTCTCGAAGGAGGGACGTCATGCAGGAACAGAGCACCTGGGAGCGCCTCGCTCCCCTCACCGGACTTGTATTCGTCGCGATCGTCGTTGCCGTATTCGCGACCGGCGGATCGACGCCGGGCGACCATGACACCGCCCAACAGGTGCAGGCCTTTTACGGACAGCACCATGACAAGCAGATGACCCTCGCGTTCATCATGGCGATCTCGATCCCATTCCTTCTCTTCTTCGTCAGCATCCTGCGATACGAGCTGCGTCGCGCGGGCGGCACGGGGCAGCTGGCCAATGCCGCATTCGCCGGTGGTGTGCTCGCAGCGGCGGGCTTCGGGATTCTCGCCTTCGTTCACCTCGCGCTGGCGGATGCAGGGGACAGCGTCAAGACGATCGGCACGACCCAGGCGCTCAACGTGCTCGACAACAACGATTTCCTCCCGATGGCCGCCGGTATGGGGGTGCTGGTGCTTGCCGCCGGACTGTCAGCGATCCGTCACGGTGGCTTGCCGAAATGGCTGGGTTGGGTCGGCGTCGTGATCGGCGTCGCGGCGTTCACGCCGGCGGGCTTCTTCGCGTTCCTGTTGTCGGGGATCTGGGTCGTGATCGTCAGCATCCTGCTGACGCTCGGGCGCCAGTCGGCCGCACCGGCCCCGGCCGTGTAGCACCGGCGACACCCGTCGGCCAGCCTCCCCAGGGTTTGCAAGGGTGTCTTTCGCCTGTTTTCGTATGGCGGAGACGCTCACGACTCCTGGCTCCCTGCGCTATGCGCAAGCTGGGGGAACCGGCTGCTTGAGGCCACGATGATCCCCGAGGGCCGGCACAAGCGTTCTCCCCGACCCTCGGGGCTCAGCCTCCTGCGGCGCGGTCCTCAGCTTTCGGGGCACGGCTGGCGGCGGCGCGTTTCATTGCCTCAAGCGATCGGTCCAGCCACTTGCGGAAGTAGCTGCCGCCGGCGATCGTGTCGAACGCCTTGTAGCGAACGCCGATCGGATTCATCCCGGCGGCGGCATCGATGAACGTGCCGCCCTGCGCCTCGGTGAGTCCAAGGTCGACGAAGGCGCCGCTGACCACGCAATCGATCCGAAAGCGCTGACAATCGGTCGCCTCGTTGACGACGAACTCGCGCTCGGCGGTCCCCAGCGGCACCTTGATCACCTCGCGGTATGAGCAGCCCTCGTGGAAGTCTTCGCAATGGACCTCCTCGACGTCCGGCCACCACTCTGGATGGCGGTTGACGTCGGTGATCAGCTCCCAGACAACCTCGGGCGAGGCTTCGATCAGAACCTGCTGGCGGACCTCCGACATCGCCGGCGATTGTCGCAGCCGAAGCGACGATTCCCCGCTCTGGCGGGTGAGATGACGCACCTATAATGGCGCTTCGAAGGCCAGCCCCCTGGGAGAGCTTCCTTGCAGCAGATGCAGATCTACGGAGTCAGCTTCGACATGGTCGGCAAGCAGCCGATCGTGCTGCTGAAGACCGTCGACGGCAACAAGTTCCTGCCGATCTGGATCGGGCACCCCGAGGCTGCGGCGATCCTGATGAAGCTCCAAGGCGCCTCGACCCCGCGACCGATGACCCACGATCTGCTCTCCGACCTGCTCGACCAGATCGATGCCAAGTGCGAGCGAGTCTCGGTCACCGAGCTTCGCGACAACACCTTCTACGCCTCGATCACGATCTCGGTCAACGGCTCCGAGCTGGAGATCGACTCGCGCCCCTCCGACGCGCTCGCGCTCGCGGTACGGGTGTCGGCGCCGATCTTCGCCGCCGAGGACGTGATCGAGGAGTCGGCGATCGAGTTCGAGCAGGAGGTCGAGGATCCGGAGGAGGTCGTGGAGAAGTTCAAGGACTTCCTCGACGAGGTCACGCCTGAGGACTTCGCCCAGGGCGGCGACGAATAGGTGCGTGCCGCGGCGCTGCGCCGCGGCTCAACCGCGATTACTTGAGCGCCGCGGCGCTGCTCCGCTCCAGCGCCAGCTCCAGCACCCGCGCGACGAGCTGTTCGAACTCCAGTCCGGCGGCTTCGGCGGCCTGCGGCAGCAGGCTGGTGTCGGTGAGGCCCGGGATCGCGTTGACCTCCAGCACCTCGGGGCCATCCTCGCCCAGCATCAGGTCCACCCGTGAGAAGCCGGTGCAGCCGAGGGTCGAGAAGGCCCGCAGCGCGGCCTCGGTGACCGCGGTCGCGGTTTCGCCGTCGAGGTCGGCCGGACAGACGAAGCCGGTGCGCCCGATCTCGTAGCGAGCCTCGAAGTCATAGAGATCGCTCTCGCGGGGGATCGCTTCGACGATCGGCAGGGCATCGCTCCCGAGCACGCTGACCGCCAGCTCGCGCCCACGCACGTAGCGCTCCAGCAGCACCCGGTCGTCGTAGCTGAATCCGGCGATCAGTGCCTGCGGGACCTCGTCGCGGTCGCTGACCAGCTTTACCCCCAGCGCCGAGCCACCACTTGCCGGCTTGACGACCAGCGGAAACCCGAGCCGGGCTTCGATCTGCTCCAGCGCGTCGGCGGCGCCCAACTCGCGAAACGCTGTGGCGTTGAACGCGAACCAGTCCGGGGTTGGGATGCCCGCCTCGCGCAGCTCGTGCTTGGCCAATGTCTTGTCCATGCAGCGCACACAGGCCGCCACGCCGGGGCCGGTGTAGGGGATGTCGAGGATCTCGAGCAGCTCCTGGACCGTGCCGTCCTCGCCGCCGGGCCCGTGCAGGGCGATGAAGGCGGCGTCGGGGCGCTCGGCGATCAGCCGCTCGACCAGGTCGCCGCCGACGTCGAGCGGCAACGGCTCGTGCCCCAACCGATTCAGCGCGTCCTCCACCCGTGCCCCCGAGCGCAGCGAGACGCCGCGTTCGAGCGAGCGCCCTCCCTGAAGGACCGCCACTTTCATCAGCGGCCCCCGGTGCCGCGCTTCCGCAACGGCACGACGTCGCCGCCCGGCTGGTCTCGTTCCTCGTTCCTCGTTCCTCGTTCCTCGGCCAGCGCCTCGGCCGGAAGCTCACCCGTCAACGTCTCGTAGAGCTGCACCTGCTCCCAGATCACCTGGCCGATGCGCCGGATGCCCTCGTCGATCTCCTCCTCGGTCGAGGCGGAGAAGTTGAGCCGCATCGAGCTGCCGCCCCGCCCGTCGACGTAGGCCGCTTGACCGGGGACGAAGGCGACGTTCTCCCGCAGCGCCTTGGCGAGCAGGTCGGCGGTGTCGATGTAGTCGGGCAGGGTCGCCCACACGAACAGGCCGCCGGCGGGGTGGGTCCACTCGGCCTGCGGCGGGAAGTGGCGGGCCAGTGCGTCGAGCATCGCATCCCGCCGCGACCGGTAGTGCCCCACGAGGCTGTCCACGTACTCGCGCCAGCGACCCTCGGCGAAGTATTCGCGCACGAAGTACTGGGTCAGGGTCGAGGTGCAGAGGTCGGCTGCCTGCTTGCCGAGCACGACCTTCTCCATGACCGGCGGTGGCGCCACCGCCCAGCCGAGCCGGATCCCGGGGGAGAGGATCTTCGAGAGAGTTCCGAGGTAGATCACGTAGTCGCCGCCTTCGAGCTGGTAGAGCGGTGGCAGCGGCTCGCCCTCGTAGCGCAGCAGCCCGTAAGGGTTGTCCTCGGCAACCAGGACCTCGCGGCTGCGCGCCAGCTCTACCAGCCGCCGGCGCCGCTCGACCGAGAGGGTGACGCCGGCCGGGTTCTGAAAGGTCGGCACCGAATAGATGAACTTCGGCCGCCGACCCTCGTCGGCCAAGCGGTCCAGCACCTTCTCGAGCTCGTCGACCCGCATCCCGTCCTCGTCGCACTCGATCTGGATCACGTCGGCCTGGTAGCTGGAGAAGACCGGCACCGCGCCGGGGTAGGTGGGCGCTTCGCAGATCACCGGGTCGCCGGGGTCGACCAGCGTCTTGGTGATCAGGTCGATCGCCTGCTGTCCCCCGGTGGTGACGATGATGTCCTCGTGGTCGGGGAGTATTCCCTCGGCCCCCATCACCTCGAGGATGCAGTCCTTGGTCTCCTCGAAGCCCTCGGTGGGCCCGTACTGAAGCGCCTCCGCCGCCGACTCCTGCGCGATCTTGGTCATCTGGGCCGCGAAGCTGGCCGGCGGGAAGGTCGAGGTGTCAGGGAGGCCGCCGGCCAATGAGATCACCTCGGGTCGGGCGGTGATCGCCATCAGGTCGCGCATCGCCGAGGAACGCATCCCCTGCGTGCGCTCGGCAAACAGGCCCGCGTAGCGCTCGATGTCGTGGGCTGTCGTGTGGGAGCGGCGCCGGTGAGGCGGCTCGCGGGGCTCGGTCACGAGCTAAGTGTGGCCGAATCGGGGGCCGGAAGCGGGCGTTGTGCTCGCCGCGGGCGCAAAACCGCCAGGAGGGCTCCCGGTAGCCTCTCCCGCGAGCTCGATTGGATTACTTCTTTGCCATCTGTCAGGCGCTGGGGATCGCCCTGGCGATCGGGGCGCTCGCCGGCGGCGCCGGCCCGCAGGGCGGGACCTCGGCGCTGCTCGAGTGGCTGGCCGCAGCCGTCGGCGCCGCAGCGGCCGCTCTCTCGATGTCGCTCGACGACCAGTCGATCCTCGGCGGCATCGCGGTTGGCGCCGTGGGGGGCTGGCTGGCGGCGAGGGTGATCTCGTCGATCGTATTCGGCGCCGCGAAGCGCGCCGAGAGCGGCTTCGGCACGATCGGGCTCGTCGTCTCCGTGGTCGCTCTCGTCCTGGCTGGATTGTCGGTGTTGCTGCCGCCCGTGTCGCTGGTGGCATTGCTGGCGCTTGCTTGGTTGGCGATCGCCCGCCGCCGCCGCGCGCAGCGCAAGTACGAGGGCCTGCGAATCCTTAGATGAGATGAGAAAAGGTCTCGTCCTCGCCTATGTCGATTCGATGCGAACCGACATGCTCGAGCTGGCCGCGCGCGAGGGCGAGGCGCCGACCTTCGCCAAGCTGCTGCGGCGCGGGGTGCTGGTGCCCGACTGCGTGTCGAGCTTTCCCTCGGTGACTCCGGTCGCCAGCGCCGAGATCGCCACCGGCGTGGCCTCCGACCGGCACTGGATCAGCGGCATGAACTGGTACCACCGGCTCGAGCGTCGCTACGTCGAGTACGGGTCCTCGTTCGAGGCGACGCGGGCCTTCGGGCTGTTTCGAGCCCTCTACGACCTGATCTACAACATGAACCTCGCCCACCTGAGCCCGGAGGTCGACACTGTCTTCGAACGCCTCGACGACGCTGGCCTGCGCACTGCCTGCACGCCGTTTCTGATCTACCGCGGCCGCCACCGCCACGAGATATCGCTGGAGGGGCTGATGCGGCGGGCCGTCGACGTCAGCGGGCTGAAGCTCCGCCACGCGACCTGGGGGCCGAAGGAGCTCTTCTACGGCGATCTGTACGCGAGCCGGCGGGTGCCCTGCCGGCCGACCTCGCGGCCGGGAACCGTCGACGAGTACTCGGCCTGCTGTGCCGCCGACCTCGCCGCCCAGGGCCTTTTCGACTTCCTGCTCCTCTCCCTGCCCGACAACGACAACTACTCGCATCGCCACGGGCCCGACAGCCAGGTGGACTCGATCGCGTCGGCCGACCGCGCCTTCGTGAAGCTGATCGCGGCGGCCGGGGGACTGGACGGCTTCCTCACCGACTATGCGCTGATCCTGATGGCCGATCACGCGCAGACGGCGGTCCATCGCGAGCTTCCGATCGCCGCCGACCTCGGCGAGCGCTGGACGGTGCTGCAGCCCTCCGAGGATCAACCCGAGGAGGCCCAGCTCGCGGTCAGCCCGACGGCCCGGGCGGCGAACGTCTACCTGCTGCCTGGAAACGGCTCGCAGGCCGAGCACGACGAGGTGCGCGCGGCTGTCGAGGCGATGGAGGGCGCTGACGTGGTCGCCTACCTCTCTGTCGGCGGTGAGCCGCTGGTCAGGGAGACGCCCGGCCCACCACCGCCCACCGCGGAGGTAGTCGCCCGTCGCGCCGGAACCGAGCTTCGCTTTCGGCCCGGCGACTCGGTCACCGACCTGCGCGGTGGCGGCTGGGAGCTGAGCGGCGACCCCGCCGCGCTGGATCTCGAGATCGCCGAGGGTCAGGTTCGCAGCGAGAGCTACCCTGACGCCCTCGGCCGTTTGTGGTCGGCGCTCTGCGCGCCGCACGCCGGCGACCTGATCGTCTCCGCGACGCTGGGCTATGAATGCGTCGACTGGGGAGGCACCTCACATGTCGGCGGGGGGAGCCACGGCTCGTTGCACCGGGGCGACTCGCTCGGCCCGATCCTCTTCTGCGGCTGCGGGCCGCAGAGCGCGGCGGAGCGCGACCAATGGTCGCTGCGGGACGTCGCTCCGATCGTCCTCGAGCACTTTGGTTTGGACGCGGATGCCCGATCACCGGTCACGCAGGCTGGGGCGAGGACATGAGCAAGAGGACGCGAGGGATGGGGCTGGCCGCCGCAATCGTTGCCCTGGTCCTCCTGTTCTCGGCGGGGCTCGGCGTCGCCAACGCGGCCGACACCGGCGTCAGCAAACACGACGCGATCGCGACCGCCAACCTCGATTCGAAGGTGATCGCGGAGCGGGCGAAGTACCCGCACCTGACCCCGACCGCGGCGCTGGTCGACGGCAACTGGCAGGTCGACTACTTCTCCCACAGCAAGGACCTTGCGCAGGTGGTCGTCGATCCGACGACCGGACTCGTGCGGGAGTCGTGGACCGGCTACCAGGTCGCATGGAAGATGGCCCGCGGCTACTCAGGTGCCTTCGGCCACCGGCTCAACGCTCCCTACGTCTGGCTGCCGCTATGTGCGCTGTTCCTGCTCGGTCTCGTCGACTGGCGCCGGCCCTGGCGAGTCGCCAACCTCGACCTGCTGGTGCTGCTGTCGTTTGGCGCCTCGCACTTGTTCTTCAATCGCGGCGACATCGGGCTCTCGGTGCCGCTCGTCTATCCGCCCCTGCTCTACCTGATGGGCCGCATGCTCTGGGTCGGCTTCCGCGGCAGGGGAGAGGGCCTGCGACCGGTCTGGCCGGCCGCCTGGCTGGTCATTGCGGCGCTGTTTCTGCTCGGGTTCCGCGGCGGCCTGAACGTCGCCGACTCCGGGGTGATCGACGTCGGCTACGCAGGCGTGGTGGGCGCCGATCGGATCGGGGATGGCAAGCCGATCTACGGAGAGGGGGCGTTCCCAAACGACGTCGGCTCGGGCGACACCTACGGGCCGGCCAACTACTACGCCTACGTTCCATTCGAGCAGGCGCTGCCCTGGAGCGGCAGCTGGGACGACCTCCCCGCCGCCCATGCAGCCGCGATCTTCTTCGACCTCGCGACCTTCGCCGGCCTGGTGCTGCTTGGGCGGCGCCTTCGCCCCGGGGCGGAGGGCCGCCAGCTCGGCGCCGTGCTCGGGTTCGGCTGGGCGGCCTATCCCTACGCCGCCTTCGTACTCGAGTCGAACGCCAACGACAGCCTGGTCGCGATGCTCCTCGTCGCGACCCTCCTCGTCCTCACCCGCCCGGCGGCCCGCGGCGCAATGCTCGCCCTAACCGGGTTGACGAAGTTTGCGCCGTTCATCTTGGTCCCTTTGATGGCCACCTATCGAGCCACTCCTTCCTTGGAGGAGGGCGGGATCGGTTCTGAGGGAGGGGAGCATCGAGCTGACTCTTCCACGGGTGGTGTGGAGGTCGCGGTCGCGGACCGCGCGCAGGGTTCGAGCACGGCCGCGAGCGCGACCTCCGCGACAGGACCCGTGGTACTGCGGTTCATGCTGGGTTTCATCGTCGCTGGGTTGATCGTGATGGCGCAGACGATCATCGACCCCGGCCTGGCCACCTTCTGGCACCGCACAGTCGCCACCCAGATCGACCGCGACTCCCCATTCAGCGTCTGGGGCCAGGTCCATTCGCTGGAGCCGCTGCGTGTCGCGGTGATGGTCGCGGTGGGGGCGCTTGCATTGCTCGTCGCCTTCCGTCCCCGGCGCAAGTCAGCGGCGCAGGTGGCGGCGCTCGGCGCGGCGCTGCTGATCGGCACCCAGCTGATCGCACAGCACTGGTTCTATCTCTACCTGGTCTGGTTCGTGCCGCTGGTCCTGGTGGCGCTCGGAGCCCTCAGTCCCCGGCCGGCACCAGAACCTGCTCGATCGACTCCGCCAGCCCGTTCGGACCTATCTCGACGATCGCCCCCATCACCCAAACGTCCTCCTCGGCGGTCTCGAAGCGAACCGGCATCTGCGTGAGGAAGGCCTCGAGCGCCTGCTCGCGCTTGACGCCGATCACGCCCGCGCGGGAGCCCGTCATCCCGGCGTCGCTGATGTAGGCGGTGCCCCCGGGCAGCACGCGGGCGTCGGCGGTTGGCACATGGGTGTGGGTGCCAAAGACGGCCGCCACACGCCCGTCGAGGTGCCAGCCCATCGCCACCTTCTCGCTCGTCACCTCGGCGTGGAAGTCGACGATTACCGCGTCGGCCTGGCCCTCGAGGCGCTGCAGGACCGCGTCGACCTCGGCGAACGGCGAGCGCGCCACCTTCAGCCCGACGGCACCGCTCAGGTTGACCACTGCGACGGGTTGGCCCCCGACGTCTACCACCGTGTGGCCCTTCCCAGGATTGCCGTGTGGGTAGTTGGCCGGCCGGATCACGCGGTCGGAGCGATCCAGGTACTCGTAGACCTCGCGGTGCTTGTAGACGTGGTTGCCGGTCGTGATCACGTTGGCGCCGGCGGCGAACAGCTCGTCGGCGGTTCCCTCGGTGATGCCCAGCCCACCGGCTGAGTTCTCACCATTGACGATCACCAGGTCGGGAGCGTGGCGCTCGTGCAGGCCGGGCATCGCCTTCTGGAGCCCGCGACGCCCGGGGCTGCCGACTACGTCTCCGATGAAGAGCACGCGCACAGCGCGGAGCGTACCCCGGTGTCGAAGACGAGCGATCGTCTAGCTTGTCGGCGATGGCAGCCACGGGACCCGGAGTACTCCGGTGAGCGGCAGGGCCGGCGCAGGGGCCGCGCTGGAGGCGCGCGGGATCGTCAAGCGCTACGGGCGCCAGCCGGCGCTGCGAGGGGTCGACTTCGAAGCCGATCCGGGCGAGCTGCTGGCGGTGATCGGTCCGAACGGGGCCGGCAAGACGACACTGCTCTCGATCCTGGCCGGGATCGTGAAGGCCGACGAGGGAGAGGTGCACCTACCACGCGGCGAGGTCGGCTGGGTGCCCCAGCAGGCGGCCCTCTACCGACGCCTCACCGTGGAGGAGAACCTACGGCTGTTCGCCCGCCTCGAGGGGCATGACGACGTCGAGGCGAGCGTCGAGCAAATGCTCGATCAAAGCGACCTCGCCGACCGCCGCCACGACCAGGTGGCGCGACTGTCGGGCGGAAACCAGCAGCGGATCAACATCGCGATCGGCCTGCTGGCCCAGCCCGTGGTGCTGCTGCTCGACGAGCCGAGCGCCGGCCTGGACCCGCGACAGCGGGCCCGGCTGTGGGAGTTCGTCGCCGCGCTTGCGGCCGGCGGCACGACGGTGATCTTCTCCACCCACAACATCCAGGAGGCGGAGCGCTACGGGCAGCGGCTGCTGGTGATCGCCGACGGCGAACGGCTGTTCGACGGTGGCGCGGCGCAGTTGCGCGAGGCCGTGCAGCGCGAGGCCCCCGAAGCCGCCGACGCCGACTTCGAAACCGCCTTCGTTGCCTACCTCCACCACCGGGGGCATTGATGCGTTGGCTGCTGCTCAAAGACCTGCAGATCCTCCGCCGCTCGCCGCTGCAGGCGGCGCTGCTGGTGATTTACCCGGTGCTGATCGCACTGCTGGTCGGATTTGCGATCTCGCGCAGCCCCAGCAAGCCGCGGGTCGCATTCCTCAACGAGGTTCCGCAGAACACACCGTTCAAGATCGGCTCCCAGCACGTCGACATCATCGGCACCCGCAACACGCTCTGCGAGCGGATCGAGTGCGTCCGCGTCCACAGCCGCCAGCAGGCGATCGACGAGGTAAAGAGCGGCGACGTGCTCGGGGCGCTGATCCTGCCCTCGGACCTGGTGTCGAAGCTGGAGTCGCTGTCCGGTCTGAACCCCGAGCAGGCGACGGTGCAGGTGATCGTCAACCAGGAGGACCCGATCAAGGAGCGGTTGGTCGACGACCGCATCACTTCCCTGCTCACCCAGGCGAACCTGAAGATCGCCCGCGAGGTCGCACGGATCTCGACCCGCTACCTGCACCTGATCCAGCGCGGCGGGACGTTGAGCCTGCTCGGGCAGCCGATCCAGGTCCTCGGTCTGACCAGCAGCGATCGGATCCTGCGCGCGCTGCGCCCCGCGATTACCTCGAGCCCAGAGCTGGCGGCGCTCGACAAGGTGATCCGATTTGCATCGCTTGCCAATCAGAACCTCGATCTCGCCAGTCCGCTGCTGTCCTCGGTGGCCGAGCCGATCAAGGTCGACAAGCAGGTGATCTCGGGCGCGACGCCACCGCTGGACGTGTTTGCGGTCGCGGTCTCCGCCACCGTCACGCTGATGTTCGTGACCGTGCTGCTGGTCGCGGGCTCACTCGCCCTGGAGCGAGAGGAGAACGCCTTCTCGCGCCTCACGCGCGGCCTGATCTCGAGGTCCGGGCTGTTGGTCGAGAAGGTCGGCCTCGGCATGCTCCTGGCCCTCGTGGTGACGATGTTGATGCTCGCCGGCCTCGAGATCTTCCTCTCGCTGCATTGGGAGCGGATCGGTCTATGGCTGGTCGCGATCCTTGCCGGGGGCGCCGGGTTCGCAGCCGCCGGCGCCGCGCTTGGCGCCGCCACCCGTGAGGTGCGCGCGGCGTCGCTGCTCGCCTTCATGGTCTCGCTGCCGATTGCGTTCCTGTCCCTCGTCCCCTCGGGCTCGGTCAGCCCGACCCTGTTCGACGTGATCAAGGTGATCACCGGGCTCTTTCCGTTCAAGCCCGCCCTGCATGCGATGGAGTCGGCGCTCGACGAGACCGGTCCGAGCATGGGGACCGCGCTGCTTCATCTGGCGGTGCTGACAGTCGCCTATGGCGGGCTGGCCCGCTTCGCGCTGCGCCGCTTCAGCTCCGTCTGAGCCGTAGCCCGAGGAACGAGGAACGAGGAACGAGGAACGAACCTTTCGCTAGGCGTTATCTCCGGAACCCTAGAATCATCCCCATGACTTTCCCCGCAACCCGCATGCGCCGCCTGCGGCGCACGCAGGCGCTTCGTGACCTGGTCCGCGAGACCGAGCTCGCCCCTGGCCATCTGGTGCAACCGCTGTTCGTGGTCGCCGGCGAGGGTCTTCGCCAGCCGATTCCGTCGATGCCCGACATCGAGCGTTTCTCGATCTCCGAGCTGGTCAGCGAGGCGGGTGAGATCGCAGCGACCGGCGTGCGCGCCGTGATCCTGTTCGGCATTCCGGCCGCCAAGGACGAGCAGGGCTCCGGCGCCTACGACAACGAGGGGATCGTGCAGATGGCGGTGCGGGCGCTGAAGGAGGCGCACCCCGACCTGATCGTGATCACCGACGTCTGCCTCTGCGAGTACACCTCGCACGGCCACTGCGGGTTCCTGCGCGACGGCGCGGTGGACAACGACATTACCGTGGAGCTGCTGGCGAAGACGGCGATCTCCCAGGCCGATGCCGGCGCTGACGCGGTCGCGCCGAGCGCGATGGCCGATGGCCAGGTGGCCGCGATCCGCCACCAGCTCGACGAGGAGGGCCACCCCGACGTCCCGATCCTCGCCTACAGCGCCAAGTACGCCTCCGCTTTCTACGGGCCGTTTCGCGAGGCCGCCGAGTCGACTCCCGAGTTCGGCGACCGGCGCGGCTACCAGATGGACCCGGCAAACGCGGCGGAGGCCGTGCGCGAGGCAAAGCTCGACCTCAAGGAGGGCGCCGACATGGTCATGGTCAAGCCAGCGATTCCCTACCTCGACGTGATCCGGCGCGTCAAGGTGGAGACCGAGGCGCCGCTGGCCGCATTCCAGGTCTCCGGCGAGTACTCGATGCTGAAGGCAGCGGCCGCCAACGGCTGGATCGACGAGCGCGCCGCGGTACTGGAGACGCTCACCGGGATCCGCCGGGCCGGCGCCGACGTGATCGTCACCTACTACGCCAAGGAGGTAGCCGCTTGGCTGGAGTAAAAGCGCCCCAGCCGAAGCTGCGCTCGCGCAAGGACGGCGCGGCGGTGCCGCTCGACGCCACCGACCGCCGGCTGATGAACTTGTTGCAGTCGAGCTTTCCGCTTCAGCGTGAGCCCTTTCAGCTGATTGCATCCGAGGCCGAGCTTGCTCTCGACGAGGTGATGACGCGCACCCAGCGTCTGCTCGACGAGCGGATCATCCGCGAGATCACACCGATCTTCGATACCCGGGCGCTCGGCTACAGCTCGATGCTGGTCGCCGCAAAGGTGGACTCGGAAAATCCGCAACGGGCGGCGCAGATCGTCAACTCGCATCCCGGCGTCTCGCACAACTACCTGCGCACCCACGACTTCAACCTCTGGTTCACGATCGCCACCCCGCCCGAATCCGAGCTCGGCCTCGAGGGGACGCTGGAGGCGCTGATGCGCGAGACAGGCGCCGAGTCGATGCGTGAGCTGCCCACCCTGACCCTTTTCAAGATCAACATGAACCTGGAGATGGAGGGCGGCACCAAGGCCCTCGCCTCTGCGGTCGACGCCGCTCCGCCGCGCGACCTCGAAGCGCAGCCCTACGACGAGACAGACGTCGCGGTGATCCGGGCCCTGCAGGGACCGATGGAGGTAAGCGACCGACCCTATGACGCCGCGGCGGACGCGGTCGGAATGGACCCGAGCGTCTTCCTCGAGCATCTGAGCGGGATGGTGGATCGCAAGCTGCTGCGCCGCGTGGCGGCGATCCTCTTTCACCGCCGCGCCGGCTTCTCGGCCAACGGCATGGGGGTCTGGCGGGTGCCGGAGGACGAAATCCAAGAGACCGGCCGGCGCATGGCCGCATTCCGCGGCATCTCGCACTGCTACCAGCGCCCCACCTATCCGGACTGGCCCTACAGCGTCTTCACGATGGCCCACGGCCGCTCGAAGGAGGAGTGCGACGCCGTCCTCGACTCGATCGCCGAGGAGTGCGGCCTGGCCGGCCCCGACCGCGCCACGCTGTACTCGTCGACTGAGTACAAGAAGGTGCGGCTTCATTACTTCACAGAGGATTACGCGCGCTGGGACGAGGAGCACGGATGAAACTCGTCGCTCGTCACTCGTCGTTAGTAGCTCGAGGTTTGAGTTCTAGGCCCGAGCGACTAGCGACTAGCGACTAGCGACCTGTGTCCGAATTGCGCACCGAACGATCAAGCGAGTTGTACGCCCGAGCACTGAAGGTGCTTGCCGGCGGCGTCAACTCGCCAGTTAGAGCGATGCGCCAGATCGGCCGCGACCCGACCTTCATCGAGCGCGGCGAGGGGCCCTACATATGGGACGTGGACGGCAACCGCTACGTGGACTGGGTTTGCACCTGGGGCCCGCTGATCCTCGGCCACGCACACCCAGGGGTTGTGGAGGCGGTTCGAAATGCGGCGGGGCGCGGGACCAGCTACGGCGCCGCGACCGAAGGGGAGGTCGAGATTGCGGAAGAGGTCGTCGATCGGATCGCGGCGGTGGAGATGCTGCGCATGACCAGCTCCGGGACCGAGGCGGCGATGACAGCGGTCCGGCTCGCCCGCGCGGTCAGCGGCTGCGAGGTCGTGGTCAAGTTCGCGGGCGCTTACCACGGTCACTCTGACGGGCTGCTTGCCGACGCCGGCTCGGGGGTGGCGACGCTCGGCGTCCCGGCCACGCCCGGAGTCACCGCCGCGCAGGCGGCGGGCACGGTGGTCGTGCCCTGGAACGATCGCGAGGCGGTCGAGCGGGCGCTGGCCGAGCACGAGGTCGCCGCCCTGCTGGCCGAGCCGATCGCCGCCAACATGGGCGTCGTGCCGCCGGCCGAGGGCTTCCTCGAGTTCCTCCGCGACGCGACTCGTGAGCACGACGCACTGCTCGTCTTCGATGAGGTGATCACCGGCTTTCGGGTCAGCCGCGGCGGCGCCCAGCAGCTCTATGGCGTGCAGCCCGACCTCACCGTGCTCGGCAAGGTCCTTGGAGGGGGGCTGCCGGCGGCGGCGCTCGGCGGCAGTCGCGAGCTGATGGAGCGGCTGGCCCCGGCCGGCGACGTCTACCAGGCGGGAACGCTGTCCGGCAACCCACTCGCCGTCGCTGCGGGTCTGGCGACCCTGCGGGAGCTGGATGGCGACGCCTACGCGCGGCTCGGAGAGCTGACCGACCGTCTCGCCACCGGCCTGCGAGAGACGGCCGGTGACCTGCCGCTGCAGTTGGACGGCGCGCCGGGGCTGCTCACCCTCTTCTTCAGCCCCGAGCCGGTGGTCGACTTCGCGACCGCATTGGCCTGCGACACCGAGGCGCACGCGCGCTTCTGCCGCGCGATGCTCGAGCGCGGCATCTACCCGCCGCCCTCGCAGTTCGAGGCCTGGTTCGTATCCCTTGCCCACAGCGAGGAAACGATCGACTTCACGGTCGAGGCGGCCGGCGAGTCGCTTCAGGAGGCGCTGGCGTAAGCCACGTCTTGGCGATCCCGGCCGGGTAATCTCGGAATTTCATGCAAGTCCCTGAGGCTGCGCTGCAGCAGCTCGCCGAGCAGCTGCGATACCAGGACACGGTGATCTCGTCCCACGTGGTTGAGCCTTCCGAGAGGCCTGTGCTCGGACCGCTCGCCGCGGCTGGGCCGCGCGCTGCCGGCGCCCCGGTGGAGTACTCGCTGGTCGTCGAGTCGATCCGCGAGGGCTACGAGCTGCACTACGGAACGCCGCGCATCCTCGACGGCCAGGACCAGAACCTGGCCCTGCTGGCCGGCGACTATCTCTACGCCCTCGGCCTCGAGCGCCTCGCGGCACTGGGCGACGGCGAGGCGGTGGCCGAGCTGTCCGACCTGATCAGCCTCTCGGCCGCCTGTCACGCGGATGGATCGGAGCAGGTCGTTCCGGCGCTCTGGTTGGCAGCGGCGGTGGCGGTCGGATGCGGGGGGAGCGAAGCGCACGAGGAGGCCAAGGCCGCCGTGGGCTCGGCGAGGGCGGGCGCGTCCGAGGCGCTGCTGGAGTCAGCGCGCCAGACGGCGGCCAAAGAGAGCCTCGAAGTCGACCTGAATCGGGTGGCCGAGTCAATAGACTTCGCCGTCGCGAGACCGGCTGACAGTGGCTGACGCAAGCGAAAAGCGAGAGGCGGGACCCTTCGCGGGGCAGGAGCCGGCAAAGCCCGATCCACCCGGGTACTTCCCCGGCGAGTCGATGACCCGCCGGCGGGCCTTCACGGTCGCCTCCCAGGCGATAGGCGGCGTGGCGGCGGCCGCGGTTGCGCTGCCGGCGATCGGCTTCGCGATCGCGCCGATCTTCCACCGCGGAAAGGAGCGTTGGGAGGCGGTCGGGCAGGTGGACGACTTCACCGCCGACACCTACAAGCAGGTCGTCTTCACCCTGGTGCCGGGTATCGGCGAGGCCGGCAAGACAACCGCCTACGTGCGTCGCGGCACCAAGGAGTTGCAGGAGGATCCGAACGTTTACATCGCGATTTCCTCGCGCTGTGCCCATGTCGGCTGTCCAGTCCGCTTCGTGCAGGCGAGCGGAAACTTCATCTGCCCCTGCCACGGCGGCGTCTATGACTTCGAGGGCAAGCGGATCGGCGGACCTCCGGTGCGCCCGCTGGACCGCTTCCAGACCCGGATACGCGGCGGCAAGGTCGAGGTGGGGCCCCGCTACAGCGTCACCTCGCAGCTGGAGCCGGTTCGGGCTCGCGACCCGGGCGAGTTCACGGGCGGGATCTGGGAGTACCTGTATCCGCCGCGCCCATCGACCTTCCCACCACCCAAATAGGCGATGAAATTCCCCGACTCGCTGATCCCAGCTCCGCTTCGAAAGCCCGCCAAGCCGGGAGCCGACGGCCGCGGCAAGGGGCCGGCTCCGGCGAACCTCAAGGAGGAGCCGGCGCAGCCGCCCAGCCACTCCGACCGGCTACGCGAGGGCGCCGTCGAAGGAGGCAAGGACGTGGTCGGCTGGGTCGACCAGCGCACCGGCGCCTCGGGATTCCTCACCGGGATGCTCTATCGCAAGGTTCCGAAGGGCACCAACTGGTTCTACACGCTCGGCTCGGCGACCCTGTTCGCCTTCGTGGTGCAGGCGATCACCGGCGTGTTCCTGGCGATGTTCTACACGCCGTCGGCGACCCAGGCCTACCCCTCGATCACCCACATCAACAACGACGTCTTCCTCGGCGAGTTCGTGCACGGGCTGCACAAGTGGGGCGCCAGCGTGATGATCATCCTGGTCTTCGTGCACATGGCGCGCACCTTCTTCTTCGGCGCCTACAAGTACCCGCGGGAGCTGAACTGGGTGATCGGCGTCGTGCTGCTGATCCTCACCCTGGTGATGGGCCTGACCGGGTATCTGCTGCCCTTCGACCAGCGCTCCTTCTGGGCCACGACGGTGGCCAACAACATCACCGCGACGGGACCGGTCGTCGGCCCCTACCTGGCCGACTTCCTGCGCGCCGGTCCTGAGATCGGGGCGACGACTTTGACGCGCTTCTACGCGATCCACATGCTGCTGATACCTGGGGCGATCATCGCGCTGATCGGCGCCCACCTCTACCTGGTGGTAAAGCTCGGCACCACCGCGCCGCCCTGGCTGAAAGCCGACAAGCCGAAGCAGGCATTGCCGGTCGAGCGGGTGGACGCCGGCGCCAACGGCGGCGGCAACGGAGCTGCCCCACCCGGAATGAGCCATCGCCCGAGTAACGAGTAACGAGGAACGAGCTTGGACAACCGCGACAAGGAGCAATACCTCCAGGAATACGAGGTCCTGAAGAAGAAGGGCAAGCCCTTCTTCCCCTACGCCGTGCTCAAGGACTCCACGATGGCGCTGATCGTCGTCGTCGTGATCATCGTCCTGGCGCTGTTCCTTGGCGCCGATCAGGGGCCGAAGGCCGATCCGACGACGACCTCGTACGTGCCACGGCCCGACTGGTACTTCTTCTTCCTCTTCGAGCTCTTGCGGGTCTTCAGGACCCACCCCTACTGGACCCCGCTCGCGACCGTCGGGATCCCGACGGTCGCGATGGTGATGTTGCTGCTGCTCCCCTTCTACGACCGCGGTCCGGAGCGCCGCCCGGAGCGCCGCCCGATCGCGACTACGGCGGGGATCTTGACGATCATCGCGATCGCCTATCTGACCTACCTCGGCGCCGAGGCGGGCTCGCCAAACGAGATCGCCCTTGCGGTGGCGCCTCAATACAAGGCCGGCGAGGAGGTTGTGGCTCAGTCGGGCTGCGGCGCCTGCCACAAGATCGGCACCAACGGCAACAACGGCCCCGGGCCGGAGCTGACCCACATCGGTGCACGCATCCCACGCGAGGCGATCATCCGCTCGCTGGAGATTGGCCCGGGCATCATGCCCTCCTACCAGGGTCTGTCGCCGAAGAAGCTCAACGACGCGGCGGATTTCCTCTCTTCGCTGGACTGAGATCGCTGCCGGGCCACCTGCCGCCCAGGGATCGTTGAAATGAGCTCGACGGCCCGCCCAACCCGCGAATCGGGCGAGTTCGCCTCCGAGGTGAATCGGATGTTCGACCGCATCGCGGGTCACTACGACGCAATGAACTCGGTGATGACCGCGGGCCTGCACTACCGCTGGCGCCAACGCGCCGCCGCGCGGGCCGAGCTGCGCGAGGGCGACAGCGCGCTGGACGTCTGCTGCGGGACCGGCGACCTCGCTCTCGAGCTGGTGCGGCTTGTCGGGCCGGGGGGCAGCGTTGTCGGCTGCGACTTCTCCGAGCAGATGCTCGAGCTTGCGCGGGCAAAGGCGGCGCAGCGCGGAGCGACCGCGGTGCGCTTCGAGTGGGCCGATGCCCTGCGACTTCCCTACGAGGACTCGTCCTTCGATGCGGCCACGGTCGGCTTTGGAGTGCGCAACCTGGCTGACCTCGACCGTGGCCTGGAGGAGATGGCGCGAGTGCTGAAGCCGGGTGGGCGTCTGGTGATCCTCGAGATAACCCAGCCGACCCGGCCGCCGCTCTCGATCTTCTACTCGCTGTGGTTCGATCGCCTCGTGCCGCTGCTCGGCACGCTGGCTGGCGATCATGACGCTTACAGCTATCTGCCCGAGTCGGTGCGCAGCTTCCCGTCGCCGCGCGGGCTTGCGGAGCGGATGGACGCGGCGGGACTGGAGCGGATTCGAGTCACGGTCCTGGCCGGTGGGATCATCGCCATCCACAGCGGCCGCAGGAGCGGGGGATGAGCCGCCGCCACTCCGCCGTGCCGCCACCGGTGACCGCGGTGCTCGACGCCGCCAGTGCTTGGTTGCCGACTCGGTTGGGCACCGTGGAAAAGCGCCTGCGCGAAGCCACGCAAGGCCACGGCGCGACCTTGGAGCGCGACGCGTCGGCCACCCTGTTGGCCGGGGGAAAGCGGCTGCGGCCGTTGCTGGTCCTGCTCTGCGGCGGCGCCGCAGGCGGCGATGCCGCGGTCCGCGCCGCCACCGCGGTTGAGCTCGTGCACATGGCGACCCTCGTTCACGACGACGTCCTCGACGACGCGCCGCTGCGGCGCGGACGACCGACCGTCGCCGCGACCTCGGGGCGCTCCCAGGCGACGGCGACCGGCGACCTGCTGTTCTCGCGCGCCTTCGCGATGCTCGCCGAGGCTGACGACACGGCTCAGGTCTCGCTGCTCAGCGAGGCATCGGTGGCGTTGGCCCAGGGGGAGCTCGCGCAGCGCCACGATGAGTACGACACCTCGATCACCGCCGAGCGCTACATGGAGCGCTGCCGGCTGAAGACCGGGCGGCTGTTCGAGTGCGCCTGCCTGATGGGCTGGACCGCCCGCATCGGTGCTGCCGCACAGTCGGGGCCAAACGGCGCCGCCGGCAAGGACGAGCTGCGCGCCTTTGGGTCGGAGATCGGCCTCGCCTTCCAGCTGCTCGACGACGTGCTCGACGTCACCGGCCCTGCGGAGCGCACCGGCAAGGCTCGGGGCACCGACCTCCTCGATGGAACCGTGACCCTGCCGCTGATCGTCGCGATGCAGCGCGACCCGGTGCTCGCGGAGGTCGAGTTGCGCGGTGTGGACGAAGCCGAGGTCGAGCGGATCTGTGACCGGATTGCCGCTGCGGGAGCGCTGGGAGAGGTTCGCTCCCGGGCGCTGGAGATGGTCGCCGCCGCGAAGCAGAGCCTCTCGGGCCCGGCCTTCGATGAGGAGCAGAGATCGTTGCTGGAAATCGTCGCCGATGGAATCGTCGACCGATATGGCTAGCGGGTTCGCGGCCCGCTGGGCCTAGAAGTCTTCGGGGAGGATCAGGTCAGCCTGAAGGGCGCCGATGAAGTTGTCGACGGCCTCCTGCATGTTCGACTGCTCGAGCTCCCGCAGCTCCTCGGCCAACTCGCGAGTGCCGAAGTCCAGCTGCTCGTCGTAATCGTCGATCGAGGCCTCGCTGTGGACGTCGTCGCCGTTCCACTCGCATTCGGGGCAGCGCCGCCACAAACGCCATTCGGTGCTGCTGGCAACCTGTTCCCAGGCGACCGGCTGCACGAGATTGGAGCTGCACTCGGGGCAGACGTGCAACTCAGTCTTGGTCTGGCTCTGTGTGGCCTTGGACTTGCCTTTGCTTGCGGGCATCACGCCCCGAATATCGAGCGCGACCCCGGCGAGGTTGATCGTCAATTTTGGGAAACCCCGGAAAACCCCAATTACCGGGTATGGGGTGCATCCCCAATAGACTGGATTTACCCATGGATTGGCCTCTAAAGGTGCATCAGCTTTGGTCCTGAGCGACCGCACGATCAGGCAGGAGATAGAGGCCGGGCGCCTCGTTTTCGACCCTTATGAGCCGGCGATGGTGCAGCCTTCGAGCGTCGACGTGCGGGTCGACAACCGCTTTCGCGTTTTCCATAACGCCCGTTACCCGTTCATCGACGTGCGGCAGCCGATGGAGGACCTCACCGAGTTGGTCGAGGTCAACGGCGACGAGCCCTTCATCCTGCACCCGGGCGAGTTCGTGCTCGGCCAGACGCTCGAGCGGGTGCGCCTGCCAGACGACCTCGTCGCCAGGCTGGAGGGCAAGAGCTCGCTCGGCCGGCTGGGGCTGCTGATCCACTCGACCGCCGGCTTCGTCGACGCCGGGTTCGAGGGCAATCTCACCCTCGAGCTGTCCAACGTCGCCAACCTTCCGATCACGATCTACTACCGAATGCCGATCGGCCAGATCTCCTTCATGCGAGTGGATGGGCCGGTTGAGAGCCCCTACGGCTCCGATTCGACCGGCAGCAAGTACCAGGGCCAGGCGGAGCCGACGCCGAGTCGCTTCTACCTGAACTTCGACCCCGACGGCGAGCGCGAGGCCACCTAGCGAGGGTCCGTGCAGGGCCCGCGGCGAGCTGGCGGTACCATTCAGCGCGATGCCCAATATCGGACCAATGGAATTGCTGGTCGTTCTGATCATTGCCCTGGTCGTTTTCGGGCCCAAGCGCTTGCCGGAGCTGGGACGTTCACTCGGCAAGGGAATTCGTGAGTTCAAGGGCTCGGTGAGCGGCGAAGCCGACGACGACAACGACAGAGAGCTGCGCGAGCTGCAGCAATCGAAGGCAAAGGCTGACGCTGAACCGGTGGAGTCCGTCGAGGGCGAGGTAGTCACCGAGAAGCGCGCTTAGGAGGCCCCTCGATGGCCCGCCTCAAGGGTGTGAGCCACGAGGAGCGCCTCACCCTCGTCGAGCACCTCGATGAGCTTCGCGCTCGCCTGATCGTCTCGCTCGCCGTCTTCGGCGTGGCGCTTGCCCTCTGTTTCTGGCAGAACCACATGCTGCTCGATATCGCGAAGGGACCGTTGCCGAGCAACCACGACCGCCTGCTCACCTTCGGCGTCACCGAACCGTTCATGACCACCTTCACGATCGCGGCCTACGGGGCGATCATCATCTCGCTGCCGATCGTCCTCTTCCAGCTCTACGTCTTCGTGCTGCCGGCCTTCAGCGAGCAGGAGCGAAGGGTGATGACTCCGCTTCTGCTCATGGTCCCGCTGCTGTTCATCGCCGGCGTCGTCTTCGCCTATTTCGTGGTCATGCCGACCGCCACCAAGTTCCTGCTCAATTTCAACAACGACCAGTTCAACGTCCAGGTCCGCGCCCGCGATTACTACTCGTTCTTCTCCACCACCCTGCTCGCGGTGGGGATCATCTTCCAGGTCCCGGTCGGGCTCCTCGCCGTCACCCGGCTGGGGATCATCACCCCGCAGCAGCTCTCGCAGAATCGTCGTTACGCGTACCTGATCATCGCGGTCGTCGCCGCGGCGCTTCCCGGCGTCGATCCGGTGACGATGCTGATCGAGATGCTGCCGCTGGTGGTGCTGTTCGAGGCGAGTATCGTGCTGTGCCGCCTGTTCGGCACGCCGGAGAGCGGGCGGTTGCCGGAGCCCTCGACGCAGGAGTGAATGAGCGTGGCTAAAAGCGGCGAGCACAGAATGCTGTTCGACCTACGCGGTCGGCGCAAACGCCTGATCCAGTTCGCCTTCGGGGGGTTGGCGCTGCTCATGGCGCTGAGCCTGTTCACGGTCACCGGCGGGGCCAGCCTCGGAGATCTGTTCGGCGGCGGTGGCACGAGCAGCAGCGGCAGCAGCGTTTTCGACGACCAGGTGCAGCGACTCGAGCACCAGCTGAAGAAGAATCCGAACGATCCGACGCTGCTCACGCAGCTCACCCGAACGAGCTTCAACGCCGGCAACGCCGGGATCCAGCGCGACCCCACCAGCGGTCAGCTGATCGGCATTCCCCAGAGCGCGATCGATGACTTCAACAAGGCTGGAGACGCTTGGCAGCGTTACCTCAAGACCAACCCCAGCAAGCCGGACGCAGACGCCGCCCAGTTGGCGGCCCAGGCGCTGCTCTACTCCGCCGCGACGAGCACAGCAATCGAATTTCCAGACGACATCAAGGCTGCGGCGGCGGCGCAGGCGGTGTTCGCCGATTCGAAGCCGAGCCTCAACGCCTACGTGACGCTGGCGCAGTACAGGTTCTTCGCCGGCGACGTCGCCGGCGGCGATGAGGCCGGGCGCAAGGCCGAGCAGGCGGCGGCCAAGAGCCAGCGACCGGCGGTCAAGCAGGCGGTCGCGCAGTACAAGTCGCAGGGCGCGCAGATCCAGAAGAAGGTCAAGTCGGCGTCGAAGTTCAATCCGAGCGGCGGCGGCAAGCAGGCGCTCGAGAATCCGCTCGGCGGCCTATCCGGCGGCGGAACCGGCGCCGGAGCGACTGCCCCGTAGGCGTCCGCCCAGCCGCGCCGCAGGCGCGACCTACACTTGACCTATGTTGCATGCCTCGGGTGAATCCGACCTGACACGGCGCCAAGCCGCCGCCACTTCCGCCGAAGTCCTGCTTTCGGTGACCGCTGCGACCGGGCTCGTCGCGCTGCTCGACAAGGTCGCTCCGATCACCGGCCTGGGGGTGGTTTACATGCTGGCGGTGCTGCTGATCGCGATCCGGCGCGGCGAGCTGGCGGCGCTCGCCACCGCGGTGCTCAGCGTGTTGGCGCTCAACTACTTCTTCATCGAGCCGCGCCACCGGCTGACGATCTCCGACTCCGAGAACGTGGTGGCGCTGGCGGTGCTGCTGATCGTGGCGATCGTCGTCGGCCGGCTCGCGGCGACGGCACGTGCCCGCGCCCGCGAGGCGGAGGAGCGCGCACGGCTTACCGCGGAGCGCGAGCGTGAGGCGGCGATCCTGGCCGAGGCCGCTTCGTCGGTGCTGGCCGGGGGCGACCTCGAGACCCAGCTCGACAATCTCGCCGCCAGCGTCAAAGCGTCGACGTCGGAGGCGTTGCGGGTGGAGCTGACCGCGGCGCCGCCCGAGGACGCAGGAGGCGAGCTGGTGCCATTGGCCTCGCGCCAGCGTCCGGGGTGGATCTGGGCGGCCCCCCGCTCCGGCTGGGCGAGGGACGACCTGGAGCGGATGGCGGAGCCGCTGGGCAGGCTGATCGACATCGCTCACGAGCACGATCGAATCAGCAGCCGCTTCGCGGAGTCCGAGGCGACCCGTCGCGCCGACGCGGCGAAGACCGCGTTGCTGCATGCGATCTCGCACGACCTGCGCTCGCCGCTGACGGCGATTACGACCGCCGCCGGCGGACTGCGGGCCGGGACGATCTCCGAGACCGATCGCCGCGAGCTGCTCTCGGTCATCGACGACGAGTCGGGCCGGCTGGCCCGCTTGGTCGACGACCTGCTCGACGTGTCGCGGATCCAGGCCGGCGCGGTCAATCCCCGCACCGACTGGTGTGACCTCTCGGATCTGACCGCGAGCGCCGCTGCCGGCGTGCGTGTCCGGCTCGGCGACCATCCGATCGAGTTCGAGCTCCCGGCTGACCTGCCGCTCGTTCAAGCAGACGCGGCGCAACTGGAGCGCATCTTCTCCAACCTGCTGGAGAATGCGATCCGCTTCTCGCCCGAGGATGAGCCGGTGCGGATCAGCGGTGGAACCGGGGGCGGCAAGGTGATCGTCCGGGTGACCGATCAGGGCCGGGGAATCGCCGCGGCACGGCAGGCGGAGGTGTTCGAGCCCTTCGTCGGCGGCCGCGACGGTCATGCCGGCTCGGGCCTCGGGTTGGCGATCTGTCGCGGCCTGGTGGAGGCCAACGGCGGCACGATCAGGCTCCAGAGCACCCCCGGCCTGGGTACGTCGTTTGCTGTCTCTCTCCCTCTGTCGCCGCAGCCGGCGCCGGCCCGATGAGCGCCCAGCGGGTGCTCGTGGTCGACGACGAGCCCCAGATCGTTCGCGGGCTGAAGGTGATTCTGCGCGACGCCGGCTACGACGTGGAGACCGCGGAGAACAAGGAGGGCGCGCTGGCTGCGCTGTCGGTGCGCCCACCCGACGCCATGGTCCTCGACCTGGTGCTGCCGGATGGGAGCGGCGTCGACGTTACTCAGGAGGTGCGCTCCTGGAGCCAGTTGCCGATCCTGGTGCTGTCCGCGGTCGGTGACGAGCGCGAGAAGGTCAGGGCGCTCGACGCTGGCGCTGACGACTACGTCACCAAGCCGTTTGGGACCGAGGAGCTGCTCGCCCGGCTGCGCTCCGTGCTGCGCCGCGGCGAACAGGACGGGGCAGAGCCCATCGTGTCGGTCGGGGACTTGGAGATCGATCTTGCGGGACGCAGCGTGCGTCGCGACGGCGCCGAGGTGCATCTGACCCCGATCGAATTCGACCTGTTGCGGGTCCTGGCCACGCATCGGGGCAAGCTGGTCACCCACAACCAACTCCTGCAAGAGGTCTGGGGGCCGGGATACGAGGGCGAGACCCACTACCTGCGAGTCCACTTCGCCCACATGCGCTCCAAATTGGAGCCCGAGCCCTCGCAGCCCCGTTACCTGATCACGGAGCCCGGGGTCGGCTACCGGCTGCGTGAACCGAACTAGCGCCCTTCTGCCGCAGTCTTAGCGAAATCTCTACGGGCTCGGCCAATTCCTTAGCGTCTCCTTAGCGGCGTGGTGCCGAACATGGAAACGTGGCCCAACTCAAGGCCAGAGGGCTGCGACGCAGCGTCGGCGTACCGGGTCTCTTCGCCACCGCCTACGGCAACGTGGGCTCCTCGATCTACTACGCGCTCGGGCTCGTCGCGGCGCACGCGCTTGGTCTCACGCCGCTGGTCTTCATCTTCGCCGGCGGGCTGTTCGCGCTCACCGCGAAGACCTACGCGGAGGGGGCATCGATGTTCCCCGAGGCCGGCGGCTCGTCCTCGTTCGCCCGCCATGCCTTCAACGAGGTGGTCTCCTTTTTCGCCGGCTGGGGGCTGTCGCTCGATTACATCATCACGGTCGCGATCTCGGCCTTCTTCGTCCCCCACTACCTGGCGGTGTTCGTTCCCGCGCTCAGCCACGGGCCATGGGACGTGTTCGGCGGCGCCGCGGTGGTCATCCTGTTGGCGCTGCTCAACATCCGCGGGATCGGCGAGTCGACGAAGGTCAACGTCTTCCTCGCGATCACCGACCTCGTCACCCAGGTCGCCCTGGTCGTGCTCGGTGCGGTGCTGGTTCTCCACCCCGCGCACCTCGTGAGCCAGGTCGATCTCGGGGTCGCCCCCTCTTACAAGCAGCTGCTGTTCGCGCTCTCGATCTCGATGATCGCCTACACGGGAATCGAGACCGTGTCCAACATGGCCGAGGAGGCGCGCGACCCGGCCGAGGACGTCCCGAAGACGGTCAATCTGGTGCTGTTCGCGGTGCTCGGCATCTTTGCCGGCATCTCGATCATCTCGATCTCGGCGCTGCCGGTCGTCCACCATGGCGGCCACTACACGACCCAGCTCGGCACCACTTACAAGGACGACCCGGTGCTGGGGATTGTCTCGGCCCTGCACCTGCATGGCGCACTGCTGACTGCCGCCCGTTACTACATCGGCATCCTGGCGGCGACGATCCTTCTGGTCGCCACCAACGCGGGGATGATCGGCATCTCGCGGCTCTCGTGGTCCCTGGCCGAGCACCGCCAGCTCCCCGCCGTCTTCTCGCGACTGCATCCCCGCTACCGGACGCCCTGGTTCACGATCGTCTTCTTCTCGGTATGCGCGATCGCGCTGTTGGCGCCCGGCAAGACCGACTTCCTCGGCAACCTCTACAGCTTCGGGGCGATGCTCTCGTTCACGATCGCCCACGTCTCGATCGTCGTGCTGCGCCTGCGCGAGCCCGATCGCTATCGGCCCTACCGAGCCCCCTGGAACTTCAACTGGCGCGGCAAGCCGGTGCCGCTGACCGCGATTCTGGGGGCGTTCGGCACCGGGGCGGCGTTCATCTCGGTGGTCATTCTGCACACCGAGGCGCGGGTCGTGGGAACCGGATGGATGATCGTCGGGGTGGCCGGCTATCTGCTCTACCGTCGCCACCTCGGTATCAGCCCGACCGAACATGCTCCGCTGCGCCGGCAGGAGCGCCCATTGGACTTTCTCGAGGTCTCCTACCGCTCGGCACTGGTGCCGATCTTCGGCGCCACCGTCGACACCGAGGCGATGCGCCGCGCTGCGGCGATCGTCGATCCGGCTGCGGAGGTCGAGGCGCTCTACGTCCTGCAGGTGCCGACTGATTCGAAGCTCGACGGGGAGACGATGGAGAAGCAGGAGTACGAGGCGCGCTGCGCCCTCGACGTCGCCCGACTTCAGGCACGCGCCAAGGGGCTGAAGGTGCGGGTGAAGCTGATCCGCACCCGCAACCCGGGCGCCGCGATCGTCAAGGAGGCACGGGAGCGCCACTCGGACCTGATCTACATCAGCACCGAGCACGCGCCGAGCGAGGAGAAGCTGCTCGGACCGACCTCCCGCTACGTACTCGCCAAGCGCCCCTGCAGGGTGGTGATCGAGAGCCAGAACGAGGCCGAGCCGGGCAGCTCGATCAGCCGCGACCCATCGTTGAATGGGGTCGGCGAACCGATCCCGGTCGGCTGATCCGCTCCACTTCGCCCTTCCTATACTTGACTCGGCCTCGGGGACTCCGGGGCCGCCGCACATGCGGGCCGTTAGCTCAACTGGCAGAGCAGGAGACTCTTAATCTCAAGGTTGAAGGTTCGAGTCCTTCACGGCCCATCGATTCAACCGCCTAAAGCGCTAAGCGAGAGCAGCTTCCGCGACCCGCTCCGGTGAGCGCACGCAGTTCCGACCCGCGGCCTTGGCCGCGTAGAGCGCTTCGTCGGCCTCCGCGAAGACGCCGCGATATTCAAACGGCGTGCCCTCGCCGGAGGCGCTGACCCCAAAGCTCATCGTCAAGGGCATGTCCTCGATCAGTTCGCCGCCCTCGATCGCGGCGCGTAATTGCTCGGCGACCGAGGTCGACTCATCGAGCGTTGCCCCAGGGACAAGGACGAGGAACTCCTCGCCGCCGAGCCGGTAGGCGAGGTCGAATGCTCGCAGCTGCTTGCGCAGCAGATAGGCGACCTCCCTCAGCGCCGCGTCGCCCCTGGCATGGCCGAAACGGTCGTTTACCTGCTTGAAGTTGTCGATGTCGCCGACCACGACCCCGATCGGCTCGCCGGTGAATCGTGCCTGTTGCTCCAATTCCTCCGTACGGACGCCGAGCGCCTTGCGGTTGAGCATCCCCGTGAGCGGATCGATCACCGCTTCGGTGCGGTGGTGGATATCGGAGTGCATCAGCGCGATCGAGAAGATCGTCACCGCGAATACCAGCGCCAGCGGCGCGATCAGCTTCGGCGGGTCGTTGATCACGGCCTGGGCGTCCACCCCGAAGGCGACCGCGGCCATCAGGGCGATCGTGATCGCGACACCAAGCGCTATGCCCCGGGTCGAGAATCGCGAGGCGAGGGTGACGATCGGAATCGCGAACCAGGACATCGTCGGCACGTTCGGCCCCCCGGTGAGCGCGACGCTCGCGGCGATGATGATCTGCGCACCGACCCAGGCGCCGAAGATCGCGTACTCGGGGTTCGCCAGCCGCTCGATCTGCGAGTCGGCGATCCGGAACACCACCGCCGCTACCGCAACCGGCACGACGGTCCACCATCCCAGCCACGGCCCCATGGCGATCAACGCCAGCGCGACGACCCCGAACGCCATCCTGCGCACGGGCTGCAGCCGCCGATCCATGTCGAGCATCCGCTCCCTGTCGGTGCCGTCGTTGAACAGGCTCAGTCCCGAGTCCATGTGTCTGGCGTCGGCAGAAGGGACGGTTTAGTTGAAGGCGCCCTGCCACACTCACGGCTGTGCTGGACGAGCGATTGATCACGGCATTGCATGTGCAGGAGCTGCGCCGCAGCACCCTCCACGCCGAGCACGAGCCGCACGTGCTCTTTCAGGCCTCAACGATCGGGGCGCTGCTCGACGGCGCCTACGTGGGCGACGTTGACTTTGCGCAGCTAGCCGAGCACGGCGACCTTGGACTCGGCACGCTCAATGGGCTCGACGGGGAGATGATCGCCGTCGACGGGCGCTTTTACCGCGCCGACGTCGATGGGGCGATTCACGAGGTCGATGGGGCCGACCAGACGCCATTCGCGGTCACGGTCTGGTTCGAGCCTACGGTCGAGTTCGAGCTTGACGAGCCGCTCGAAAACGACGAGTTCCTGGCCACGCTCGACGAGCACCTGCCCGCCGGCGCCAACTCGTGCGCGCTGCGGGTCGACGGGGAGTTCGACCTCGTGCACGCGCGCTCGGTGCCGCGCCAAGAGCCGCCGTACCGCCCCCTCGGCGAGGTGGTTGTCGACCAGCACGTCTTCGACTTCCACAAGGCCAGCGGCACGCTGGTCGGCTTTCGGTTTCCCGACTTCGCCGAGGGCCTCGAGGTGGGCGGCTACCACCTGCATTTCATCAGCGACGACCGAAGCTGGGGCGGCCACGTGCTGAGCTGCACGCCGGCCCATGTCCGAGTCCAGATCGACCCCTCCAACGACCTCCATGTCGAGCTGCCGCCCGGCATCGACCTGTCCGGCTCCGAGCTCGCCGAATCGACCCGCGAGGCGCTGGACAGGGCCGAGCACTCGGGCTAGGCGCGGAGACATCGAGAACGCCGGCTAACCTCGGGCGAACCTCTCGTGCTCCTCGACGGCAAGCGCATCCTGATCACCGGCGTGATGGACCGCCACAGCATCGCCTACGCGATCGCCGAGCAGGCGCAGCGACAGGGCGCCGAGGTCGTGCTGACCAGCTTCGGGCGCGTGCGGCGGATCACCGAGCGCGCGGCCAAAGGGCTTCCTGAGCCGCCGGACGTGCTCGAGCTCGACGCCACCCGCCCGGAGGACTTCGTCGCGCTGCGCGACGAGCTGGAGAAGCGCTGGGGTGGGCTGGACGCTGCTCTGCACGCGATCGCCTTCGCGCCGCCGGAGGCGATCAGCGGCGATTTCCTAGCGACCCCGCTGGAGAGCGCCGCGCAGGCCTTCGAGGTCAGCGCCTTCTCGCTGAAGGCGCTGGCCGAGGCGCTCCTGCCGCTGTTCGAGAAGGGCGACGGAGGCTCGGGGAGCATCGTGGCGCTCGACTTCGACGCCCAGTTCGCTTGGCCCTCATACGATTGGATGGGTGTCTCGAAGGCGGCTTTGGAGTCGGTGGCGCGCTATCTTGCCCGCGACCTCGGTCCGCGCGGCGTGAGGGTGAACCTGATCGCCTCGGGGCCACTGAAGACGGTCGCCGCCAGCAACATCGACGGCTTCAAGAGCCTGATCACGGGCTGGCTCAAGAAGGCGCCGCTGGGCTGGGATGTAGAAGACGCCACCCCGGTGGCCGACGCCGCGGCCTTCCTGCTGTCGGATCTGTCGCGCGGGATCACCGGCGAGATCCTGCACGTAGACGGGGGCGTTCACGCGATGGGCAGCGACCTGCCCGACGCCCCGCCTGGAAGCTAGCGCCGCGGTCGCCGACCGCTAACGGACGTGGTCCCTGGCGCCGGAGATCCGGTAGTTCAGGTACCAGACGAAGTGGCGGGCCGCGTGAACACCGGCGACGGTTGGCCTGACAATCATCCTCATCGAGCCACATCTTATTTCGGAAAACGGTCGTGACGCATGGGTCAGTTACCCAAATTCCGAATTCTGAGCCGGCCACGTCCCTAGAATTCCGCGCAATGAAGGTGGGAATCATCGGCCTCGGATACGTCGGCCTGCCGCTCGCGGTTGCGTTCGCGGAGGCTGACCACGAAGTCGTGGGCCTCGACTCCGACCCGCGCAAGCTGGAAAGCCTCGCCGCGGGGCATAGCTACATCAACGATGTGTCGCCATCGGCTATCGAGGGCGTTGCCGAGCGCCTGCAGGCGACGGCTAACTATGCTGACCTCGCTTCCTGCCATGCGGTGATCATCTGCGTGCCGACGCCGCTGACCAGCGCCCGCGAGCCCGACCTGTCGCACCTGATCGACGCCGCTCGCTCGCTCTGCTCGGAACTACAGCCCGAACAGCTGATCGTGCTGGAGTCGACCACCTATCCGGGCACCACGCGCGAGCGCCTGCGTCCCCTGCTCGAGGAGTCGGGGATGGCCGCCGGGCGCGACTTTCACCTCGCCTTCTCCCCCGAGCGCATCGACCCGGGCCGAACCGACTACACGATCCGCACGACGCCGAAGCTGGTTGGCGGGCTGACCCCGGCCTGCGGCGAGCGGGCCGCGCAGCTCTACCGAGAGATCTGCGACGAGGTCCATGTGCTGTCGACGCCGGAGGCAGCGGAGCTGGCGAAGCTGCTCGAGAACATCTTCCGCTCCGTCAACATCGCCCTGGTCAACGAGCTGGCGCAGCTCACCGACCGGCTCGGCATCGACATCTGGGAGGTCGTCGACGCCGCCGCCACCAAGCCCTTCGGGTTCATGCGCTTCGACCCAGGTCCCGGGATGGGCGGCCATTGCCTGCCGATCGACCCCTTCTATCTCGCATTCAAGGCACGGGAGCACGACTTCTATCCCGAGTTCATCGAGCTGGCCGGAAAGATCAACCAGGCCCAACCGCATTTCTGCGTCGAACGGATCGAGCGGGCGCTGAACGCCGCGGGCAAGCCGGTCAGCGGATCGCGCGTGCTGCTGCTCGGTGCGAGCTACAAGCCCGGGGTCGGCGACACCCGTGAGTCGCCGGCGCTGAAGATCTTGCGGTTGCTGGGGGACCTCGGCGCGGAGCTCTCCTACCACGACCCACACGTGCCCGAGCTGCCCGACTTCGACCTGCGCTCCGTTTCGCTCGAGGATGCGGCGGGGGCCGACCTGGTGGCGATCGTCACTGCGCACCCTGAGGTCGACTACGAAAAGCTCGTCGCCGACGCGCAGCTGGTCGTCGACTTCCGCGGCGTCACCCGCGGGATCTCGGCCGAGAACCTGGTCCGCCTCTAGCCGTTGTGAGGATCGGGCTGCCCACAAGGTTGAGCCGGCGGGCCCGCGCGAGGGCGCACTGGCGCTGGCGCCGCTCGGAGCAGATCACCGCCGGCCTCGCGGTGGTCGCGTTCGCGAGCGCCGGCACCGTACTGGCGGGGCAGTTCGCGCGCATGCTCAGGCGTCGGGCCAGGAGCTCGGCAGAGGGCGACGGGGTCGTCGAGGCGGCCCCCGCGGCGGCATTGGACACGGTCGGCGTCGCGGTTCAGGGCTATGCGGCGACGCCGCGCTCGGAGGCGGTGCTCTTTAACCTGCTGGCCGGCTTTCTCGGCGCCTTCGGATTCGTGCGGCTTTCGACCTATGGAATCCGCGGCGGCTGGTGGCCGCTCGGCAACACCAGCGTCGGGGGCCGTCACATCCACCACTTCGTCCCCGGCATCATGATCTCGTTCACTTCCGGGACGGCCGCGCTGTTGACCGATAACGACAAGCTCGAGTACCGGCTCGCGGTCCCGATGGGTGTCGGCATGGGCCTCACATTCGACGAGGCCGCGCTGTTGCTCGATCTTCGCGACGTCTATTGGACGCGCCAGGGATTGCTCAGCGTCCAGCTGAGCCTCGGTCTGAGCGCAATTCTCGGCTCGGCGATCCTCCTGATGCGGATGCTCCAGCGCGGGGAGCTGCGCCAGGAGGCGGCGGGGGCGATTCCCAAGGGCGCCCCCCACCACGGTTTCAGCACCTGATCGGCGAGCCGTCGGTCGGTCAGGCGGCCTTGAGCGCCGGGCGCTCGCCCATCCAGACGACCTGCTCACGGTCCGGGCCCACCCCGACGAGGCGGATCGGCACACCGACGAACTCGCTCACGAAGCGCAGGTAGTCGCGCGCCTGGGGCGGCAGGTCCGCTTCGTCTCGGCACTCGCCGAGCTCGCCCGAGAAGCCGGGCAATTCCCTGTACTCGGCCTGTGCCGAGTGCAGGATCGACTGGTGGTAGGGGAACTCCTCCAGCGCCGCTCCCTCACTAGAGCGGTAGCGGACCGCGACCTTCAGAGGGTCAAGGCCGGCCAGCACGTCGAGCTTGGTGATCGCGAGCGCGGTCATCGTGTTCAGTCGCACCGCGTAGCGCAGCGCCACCAGGTCGAGCCAGCCGGTGCGCCGCTCGCGCCCGGTGGTCGTCCCGAACTCGTGCCCGCGCTCGAGCATCAGCCGCCCGGTCTCGTCCTCGAGCTCGGTCGGGAATGGGCCGGCGCCGACCCGCGTCGCGTAGGCCTTGGCGACGCCCCAGACCTCGTCGATGTCGCTGGGCCCGATCCCGGCGCCGACACACGCGGCGCCCGCGACCGGATTGGAGGAGGTGACGAAGGGATAGGTGCCGTGGTCGAGGTCCAGCAGCGTCCCCTGCGCGCCCTCGAAGATCACCGTGCGGCCGGCGTCGAACTCGTTCCAGCAGAGGTGTGCGGTGTCGGCGATGTAGGGCTCGAGCCGATGCCCGTAGGAGCTGTACTCCTCGGTCATCGCGTGCAGGTCGAGGGCGGGGTCTTTCTCGTAGGGACGCAGCGCCGACCGCTTCGGCTCCATTGCCGCCATGATCTTCTTGCGCAGGATCTTCTCGTCGAGCAGGTCCTGGACCCGGATCCCCAGCCGCGACGCCTTGTCGGCGTAGCAGGGCCCGATGCCGCGCCGCGTGGTGCCGATCGAGAGCTTGCCCAGCTTCGCTTCGCCAGCGGTGTCCAGCATCACGTGGTAGGGCATGATCAGGTGCGCGTTGGCCGAGATCCGCAGGCTGCTGACGTCGATGCGGCGGCGGCGCAACTCGTCGAGCTCCTGCCACAGCACCCGCGGGTCGAGCACCACCCCGTTGCCGATCGCGCAGATCTTGTCGGGGTAGAGGATCCCCGAGGGGATGAGGTGGAACTTGAAGGTCTCGCCATCGCGGATGATCGTGTGGCCGGCGTTGTTGCCGCCCTGAAAGCGCACGATCATGTCCGCGCGCTCGGCGAGCAGGTCGGTGACCTTCCCCTTGCCTTCGTCGCCCCACTGGGCGCCGACTATGACGAGACCTGGCATGGCCGTGGAATTATGAGGATTGGGCGGACGCGGCGGCCACGCGGGCGGCTAGCCCCCGCTGACCCGGATCCGCTGGTCCTCGCCAAATAGGGGCAGCGGATCGCCGCAGATCTCGACCAGGCGGGAGACGGTGCGGGGGCCGATTTGGTCCTCGAGCGCCGCCTCGGCGAGATTTGTCGTCACCAGGATTGAGCGCTGCGCCTCGTATCGCTCGTTGATCAAGGCGTAGAGCTGCTCCAGCACCCAGTCGGAGCGTTTCTCGGCGCCGAGATCGTCGATGTGGAGCAGATCGACCGAGGTGAGGAGCTCGAACAGCGCCAGGTAGGAGTCCTGACCGGCCTCGGCGTCGTAGGTGCGGCGAATCCGCGCCAGCAGCTTCGGAAGCGAGTAGATGGCGACAGTGCGCCCGGCCGCCAGGGCCGCCTTGGAGACCAGCATCGCGAGGGTCGTCTTGCCGGTGCCGGTATCGCCCATCAACCACAGCCCGCGCCCGGCGTCGAGGTTGGCATCGAGGTCCTCGGTGAATGAGCGCACGACACGCACCACCATCGGCTCGATTTCGGTGACCGGCGGACGATCGAACGAGACCCCACGGTACTTGGCCGGGATCACCGAAGCGACGCCGCGGTTGCGCGCCTTGCGCATCCGGTCGGCGCGGCACCCGCAGGGGCGCGCGACGTCCTCCGGCCCGAGGATCCAGCCGGAGCCATCGCAGACCCCGAGCGGGCAGGCGCGCTCGGGCTCGACCCGCAGTTCGGAGGCGCGAGGCATCAGATGAGAGACCCCATGGCCCAGTGCGACCGGGGACGTGTCAGGCCGAGCAGATCTAGGACGCAGGGCGAAGACTTTGGTGGCGCCAAAGGCGAGCCCGAGGACGACGAGATGCGAAGGGATGGCACGTCATCCAGGCGTACTGGGGTCGTGGAGTCGCTCATCTAGAAGCCTGGCCCCTCGGCCGCCGAGCTCTCGAGCGACTCCTCATCGGGCGGTTCCTCTCCGGCCGGCTGCTCGATTGGCTGGTCCTGGCCGCTGTAGTCGGCAAACTTGGGGAACCGGTCCAGGAACACCAGCCGCTTGACGCCGACGGGCCCGTTTCGGTGTTTGGCGATGATCACCTCGGCGATGCCGGTGGGCTCGTAGTCGGGGTCTCGCTGGCCGTAGGCGTCCTCGCGATAGAGGAACGCGACCAGGTCGGCGTCCTGCTCGATCTGCCCGGACTCGCGCAGATCGGAGAGCTGCGGCCGCGGCGGTTGGCGCTGCTCGGGAGCGCGGGAGAGCTGCGAGATCGCGATCACCGGGACGTTCAGCTCGCGGGCGAGGATCTTCAGCCCGCGGCTCATCTGTCCGACCTGCTCGACCCGGTTGGCGCGCGGGTCGTCGGCGCGCATCAGCTGCAGGTAGTCGACGATCACTAGGCCCAGCCCGCCCTGGGATTGCGACTGCGCGTGCAGCCTTCGCGCCTTGGCGCGCAGGTCGAGGATGCCGAGGTCGGAGGAGTCGTCGAACCACAGCGGCGCCTCCTCTAACTCGTTGGCCGCGCGCAGGACCTTTGGCCAGTCGCGCTGGGAGACCTTGCCCTTGCGCAGTCGATCGCCGGCAATTCGCGCCCGGCAGGCGATGAAGCGCTGGGCGAGCTCGACCTCCGACATCTCGAGCGAGAAGAAGGCGACGGGCAGCCCCTGCTTGACGGCGACGTTCTCGGCGATGTTCGCCACCCAGGCGCTCTTTCCCATCGCCGGGCGGGCGGCGATCACGATCAGGTTGCCCGGTTGAAAGCCGCCGGTGAGGCCGTCTATGTCTCCGAAGCCCGACGCGGTGCCGACCAGGTCGATGTCCCCGCGGGAGAGCTTCTCGAGGCGATCGACTTCATCGTGGAGGATCTCGTTGATGCGGCGGAAGTCGCTCGCCTGCTCCTCGTGGGCGACCTCGAACAACAGCCGCTCGGCGTCCTCGGCGAGCTGGCGCGGCTCGCCGTCGCGCTCTCGAACCCATTCCTGGATCCGCCCGCCGGCGCCGAGCAGACGGCGCAGCAGCGAGTTCTCCTGCACGATGCGGGCGTGGTGGGCGGCGTTGCCGACCGCGGCCACGCTCGCCGCCAGCTCGGAGACGTAATGGCGGTCGCCCGCCTTCTCCAGCTCCCCGTGTCCCTTCAACGACTCGATCACCGAAAGCTCGTCGGTGGGGCTCGACTTTCCGTAGAGGTCGTAGAGGCAGGCGAAGATCGCCCGATGGCGGTCGAGGTAGAAGTCCTCGGCCTTCAGCTTCACCTCGTCGATGACCGGCGAGACCGCCGACTCGGAGACCATCATCGCGCCGAGCACAGAGCGCTCGGCGTCGAGGTTCTGGGGTGGGACGTTTGCGGTTTGCGACTGGGCCATCTGTACTTCAGTAAAGGCCGCGCGGCGGCGGATTCATCCCGCCCCAGCCGGATTGATGAACGAAACCATGGTCTGCGCGCACGCGTGTGGCGCGTTTCACCAAACGCCGGGAAAAATCTCTACGACTACTTCTCTTCGGCGACGATCGTCTTGACGCTGGCGGTGACCCCGCTGGCCACCTCGACGTCGACCATGTAGGTGCCGATCTCGTGGATCGGCTCCTCGAGCTGGATCTTGCGGTGGTCGATCCGCAGATCACGCGCGTCGCGGATTCCGTCCGCGATCTCCTTCGTGGTCACCGAGCCGAACAGCTTGCCGTCCTCGCCGGCTCGGTGGTGAATCGTCAGCACGGTCTTGGAGAGCAGCGCCGCGGTCTCCTGGGCTCGTTCCGCCCCCTCGCGCTCGGCTCGCTCCTGGACCTCGCGGCGGCGCTGTGCCTCCTCCAGGGCGCCCTTGGTCGCCGGCTGGGCGAGCTTTCGCGGCAGAAGGTAGTTGCGCAGATAGCCGGGGGAGACCTCTACGGCGTCGCCGCGACTGCCGAGGTTCTCGACGTCTGCAAGCAGGATCGCCTGTGCCATCGGTGCTCCTAGCGCTCGCCCACGTAGGGCAGCAGCGCGATCTCCCGCGCCCGCTTGACCGCCAGCGCGAGCTGCTTCTGATGCTTGCGGGAAAGCCCGGTCACCCTGCGCGAGCGCGACTTGCCCTTGTCGGAGATGAAGCGGCGAAGCACCGTCAGGTCCTTGTAGTCGATCTCCTCGACGTTGATGCGCGTGTACTTGCGCGGGCGGAAGCGGTCCGACGGGCCGCGTCGACGCCTGGGTGCTGAGTCGCCTCTTTGCTTTGCCATTGGGTCCTAGCGTAAAGACGCCCGGCCTTTGCCGGGCGAACCGAGCGCCGCAATGCTAGCGGGTCGGCAGTCGCCGCCGCCCGGCGTCCCGCGCGCTGCATTCGCCCCAAAACCTACGAGAGCCCCCTGCGGGGCCCTCGTAAGTTTGAGTTGCCGATGGGGCTGGGCCCCACGCGGGCTAGAAGGGGATGTCGTCGCCCTTGTCGCTGCCCACGCCTGCCTCCTCGAAGTCGGAGGTGTCGGCGGGGACGTCTGACTTGGCCTGGAAGCCGTTTCCGTTGCCACCGCCGTCGCGCGAGCCGAGGAACTGCACCGAGTTGGCGATGATCTCGACCGCCTGGCGCTTGCTCCCGTCCTGGGCCTCCCACTCGCGCCAGTCGAGCCGGCCGGAGACCGCGACCGGGCGGCCCTTGGAGAGGTAGTTGGCGCAGTTCTCGCCCTGCGCCCCCCAGACGGTGACGTCGAAGTAGTTGGGCTTGTCGATCCACTCGCCGGTCTGCCCGTCCTTGCGGCTGCTGTTGACGGCGACGCGC